>CAZQXD010000073.1:0-20120 GCA_964597315.1 uncultured Candidatus Competibacteraceae bacterium
CTCCACCCCGCCCGGCGCCTGCTGCCCCCTGTCTCCGGCCTGGACCTGTCCCCTATCCTGGTGCTGGTGGGCCTGCAACTAATCAATATCCTGGTGGTAGGGCCGCTACGCGGTCTGGCCTGAATGGTCCCCGAGCCGTGTTGGCGTTGGGACGGCCCGGACCTGATTCTGCGAGTCCGGGTGCGGCCCCGAGCCGGGCGCGATGGCTTGGCCGGGATCCAGGACGGTCGACTACGGGTGCGGCTTAAGGCGGCGCCCGTGGACGGCAAGGCCAACGCCGAACTGCTGAGGCTGCTGGCCAAGCTATTCGGGGTGCCTAAATCAGCGGTGTCGCTGGAGATCGGCGAGGCCGCCCGGGACAAGCGCCTACGGGTACATACACCCAGCCGACTGCCCCCGGCGCTTGCCGGGGACGGGCCAGGTCTCTAGACTTAGGCGGTTTTTCGTCGCAACCGATAATGACAATGTCCAATCCCCTGCCCGCCGATTCCGTCGGTCTGGTCGAGCCTAGCATACTGCGCTTTCAGGAGCCCCTGGAGCTGGACTGCGGACGCACCCTGGACGAGTACGAACTGATTTACGAAACCTACGGCTGCCTCAACGCCGAGGCCAGCAACGCCGTGCTGATCCTCCATGCCCTGTCCGGGGACCACCATGCCGCTGGCTACGCCCCGGAGGCCCGCAAACCCGGCTGGTGGGACACGGCCATCGGTCCCGGCAAACCCATCGACACGGAACGGTTCTTCGTGGTCTGCCCAAATAATCTGGGTGGCTGCAAAGGCTCCACTGGCCCCGCCACCCTCAACCCCGAAACCGGCCGCCCCTTCGGCCCGGACTTCCCCATCGTCACGGTCAGGGACTGGGTACGGAGCCAGGCCCGGCTGGCCGACCGGTTGGGGATCAAAACCTGGGCGGCCTGCGTGGGGGGCAGCCTGGGTGGGATGCAGGCCATGCAGTGGGCCATCGACTTTCCCGATCGAGTGGCCCATGCCGTGGTGATCGCCG
This sequence comes from uncultured Candidatus Competibacteraceae bacterium, assembly GCA_964597315.1. GTDB lineage: Bacteria > Pseudomonadota > Gammaproteobacteria > Competibacterales > Competibacteraceae > CAZQXD01. Next base: position 1,006 of record CAZQXD010000073.1, read on the forward strand.
CCGCCCCCAAGCTATCGGTCCAGAATATCGCCTTCAACGAGGTCGCCCGCCAAGCCATCCTCTCCGACCCGGAATTCCATGGCGGCCGATTCTATGAGCATGATGTGGTGCCCCGACGCGGCTTGATGTTGGCGCGGATGCTGGGCCATATCACTTATCTGTCCGACGAAAGCATGCGCGCCAAGTTTGGCCGGGAACTGCGCGAAGGCCGACCCAGCTTCAACTACGACACCGAGTTCCAGGTGGAGAGCTATCTGCGCTATCAGGGCCATTCCTTCGTGGAGCGCTTCGACGCCAACACGTATCTGCTGATGACCAAGGCTTTGGATTATTTCGATCCGGCCGCCGACTTTGACCACAATCTGGCGGCGGCCTTGCGCCGCGCCCAAGCCGGGTTTCTGGTATTGTCCTTCTCCAGCGACTGGCGGTTCTCTCCCAGCCGCTCTCAAGAAATCGTCCAGGCCCTGGTGGAGGCCAACCGTAATGTGTCTTACGCGGAGATCGAAGCCGCCCAGGGCCACGACTCTTTTCTCATGACCCACCCCCTGTACATGACCATCTTTCGGGGCTATATGGATCGGGTCTACCGTGAGGCCGTCGCCCATGCGGCCTGAACTGGAAATCATCAGCCAGTGGATTCGCCCCGGCGCCCATGTGCTGGACCTAGGCTGCGGCGACGGCGCCCTGCTCGCCTATTTGCGCGACCAACGCCGGGCCAGCGGCTACGGTCTGGAGATCAGCCCGGACAAGATCCTCAAGTGCATTCATACCGGGGTCAATGTCATCCAGGCCGACCTGGAGGCGGGGCTATCGGACTTCGACGACGACTCCTTCGACTATGTACTCATGACCCAGACCCTACAGGCGGTACGGCACACCGAAGGGCTGCTGGACGAAATGCTGCGGGTGGGCCGGGAAGGCATTGTCACCTTCCCTAATTTCGGCTACTGGCGCTGTCGCGCCCAATTGGCCCTCCGGGGCCTGATGCCGGTCTCCAAACTGCTGCCCCACGAGTGGTACAACACCCCGAATATCCACTTGTTCACCATCCGGGATTTCGAGGAACTGTGTCGGCGCAAGTCCATAGAGGTGCTGCAACGCTCGGTCCTGGATAGCGGCCACCGCTCCAGTCCGGGGTTGCGCTTATTGCCGAATCTGTTGGGAGAGTTGGCGTTGTACCGCCTAGGGCGCCCCTGAACCGCGCCCTATCAGAAAAACAATAAAGTAGCCGACGGGCTCCGGCCCGAACAGGGAATCGTGTTCATGTCCAAACTGCGCCTGTCCGTCCGTTTGATCCTGGGGGTGCTGCTGATTCAGGCGGCGATTATGGGGGTATTGACTTGGAATGCCGCCCGCCTGACCGACGACACCCTAGACGCGCTGCTCGATCAGTTGATCCATACTCGCGGCACCTTGCTGGCCACCGCCCTCGTTCCGGGTCTGCGCAATGCCGATCGTGGTCTGCTGCTGGATGCACTGGAAACCCTTCAGGATGATGCCAGCCTACGCTACGCCGCAGTGTACACCCCATTGGGAGAACCCCTGGCCTCCCTGGGCCAGCCACCCGCTGTCCGGGGACCGGCGCCGAACACCTTCCGGGTTCACCTGACCGATGGCTTATTGGCGGTGGAGTTACCCGTTCGCTGGCGCGGCCAGAGCCTCGGCATACTGCGGGTCGGCTTCGCCGAAACCCAGGTACGCGAGGTCATCTACCGGATCTGGCTACAGAACACCGGCGTGGCCTTGCTAGGCCTGATACTCTCCAGCCTGGCCATAGTTCTCACCAGCCTTTCCCTGCACCGGGATCTGCGACAACTCGCCGATACCGCCCAGGCGCTCCAGCAGCACCGCCTCTGGCATCGGGCTACCCTAAATACCGCCGACGCCATAGGGGACGCGGCCCGGTCTATCAACGCCCTGGCCGAGGATTTGGAAAGCGGGCAACAGCACCAGCGTTTGCAGCAGGAACAACTGATTCAGGAGTTACGTCGACTGCGCACCCTCTTCAGTGGCATCAATGCCGTGGTGTGGGAAGCCGAACCCAACCACGCTCGCTTCCGCTATGTCAGCGAGGAGGCCGAAGGACTCCTGGGCTGGCCAATGGAAACCTGGCTACGAGAGGATTTTATCGCCACCCACGTCCACTCGGCGGACCTGGAACGGGTGCGGGGTTTTCTAGCCCAACCTGGAAATTTCGCCGGCAGTCTGAATCTAGACTTTCGCATTCGCCGACGAAGCGATGACCACTGCTGGTTGCGGTTGATCGGCTCGGTGGAGCCGGGGGATGCCAGCCCGGTGCTGCGGGGGCTGCTGCTAGATGTCACCGACGAGAAACGCACCGAACAACGCATCGCCTATTTGGCTGATCACGACTCCCTGACCGGGCTTATCAACCGTCGACGCTTCCAGGAAAAGCTGGATGAGACTATCGCCTACGCCCGGCGCTATGACACCCAGGGCGCCTTGGTGTTCCTCGACCTGGATCAGTTCAAATACATCAACGATACCTACGGTCATCACACCGGCGACGAGTACCTGCGCCAGGTTGCCAACCATTTGCAGGCCCAACTGCGCCAGACCGACGTGATCGGCCGACTGGGGGGCGACGAGTTCGGCATCATTCTGCCTAATGCCCTCGAAGCCCAGGCCGGCAAGGTCTGTCGGCTGCTGATCCAGCATCTGAACAGCCAGGAGTTTATCCACGACGGTCGGCGCACCCCGTTCTCCGCCAGCATCGGGGTAGCCCTGTTCCCCCACCACGGCCATAAGGCGAGCGACCTGCTGGCCATGGCCGATTCGGCCATGTACAAAGCCAAGGAACAAGGCCGCAACACCTATCGGATGTTCCAGGAAAACACCGACGTGGCCCGCATGCAGGACAAAATTCACTGGGAAGACCGCATCCGCAGCGCCCTAAAGGACAACCGCTTCAAACTATATTTTCAGCCCATCCTGGATATTTATAGCGGGCAGATCCGCCATTACGAGAGCCTACTGCGGATGATCGGCGAGGACGGCGAATTGATCAGCCCCGGGGCTTTTATCGGCATCGCCGAACGCTTTGGAATGATCCGGGACATCGACCACTGGGTGGTGGAATCCGCCATCCGAGTTCAGGGCAGCAGTGTGCAACTGGGCTGTCCGGTGGCCCTGACCGTCAATCTATCCGGTCGCCATTTCGGCAGCACCGATATGCTGGAACTGGTCCAGGAGGCCACCCGTCGCTACCAGGCCAATCCCAGCGGCATCGTCTTCGAGGTGACCGAAACCGCCGCCGTGGAGAACTTTACCGACGCCGTGGATTTTATCGGCGCCCTGCGGGACATGGGCTACCGCTTCGCCCTGGACGATTTCGGAGCCGGCTTTTCCTCCTTCCATTACCTCAAGCACATTCCGGTGGACTACGTGAAGATCGACGGTAGCTTCGTGCGCAATCTGCACCGGGATCGGGCCGACCGGATTTTCGTCAAGGCCATCGCCGAAATGGCCAAGGGCCTGAACGTCACCACCATCGCCGAATTCGTGGAAAACCGGGAGACCGTGGAGATTCTCCGCAAGCTGGGCATCGCCCTGGGCCAGGGCTATTTCTTCGCTAAGCCGGCTCCGGAGTTCATGACCGAAGGGCGGGTGGAATTGTAGAACCGCTGGGCTTACCAGGCGACGGCCATTTGATACCCCCCGAAGCCCATCACCAAGACCCCCGCCCCCTGTCGTACCCAGGGCTTGCGCACCCAGCCCGCCAGCACCCCTGCCGCCGCCCCCATGGCCAGCAGCGTCGGCAGGGTGCCCAGACCGAAGCTCAACAGGATCAGCCCTCCCTTGACCGCCCCCCCGGCGGCCACGGCCCAGATCACCACGCTATAGACCAGTCCGCAGGGCAGCCAGCCCCACACCAGTCCCAGCCCCAGAGCCTGGACCGGCGTGGCCACCGGCAACAGCCCTCGGCCCAGGGGCTGGATGCGCCGCCACAGAACGCCACCGGCTTGCTCCACCTGAGCCAGACCCCGCCACCAGCCAGCCAGATACAGCCCCAGGGCGATCATGAACAGCCCGGCCAGCACTTGCAGCACTTGCTGACCGTGGCGCACCGAAGCCAAATTGGCGGCCCAGGCCCCCACCCCACCAGCCAGCAGCCCGGCCAGGGTATAGCTGGCGATGCGGCCGACATTGTAGGCCAGCAAGTAAGGCAATACCCCTCTGAACCGACGCCGCGCCGAAACCGGCAGCCCCAGGGTCAAGGCGCCGACGATGCCGCCACACATGCCGAAACAGTGCACCCCTCCCAGCAACCCCACCAGAAAGGCCGACAGGGCGTTCATCTCTCCCGGACTCACGGGTCCGCCCTCCCGACCTGGAGATCGTCGTCCCCCTGGGGATCGAGCAGTTCCAGGTTCAGGACATCGCGCAGGGCGGCCCGATAATTCCTGACACAGGTCTCCCCGGCGGCGATGGCCTCCGCAGCCCGGTCAAAATCCATCAAGGCCAGATGCGCCAGGCGCGGGGCCAGCAGCAGATCTGGGGGATCGCCGGCCATGCGGCTGCGGGTGATCCGGTCTTGCATAATGTTCATGGCCCCTGCCATGACATCGAACAGGCCAAAATTCTCCTCTGTCGGCGACCGGTCTTCGGTCGCCCCCACCCCCTTGCCCAGTTGGAAACGGGCGCTGATCTGCTCCAACAGCTCAGCGGCCCGGGTGCGCCGGGTGCGACGCTGGAAATGCCGGCCGACGATATCGCCGTTGAGATTGACGGCAATCACCCGCTCCGCCCCTAGCGCCCGGCACAAGGATACCGGAACCGGGTCCACCAGCCCTCCGTCCGCTAGCCAGTGGCCTTCCAGGCGCACCGGCTTGAACAACCCCGGCAAGGCGATGGAGGCCCGCACTGCGTCCCCCAGGGAACCCTTGTGCAGCCACACTTCCCGGCCACTCACCAGGTCGGTGGCCACCGCCCCGAACACCTTGGGCAGGGATTCGATAGGCACGTCCGCCACCCGCTCGGTAAACGCCCGCATCAATCGCTCCCCTTCCATCACCCCTCCCCGGCGCGGATCAATCAGCCTCAGCATGGCCCATAGGTCCAGGTCCAGGACCCATTCTTCCAGTTCAGCCAGCCGGTCGCTGGCATAGGCCGCCCCCACCAGGGCGCCGATGGAGGTGCCGCAGACCACGGTAGGGCGCACCCCAGCCGCCTCCAGGGCCTTGAGTACCCCGATATGCGCCCAACCCCGGGCCGACCCGCTGCCCAGGGCGATGCCGATACGCGGGCCATCGGCCACGGCGTCTAGCGCTCCCGCAGCCGAGGTAATAACTCCACCAGATTGCAGGGCCGAGTGCGATAGTCGAGTTGATCGATAATCAGCCGTTCCCAAGCGGTGCGGCAAGCGCCGCTGGAACCGGGCAAACAAAAAATATAGGTGCCGTTGGCCACCCCCGCCAAGCAACGGGATTGGATGGTGGAGGTCTTGATGTCTTCCCAGGAGAGCATTCGGAACAGCTCCCCAAAGCCTTCAATCTCCTTGTCCAGCAACGCTTTGACTGCCTCCGGGGTGCCATCGCGGCCAGTCACCCCGGTACCGCCGGTGGTGATAATGGCGTTCACCGCCTCATGGGCGATCCAGGCCGAGACCACGGCTCGGATCTGATAAATATCGTCGGGAACGATGCGCTTGTCGGCCAGCTCGTGGCCGGCCCCGGTCAGCCCTTCCACCAGCGCCCGCCCGGAAGTATCGGTGGTCTCGACGCGGCTGTCGGAGACGGTGAGTACAGCGATCCGTAAAGGAATGAACTGACGCTGCTCGGCCATGGACGGTGGCTCCGTGGGGAAATTCGAAACGCCATGATAACCCCCTTGAAAAGCTTTTCGGCATCCCTATCTAGGTAAGCGTCCATAGCATCAACCCTGTCAACATCAGGAGACATCACCATGAACATCACCCGTTACGAACCCTGGAACCGCCTCAACCAACTGAGCAAGGAACTGGATCGGCTGTTCGAGCTACGCCAGGGCGGTGAGGACAACTCCAATGTCGTCACCTGCGACTGGGTGCCGGCGGTGGACATCAGAGAGGAACCCAATCGCTTTGTGCTGCACGCCGATATTCCCGGGGTAGAACCCAAGGACATCGAAATCACCATGGAAAACGGCCTGCTGACCATCAAGGGCGAGCGCCGCGTCGAGTCCACCGAGGAGCGGGAAGGCTTCAAGCGCGTGGAGCGGGCCAGGGGCACGTTCTACCGGCGTTTTAGTCTGCCGGACACCGCCGACCCCGAGAAGATCAGCGCCCGGGGGCTGAATGGCGTGCTGGAAATTGTCATTCCCAAGCACGAGCGCACCCAGCCCCGTAAAATCAGCGTTGAATCCTGATACCATCTGATGGCGGGGCAATCACGCCCCGCCACTTTAAACCACTGTGACACTGGGCATGAAATTCAAGGATTACTACCAGATTCTCGGCCTGTCACGGACGGCGACGGATGACGACATCAAAAAGGCTTACCGCAAGCTAGCCCGCAAGTACCATCCAGATGTCAGCAAGGAAACCGACGCCGAGGACCGTTTCAAAGAAGTCTCGGAAGCCTATGAGGTGCTGCGCGACCCCGAGAAACGCCGGACCTACGACCAACTGGGCAGTAACTGGAAGGCGGGCCAGGACTTTCGCCCGCCGCCGGGCTGGGAACAGTCGTTTCGGACCCCTCCTGGGAACCGAGGCGCCGATTTCAGTGATTTCTTCGAGACCCTGTTCGGCCAGGGTTTCGGGGGCTTCGGCGGTGGCGGTCGCCGCAGCTTTCGCCAGGCTGGCCAGGACCAGCGCGCCCGCCTGGACATCACCCTGGAAGAAGCCTTCCATGGGGGCGCCCGGACCTTGCAATTGCAAATCCCCGAAATGGATGGCGCCGGACGCATGGTCACCCGCAATCGCGCCCTAAACGTCAAAATCCCCTCCGGGGTGCGTAACGGCCAGAAGATTCGCTTGGGGGGCCAGGGCATGACCGGCCAGGGGGGCGGTCCCAGCGGCGATCTGTATCTGGACGTGCATATCCATCCCCATCACCTGTACCGGCTGGACGGCCGGGATGTGTCCCTGGAATTGCCCATAACACCCTGGGAAGCGGCCTTGGGCGCCCAGGTGGCGGTCCCCACCCTGGGGGGGCGGGTGACCGTGAACATCCCCACTGGCGCCCAAAGCGGCCAGAAGCTCCGGTTGCGGGGCCGGGGCCTGCCAGGCTCCCCTTCAGGGGACCAGTATGTGATCCTGAAGATCATCAATCCGCCGGTTGACTCCGAGGCGGCCCGGGAGTGGTTCCAGCGCATGGGCCGGGAGTTCAGCTTCAATCCCCGGACCCATCTGGACTGAGCGGCTTGCCATGAGCTACCTGGCGGCGATTCTGGCTTGCGTCGGCAATCCGCCCCGGGCCGTTGCCGTGGTTCTGCCCCCGGCGGGGGTCACTATTAGGAAGCGGATGGGTATTCGGTGACAGCGGACATGAGGAAGTACCGTTTTCGTGGAACGCAGCCCATTTCACGATACAAACGCTGGGCTATTTTGTTGGCACGCGCCACCTCAAGGTGTAGCGCCTTGACGCCGAGGGCAGCGGCTGCACGCTTGACCAACGCCAGGGCGGCTTTGCCGAATCCCGGTCCCCTTAACCGGAGCCTCACCCTCCCAGCCGTTGCGCCGTCTCCCGAGCCAGGGACACCGCCACGTTCAGCACGATGGCCAGGGTAATCAAAATAATGCCCAGCCCCAGGGCCAGGGGCAGGTCGCCCTTGCTGGTCTCCAGGGCGATGGCCGTGGTCATGGTGCGGGTCACGTGGGCGATATTGCCGCCGACGATGATCACCGCCCCCACCTCGGCGATGGATCGGCCCAGGCCGGCCAGCACGGCGGTGAGCAGGCTGTAGCGGGCCTCCCAGAGCAGGGTCCACAACGCCCGTCCAGGACCGGCGCCCAGGGAGCGGAGTTGCTCCTCCAGCTCCCCCCACAGATCCTCGATGACTTGCCGGGTCAGGGCGGCGACAATGGGGAAGATCAGCAGGCATTGGGCGATCACCATGGCGGTGGGAGTAAACAATAATCCCCAAAACCCCAGTGGTCCCGATCGAGACAGCAGCAGATACACGAGTAGGCCCACCACCACCGGCGGCAGGCCCATCAGGGCATTGAGCAATACCACCAGAATTCGCCGCCCGGGGAACCGGGCCAGGGCCAGGGCCGCCCCCGCCGGCAGTCCGACCAGGGAGGCCAGCAGGAGGGCGCTCAAGCTCACTTGCAGGGATAGGAGGACGATTTCCGCCAAATCGGCATCGAAAGCCAGGATCAACTGGAAAGCGGCCAGAAACGCCGCCGACAGATCGTCCACCTTATTCTCCGCGCCCGACTGCGGCCAGAGCGGCCCGGCCTCGGGAGGTGATCCGATAGCGCACGGTCTGGCCCAGCACCGGCAGGGATAAGATCCGTACCTGCTCGACCATGCCCCGATTCAGCAGCCGGTTCAACACCCGCCTGCCGCAGCGGCCCGGCTCGGCGTCGGGATAGCGGGACAAATAATACAAACAGGCCGCTTCCTCGGCGTCCAGGCTCAAGTCCAGGTGGGCCATGGGCTAGCCTCGGAGCGCCGCCAGCAGAAGCGGGACAGCTCCAGACGAGACAGTTCCATCGCCGCGCTTATTGCCCCAACGTCGCTGGCGTGACCCCATGCCTTTTCAGCTCCCCATGCCGGGGCCATCAACCGCGCTCCTGCCTATCGGCCAGGGGATAACTCGGCTCGACCTCCTCTAGAGTCAACCGGGGACCAGGGGGTGAATAGGCGCCGTAGCTGGCCTGTATGGAGGGGGGTATGGGACCGGCCACCCGCTCCAGCTCCCCCAGTCGCAGACCTTGACGGACCAGATAGACCAGATAGGTATGCATGAGTGCCTCGGGGGTGATCTGCTCGGGCCACTCAAGACCGGTGTCGTGGGCCAGGCAGGCGATCATGCCGCGTAATTGATCCTCCCCCAGTGGCCGACCCTTGGCATCGGGCCACAAGGGCAAGGCCGGGTCGCCAGGACCGACAGCGGCCAGCGCCTTGTGTAGCTGGGGCGATAAGGGCAGAACCCGGCCCTCGCTGCCCGGCACATGCAGGCAGCCCTTGTCCAGATCCACATGCCGCCAGCGTAAGGCCGCCGCCTCATGGACCCACACCCCCCCCAGCAAGGCCAGCAACAGCCGCCGTCCCGCATCGCTGGCGATAGCCAGCAGGGCCTGGGTCTCCGCCGGGTCCAGCTCCCGGGGCGGTTTGTGGGTCAGGGACGGGTCGGCGGAGGGGGCGTCCAGGTGTTGGGTGTCATGATCGTCATGGACCAGAGTCTCCCGGTCGTTCGCGGGATAAATGGCGGTCACCATGGAAGCAGGCCCGGTGTCCCGGGGAGGACGGTTGAATACACTGTACAGCGCGACCGCCAGCAAGCCCATCAGCACCGAACCCACCAGACTCAGACCGGCATCCCGCAAATAGTGGGGATAAATGGGCCAGTCGGGCATATAGCCCTTGTCCAGCACCGTGACCTGTGGAAATTGATAGCGGTTGCTGACTTCCTCCTGCACCAACCGCTCTTGCACGTCCTGATACAGCGTCTCCAGTTGCTCCAACTCATCTTGTAAGGCGTCGTGTTCGCCAAAGCGAGTCGTAAAATCCCGAGCGGTCTTTTTGTAGTCGACGAGTTGTGCCTCCAGCCGCCCCACCGTCGCTTGGGCCGCGACCACCTGCTGCTCGGCGGTATCCAGAGCCTCTCGCTTGCCTAACTGACTGACCTGGGCAATCCGCGCTTCGGTGCGCTCCAGATCTTCGGTCATGGCGATGATGTCCGGGTCGAGTTCCATATACGCCTGGGTGAAGCGCCGGGCCAGACCATTCAGCTTGCCGCGCAGTTCAGCCGCCCGGTCCTGGAGGCGGTGCAGTTCCACCCGATACTGTTCGCTGACGACGACTTTACCCTGGGCTGCGGCCTGGCTCAGGGACTCCAGCCGGGAATCAGCCGTAATCACTTCTTCATTGGCCTTTTTCAGACTGTCCGCCAGCCCCTTGAGCCGCGCCAATACCTGGTTTTCGTCCCGCTCCATGGACACGATGTCATACCGGCGGCGGAACTCGTCCAGGGACAACCGTTTGTCGGTCACGCGCTGCTCAAGGTCGGCGGATTGCTCCCGTAGGGCCTGAACGGTGGCTTCGGATTCCAGGCGCTGGCCTCCCCGGTGGGACTCCTCATAGGTATCCACCCAGGCATTCACCATGATGGGCAACAGCAGCTTATCGCCCCCCTCGGCGCGCAGTTCAACCATATACGTATCGGGCAAGGGCTTCACGGCAAGCATTTCCCGCAATACCAGTGGGTTGGATGGAAACCGGTCATCGGGAAAATCTTCCCTGGGCAGTCGCTGATAGACCTGGGTGAGCAACTCCAGGCTGGTTAGCCGCTGTTGCTGGACCGCCACATACTGAGCCTTGGTTTCGGGGGTCTCCGTGTCAAAAGCGGCCGGCGGGGCGATCAGCAGGGTGGCGGTGCTGCGATAGACCGCTGGACGCAGGAATGTAAAAGCGAGGCTGACTACCAAACTGACCGCTAGAACGATCAGAAAGAGCCGTAACCGGAAGCGATTACTCTGGGCGGCCTCAATTCGAGCTTCGGCACGGGGGTCACCTGGAAAGGAACTCCCCGACAGCACTTCGATTCGGGGTGGGATTGTGGGCATGGTCCGGTCGTACTCCAAATTAAGCCCTGGCTAAGGCTGGCGACGACAAAAACGAAGATCGGTTTATTGACTTGGAACAATGCAGGACGCATTTGCAATCATTGACAATCAGAGGCCATGTCGCAAGGGACAATAAGCAGGATAGACAATTGAATGCCAAGACTGAAGGGGCCAAAGCCCCCGGCCAGGAATCCGCCGCGAATTCATTCTATGCCAAGCGTATCAAAATCTATCCCAGGGAAGTAAAGGGACGCTTTGCAAACCTACGCAAATTAGCGGTCATCGCCCTACTGGGCCTGTATTACCTCCTGCCCTGGCTATCCTGGAACGACCGGCAGCTAGTGCTGTTCGACCTGCCGGCCCGTAAATTTTATATCTTTGGCTGGACCTTCTGGCCCCAGGATTTCTTTTATCTGGCGCTGCTGCTGATTATTGCGGCCCTGTCTCTGTTTTTTTTCACTGCCCTGGCCGGTCGGTTGTGGTGTGGCTACGCCTGCCCCCAAACCGTATGGACCGAGATTTTCATATGGATGGAACGCTGGGTAGAGGGGGACCGCCCCAAGCGCATGAAGCTGGACAAGGCGCCCTGGACCCGCCGCAAGCTGCTCATCAAGACCGCCAAACACAGCCTGTGGATCGCCTTCGCCCTGTGGACAGGCTTTACCTTCGTGGGTTTCTTCACCCCCATCACCGAGCTGGGAGCGCGGCTGGTCCACTTGGAACTGGGTAGCTGGGAAACCTTCTGGATTCTGTTTTACAGCTTCGCCACCTACGGCAACGCTGGCTGGATGCGCGAGCAGGTGTGTATCTATATGTGCCCCTACGCCCGCTTTCAGAGCGCCATGTTCGACCGTAACACGCTGATTGTGTCCTACGACCCGGAGCGGGGCGAACCCCGAGGGTCACGCAAGCGCGGAACCGACCCCAAGAGCCTGGGCAAAGGGGACTGCGTGGATTGCACCCTGTGCGTACAGGTCTGCCCCACCGGCATCGACATCCGCGACGGTCTGCAATACCAATGCATTGGCTGCGCCGCCTGCATCGACGTCTGTGACGATGTGATGGACAAAGTGGGCTATCCTCGGGGCCTGATCCGCTACACCACCGAGAACACCCTACAGCACCAGCCCGCTCGAGTGCTGCGGCCCCGGGTCTATATCTACGCCACCCTGCTGCTGGCGCTGTTCATTGGTCTACTGTATGCCATCAGCCAGCGCACTCCCCTGGAACTGGACGTGATCCGCGACCGCAACACCCTGTATCGGCAGACCGAAATGGGGCTGGTTGAGAATGCCTATACCCTGAAGCTTCTGAATATGGACGAGGGGGATCACCGCTTTCAGGTCACCCTGGAGGGGCCGCCGGGCATGGAACTGGTCAACACGCGGGGCGACGTGAAGGTGATCGGCGGCGAGGTGCTGAACCTGCCGGTGCGGGTACGCATGGACCCCACGGACCTGACCCGGACCAGCACCGAGATCCGCTTCGGTCTGGAGGCCGTGGACGACCCCCGACTGAACACCCACGCCGAGGCCCGCTTCCTCGGCCCGGCCCTGCGCTGAGGAGAGAGTATCTTGAGTACACCCGCCCTTGCTTTACCCTGGTACCGCCAGTTCTGGCCATGGGTGCTGATTTTTCTTCCCCTGTCGGCGGTGGTGGGCTGTCTAATCACCATCGCCCTGGCTCTGCGGGACCCGGACGGCCTGGTGGTGGACGATTATTACCAGGAGGGCCTGACCATCAACCAGCGTCTGGACCGGGCCAGGATCGCCAGAGAACGGGGCATCGGCGCGGTGCTTGAGTTGGACCGGGATCATCACCGGCTCAGCCTGGAACTGGCCGCCCCCGAGCGGCCCGAACGACTGGAATTGGCGCTACTCCACGCCACCCGGGCTGGCCAGGATCACCATATCAGCCTGCGCCGAGTGGGCGAAAATCTCTATCAATCGGCTCTGCCCGTCCTCAGCCCAGGCCGTTGGCATGTGCAACTGGACGGGGCGGACTGGCGGGTGACCGGCTCCCTAAAGCTATCGGGCGGCGGGTCGGGCAACAACCGGCTGAATCTGGACGCTCGATGACATGCTGGGCCGCTGGCCGGTGGCTAAGTCGCAATCGAGAATAAGCCAACCCCCCAACCTTGATTAGAGACCAGTGGCAAGCGGGGACCTATGATATACAAATGGTTGTCGAACACGGCGGGCGCGGCGCTCATGGGGTTGGGCCTCCTGGAGCGGCATCCAGTCTTCGACTGTAGCCCAGCGTCCTGAACCCCAAATCGCGCCCGCTGTCAGTGTTTAGGTCTATGGCGAGAGGAAACCCCGTGGCCCGGTTAATGACCTTGGTGCTCGGCGTGACTGCGGTGGCGGCGGCCATCGGGGCGCTGGCGTTGGCGCCCGATTTTTTCACGGATACCCCCGCCGCCAACCGTTCCACCCCCCGCGCCGCCCTGTCTGCCGCCGTGCCAGTGCTGGTGGAGCCGGTAGCCCTGCAAGCGGAGCGCACCCGCCTGGAGGCGGTGGGCACCTCCCGGGCGATCCGCTCGGTGACCCTGCACCCGGCCGCCGCCGGGGAGGTGATAGCCGTGAACTTCGACGCCGACCAGCGGGTGACGGCAGGCCAGGTGTTGGTGGCGTTGGACGACCGGGACGCCCGCCTGACCCTGGAGCTGGCCCGGGTCCGAGTCCGGGACGCCGAACGGCTGCTGCGCCGCTACGAGGGCACCCGAGGCAGCGGCGCCGTCTCCCCTACCCTGCTGGACGAAGCCCGCACCGCCCTGGAACTGGCCCGCCTGGAACGAGAGCGGGCGCAACTGGCCCTAGACGACCGCACCATCGAGGCCCCCTTCGCCGGGCATGTGGGCCTCACCGAGATCGACCCCGGAGACCGCATCGACCCCACGACCCTCATCGCCTCCCTGGACGACCGCGACGAACTGCTGGTGAGCTTCCAGGTGCCGGAGATTTTTATTGACCGCCTAGCGGTGGGCCAGCCCATCACCGTGTCCACCTGGGCGGCTCGGGGCGCCCGGGCCGAGGGACGGATCGTGGCCATGGACAGCCGCATCGACCCGGTGAGCCGCACTTTCGTGGTCCGCGCCCGGGTGCCCAACCCCGCCGACCGGCTGCGCCCGGGCATGAGCTTCCGGGTGACCCTGGAACTGGAAGGCCCCCCCTTTCCGGTGGTGCCGGAGGTGGCCGTGCAATGGGGTGGCGACGGCTCCTATGTGTGGACGGTGGACGGCAATCAGGCCCGCCGGGTGGCCGTGGCTATCGTCCAGCGCCGGGAGGGCCGGGTGCTGGTGGACGCGGTCCTGGCCGACGGTACGCCGGTGGTGGTGGAAGGGGTGCAGCGCATGCGCGAGGGGCTGGAAGTCCGCCCCGCCGGTGAGCGGCCATGACCGGCGCCGATCTACCGGCCTTGGGGGTGCGCCGACCGCTGCTGGTGCTGGTGCTGAATCTGCTGATCGCCATCGCCGGCATTGCCGCCTTTTTAGCCGTGGAGGTGCGGGAGCTGCCGGACGTGGACCGGCCCATCGTCACGGTCCGGGCCGATTATCCAGGGGCCTCTCCCGAGACCATGGACGCCGAGGTGACCAGCCTCGTGGAAGGGGCCGTGGCCCGGGTGTCGGGGGTGAAGTCTATCCGGTCTTCCAGCGAGGAGAACAATATGCGCATCCGGGTGGAGTTCGCCCCGGGCGCGGATCTGGACGCGGCGGCCGCAGATGTGCGCGAGGCGGTGAGCCGGGTGCAGCGGCAACTGCCCGCCGCCGTGGAGCAACTCACCGTGGTCAAGGCCGACCAGGACGCCAGCCCCATTGTCAGCATCGCCGCCGTCAGCGACCGGCTCGGGGAAGATGAACTGACCCGGGTAATCGAGAAGGACATCGTGCCGGAGCTGATCGCCATCGACGGAGTGGCCGACGTGCCCTTGTTCGGAGACCGCCGTCGGCTGCTGCGGGTGGTGGTGGACCCTTTGCGCCTGACCAGCTACGGGCTATCGGTCACGGACGTGGCCACAGCCCTGCGCCAGGCCCCTTTTGACGTGCCCGCCGGTAGTTTCCGGTCCGCCGATCAGGAGTTGATCGTGCGGGCCGCCGCCTCAGCCGTCACCCCCGCCCAGGTGGAAGATATTATCGTGCGGGGGACCACCCGTATCGGCGATGTGGCCGATGTGTATTTCGGGCCGGAGGATGCCCAATCCTATGTGCGCCTGAACGGTCGCCCGGTGATCGGTTTGGGGGTGGTGCGTCAGGCCCGCGCCAACACCATCGATATCTCCGACCGGGTGGCCCAAACCGTGGCCCGCCTGAACCACCGCTTCAAGGATTTGGAACTGGTCATAACCGCCGATGACGCCACGTTTATTCGCGGCTCGGTGCGGGAGGTGTTGATTACCCTGGGCCTGACCGTGACCATCGTGGTGACCACCATCTGGCTGTTCATGGGCTCGCCGCGGGCCACCCTGGTGCCCAGCGCGGCCATTCCCATCGCCCTGATCGGCACCCTGGCCGCCATCTGGTTGTTCGGTTTCTCCATCAATATCCTGACCCTGCTGGCCCTGATCCTGGCCACCGGGCTGATCGTGGACGATTCCATCGTGGTGCTGGAGAACATCCAGCGCCGCCGTGCCCAAGGTCTCGGCCCTCGGGCCGCAGCGGTGCTGGGCACCCGGCAAGTGTTTTTCGCGGTGATCGCCACCACGGCGGTGCTGATTTCGGTGTTCGTGCCCATTTCCTTTCTGCCGGGCACGGCGGGTCGATTGTTCCGGGAGTTCGGCTTCGTGCTGGCGGTGGCGGTGGCCATTTCCTCCTTCGTGGCCCTGTCCCTGGTGCCCTCCCTGGCGGCCCGGATTCCCGCCCACGCCGGCGACCGGCCCCAGGCCCTAGGCTTTCTGCCCGCCCTGGGCCGACGCCTGGGCGGGCTGTATCAGGCCCTGCTGATCCGGGTCTTGGCCCATCCCCTGCCGACCCTGGCCCTGGCCTTGGGGGCGGCGGTGGGGGCCGGGCTGGTGTTCCAGGCCCTGGACCGGGAGTTGCTGCCCCCGGAGGATCGGGGGGTGTTCTACGTGAACGCCACCGGCCCGGACGGGGTGTCCCTGGCCTATAGCGAGCGCCAAGCCCAGCGCATTGAGTCCATGCTAGCTCCTCTAGTGGCGGCGGGTGAGGCGGAGTCCCTATATACCATCGTCGGCCGCTACGACTTGAACCGGGTGCGGGTCACCACCCCCCTAGTTCCCTGGGCGCATCGGGAGCGCGGCCAGCAAGCTATTATCGCCGAGTTGCGTGGCCCTCTGTCCCAGATTCCCGGCGCCCGGGTCAGTATCTCCAGCCCCAATAGCCTGAACCTGCGGGATGCCGGCGGCGGCATGGAGGTGGCCCTGGTCGGCAACGATTATCTGCATCTTTATGAAGTGGCCAAGACCATGGCCCGAGCCATTGAGGACCGCCTGCCCAATTTGTCCGAGCCGGATATTTCCTATCAGCCCACCCAGCCCCAGTTGTCGTTTCGTATCGACCGCCGCCGGGCCGCCGATCTGGGCATTCCCCTGGAGGGACTGGCCACTACGTTGCGGGCCATGATCGACGGCGACGAGTTGGTGGACCTGAATGTGGCCGACGAGGCCGTGCCCATTTTGCTGGAGGCGTCCACGGGCAAGATCAACGATCCCTCGGATCTGGTGAATCTGTACGTCAGCGCCGCCAACGGCGCCCTGCTGCCCTTGTCCACGGTGGTCACCCTCACCGAGGAAGGGGTGGCTGCGGAGCTGGACCGCCACGTTCAGCGCCGAGCCGTGGAGATCGACGCCGAAGTGGCCCCGGGCTATCCCTTGCAGGCGGCGGTGGACGATCTCCGCGCCCTGGCCGATGAGCTGCTGCCCTCGGATGTGAGCATGATCTTGCTGGGGGAGGCGGCCACCCTGGAGGAGACTTCCCGGGAGGTGGCTATCACCTACGCCATCGCCCTGGTGGTGGTGTTTCTGGTGCTGTGCGCCCAGTTCGAGAGCATCACCAGCGCCCTGGTGGTGGCCCTGATCGTGCCCTTCGGGGTGGCCGCCGCCGTGTTCGCCCTGTTCCTGACCGGCACTTCCCTGAATATCTATTCCCAGATCGGCCTGATCCTGTTGATCGGGCTGATGGCCAAGAACGGCATTCTGTTGGTGGAATTCGCCGACCAGCTCCGGGACCGGGGCCAGGGGGTTTACGAGGCCATCGTCACCAGCGCCCGGGTGCGTCTGCGCCCGGTGGTCATGACCCTGCTGTCCACGGTGTTGGGGGGCCTGCCCCTGATCCTGAGCAGCGGTCCCGGCGCCGAAGCCCGAGCCTCCATCGGCTGGGTGGTGTTCGGGGGGCTGGGCCTGGCGGCGGTGTTTACCCTGTTCCTGACCCCGGTGCTGTATCTAGGCATCGCCCGTTTCTCCCAGGCCCGGGCCGAGGAAGGGGCGAAGCTGGAGCGGGAGTTGGGAGCGGCAAAGGGCGTGACGGACGAGGCGGAGGGACCGGCGGGGTGATGGGGGTGTTTGTCCGGGCTTGCGGTTGGGGCGGGGGTTTGCCATTATTCTGTAAAGGGTTTGGGACAGCGTATTGATCCAGGATGGCGGAGGTACGGATGCGAAGGATGGAGACTGGGTTGGATTGTGGGATGGGATTGAACAGGGCTAGGAGGCCAGGGCTTTGAAGATGGCAGTATAACGCCCTGATTGTAAAAAACTATTTTTTGCCGCATTACAGCGTTTTTTGCTGTAAGTTTTTGATTTATAGTTGATCACCTTCAAAGCCCTGGGCTAGGAGGCTTGTCTATTGGCTGTGCTGGTTTGGGATGATGGGCACGGTTCCTCGGAATTTCCTATCAAGGCGAGCAATCGCTTTTCCTTTTTCTGCCGCGCATTTCGCCGTCCTCTGATGCTTAATATTATATCTTTATGAACATGCTCATAGATACTGTCTCGGTTCTCAGCCTAGAGAAGCGACTCGAGGCTGATAATCAAATTGATTATTGATCATTTAAATCATTTTTATTTTTTAATAAAATCTTTTGTACATGAAACCAAAATGTCGCTTCATTATGCAGAAAATCGTTGTGGGACGGTATATGGTGCGACCAAGTAGTTTGGAACAACATAGATAATGAGCAGATAGCCAGAAATTGTATAACTATTTTTTTAGCGGATTTTGTGAGCAATGTTAAGGAAGACATTTACGACATTTACGGATGCGTCAAACTACGCTAAACAGCATGCGCAAGAGATTGGTGCAATGGTGAAGCTTGAGCGGGAAGGCAATATCTGGGTTGTCGTCAGTAGTCATGAAAAAACAACAACTACTTCAAGCATTGTTGATCGCCATATGCTCCCATCTCGTAGAACCACTTACATTCCAAAAACAACTTGGTTGGAGCGACACCTTGATAAACAGCATAAAATAGAAAAACAGGAAAAAAAGCCCACAGAACTCTTACGGAAAGCATATAAAGTTCAAAGACAGGGCCAAGAAAATCGGTACACCTATCTAAAAGAAAGAGAAAACTACTATCGTTCTCTCTCCGAGGTACAATTGGAAAAACTCTGGAATGAGCGTGAAAAAATGGAACTTGAATCTGATGAAACTACTCTTTTGAGAGAGATTGTTAGAGAAGTTAAAAAAATCAAGCCAGCCTATGGAAATAGCGTTAAAGTTTGTCGGCAATGTGGAATGGTTGGAGATAATTGTACATGTGGAAGATCGTGGTTTTAGCCCGTAGCCCGTAGGATGCGGTGAGGAACGAACCGCATCAATCGTGAGCCACCCAACCCCACCAACGGAAATAATCCATGACTGCCTACCTACCAGCGAGCAAGAATAGAGGACGGCGTCTACTTTATTCACGGTCAACCGCGCCGCAGGCCACAGCAATATATTGCTGTCCAGCTAAGTAAATTTCTTGAGACAAGTCATTCGATCTACCCAATACAAACGCCCCTTTGTGGGTGATGCGGTTCGTTCCTCACCGCATTCTACGTGCTGTCCTTCGCTGGCCTGCTCGAACCATTCATCCAGATAGGACGCATGAAGACACTGTTCCAGGACGCTGCGCACCATTATCGGGATTGAAGTCCGTTCGGCAAAACGCTGGATCAAGGGGTTGAGCAGTTGGGTCATAGAACTCGGCCTCAGTAAAAAAAGCCAACTTACATCAAGTTCGCCTCACCTTAAAAGAGCTGCTCGCAGAAGTTTAATACCAATTCGCGATCAATCAAGTATTAACTTAGATCATTTTAGAATTTGCATTATGGTCAACGCAACAAATTGGTTGCCCATCTAAAACCAGTTATTGATTTGACTAAGCCGGAATGTTTTTCAAAATTGATCATTGCTTCAATTAATCTTTCTTCAACTGCTTTCATG
>CAZQXD010000074.1:0-19815 GCA_964597315.1 uncultured Candidatus Competibacteraceae bacterium
CCACGACGACCGGAATCACAATCCGGGGCTCTACCAACTGAGCTACGCCCACCATAAAATCATTCAATACCGCCTACAAATGGCGCGCCCGGCAGGACTCGAACCTGCTACCCTCGGCTTAGAAGGCCGATGCTCTATCCGGATGAGCTACAGGCGCAAACTAGCCACAGGACTGGACGAAACCACACGAACTGGTCGGGGTAGAGGGATTCGAACCCCCGACTCCCTGCTCCCAAAGCAGGTGCGCTACCAGACTGCGCCATACCCCGCTCTCGCCGGTCGGAGCTGGCTCCGGGTCCCGTGCAAGGCGGACAATGATACGTCCGCCGTCCGGGCGCGTCAATGTTAGATAGCGGCTCTCATTCCCGACGCCAGGTCGTGCCTCCGGGTCCGTCTTCCAGCACCACGCCTTGGGCAGTCAGTTGCTCCCGAATCCGGTCGGCCTCCGCCCAGTTTCTGGCCTGGCGGGCCTCGACCCGCCGCCGGATCAGTGTTTCGATCTGTTCGGCCGACACCTCGCCTGCATCCCCTCGTAAAAAGCTTTCTGGATCGTCCTGTAACAGGCCGAGAACAGCTCCCAGAGCGCGCAGTTCCGCCCCAAAGCCAGCCGCCCGTTCGGGTTCGGCGCCGCGCCAGCGGTTGCACTCCCGAGCCAGGTCGAACAGTACCGACAGCGCCTCCGGGGTATTGAAATCATCATCCATGGCGGCATCGAATCGTCGGGTATGCTCTCCGGGCGTGGCATCAGCCGCCGGTAAGCTCCGCAGAGCGGTATACAACCGGGTCAGGCAGGATTTGGCCTGTTCCAGATTTTCCCCAGAGTAGTTCAGGGGACTGCGGTAGTGGCTGGAAAGGATAAAGCAGCGCACCACTTCCGGCGGATACTGAGCTAGAACCTCTCGCACGGTAAAAAAATTGCCCAGGGACTTGGACATTTTCTCGTCATCCACCTGCACAAATCCATTATGCATCCAATAATTCACAAAGGTATGACCGCTGGCCGCCTCGCTTTGGGCCAGCTCGTTCTCATGATGGGGGAACTTTAGGTCCATGCCGCCGCCATGGATATCGAAATGCTCCCCAAGGCAGCGCTTCGACATGGCCGAGCATTCGATATGCCAGCCGGGTCGGCCCGGACCCCAGGGAGATGGCCAACTGGGTTCACCAGGCTTGGCGGCCTTCCAAAGCACGAAATCCAGGGGGTCGTGCTTGGCCCTACTTACCTCCACCCGCGCCCCGGCGCGTAGATCCTCCAGGCGCTTGTTGGACAGCTTGCCATACGCCTGGAATCGGCCCACATCGTAATAGACGTCGCCGTTGTCGGCCCGGTAAGCGTAGCCCTTGTCCTCCAGGCTACGGATCAATTCCAGGATAGCCTCCATGCTATCGGTGGCCCGGGGTTCCAGGTCAGGTGGCAGCGCCCCCAAGACCTGAGCATCCTCGTGCATGGCCTTAATGAACCGCTCGGTCAGAGCGTCGATTGCCTCGCCGTTGTCCCGTGCGCGGGCGATGATCTTGTCGTCCACATCGGTGATATTGCGCACATAGGTAACCTGGTAGCCCCGATGGCGCAGGTAGCGGACCACCATGTCGAACACCACCATCACCC
This sequence comes from uncultured Candidatus Competibacteraceae bacterium, assembly GCA_964597315.1. GTDB lineage: Bacteria > Pseudomonadota > Gammaproteobacteria > Competibacterales > Competibacteraceae > CAZQXD01. The sequence goes on from CAZQXD010000074.1 coordinate 1,610, forward strand.
GGGCGTGACCCACATGGCAGTAATCATAGACGGTCATACCACACACATACATACGCACCTTCCCCGGCTCGATAGGAGTGAACGGTTCTTTCTGGCGGGTCAGGCTATTGTGGATCTGAAGCATCGGCTTGGCTTCCATCGGATAGTCAGGGTGGCCCGTAAAGGCAAACACCGGCGGGAAATGGATCGTCATTGATGGTAGCGGAATTCCCCTGCCGCGACAAAGCCAGCGGAGCGCCTTATCATGGGGGGCGCAACCGACTAACCTGAAGGACTCTTATGAAGCAGAGTGTCACTGTCCTGCTGTATTTACTCGCCAGCCTGTCTCTGGCCGCCACCGCCGCGCCCAGGGTCGCCATGGAAACCAGCCTGGGAACCATCGTGCTGGAACTGCACGAAGATCAGGCCCCCAACACTACGGCCAACTTCCTGCAATACGTCCGGGACGGGTTCTATGACGGCACGATTTTTCACCGGGTCATCGGCAACTTCATGATCCAGGGTGGAGGTTTCACGGAAGACTATCAGCGCAAATCCACCCGGGAACCGATTCGCAACGAAGCCCATAACGGCCTGAAGAATACGCGCGGCACCGTGGCCATGGCCCGCACCGCCGCCCCCCATTCGGCCACGGCCCAGTTCTTTATCAACGTCAAGGACAACAGATTTTTAGATTATCCCGGACAGGACGGCTGGGGTTACGCGGTCTTCGGCCAGGTGGTGGAAGGCATGGAGGTGGTGGATGCCATCCGCCAGACAGCCACCGGTCCGGGCGGCCCCTTTCCGGCGGATGTTCCCCGCACCCCGGTAGTGATCGAGCATATGACGATTGTGGAAACAACCAACTCCAAGAGTGAATAACATGGCCAAAATCAAATTACATACCACCAAAGGCGTCATCGGCATCGAGCTTGACCACGACAAGGCGCCGGCCACGGCGGCAAATTTCCTTGAATACGCTCGGGAGGGGTTCTTCACAGACACCCTGTTTCACCGGGTGATTCCCGGTTTCATGATCCAGGGCGGGGGACTGCAAGCGGATATGAGCCCCAAGCCCACCCGCTCGCCCATCAAGAACGAAGCCGACAACGGCCTGGCCAATGACCGGGGCACCGTGGCCATGGCCCGCACCTCGGACCCCCACTCGGCCAGTTCCCAATTTTTTATCAATGTGGCCGACAACGGTTTTCTGAACCATACCGCTCCCACCGCCCAAGGCTGGGGGTATTGCGTGTTTGGCCGGGTGACTGAAGGCATGGATGTAGTGGACGCCATTCTGGAGGTGCCCACCACCTCGCGCCGAGGCCATCAGGACGTTCCGACGGAAGATGTCGTCATCGAGAAAGTAGACGTGGACGAGTAAATCCGTGGCTACTCTGTTCATCTCTGATTTACACCTGGATAACGAACGCCCGGCCATCACCGGGCTGTTCGCGGACCTTGTGCGGGAGCGGGCAGCCAGCGCCGACGCCTTGTACATCCTAGGGGATTTGTTCGAAGCCTGGATCGGCGACGACGACCCGGGTGAGCCGGGCCGGACGGTGGCGGCGGCCTTGAGTGGTCTACGGGAACAGGGGGTGCCCGTCTATTTTGTCCACGGCAATCGGGATTTTCTGCTGGGCGAGCGCTTTGCCGAACGTTGCGGCCTGATCCTGCTGCCAGAGGAATCAGTGATTGATCTTTACGGCACCCCCACCCTGATCATGCATGGGGATAGCCTGTGTACCGACGACGTGGAATACCAACAGTTTCGCGCCCGGGTGCGCACCGCCACCTGGCGGCAACAGGTGCTGTCCCTGCCCCTGGACGAACGTCGGCGCATGGCCAGTCAGTTTCGCAACGACAGCCGCCAGGCCACCGGCGCCAAGACCGCCGAGATCACCGATGTGAACCCCCAGGCCGTGGCGGCGGTCATGGAGTCCCACGGGGTCACACGGCTGATCCACGGTCACACCCATCGGCCCGCCATCCATGACTTTAAAATCAACAACCGACCGGCCCGGCGCATCGTGTTGGGGGACTGGTATGAACAAGGCAGTGTGTTGAGCTGCGATGCCGACGGTTGCCGCCTGGAATCCCTGCCGCCACGCTAGAGACGATAACGCTTCAGTACTGCACTTTCACGCTACCCTGCCCGGCCAGGGATTCCAGGCGGGCCAGCAGTTCTTGGGTTGGGTGTATCCGCCATTCCTGCCCCAGAACCAACTCGGCCCGGGCCGTGACGCCGGTATAATCGATGGCCACTGGACAGCGGCCTTCCCGGAAAGGGTCCAGGGCGCGGATCAGTTCCGGGACGAAACCATTACCCGCCTGGCGACTGTCCACCCGGATCAGCAGCCGCCGGGCGCGGGCCTCCCGCGCCTGATCCATATCCATGACCTTGTCAGTGTTGAGCCGGAAACCGCCGGAGAAATCGTCGAAGGCCAATTCTCCTTCCACCACCAGCACCCGGTCCGGGGCCAGTTGGCGGTGGTATTGCTCGTAGACTTCTGGAAACACCCGGATCTCCAGCCGGGCGCTCTGGTCGTCCAGGGTGACAAAGGCCATGCGCCCACCACGGTTGGCGTTTTTAGTGCGGATGGCCACCACCAGCCCGGCCACCACCACTTTGCGTTTCTCCCGGCCATTGCTACCGCCCTCCAGCATCCGGGCCAGTCGACCGCTGACAAAATGCTCCAGTTCCGGCAGAAAGCGCTCGATAGGGTGGCCCGTCAGATACAGACCCAGGGTGTCTTTCTCTCCGATCAGCCGTTGTTCTTCGTCCCAGGCCGGGACGGCCACCTGTTTGGCGTCGGCCACCTGGGGCGCCACTTCAGCCACCCCCAGTCCGAATAAATCGTTCTGTCCGGCGGCGGCGGCCCGGGTGTGCTGTTCGGCCAGCCGCAGGGCCTCGGGCAGTTGCATCATCAAGGTGGCCCGGCCAGCATAAGCCTCTCCGGGCGCGTCGTCGGCCGCAGTCAGGCAATCGCAAGCGCCCGCTCGTATCAGAGACTCCAACACCCGGCGGTTGACTTTGCGCAGATCGATGCGTCTGCAGAAATCATAGAGATCAGCGAACGGGCCGTTGCCGCGGCGCTCTTCCAATACCCCTTCGATGGCCCCCTCCCCTACCCCCTTAATGGCTCCCAGGCCGTAGACGATGCGGGCCTGGTCGTCCACGGTGAAACGGTATTCGGAGGTGTTCACCGAAGGCGGCACCACGACCAGCTGCATGGTCCGGCATTCCTCGATGAACACCACCACCTTGTCGGTGTTGTCCATGTCCGAGGACAATACCGCCGCCATGAACGCCGCCGGGTGATGGGCTTTCAGCCAGGCGGTCTGATAGGACACCAGAGCATAGGCAGCCGAATGGGACTTGTTGAAGCCATAACCCGCGAACTTTTCCATCAGATCGAAGATAGAGGTGGCCAACCCCTGGTCGATGCCGCGCTTGAGCGCGCCCTCGGTGAAAATCTGCCGCTGCTTGGCCATCTCCTCGGGCTTTTTCTTGCCCATGGCCCGGCGCAGCAGATCCGCCCCCCCTAAGGTGTAGCTGGCCAGCACCTGAGCGATTTGCATCACCTGCTCCTGATACAGAATGATGCCGTAGGTGGGTTCCAGCACTGGCGTCAGGTCCGGGTGGGGGTACTCCACCTTGGCCCGCCCGTGCTTGCGGTTGATGAAATCGTCCACCATGCCCGATTGCAGAGGCCCGGGCCGAAACAGGGCCACCAGGGCCACGATGTCCTCGAAACGATCCGGTTGCAGGCGCTTAACGAGGTCTTTCATGCCACGGGATTCCAACTGGAACACCGCCGTGGTCTGACAGGCTTTCAGCAGCCGAAAGGTGGCCGGATCATCCAGGGGGATGGCGGCGATATCTAGGGGTGGTTTCTGACCCCGGGACCGCTGCCGGTTAACGGTCTGCAAGGCCCAGTCGATGATGGTCAGGGTACGCAGGCCCAGGAAGTCGAACTTCACCAGCCCCACCGCCTCCACGTCATCCTTGTCAAACTGAGTGACCACCGCCTCTGAGCCTTCCTCACAGTACAGCGGTGAAAAATCTGTCAGGGCCGAAGGTGAAATCACCACCCCGCCGGCGTGTTTGCCCACGTTGCGGGCCAGGCCCTCCAGCTTCCGGGCCAGGTCGATCAGGGTTTTGACTTCCTCATCGTTTTCATAGCTTTCCCGAAGGTCGGCCTCCTGCTCCAGGGCCTTGTCCAGGGTCATGCCAATCTCGAAGGGGATCAGTTTGGCGATCCTGTCCACGAAACCATAGGGATGGCCCAGCACCCGGCCCACGTCCCGCACCACCGCCTTGGCCGCCATGCTGCCATGGGTGGCGATCTGGGAGACCTTGTCCCGACCGTATTGGCGGGCCACGTAGTCGATGACCCGATCCCGCCCGTCCATGCAGAAATCCACGTCGAAGTCGGGCATGGACACCCGCTCGGGGTTCAAGAACCGCTCGAACAGCAGATCATAGGCCAGGGGGTCCAGATCGGTGATGCCCAGGGCGTAGGCCACTAGAGAACCGGCCCCGGAACCACGCCCCGGCCCTACCGGCACGCCGTTGTCCTTGGCCCAGCGGATAAAGTCGGCAACAATCAGAAAATAGCCGGGAAAACCCATTTGATTAATCACCTGGAGTTCGATCTCCAGGCGCTGGTCGTAGGGTTGGCGGCGCTGTCCGAAGTCGGCGGCCCGCCGATCCAAGAGCTTATCCAGGCGTTGCTCCAGTCCCTCCTGGGCCTGTCGGCTCAGAAAGGCATCGGGAGGCAGGCCCTCGGGAATAGGAAAGTCTGGCAGGAAATTCTTGCCCAGACTCAGTTCCAGGTTGCAGCGTCGGGCGATTTCGACGGTGTTTTCCAAAGCCTCCGGCAGATCGGCGAACAATTCCGCCATGTCCTCGGAGGTTTTCAAGTATTGCTGATCGCTGTACAACCGAGGCCGCCGGGGATCGTCCAGGGTCCGTCCCTCGAAGATACAGACCCGGGCCTCATGGGCCTCGAAGTCCCCTTGATTCAAAAAGCGTACATCGTTACTGGCCGCCACCGGGGCGTCGGCGGCCAAGGCCAGGTCCACGGCGGCATGGATATAGTCCTCATCCCCGGGCCGACCGGTGCGCTGCAACTCCAGATAATAGCGATCCGGGAACAGGGTCAACCAGTCATCCAGCAGCGCCCGGGCCTGTTGTTCGTGGCCGTTTAGCAGCGCTCGGCCCACGTCTCCCTCCCGGCCCCCGGATAGGGCGATCAACCCGGTGGTTTCTCCATCCAGCCAGTGGCGATCCACCCAGGGTATGCCTCGCTGTTGGCCCTCGGTATAGCCGCGACTGACCAGCCGGGTCAGGCTACGGTAGCCGCGCTCATCTTGACACAGCAACACCAGCCGGCCCGATGAGTCGTCTTGTCGGCGCACCCAAAGTTCGGCGCCGATAATGGGTTTCACTCCCGCACCCAAGGCCGCCTTGTAAAACTTGATCATGGCGAACAGGTTGCCCATGTCGGTGATCGCCACCGCCGGCATCCCCCGCTCCGCCACCTCCTTGACCAAGGGCTTGACCCGGACGATGCCATCCACCAGGGAGTATTCCGTATGCAGATGCAGATGCACAAAGCCCGGCGTCATGGTCACACCTCTAGCCCCCGGGCCACTGCCCGGCGCACCGGGGCGAAGCTGCGTCGGTGTTCCGGGCTGGCGCCGTAGCGTTGCAAAGCTGCCAGATGGGCGGGGGTGGGATAGCCCTTATGCCGGTCGAACCCGTATTGGGGATAACAGGCATGCAAGCCCAGCATCTCTCGGTCCCTGAACACCTTGGCCAGGATAGAGGCGGCGCTGATGGCAGGCACCGTGGCGTCCCCCCCGATTACCGCCCGGGCCGGGCAGGCCAGTTCGGGACAACGGTTGCCGTCCACCAGTACCTGCGTCGGAACCGGCGTTAGATTGTGTACCGCACGCGCCATGGCCAGTAGACTGGCCCACAAGATATTCAAAGAATCGATTTCCGCCACCTCCGCTCGGGCAACCGCCCAGGCCAGGGCATGGGCCTGAATCTCGTCCGCCAGGGTTTCCCGGCGGCGGGGACTGAGGCGCTTGGAATCCGCCAGCCCGTCAATGGGCCGACCGGGATGCAGGATCACCGCCGCCGCCATCACCGGACCGGCTAGGGGACCGCGCCCGGCCTCGTCCACGCCGGCGATCAGGTGCTTATGGACGTTTAACTCCATGGGGATATCCATCAATAGCGGAACGGGTCAGGGCAGCCGGTCGGCGCTCCAACAAGTCGGCCACCGCCGCCGCAGCCTGGGTGCTGGCATCGCGTCTTAGGGTTCGGTGTATGGTTTCGAACTGGGCGTCGAGTCGGCTGCTGGGGCTGTCCAGAAGTTCCAACACCGCCGGTCCCAGTCTGTCCACCCGGGCGTCATCCTGGATGAATTCCTTGACCAGGGGCTGGTCGGCCAACAGATTGGGCAGCGCGAACCGGGATATTTTCAGCAGCCGTAGAGCGATCCAGGCGGTCAGCGGCGCCACCCGATAGGCGACCACCATGGGCCGTTTGAGCAGTAGGGCTTCCAAGGTGGCGGTGCCGGAGGCCAGCAACACCCCATCGGCGGCGGCCATGGCCACCCTGGGATGACCGTCCAGCAGGTCCACCGGCAGCGCCCCCCGCTCGGCCAACAGCCTGGCCACTTGTTCGCGAATGGCCCGGGTGGCGCAGGGAATCACCACCCGCAGCCCGCTGCGACGGGCGGCTAACCAGCGGACGGTATCCAAAAACAGGGGGCCTAGCCGCCCTACCTCGCCCAAACGGCTGCCCGGCAGCACGGCCAGCAGGGATTCTCCCGGGACCACCGGCCGACCGGTCAATCGGGCCAGGTCCCGGCGGGCCGCCGCCCGGTCCGTGGCCAGGGGGATCTGATCGGCTAGGGGATGGCCCACGAAGCGCACCGGCACACTGTGGGCTTCGTAAAAGCGGGCCTCGAAGGGCAGCAGCGTCAGCATCAGATCCACCGACCGGGCAATGCCCCGCACCCGTCCCTGGCGCCATGCCCAGACCGTGGGACTGACATAGTGCGCAGTGGGCACCCCCACCGAGCGCAGGCGCCGCTCCAGTCCCAGGTTGAAGTCCGGGGCATCGATGCCCACGAACACCGCCGGCGGCTGTTCCGTAAACCGGCGGTGCAGGGCGCGGCGCACCCGCAGCAGCTCGGGCAGGTGCCTGAGGACTTCCACTAGGCCCATGACCGAGAGGGTTTCCATGGGATACAGAGACTCAAAGCCTTGCTCGGCCATGCGCTCGCCGCCGATGCCCACGAACCGCGCTCGGGGATAGCGTTCCCTGAGCGCCGCTACCAGTCCGCCACCCAGAATATCCCCGGAAACTTCCCCCGCCACCATGGCGATGGTCGGAGCCGGTTCAGCGGACGATGCCACGAACCGAGCTTTCGAGAAAATCCGCCAGCAGGGACAGCCGGGGAAACGGGCCGGCCAGCTCGCGGATACGCGCCACGGCCTGTTCCAGTTTCAGATCGGATCGGTACAGGGCTTTGTAGGCGCGCCGTATCGCTTGAATTTCCTCGCGGGGAAAGCCGCGCCGCTTCAGTCCTTCGGCGTTGATTCCATGGGGTTGGGCGGGGTGGCCCGCCACCGTGAAGAAGGGCGGCACGTCCTGGCGGACACCGCTGCCGAAACCGGTGATGGCCTGGGCGCCGACCCGGCAGAACTGGTGAACCAGGGTAAAGCCACCCAGAATGGCGTCGTCCCCCACCTCCACGTGGCCGGCCAGGGAAGCGCCGTTGGCAAACACCGTGCGGTTGCCCACCCGGCTGTCATGGGCGATATGCACATAGGCCATGATCCAATTGTCGTCACCGATGGCCGTGATCCCTTGGTCCTGGGAGGTGCCCCGATTGATGGTGCAGAACTCGCGGATGGTGTTGCGATCGCCGATCTCCAGCCAAGTCTCCTCGCCAGCGTATTTCTTGTCCTGGGGATCATCGCCGATAGACGAGAATTGAAAAATCTCACAGTCGCGACCGATACGGGTGGAACCCCGGATCACCACATGGGGACCAATCCGGGTGCCTGCGGCAATCTCCACACCGGCGCCGATCACCGTAAATGGACCGACGCTGACATCCTGATCCAGGCGGGCCTGAGGGTCGATAAGAGCGCGGGGGTCGATCACAGCCCGATTTCCCGCCGGGTACACATGAGTTCAGCGGAGGCCACCACCTTACCATCCACCTTAGCCTCGCCAGTGAACATCCAGATACCTCGCTTGGTACGGGCCAGGGCCACTTCCAAAATAAGCTGATCACCCGGCCCCACCGGGCGCTTGAAGCGGGCCTTGTCGATGCCCACGAAGTAATACATGGAGGTGCTGTCGGGCATCTCGCCTTCGGTCTTGAAGGCCAGAATGCCGGTGGCCTGGGCTAGGGACTCCAAAATCAACACCCCGGGCATGATGGGGTACTGGGGAAAATGCCCCTGGAAGAAGGGTTCGTTGAAGGTAACGTTCTTGACCCCGATCAGGTGCTCACCGGGCCGGTAGTCCAGCACCCGGTCGATGAGCAGAAACGGATAGCGGTGCGGCAAGTATTGCAGCACTTCCGAAATATCCATCGAATTCAAGGATGGGTCCTCTTCTGGTTTTACGAATTATGCGGCCCGGAGGAGGTTTTCTTTTCCAGGGCCAAGACCCGCCGGGCCAACTCATCCAGGCGGCGCAACCGGGCGCTGACCTTGTTCCAAACCCTATTGGGTTCCACCGCCAGCCCCGATGAGTAGACACCGGGTTCGGTAATGGATTTGGTCACCAGGGACATGCCAGTGATATGAACGTTGTCGGCAATCCGCAAATGTCCGGCCACACCCACCCCACCCCCCAGGGTGCAACGCCGCCCTATAGTGACGCTGCCAGCGATGCCCACGCAACCGGCCATGGCCGTATGGGCGCCTACTTGAACATTGTGGGCCACCTGAATGAGATTATCCAGCTTGACCCCTTCCTCCAGTACCGTATCCTCCAGGGCGCCCCGGTCGATGGTGGTGTTGGCGCCGATCTCCACATCATCGCCTATCACCACGCCGCCTAATTGCGGCACCTTGATCCATCGACCCTGGTCGTTGGCCAGGCCGAAACCGTCGGCGCCGATCACCGCCCCAGGATGCACCAACACTCGCCTACCTAGCTGGGCGCCATGACAGATTGTCACATTGGCAACCAACCGGGTTCCCTCCCCTAGCTCTGCTCCCTCGCCCACCACGCTTCCAGGTCCCACGAAACAAGCGGGACCAATATACGCGCCGGGTTCCACCACGGCCTGGGGACCAATCCAGGCGGATTGGTCCACGCGAGCGTCGGCACTGACCCAGGCGCTGGGATGCAGTCCACTGGGACTCTGGCGGGTGGCGTTGGAAAGTATGGTGGCGATCCGCGCATAGGCGAGATGGGGATTGGTGGAGATCAGCGCGTTAGTAGGACAGTGAGCCACATGCTCGGGAGTGAGAATCACCGCAGCGGCCCGCGTGTTATCGAGAAACTTGCGATAGCGACTATTGGCCAGAAAACCGATCTGATCCGGCCCGGCGCTTTGCAGAGACGCCACACCAGAGACGATGACGGTCCCGTCACCGCTGAGTTCGGCACCGGCGGCCTGGGCCAGTTCCTGCAAGGTTATCGACACGGGAAACCTCCGGCGTGCGCTTTTATTGATTTAGACGTTGCAGCACCTTGTCGGTGATATCCACCTGGTCACTGGCGTAGATGACCGCGCCGTCATTGACGATCAGGTCAAACCTCTCTTCCTTGGCCAGTTCATTGATGGCCTCGAACACCAGTCGCTGCAACTTGCCCAGTTCTTCGTTGCGTCGCAGATTGACGTCCTCTCGAAACTCGTCCTGGGAGCGCTTCAGATCCCGGCGCTGGGCAATGATTTCCCGTTCCAGCTTGCGCCGCTGGGTGTCGCTCAGAGTCTCTCCTTCGAGCTGTAGTTTCTCTTCCAATTTTCGCAGCACCCGTTGCGACTCGATCAGACTCTTTTCCCGGGGCGCGAATTCCTGCTTAAGCCGGTTATTCGCCAACTCGGACTGGGGCGCCCTGTCCAGAATTTTGGCGGCATTGACAAAACCGATCTTGATATCCGCGCCCAGAGCCGCCTCTCCCGAGATCGACAGGATCATCGTTATCAGAATCAATGCGCTCATGCCCTTCAAGATGTCTCCTCCCGCCCGTGTGGACCGTGGATGCTAAACCGCGTCTTCCTTGAAACCTATCACTTCCGATGCTTGCCCCCGAAGTATCCCCCCTAAATCGCCCTCCCCTAGGAGAGAGCGATTTAGGGGAGGGGTTCAACCCGCCGTTTGAAACGCCTCATCTCGAAGGGGTCTTGGTTTAGAAGGGCACGCCGAAGGAAAATTGTAAAGTCTCGGTATCGTCGCCTTCTTGCTCGTTAAGAGGCGCGGCCGCGCTGAGCGCTAAAGGTCCCACCGGCGTCAGCCACAGGACGGACAAACCCACTGAGTAGCGCAGATCACCCGCATCAAACTCATCGGTACCGTCGAACACATTGCCCACGTCCAAAAAAGTGGACAACCGCATGCTCTCGCCCAAGTCGGCGAAAGGCACCGGGAAGATCACCGCCGCATTGCCTATCAGCTTGACGCTGCCCCCGCTGGCCTCGTCGGTACTGGCGTAGCGCGGCCCCAGGGTATTGGCCTTGAAGCCCCGCACCGTACTCAAGCCGCCCGCGAAGTAGTTCTCGAAAAACGGCAGACTGTCAAAATCCCCGTAGCCATCACCATAGCCCACCTCCCCGCCTAGGGACAGTACGAGGGATTGGGTTAGGGGTAAGAATGTCTCATGCTTAAAAGCGACTTTGTAATACTCGGCGTCGCTACCGGGCAGAGTGATTTCCGCCGTCAGGCGGTTGAGGCTGCCCCGATCAGCAAATATGGCCCTGTTGCGGCTGTCGTTAGACCAGCCCAGATCGAGTTTGAAATTATTGAAGGTATCCCCTTGCTCGGCCAAGAAGCTTTCGATCTCCGTGGGCGTTTCATCCGTGGTCTTGATTTCCAGACCCTCGAAACCCACCCCCAAGCGCACCGAATCGAACTCGTTGACGGGTATACCGAACCGCATCTCGGCGCCGTAACCGTCAGTCAGGTAGTCGGCGATATTGGATTCACCGGCATCCGTTTCCCGATAGTAGACACGAAAGCCCCGGCTGATGCCATCAATCGTGTAATAGGGGTTATTGTAGGCGAAACTGTAGACCGTATTGGTATCGCTGTTGTTGAACGCGAAGCTCACCTGGTTGCCGGTACCCATGAAATTCTTTTGATTGATGCTGGCGTTGAACAGCGGCCCTGACTCTTGACCGTAGCCGAGACCGAACACCAGATTGCCCGACGGCAACTCAGTGACCGTATAGTTGATATCCACCTGGTCTGTGGAGCCGGGAACCGCCGGGGTTTCCACGTTCACGGATTCCAGATAACCCAGACGCTCCAAGCGAGTCTTGGAACGGTTGACGTCCTGGGTGGAGAACCAGGCCGCCTCCATTTGCCGCATCTCCCGGCGCAGTACCTCGTCGTAGGTCTTGGTATTGCCGGTGAAATTGATGCGCCGGACGTATACCCGCTTGCCGGGGTCCAGCACAAACGTCAGGGAAACCTGCTTGGTATCCTCGTCCATCTGGGGTACGGTATTGACATTGGCGAACGCATAACCCTCGTCTCCTAGGCGCTCGTTCATCCGCCGGGTGGTTTCGTTCATGGCGCTTCGGGAAAACACCTGCCCTGGCTCAATGGTAATCAGGGACTTCAATTCGTCTTCCGGTACGATCAGTTCACCGGCCAGTTGCGTGTCCTTAACGGTGTAAGGCTCGCCTTCGCTGATATTGATGGTGACGTAGATGTCTTTTTTGTCTGGCGTGATGGAGACTTGGGTGGACTCAATAGCAAAGGTCAAATACCCTCGATCCAGATAAAACGAGCGCAGATTTTCCAGATCCGCCGCCAGTTTTTGCTTGGAATACTGATCGCCACGGGTGAGGATGCTCCACCAATTGGTGGGCGCTAGCTGAAACTGATCCATTAGATCGTCATTGCTGAAATCTTGATTGCCGACGATATTAATCTGGCGAATGCGGGCCGCCACGCCCTCGGAGATATCGAGGCTCACATCGACCCGATTGCGCTCCAAAGACCGCACCTGGGTATCAAGGCGAACCGCGTACTTGCCCCGGGCATAATACTGGCGCAGCAGTTCCTGCTCGACTTTGTCCAATAGCGAGCGGTCAAACACCCGGCCTTCGGCCAAGCCCACGCCAGTGAGGGCTTTTTGCAAATCTTCTGTGGAAATATCCTTGTTGCCGCTGATATTGATTTCAGCGATAGCCGGGCGCTCGGTGACGGTCACCACCAACACGTCACCGTCCTGGGACAAGCCCACATCGGTGAAAAAACCGGTTTGGAACAAGGTCCGAATGAGTTGTGGATAGTCTTCATCCCGAAGTCGACTGCCCACACTCACCGGGAGGTAGTTGAACACCGTACCCGCTGAGATTCGTTGTAAGCCCTCCACACGAATGTCCGAGATGACGAAGTCGCCATGGGCCAGCATTGGGATCAGTAGACAGAGACCGCCGCAAAGAGTCGTTTTCAGTTGTTTCATTTGCCGGTGACAGTGAGCCGGGACAGGCCCGGGTAAGGGTGGGTTAACCGAGGAGGCGCGCGAAATCATTAAACAAGGCAAGCCCCATTAACATGACTAATACCACAACCCCCAGGCGCTGGCCCAGGGCCTGAGCGGATTCCGGGAGTGGGCTGCCCTTGATTAGTTCGATCAAATAGTAAAGCAAATGGCCTCCGTCCAATACCGGCACCGGCAGCAGATTGAGTACCCCCAGACTAATACTGACCAGGGCCAGAAAAGAGAGGAACGGGATAAGCCCGATACTGGCTGTCTGCCCGGCAAATTGGGCGATGGTGATGGGGCCGCTGATATTGTCCAGGGAAGCCCGACCAGTGAGCATTCGCCACAACATCCTCAGGGTGAGCAAAGACATATCCCAGGTCTTAACAGTCGCCTGTAGCAGGGCATCCAGAGGACCGTAGCGTACCACGACCTGGCGCAGGTCCACGGTATCGCCAGGGTCTGCGGGATAGGCGCCAATTCGACCCACTGTTCCCTGCTCGATATCCAGGGAATCGGGAATGACTTCCACTTGTTGCTCTAGGCCCTGGCGCTCCAAGCGCACGGTCAGCCGCTCTCCCGGACGGGCGCGCACAGTAGCGGCCCACTGTCGCCAGTCGGTCATCGGTTCGCCGTCAACAGACAGAATCCGGTCTCCCGGCTGCAAACCGGCCCGGGCGGCGGGCTGGCCTTCGATGAGTTGCCCCAGGACCGGGGGCAGACGGGGCTGCCATGGGGTCAGGCCCAGATTCTCCAGCAGCCGACCGTCGCCAGCCAGATCACCGGCGTCGCGCATATCCAGACTGCGGGTATGGGGCACGCCGTCCACATCCCGCACCTCCACGAGTACCACATCGTCGCCCATGCCCCGGTCCACTAGCGCCAGCAGGGCGGCGTTCAGGGTCCGTATCGGCTGCGCGTCCACGGCGATGATCTCATCTTCGGGCTGAAAACCTCCGGCGGCGGCAATGGAGCCGGGCCGCACGTCACCCAAAATGGGCGGGGCCGCCGTTATGCCGATGATGAACATCAAGGTGTAGGCCATGATGGCGAACAGGAAATTGAACCCGGGACCGGCGGCCACAATGGCAATACGGGACCAGACCGGCTGTCGGTTAAAAGCCCGGTGCGCCTCCTCGGGAAGGACGTTACCTTCCCGCTCGTCGAGCATGCGCACATATCCCCCCAAGGGGATGGCCGCCACGGCGTATTCGGTGCCGTCCACCTGGCCGCGACGCAGCCATAGGGGCCGACCAAAGCCCACGGAAAACCGCAGCACCTTCACGCCCAGACGGCGAGCCACCCAGAAATGGCCAAATTCGTGAAACGAAATCAGCACCCCAAGGGTCACGATCAGTGCGAGCAAGGAGATCAGCGCATTGTTCACATCAGGTCTCCGCAGCCAGGCGCCGGATGCGCCGAGCGGCCACGCGCCGGGCGGCGGCGTCGCTCTCCAGCACGGCCTGTATCGAGGCGGCTTCAGCCACCGGCACCGTCTCCAGACAGTGAGCTATAACGCCGGCTATATCCACAAACCGCAGCCGCCGCTCCAGAAATGCCGCCACCGCCATCTCGTTGGCGGCATTGAGAATAGCAGGCGCGGTGCCAGCGGCGGCCATGGCCTCGCACGCCAAGCGCAAGCTGGGAAAGCGTTGAAAATCCGGTGCCTGGAAATCCAGCCGGGCTATCTGAAACAGGTCCAGGGAATCCACTCCCGAACGAATCCGCCGAGGCCAACCCAGAGCATGGGCGATGGGGGTGCGCATGTCGGGATGACCGAGTTGGGCCAGCATCGAGCCATCAGCGTACTCCACCATGGAATGGATCACGCTCTGAGGGTGTATGACCACTTGGACCTGATCCAGTTCGGCGCCGAACAGCCAACAGGCTTCGATGATTTCCAGACCCTTGTTCATCATGGTGGCCGAATCCACGGAGATTTTGCGACCCATCACCCAGTTGGGATGAGCGCAAGCCTGTTCCGGGGTAACGGTGTCCAGGTGTTCCAATGGGGTCAGTCGAAACGGGCCGCCAGAACCGGTGAGTAGGATACGGGTTACCCCGGCTCGATCCAAGCCATGACGAAAATCAGTGGGCAGGCACTGAAATACGGCATTGTGTTCGCTGTCGATGGGCAGCAACTCGGCGCCACTGCGCCGCACCTCATTCATGAACAATTGCCCGGACATGACCAGGGCTTCTTTATTGGCCAGTAGCACCCGCTTGCCAGCGCGGGCGGCGGTCAAAGTGGGCAGCAGTCCAGCGGCGCCGACGATGGCGGCCATTACGCAATCCACTTCGGCCAGGGCTGCCACCTCTTGGAGTGACTGTTCCCCGGCCAACACCTCGGTGTCGCTACCGATGGAACGCAATTCAACCGCCAAGCGACCGGCGGCATGTGGATCAACCATGACCGCATAGGCGGGGCGCAGCTCAAGACATTGTTCCAGCAGTTGGCCCACGTCCTGCCGAGCAGTCAGGGCCACCGCCCGGAAGCGGTCGGGGTTACGTTTTAGCACGTCCACGGTGCTGACCCCCACCGAACCCGTGGAACCCAGCACGGCCACCCCCGGCACGGCCGGGCCATCCGGGTCGTCACGACGTTGTGGGGCGGTTCGCTCTTGTTGATCGAAAACCACGGTGGTCACCTTCCTAAGCCTTGGATACCCAGCATAAACACCGGCGCGGCCGCCGTCAGGCTATCCAACCGATCCAGTAAGCCTCCGTGGCCGGGCAGCAACCGACCGCTATCCTTCACCCCTCGCTGGCGTTTAAGCATGCTCTCGAACAGGTCGCCCACTACGGAGAACAACACGGTCACCATACAGACCAGCACGAATAGGAGCCAGTGGGCGCCGCCCAGGTTAAAACTCGTTGCCCCCAGGGCAGCGAACACCAACGTCGCCCCCAAGGCGCCAGCCACCCCCTCCCAGGTCTTGCCGGGGCTGATATGGGGCGCCAGTTTACGCCGCCCCCAGCGCCGACCGGCGAAATAGGCGCCGCTGTCGGCGATCCAGATCAACGCCATCAGGAACAGCACCCAGTGCGATCCGAAGCCGGGTCGACCGTGCAGCACGGTGAGCGCCAGCCAAGGCATCACCAGCGCCACATAGCCAGCCAACCGCCAGGTTTTGATGGAATCCATGCCGGAGGGCGTCTGACTGTAGCGCCGCAGCCAGGCCAGGGCATAGCACCAGAATCCGCAAGCCAGCACCATGGCGCCCAGCACGAAAGCCTGGCTGTCCCTGGCCTGCCAGGCGGCCACCACCAGAACAGTGACCGCAGCGCAGAACAACAACCGCTCCGCCGACCGGGTTTCGATCAGCGCCGCCCATTCCCAGGCGGCGAGCAAAATGACGCCGAGTAGAACCGCCCCGAACCAAGGCGTCGGCAGACCGAGGATGCCCCCGATGGCCACCGCCGCCAGCAGCAGGCCGGTGAGTAGGCGCTGTTTAAACACTGCCGCCGTGCTCGACCTGATCACCGGTACGACCGAAACGTCGCTGTCGGCTGGAGAAAGAAACGAACGCGGCTTCCAGGGCTTCGGCGCCAAAATCAGGCCACAGCAGGTCGGAAAAGAAAAACTCCGTATAAGCCATCTGCCAAAGCAGGAAATTGCTAATCCGTTGTTCGCCGCCGGTGCGGATGAAGAGGTCCGGTTCGGGCAGATCGCTCAAGGATATCCGTTGCTGGAGATGCTCCACATCAATAGCGTCGGCGCTCAGAATACCCTCGGCCACGTCCCTGGCCAGTTGCTGGGCGGCCTGGGTGATGTCCCAGCGCCCGCCGTAGTTGGCGGCGATCACCAGGGTCAGGCCGGTGTTGGCGCGGGTCAGGGCCTCGGCGTTAACGATGGCTTCCTGGAGTTTGTCGGAAAACGCACTGCGATCACCAATAAACCGCAGCCGCACATTGTTGGCGTCCAGGCGCTTAAGTTCACTGCGCAGGGTAGCGGCGAACAGGGTCATCAGCAGGCTGACCTCCAGCGCCGGGCGGCGCCAGTTTTCGCTGGAGAAGGCGAACAGCGTCAGCGCCTCGACCCCTCGGTCGTTACAAGCCTTGACCACCCGGCGCACGGCCTTGACGCCTTCCCGATGACCTACCGGACGGGGCAGAAAACGGCGCTTGGCCCAGCGACCGTTGCCGTCCATCACAATGGCCAAGTGGCGCGGTACCCGGACCGCCTTGACGGGGGGATCTAGGGGATTGTCGTGGGGCATTAAATCAGTGAACCTTTCCGTGCTTGAAGAGCAACCGCGATCATCCGACCTCAGACTTCCATCAGCTCAGCTTCCTTAACCTCTAACACTTTATCCACTTCGTGGATGTATTTGTCAGTCAGCTTTTGGATATCGTCCTCGGCGCGACGCTCCTCGTCCTCACTGATTTCCTTCTCCTTGCGCAGAGTTTTGATGTCGGCATTGGCGTCACGGCGGATATTGCGGACCGCCACCTTGGCGCCCTCACCCTCATGACGCACCACTTTCACCAGATCCCGGCGCCGCTCTTCAGTCAGCGGCGGCAAGGGCACCCGGATCACTGTGCCCGCGGTGGTCGGGTTCAAACCCAAATCGGAGCTGAGAATGGCCTTTTCGATGGGCTGCACCATGATCTTTTCCCAGGGCTGCACCACCAAGGTGCGGGGATCGGACGCGTTGATGCTGGCGACCTGATCGAGAGGCATCTCGGAGCCATAGTAATCCACATGAATATGAGTCAACAAACTGGGATGGGCACGCCCAGTGCGCAGTTTGGTTAGTTCATGGCGCAGGCTTTCAACACTCTTGGCCATACGCTCGGCGGCGTCTTTTTTGATGTCATTGAGCATGGGTCAACCCCTTACCACGGTTGTGCCGACGTTTTCACCACAGACGATACGCACCATGTCCCCCGGACGGTTTAGATTGAAAACCTTGAGGGACATGGAATGCTCCCGACACATAACAATGGCGGTAGCGTCCATGACCTCCAGCCGACGGTCCAGTGCCTCGTCGTAAGTGAGTTGTTCATAGCGTTGGGCATCCGGCACCTTGAAAGGGTCCGCCGAGTAGATTCCATCCACCTTGGTGGCCTTGAGCATCACCTCGGCATTGATCTCGATAGCCCGCAGGGAGGCGGCGGAGTCGGTGGTGAAGAAAGGATTGCCGGTTCCCGCCGCGAAGATCACCACTCGGCCCTTTTCCAGATGGCGGATAGCGCGGCGGCGAATGTAGTCCTCGCAGACCTGGTTGATGCGAACCGCCGACATGACTCGGGCAAATACCCCGATACGCTCCAGGGCGTCTTGCAGGGCCAGGGAGTTCATCACCGTGGCTAGCATACCCATGTGGTCCCCGGTCACCCGATCCATCCCCGCCTGGGCCAGACCGGCGCCACGGAATAGATTGCCGCCGCCGATCACTACCCCCACTTCCACCCCCATCCGATTGAGGGCCGCGATTTCCTCCGCTATCCGGGCAATGACCCTGGGTTCGATACCAGAATCGGTCTCGCCCATCAAAACCTCACCACTAAATTTAAG
>CAZQXD010000075.1:0-19391 GCA_964597315.1 uncultured Candidatus Competibacteraceae bacterium
TCCATAGCATTGTCCCATTAAATTCAATGCACACACTTTAGCGTGTACCAAGAACAGTATCGGCTGCTGGTAGCCTCCCTTACTGGACAGTTCGGATTGGCTAGTCAATACCGGTCGTGGCTTAAATTTCATTCCAAGCCCGGGCCAACATATAGACGCCTTGTTCGGGGCGGGGCTATCGGTTT
The DNA here is from genome assembly GCA_964597315.1 of uncultured Candidatus Competibacteraceae bacterium. GTDB lineage: Bacteria > Pseudomonadota > Gammaproteobacteria > Competibacterales > Competibacteraceae > CAZQXD01. Next base: position 186 of record CAZQXD010000075.1, read on the forward strand.
CTTATTGATTCATGCTCGGGGCGGTGTGTCCACTCACGCTTCAAGCAGCGTCGTGCCGAAGCCTCCGCTTTAGGCGGATCACCATAACCATTTCAATTACTGGCATTGAATTTTCCAGGGCGTACGCACCAAGCCGGGCCTAACGTTCAAGTCCGGGCACGGCATGCCCGATAGTGATTGATGGAAAAGTATCCACGTATAAAACCAAGTTTATGGCGTCCTCGCAATCATTCGCAACTGTTTAGCTGACGGATTGTGGCAGCGTATGGTATCCGGCAAAACTCTCCCAATCCCGTGAGTCTTGACATATCGCCGCTCATTGTTGATGTATAAAAAATACAACAAAAACATAATATTATATTAATTTTTCAAAAATATGACAGAACAAAGGCAGCCATTTTCTGGTTTTCTCGCCCGACGCCGATGCCCATGGTTCGAGATTGGCCTCACCGCTCAGCCCAATCTCAAACCGTATGCATTTTCCTTCGGTTTATTGATTGATTTTCCAAAATCTGGACAATGAACGACAGACTAGCCATGGACGGCCCAGTTTCGCAAATGTTTAGGCCATTTATGACCGTCGCTTGTAAAATCAGCATCAAGCCCAAACCCAATGCTCAGCCGCAGCCTGTCCGAGTCCCTGTGTAATTCACCTCGCCCCCTGCTCACCCGCGCCTTGCCTATAATCCTGGAACGACGACCCCGATGGCGCCACGGGTGGTCCCGATTGGCCATGGCAGACACCTAGGGCGGCAAAGTCGACGTCTTCCGAAATTTCCCAATCAATTTGTAATGTTTTAGCCAAGCGTGGACAACGGCGCCTGGGCGCCGCTGGATAGCCATTCTCCGGCTTTTGTTTCGAGTGGGGATTACAGTAAGATACCCTGCGCAGGGATGAACACCGAGATTTCGGCCCGGAGCGCATATGCTTTAACTATATTTTATCCTTAACACCATCCCCGCAACCCGGTATACCCGGCCAGCCATCCACCACTACAATCACCATGACCGAGTCTATCGCCTATCAGCCTATCCGCAGTTTTGTTCGCCGACAGGGCCGCATGACCCCCGCCCAACAACGTGCGTTAGACACTTTGTGGAGCCGTTTCGGCATCGATAATGACTCCGCCCCACTGGACTTGACACAACACTTCGGCAGGGACACACCCCGGGTTTTGGAGATCGGCTTCGGGGATGGCGAGTCTCTGGCGGCCATGGCCGCCGCTGATCCTGAATCCGATTATCTGGGCATAGAGGTCCATCGACCCGGCGTCGGCCATCTGCTGTTGCGAGCCGGGCAGTTGGACCTGAGTAATCTGAAAGTATTCTGTGCCGATGCGGTGGACGTGCTACGACAGCGCCTGCCGTTTGCCGGACTGGACCGAATACAAATTTTTTTTCCAGACCCTTGGCCTAAGCAACGACACCACAAACGCCGCCTGATCCAACCCGGCTTGGTCGCGCTGCTGAGCGACAAACTTAAACCCGGCGGCCGATTGCACCTGGCCACCGACTGGGAGGATTATGCCCATCATATGCTGACGGTTCTGGATACCGTCACAAGCCTTGACAATGTAGCCGGCGTCGGCTGCTTCACGCCTCGGCCCGCTTATCGGCCACTGACCAAATTCGAACAGCGTGGCCAGCGACTGGGTCACAACGTTTGGGATCTGATCTTCAAACGCCGTCAGATGGGCTAAACTCGAAATTTCGCAATCCCGCGACTCTGTTCTGCCACCAAGAGGGTACGCGGTTCAAGGTATGATTCCCCGAATACCCGCGGCTCGCCGGCAGGCTGTCGAGTTTAAGGAGACGCGAATGTCGAAAAAATATCCCATCATCGCCGTGACCGGTTCATCGGGCGCCGGCACCACCTCGGCCAAACATGCTTTCGAGAATATCTTCCGCAAAGAGCGTATCCACGCGGTCATGATTGAAGGGGACGCTTTCCACCGCTACGACCGAGAGGAAATGCGCCGCGAAACCCAACGGGCCAAGCTGGAAAATCGAGTGGTCAGCCATTTCGGTTCTTCGGGCAATCTTTTCGACGAACTGGAAGCTTTGTTTAGGGAATATGGTAAGAATGGCGGTGGCAAGTACCGTCGTTATCTGCACGACGAAGAAGAGGCCGACCCACTCGGCCAGCCTCCCGGCACGTTTACTCCCTGGCAGCCGGTGCCTGAACCCAGCGATCTGCTCTTTTACGAGGGACTGCACGGCGGACTGAAAACCGGCGCCATCGATTTGCGCCAATACGTGGATCTATTGGTTGGGGTGGTTCCCATCATCAATCTGGAATGGCTACAGAAAAGCCAACGCGATACCCGGGAGCGAAATTACAGTACCGAAGCGGTAATGGACGCCATTTTACAGCGTATGCATGACTATATGCATTTCATTATCCCACAGTTCACCCATACTGATATCAACGTCCAGCGAGTGCCTACGGTGGATACCTCGAACCCCTTTAGCGCCCGCGACATTCCCAATCAGGACGAAAGTTTCGTGGTTATCCGCTTCCGTCGGCCCAAAGAAGTGGACTTTCCCTACCTGCTGGCCATGCTCCACGATTCCTTCATGTCCCGTCGCAACACTATCGTGGTGCCGGGCGGCAAGCTGGGTCTGGCCATGGAACTGATTTTTGCCCCTCTGATCGAACGGCTGTTGGAGCGGCGGCGCAAAACCAGCCTTTAGGTTACCACATGCAGCGTTTTCTGATGGCCCATGGCGCCCACAAGGACTGGCAACACCTGACTACGGACTGCATCACCCGTCTGGGCGATATACCCCCGCAAGCTAATCTAGGCTTTGTGTACGCCACCACCCCCTTGGCTCCCCACCTCGGCGCCATACTGACGCGCCTGCGCGCTGCCACTGGGGTGAAGCACTGGGTGGGTGGACTAGGCACGGGCATCAATTGCACCGGTTTGGAGTATTACGACGCCCCTGCCTTGGTCTTACTGGTAGGCGCTTTCCCCGATGACGGGTTTTGCATGGTGCCCGGCCAGCAGGGCGATCTAGAACCTCTGCGCGCCCACTGCGGCCCCTGGTACCAGCGTCATCGTCATCATGTGGGTCTGATGCACGGTGATCCACGCAATCCAGCCGTTCCCGAGCTGCTGCGCCTACTGAGCCGGGAAATCCCAGGCGCGCAGTTGCTGGGCGGGCTGACCTCCAGCACCGACGACTACTGTCTCCAGATTGCCGACCATCTTACCGAAGGGGGCATCAGCGGCGTCCTGTTCGCTCCTTCGGCGACTATCACCCATGGGCTGACCCAAGGCTGCACCCCACTAGGGCCGGTGCGCCAGATCACCGAATGCGAAACCAATGTCATTCAAAGTATTGACGGCCGCCCCGCCCTGGATGTGCTATACGAGGACATCGGTGAGATACTGGCCAGGGTCCCCAGGCGCATCGCCGGCTATATCTTCGTCGGCCTGCCGGTAGGTTCGGACCACAGCGACTACCTGGTGCGTAATTTGCTGGGCCTGGATCTGACCCAGCGCCGAGTGTTCATCGGTGAACCGGTGATTCCAGGTCAGCCACTTCTATTCTGCCGCCGAGACGGCAACAGCGCCCGGAACGATCTGGTGCGCATGCTCCGCGAACTGCGTCGGCGCCTGCCCGGCCCAGCCAAGGGGGGGGTCTATATTTCCTGCTTGGGCCGTGGCCGTCATCTTTTTGGAGAGGACTCCCGGGAACTACGACTGATCCGCGACGAATTGGGCAACGTCCCCTTGGTGGGCGTATTCGCCAACGGTGAATTTTGCGGCAACCGTCTTTATGGCTATACCGGTGTGCTGGTGTTGTTCAGCTAATCCCTTGGCTCACCCCACAGAGGAAATCCAATGCGCTACCATCGCCTTCCCCATACCGACCTGGACGTCAGCCGTATCTGTCTGGGCACCATGACCTGGGGCGAGCAGAACTCCGAAGCCCAGGCTCACGCTCAACTGGACTACGCCCTGGACCAGGGCGTGAATTTTATTGATACCGCAGAGATTTATCCGGTCCCGTCTCGGGCTGAGACCCAAGGCCGTACCGAACAGTATATCGGGAATTGGCTGCAAGCCCGGCGCTGCCGGGAGCGGATGATTATCGCCACCAAAGTGACCGGCCGCTCCCAGGATGCCACGTATTTACGGGATGAAGAGATTTGCCTGGATCGGCGCAACATTACCCGGGCGCTAGATGCGAGTCTCAAGCGGCTGCGGACTGATTATGTGGATATCTATCAAGTTCACTGGCCCGACCGGCAGGCCAATTTCTTCGGTCAACTGGGCTACGTTCACGATTCGACACCCTCGGTCCCTATCGCCGAAACACTCCACGTTCTGGGTGAACTGGCGCGAGAGGGCAAAGTGCGTTATGTGGGGGTATCCAACGAAACCCCTTGGGGGGTAATGGACTACTTGCGGACGGCTGAACGGCAAAGGCTGCCGCGTATCATCACCATTCAAAACCCCTATAATCTGCTCAACCGCAGCTTCGAGGTGGGCCTGGCGGAGTTCGCACACCGTGAGGGGGTGGAACTTCTGGCCTATTCGCCTATGGCCTTTGGAGTGCTGAGTGGCAAATACTTAAATGACCAACAGCCCGGGGGCGCCCGGCTGACCCTGTTCCCCCGCTTCGACCGCTACAATAGCGCCGAGGCCCGGGCGGCGACCACCGCCTATGTACAACTGGCCCGTGACCATGGCCTGGACCCTGCCCAAATGGCTCTGGCCTATGTCAATAGTCGACCGTTTCTGGCCGCCAATATCATCGGCGCCACCACTCTGGAGCAACTGGCCAACGATATCGCCAGTATCGAGGTGGACCTGTCCCAGGAACTGCTCAAGGGCATCGAGACCATTTACCAACGTCTGCCCAACCCTTCTCCCTAATGGCGATAATCAAGGTGAGGCGGGCGTGGGCGCTGGCTCTTCCGCCTCCATATGCACGACCAGGATGACTCGGCGGTTCAAGGCTCGCCCCGAGTCGGCGTTATTTTCGGCTACGGGCAGGGTATCGGCCCGACCGATGGCCCGTAGCCGCCGCGCCTCTACCCCTTGTGCGATCAGATGCCGGACCACGGTACTGGCCCGGCTGGCGGATAGTTCCCAATTCGAGGGAAAGCGGTTGGTATTGATGGGAACATCGTCGGTATGCCCTTCCACCGACATCGGAAAAGCGTTCTCCTGGAGCAGCGGCACCAGTTTGTCCAGCAACTCCAATCCGGGGGCGGTCAGATCCGCGGAACCTTGAACGAACAGGATATTGTCCTTGATCTCCAGGTTGACCTTGCCCTTCTCCAGAGAGATGCCTACCCGATCATCCAGATCCTGGGCGAGAATGGCCTGCTGGAGCCGGGCCGCCGCCGGATGCTCGCCACTGTCCGCAGATTTTATGGGTTCCCCTTGCAGGGCGCTGGCCATGGATCGGGTCAGTTGGGCGTAACGCTCGGGCAGAAACTGCGCATAGGTCAGCAGGACCACAAACAGGGCCAATAGCAGGGTCAGCATATCGATATAGGTCAGTATCCAGGCTTCCTGCTCCTCCACGGGCCGACGCTCATCATCCCACGGGCTGACCCGAGGTCCGCGCTCCCCTGGAGTGCTCGAGTCCCGTCGGCTATTGCCCGGCGCCACCATAGCTCAGGCCCGCCGTGGCCTGCCCGCCATGGAGCGGGTGGATCGGCTGCCGGCGCCGCCACGAATCTCATCTTCATAGTGGGCCACAAACGAGTTCAGGGTCTCATTGATAAAGGCCGGGCTGCGCTTATCGTGGATCAACATCACACCTTCAAGAACCATATTCATCAGCATCACCCGCTGCTCGGTGCGTCGCTCCAGTTTCAGGGCCACGGGTTTGAAGAACATATTGGCCAAAACGATGCCGTACAGGGTCGTGATCATGGCGAGGCCCATATTCCGACCGATGACACCTATATCATCGGCGCCCATGCCATGGAGCATATTGACCAGCCCCAGCAGGGTGCCCAGCATGCCAAAGGCCGGGGCGAAGCTGGCCAGGGTATGAAAAATCTGTGCCTCGGCTCGCTCCCTGGCCCGTAACCGACCGATGCGCCATTGCAGAATGGCCAGGATATCGTTCATAGGGGTGCCGTCCACCACCAGTTGCACCCCCGTGCGCAGAAACGGATTCTTGATCCGGTTCAGATGATCCTCGGTTTTGGCGATATCACCTTGAAATACCAGCTTGGCCACCTCTACCAGTTCCTTGATGTCCTGCTCGGCGTAGAGCTTCTCGTTGCGCAGTACGATGGTAAACACCCGGAATACCCGCAGTACCTCCCCTAGGGGGTAGCTCACCAGGGTGGCCGCCAGGGTGCCCCCCACCACTAAACCCAAGCCAGGTAGATTTAGAAATACTTGGGCATCCTCGGCGGAAACGTAGACCACCCCAACTAGTAGGGCGATACCACCCAACATGCCGATCAAGGTTGCTGGATTCATGGATGGATATTAGATTCTTGGCGCAATGAGAGTGGCTCCGAACCCCCCCCTATTCTCGCATTCGGGGGGCGTGTCACGAGACTGCATACTCATAGCCTATCGGCCGGACAATGACCAAGTTTAGGGGTGAAAAAACAGAAGGGGCCGGATGCGGTGCCCATCCGGCCCCAAAGTAGGGAGTGCGTCCTGCTCGGTTCAGGCGATGGTGACGTCCCCGGAGAGGTAAACGTCCTGGATGGCGTGCAACAGCGCGACACCCTCATCCATGGGCTTTTGGAAAGCCTTGCGCCCGGAAATCAGCCCCATGCCACCGGCCCGTTTATTGATGACGGCAGTGCGCACCGCCTGGGCCAGATCGTTCTTGCCGGAAGCGCCGCCGGAATTGATCAGCCCGGCCCGCCCCATATAGCAGTTGGCCACTTGATAGCGAACCAGGTCAATGGGGTTGTCGGAAGTGAGTTCCGAGTACACCTTGGCATGGGTGTGGCCGAATCCAATGGCCTGATAACCGCCGTTGGTCTCGGCTTGTTTTTGTTTGATGATATCCGCCTGTATGGTGGCCGCCAGATGGTTAGCCTGGCCGGTGAGGTCGGCGCTGGTGTGGTAATCCACGCCCTCTTTTTTGAAAGCGGGGTTGCGCAGATAGGCCCACAGCACCGTGGCCATGCCCAACTCGTGGGCGTGCTGGAAGGCATCGGCGATTTCCTGGATCTGCCGACGGCAGTTTTCGGAACCGTAGTAGATCGTCGCCCCCACCGCCACGCAGCCCATATCGAAAGCCTGGTCCACGGTGGCGAACAGGGTCTGGTCGTAGATATTGGGATAGGTCAGGGCTTCGTTGTGGTTGAGCTTAACCAGGAAGGGAATCTTATGGGCATAGTGGCGGGCTACCGAACCTAGCACCCCCACCGTTGAGGCCACGCAGTTACAACCTCCCTCCATGGCCAGTTCAACGATATTTCTGGGATCGAAATATCGGGGGTTGGGGGCGAAGGAGGCGCCACCGGAATGCTCAACGCCTTGATCCACCGGCAGCATGGACAGATACCCGGTGCCGGCCAGCCTGCCATGATTGAACAAGGTTTGCATGGCCCGCATCACGCTGGGCTTGCGGTCGCTCTCGGCCACCACTCGGTCCACGAAATCGGGACCGGGGAGGTAGAGGCTATCCTTGACTATACCGGTACACTGATGGGAAAGCAGTATTTCCCCCTCGGGACCGAGCAGGGATAGGATATCGGACATCGAATCGCTCCTCCGTTGAGGTAGGCGCCGGGTTCCGAGTCGGCTACTACCAAATGACTACATGGTGGGCATGATAACCGGAAAATGGCGCAATGCAATACGCATATATCCCAAGGAAGGAGTTAAAAACTGTTAACAATGCCTCGTGAATCCCCAAGAGGCATTGCGGTGCATTCCGTTCAAGGGCCACGGGATGGCGGCTCTCACAGCGTATTGAGAACCTCGGGAAACCGGCCGACAGCGGTGATTTCGAGACCCTCGACCCCCCGCTTGCGGGGGGCATTGGCCCGGGGCACGATGGCCCGCTTAAAGCCGTGCTTGGCCGCTTCCCGCAGCCGTTCCTCGCCATTGGGCACTGGGCGAATCTCTCCGGCTAGGCCCACCTCCCCGAACACGATCAAGTCGGTGGGTAGTGGCCGGTCCCGGAAACTGGACAGACAGGCCAACAGCACCGCCAAATCCGAGGCGGTCTCGTTGATCCGAACCCCGCCCACGGCATTGACGTAGACATCCTGATCGTACATGGCGATGCCGCCGTGACGGTGTAAGACTGCCAGCAACATGGCCAAGCGGTTTTGCTCCAGCCCCAGGGTCAGGCGCCGGGGGTTGCCCCCATGACATTCGTCCACCAGAGCCTGGATTTCCACCAGCAGCGGCCGGGTGCCCTCCCGGGTAACCATGATCACGCTGCCGGCCACCGGCTGTTCGTGGCGGGACAAAAAAATGGCCGAAGGGTTGGACACCTCCCGCAACCCTTTCTCGGTCATGGCGAACACCCCTAGCTCATTGACCGGGCCGAAACGGTTTTTCACCGCCCGCATCACCCGGTAGCGGCTGCCGCTGTCCCCCTCGAAGTACAGCACCGTATCCACCATATGCTCCAGCACCCGAGGACCGGCGATAGCCCCTTCCTTAGTGACGTGGCCCACCAAAAACAGCGCAGTGTCGGTGCGCTTGGCGTAGCGCACCAACTGGGCGGCGCTCTCCCGTACCTGAGCCACCGAACCGGGGGCGCTTTGCAGCCGCTCCGTGAACAGGGTTTGGATGGAGTCGATGACCAGCACCTGGGGACGTTCCTGCTCCGCCACCCCCAGCACGCTTTCCACACAGGTTTCCGGCAGCAGTCGCAGGGGAGCTTGTTCCAGCCCCAGGCGCTGGGCCCGCAGCCGAATCTGCTGAGGGGATTCCTCGCCGCTCACATACAAGGCTTTGCGCTGATGGCTGAGGTGGGTCAGGGTCTGCAACAAAATGGTGGATTTGCCGATCCCCGGATCGCCGCCGATCAGGATCACCGAACCGGCCACCAGCCCACCCCCCAACACCCGGTCCAACTCCTGAATGCTGCTCGGTAGACGGGTTTCCCCCTCGGTTCGCACGGCGGCAAGATCATGAACCACGGTTTCCCGGGCTGCCGCAAAACCGCTAAATCGACTGTCCCGAGTCATGGTCGGCGTGGCCAGGGTCTCTTGCAAGGCGTTCCAGGCGCCGCACTCGCCACACTGCCCGGACCACTTGGAAAACTGGGCGCCGCACTCGGTGCAAGCGTAGATGCTACGGGCCTTAACCACGATTGTCCCGTTCCTGAAAATAGACCCGGGAGGTCACCCCGCAGGTGAGTTGGTAGGGGATAGTGGAAGCGGCTCGGGCCACGATCTCCACCGGCATCCCCTCTCCCCACAGCACCACTGGGTCTCCCACCCGGGCGTTGGGATGGTTGCGTAGATCCACACAGAGCATGTCCATGGACACTCGGCCGATCACGCAAGCATCGTGGCCGTTGACCAACAGCGGCGTACCGGAAGGCGCATGGCGGGGGTAGCCGTCTCCGTAGCCAATGGCCGCCACCCCCATAACCATATCCTCGGGGCAGCGCCAGGCGCAGTTATAGCCTACCGGTTCGTCCCGGCGCAGGCGTCTGACGGCGATCAGCCGGGTAGTCAGGGTCATCACCGGCCGTAGCCCCTCCTCGCTCCCCAGGCTGTCGGCAAAGGGCGAAGCCCCATACAGCATGATCCCCGGGCGCACCCAATCCAGATGGGTGTGGGGCCAGCCTAATACCCCGGCGGAATTGGCTAGGGAAAACTCCCCCTCCAGACCTTGGCCAGCTTCCCGGAGCAGCCGTAACTGGAGGTCCGTAAAATCGCTGCTCCGGTCGTCGGCGGTGGCCAGATGGCTCATGATGCGCGGTTGCGGAGCCACCCCAGGACAGGCTGCCAATCGCTTCCAGACCTCCCGCACCCGGGCCGGCTCCAGGCCCAGTCGATGCATGCCGGTGTCGATTTTTATCCACACTTTTATGGGACGGTTCACCGGGGTGCGCTCCAGCATCTCCACTTGGGACGGGTGATGGACCACGACCTCCAGCCCGAGGCGACTACACACCGGCAACTCGGCGGCTTCGAACATCCCCTCCAATAGCAGAATAGGGGTCTGGATGCCAGCATCCCGCAACTCCAGGGCCTCCTCGATACAGGCCACTGCCAGAGCGTCAGCTTCGGCCAGGGCGCGACCCACCCGAACCAGGCCATGGCCGTAGCCATTGGCTTTGACCGCCGCCGCCACCCGACAGCCGGGGGCGGCGCGGCGAACCCGTTGCAAATTATGGCGCAGGGCCTCCAGGTTGATCGAAGCGGTAGTGGGTCGGCTCACGAATAATCACCGTCGGTGTAGCTGTCCGGCGCGAAGTTTTCGAAACGCGTGTATTTGCCCAGGAACGTCAGTCGCACCGTGCCGATGGGACCGTTACGCTGCTTGCCGATGATGATCTCGGCGATGCCCTTGTCGGGGCTTTCTGGGTTATAGACCTCATCCCGGTAAATAAAGCAGATCAAGTCCGCATCCTGTTCGATCGCACCCGATTCACGAAGATCGGACATGACTGGCCGCTTGTTGGGCCGTTGTTCCAGGCTGCGATTGAGCTGGGACAGGGCGATCACCGGCGCATCCAGTTCCTTGGCAAGGGCCTTCAGACCCCGGGAAATCTCGGATATCTCCGTGGCCCGGTTCTCGGAATTGCCGGGCACCTGCATGAGTTGCAGATAGTCGATGATGATCAGCCCCAGCGCCCCATGCTCCCGCTGCAAGCGCCTGGCCCGGGCGCGCACTTCGCTAGGACTCAGGGCGGCGCTGTCGTCGATAAACAAGGGCTTTTCGGCGAGGATGCTCACCGCCGAGGTGAGCCGGGGCCAGTCGTCGTCCTCCAGCTTGCCGGTGCGCACACGGTGCTGGTCAATGCGACCTAGGGAGGACATCATGCGTAGCACCAGATGCTCGCCGGGCATTTCCATGCTAAAGATGGCCACTGGCATATCGTGCTTGATAGCGGCGTTTTCGGCGATATTCATAGCGAAACTAGTCTTGCCCATGGACGGTCGGCCAGCTACGATGACCATATCGCCTGCTTGCAGACCAGCGGTCATCTCGTCGAAATCGTGCCAGCCGGTGGGTACCCCCGTCACCGGGTTATCCCGCTGAAACAGGGTGTCGATGCGGTCCACCGCCCGGGTCAGCAGCTCCTTGACCCCCACGAAGCCCTCCCGGCCCCGAGCGCCTTTCTCAGCGATGGCGAACACCCGGGACTCAGCTTCATCTAGTAACTGCCTACTGTCCCGCCCCTCGGGGTTGTAGGCGCTGCCGGCAATCTCGGTTCCCACCTGGATAAGCTGGCGCAGCACCGCCCGTTCCCGAACGATGTCCGCATAAGCGCTAATATTGGCCGCCGACGGGGTGTCCCGGGCCAACACCGCCAGGTAGGCTAGACCACCAGCGTCCTCCAGTTGGTTGTTGCGCTCCAGGTGTTCCTTGAGGGTGACCACATCAAAGGGCGATCCCCGCTCCGCCAAGCTGCGAATAGCAGCAAAGATCAGGCGGTGGTCGGCCCGGTAGAAATCCTCCTTAACCACCCGATCCGCCACCTGGTCCCAGGCGGCGTTGTCCAGCAGCAGCCCTCCCAACACCGATTGCTCGGCCTCCAGGGAATGCGGAGGCACCCTGAGAGCCTCGGTGGCAAGGTCTTTTTTATCCTTTGAAACAAAGGTTTGCATAAATACACCAAAAACCGGACCAACCCGGGGAAAGGGGCCGGCGAACGGCTTTAGTGTAGCGCAAAGCGGGGGGTGGGGGGACGGTGGACGCCCCCCCGACTTGGGGATCAGGCGGCGATAACGTTGATGCGGATATGGGTGTCCACATCGGTATGCAGATGCAGGGGCACGTCATACTCGCCCACCTGGCGGATAGAACCACCGTCGGGCAGCCGTACTTCATGTTTGTTCAACTCAATCCCGGCGGCGGACACGGCATTGGCGATATCGGCGGGGCCTACCGAGCCAAACAACCGGCCCTCGTTACCGGCCTTCACCGACAGGGTGACCACCAGATCGGAGAGCTGTTCACGGCGGGCTTCGGCCTTGGCCTGGGTCTCGGCGGCCTTTTTCTCCAACTCGGCCCGCTGGGCCTCGAAACGAGCCACGTTGGCGGCGCTAGCCTCGGTTGCTTTTCCCTTTGGGATCAGGTAATTACGACCATAACCGGGCTTGACCTTGACCTGGTCTCCCAGATTGCCCAGGTTGGCGATTTTCTCAAGTAAAATAACGTCCATCGGTATGCTCCGAATAGTAATTGGCAGGGGCCGGTATTACGAACGCCCCAGTTTGGGTTTGACACGGGCACGAAAGTCCGCCCAGGCATCCGCTACCCCCAGCAAGGCCACCAGTTCCCAGGTGAACAGCAGCAGCACATAAAACGCCACTAGCCAAATGGTGGCCAGACGGCGCAGCCCAACCAGACCGTGGACCACGGCCACACCCTGTATGGCGTAGATCAGCACCAGTACCAAGGCCAGATTGCCCAGCAACGGCAAGCCGGTAAGCCAGGCCATGGCCATTATCCCCAGTGTTCCCGCCGCCATGGGTCGGCCCAGGCGCAGCGCGTGAAACTCGCTTTGGAATCCACCGGGATTGTAAAGCAGCGCCTGCCACCAGCGGGCCAATAGCAGCCCCAGCAACACCCATACCAGCACTGAAACCACGAGCATGCCAGGCAACAACGGCGCCCATACCGTCAAGGCTTCAAGCCACTGATCCAGCGCGGCCTGCTGTTGGGCATCACCGACGGAGGCCATGGAGGCCCTGATTCCATCCAGCAATTGGGTCCACCAGAGGGTGGGGTCCCCCAGCACCAGGTAGAACAGCAGCACCGCCACCGAACCCATTAGCATCGCCACTTGCAGGGTGCGGGCCAGGGACACAGTGGCGCGCAGCGCCAAGGCCAGCAGCCACAAGGGCAGCCAGAACAGGGGCAGCACCCCCAACAGCGCCGCCGGGGTGGAAAAGACCAACCAGGCAAATACAGCGCTGCCCAAACTGGCCACGGCCAGCACCACCCCACCCTCCAGGGCGCCCCGGCGCAGGGTGACCAAGGCCACGGCGCCCCCGCTGATGACCAACAAGGGCGGCGCCACCAGAAACAGCAGAGCGCAGCCGGCGGCCACCAGGGCCGCCTGGGAGCGACCGTTCATGATAAAAGAGGCCAAGGCGCGCATGGGAGTTAGGGTCCGGTTTACTTAGTGGCGATCGGTGTAGGGCAGCAAGGCCAGAAACCGTGCCCGCTTGATGGCCGTGGACAACTGACGCTGGTAGCGGGCCTTGGTTCCGGTGATACGGCTGGGCACGATCTTGCCGGTCTCGGAAACATAGTTTTTCAGTGTGTTGAGGTCTTTATAGTCGATTTCCTTGACCTCATCGGCGGTAAAACGACAGAACTTCTTACGGCGAAAAAAACGTGACATGGGTTATTCCTCTATATCAGGCAGTATCTCGATACACTCGGCGTGAAGCACCAGCCAGTGCTCGCCCTGGCGGTGGTTGGCGCGGCTCAGAAACCCCCGCACCCGCACCGCAGCGCCCGGATCAAGCCCTTGGGCATGGCTGGCCAGTGGCTCGCCACAGGCCAGCACCAGCAGCCGCGCTCGGGCCTCCCGGGGATGGCCCGCCTCGGTCTGATGAGAACGATGGTTCAAGAAAAACCGAGTCATCGGCAATCCAGCGGGGGAGTGACGGGTTCGTCCGGGACCATCCACCACACCCGCGATCACCACGTGATTGTCTTCACGGCGGGTCATGACGGCCAGGCGGGCCTATTCCTCGTTATCGCTGTCGCTCGAATCGTCGCTGTCGCTGTCGCCGTCCCGATCGCCCCGGTCGCCCCGGTCGCCCCGGTCGCCCCGGTCGCCCCGGTCGCCCCGGTCGCCCCGGCCACCCCGCTCACCCCGCTCACCCCGTTCGTCGTCACGGGCCTTGATCAGAGGGGAAGGTTCGGTATCGGGTCCGGGACGAGTGATAACCATCTTGCGCAATACCGCATCATTAAAGCGGAAAGCGGACTCCAGTTCGTCCAAGACCGCCTGGCTGCACTCAACGTTCATAAGCACATAATGGGCTTTGTGAACTTTGTTAATGGGGTAGGCCAGTTGCCGCCGACCCCAATCTTCCAGCCGGTGGATTCTGCCGCCGTCGCCTTCGATCATACCCCGATAGCGGTCGATCATGGCGGGCACTTGTTCACTCTGGTCTGGATGGACCAGGAACACGACTTCATAATGGCGCATCTAATCTCCTTACGGATTAGCATGACTAAGCCCCCCCAGTGAGGGATGGGGCAAGGAGTACCGGCCTAGAAGGCCGGAAAAACCGCCTATTGTAAGCACCCTCCGGGTATCCTGCAATGGGAGCGGTTCAGACCCGGCGCTGTGCTAGACTGCCGGTGACTTTGTTCATACATTGCAGACCGGCCGCGCTGCCGGCGGGATGTGTCGCCATGCAAGGGTTTTTCTATCGATCTCTGGGTCTTGTACTGCTGCTCATGAGTCTGGGCTTGGCATCCTGCCAGGCATTCCTGGCGGTCTGAGTCGGGCGCCGTCATGGCCACAAAACGGCCGTTTCGCTCGTCCTGGCGTGGGGCCTGGCTGTTTTTGCTGCCCCTACCCCTGTTGTTCGCCGCCCTGGCGGCCCTCGCCAAGGGGGCTTTGTTACCCCTAGCCGTCAACGCCACCGCCTACGGGCTATCTTTGGGCGGGGCGTGGTTGGCCCGGCGGGGCTTTGCCTGGGAAGCGGACCATCAGGACAAGCATCTGGCCCCGCCCCTGCCCTACAAAACCCTGGCCTCCGGTCTGATCGCCCTGGCAGTCCTGGCGGCGGCCTGGCTGGGGGCTGGGCATTCCCTGGTCGTGGGTCTCTGTTTCGCCGCTACCGCCTGGCTAGGTTTTTATTTGCGCTATGGCCTGGACCCTCGCCCCAAGAAACCCGTGGTGGCTCCCGGCCATGGCGCCGACACCGCCGCAGTGGTCAGGATATTGGAAGAAGCTCAGCGAGCCGTCGATGCCATCGACCGGGCGCGGGTGCAACTGGCTAATCCAGAGCTGGCCGAACGCCTGGAGCGAATCAGTGGGCTGGCTCAACAGATCGTCGAGCAGATCGCCGCCAAACCCCGAGATCTGCGCCGGGCCAGAAAATTTCTCAACGTTTATTTAGATGGGGCGCGGCAGGTCTCCGAAGGCTATGCCCGCACCCACCGCCATAGCCCATCTCCCGTCCTGGAGGATAACTTCCGCCGGGTGCTAGTGACTATCGAAGACAGCTTCCGGGACCAGCACCGGCGGCTGTTGGACAACGAAGTTCTGGACCTGGACGTACGGATCGAAGTCCTGTCCATGCAGTTGAAACAGGAAGGCATCACCTAATCTGGAGGTTTTTCCACCATGCCTGGCACTGATACCGATCATCCACCCGCTACCCAGCCACCCCCGGTTTTCGAAACCACCCCCATGGACCGGGCGCGTATTCAGGAACTGATGGCGGACATCGACCTGACCGACAGTCACTCGATTCTGTTCTTTGGCGCCAAGGCCCAGGAGCAGTTGACCGACGTTTCCGACACCATGCTGGAAGGCGTACGCAATAAGGATTCCGGTCCCGCCGGCGAAGCCCTGAACACCATGGTCGCTACCCTGCGGGGCTTCGACCTGGCTGGGCTGGACCCGGAGCGCAAGCAGGGGTTGTTGTCCCGGCTATTCGGCTCTCCCGCCAAGCCGGTGGTCAAATTTCTCCAGGAATACGAAGATGTGCGGGTCCAGATTGACGCTATCGGCGATGAACTGGAGCGTCATAAGACCCACTTGCTCACGGATGTCGTGGCTCTGGATCGCCTGTATCAGGCCACCCTGGACTATTTCCACGAGCTGGAGTTGTATATCGCAGCCGGCGACGAGAAGTTACGGCTGCTGGATGGCAAGGTTATTCCATTGTTAGAGCGCCAGGCAGCGGAATCCGGGGACGTGCTGAAAGCCCAGGAACTGCGGGACCTGCGAGCCAGCCGGGACGACCTGGAACGGCGAGTACACGATTTGCGCCTGACCCGCCAAGTGACCATGCAGGCCCTCCCCAGCATCCGCCTGGTGCAAGAGAACGACAAGGGACTGGTCAACAAGATCAACTCCACCCTGGTCAACACCGTGCCCCTGTGGCGCCAACAACTGGCCCAGGCGGTCACCATTTTTCGCTCCGGGGAAGCAGCCCGCTCCGTAAAGGCCGCCACTGACCTGACCAACGAGCTATTGGCCGCCAACGCCCGTAACCTCAAGGAGGCCAACGCCGAGGCCCGCCGCCAGATGGAACGGGGGGTGTTCGACATTGAGGTGGTCAAACAAGCCAACACCACCCTGATCGAAACCATCGAGGAAAGCCTGGCCATCGCTGACGAGGGCAAACGCCGCCGCGCCGAGGCGCTCCAGGACCTACAAGCCTGTGAAGCGGAGCTGCGCCGGGCCTTAAGCGCCGCCAGCGCCCGGGCGGGACAAGAACCTGATCGGACGACCTCACGGAAAAAATAGGATCGAGGTGTTGCAATGCACAAAAAACCTTGTTATGCTGCATCGCAACAAGATTAACTGTATCCACTGATCTTCACCTTGATGAGGTATCCCGATGAACAATGAATTTCTGAACACCCTGTCTCAGTCCGTCCAGCCCGCCGTGGAGGCCGTCCGTACTCTGGCCCGCCTGAACGTCCAGTACCTGGAGCAGGTCACCGCCCTGAACCTGGCCAGCCTTCAGGCCCACACCGACCTGGTCGTGGCCAACCTGAAAGCCGGCGCCGAGGTCAGCGACCTGGAGTCCTTCAAAGCTTACACCGTGCGCCAGGGCGAGCTGGCCCAGGTAGTGGGCGAGAAGCTGACCCAGGACATCAAGGCCCTGACCGAGCTCAGCACCCAATACGGCGCTGAGGCCGGCAACGTCCTGAACAAGGGCACCGAGACCGTGGCCAAGAAGGTCACCAAGAAAGCCGCCTAACACCCCAGCGTAACAGTCTTATCGCCCCCGCCAGGCCAGCGCCCGGCGGGGGTTTCACGTTTCTATGTACACC
This sequence comes from uncultured Candidatus Competibacteraceae bacterium, assembly GCA_964597315.1. GTDB lineage: Bacteria > Pseudomonadota > Gammaproteobacteria > Competibacterales > Competibacteraceae > CAZQXD01. The sequence goes on from CAZQXD010000075.1 coordinate 17,312, forward strand.
TCTTGATTAGACATGGCGCCGCTGCCGAACTGCCTCGAAAAGGCATACCCCGGCCGCCACCGAAACATTGAGACTAGCCATGTCACCGGCCATGGGAATGCGCGCCAACAGATCGCAGCACTCTCGGGTCAAGCGCCGCAACCCCTTCTCCTCCGCCCCCAGCACCAAGGCCTTCGGTCCCGTCAAGTCCACATCATAAAGGCTGGTCTCCGCCTCCCCAGCGGCACCCACCAGCCATACGCCTTGTTCTTGCAAATATCGCAAAGTCCGGGCCAGATTGGTAACTTGGATAAACGGCACTGTTTCTGCCGCGCCGCAGGCGACTTTACGCACCGTGGGGGTCAGTCCCACGGCCCGGTCGGCAGGAACAATCACTGCCCTTACTCCGGCAGCGGCGGCGCTGCGCAGACAAGCGCCCAGGTTGTGGGGGTCCTGGACTCCGTCCAACACTAGCAACAGTGGCACACCCGAACCGGCGCTCAGCAGAGCCGACAGTTCGTCCTCGTTCCGATCCGCTGGCGGCGCGGTGCGGCGGGCCACCACTCCCTGATGTCGGGCATTGCCAGTGAGCCGGTCCAGTTCCTCTCGGGCTACCTTCCGCACGCTGATCCCGGCCTGTTGGGCCTGCTCCAGAAGCCGCCGCGCCCGGGCGTCTTGACGGCTGCGCTCCACCCATAGGTTTTGCAGTTCCCCGGCCTCGTGTTCCAGGGCCGCAGTTACCGCGTGCAGACCATAGATGAGTTGCTGTCGGGTCATGAGGGGCGTCAACCTTGGCGGCGCCGACCACGGGAGCGACGGGCGGCGGGCTTGCGACCGGACTCCCGAGACTTGGACTCCACCAGTTCGAAGTCGATCTTGCGCTCGTCCAGGTCCACCCGAGTCACCCTCACCCGCAGTGTATCCCCCAGCCGGTAAGCCCGACCGCTGCGCTCCCCTTGCAATCGATGCCCCACGGGATCGAAATGATAGTAGTCATTGTATAGGGCGGTGACATGGAGCAGCCCTTCCACAAACACCTCTTTTAGTTCCACGAACAGCCCGAAGGCCGCCACCCCGGTAACCAGACCCTCATAGTCCTCACCCACTTTGTCCCGCATGAATTCGCACTTCAGCCATTCGATGGCGTCCCACACCGCCTCATCGGCGCGGCGCTCGGTCATGGAGCAGTTCTCGCCCAGGGCCACCATATCCGTTTGACTGTAATGAAAATCCTTGGCCTTGCCGCCCCGCAGTACATGGCGGATACCCCGATGCACCAACAAGTCTGGATAGCGGCGAATAGGGGAGGTGAAATGGGCATAACTATCCAGGGCCAGCCCGAAATGACCCACGCCTTCCGGGCTATACACCGCCTGGGACAAGGAGCGCAGCAATACAGTCTGGATCAGATGCAGGTCCGGGCGTTCCTGAACCCGGTCCATGAGCATGGCATAGTCCTTGGGGGTGGGTTTGTCGCCCCCCCCTAGACCCAGGCCCAGTTCCCCCAGAAAGCCCCGCAGTTTTTCCAGCTTCTCGGCCTTCGGCCCTTCGTGGACCCGGTACAGCGTGGGTATTTTATGGCGCTGCAAAAATCGGGCGGCGGCCACGTTGGCGGCGATCATGCATTCCTCAATGAGCTTATGGGCAGTGTTTCGCTGGCTGGGCACAATGCGTTCGATCTTGCGCTCCGGGCCGTATTCGATTTCGGTTTCCTGGGTGTCGAAGTCGATTGCCCCCCGCTGTTCCCGGGACACGCGCAGCACCTGGTATAGCTCATGGAGCCGATCCAGATGGGGGACCAGCTCAGGATAGTCATTACGCAACCGCTCGTCTCTGTCCACCACCATGGCGGCCACGGCATCATAGGTGAGCCGGGCATGGGAGCGCATCACGGCCTCCCGGAACCGGGAGCGGACGATGCGCCCCTCCGGGCCAATGGTCATTTCACAGACCATACACAGCCGGTCCACCTTGGGATTCAGGGAACACAGCCCGTTGGACAGGGCCTCGGGCAGCATGGGAATCACCTGGTCTGGAAAGTACACCGAGTTGCCTCGGCGTTGGGCCTCCCGATCCAGGGCCGCATTGGGATGCACATAGG
>CAZQXD010000076.1:0-19248 GCA_964597315.1 uncultured Candidatus Competibacteraceae bacterium
GCCTCGCCCGGCCTCGGTAATGACCTTGGAGACCTCCAAGCTGGCTATTATTTTTCGAAATGATTTTAATAGGTTAATGGATAAGTACCCGATCATCGCCATCAACTTATTGCAGGGCATGGCCTATAAATTTCGTCGGGAACTGGAGACCATCAAAAGCCTGGCCCTGGAAAATGTCCATCAGCGGGTGGTTCGCGCGCTCAACCACCTGGCCGTGGCTAAACCCGATGGCAGCCGGGTGGTGGAGTCCCTCACCCAGCGCCAACTCGGGCATATGGTGGGGGCCTCTCGGGAGATGGTCAGCCTGGTGCTAAAAGAACTGAAAACAGAAGGTTATATCCGGGTGCGGCGGGAGCGAATCACCCTGGAAAAACCGCTTCCCGCCATAGACTGAACCCTGAGCAAAGTGTTGTGTAGCCTTTGGTAACAGTGACGCCCGATTGCTACCCAAACATCTGCTAATTTGTCACCGTTCCACGCTATCTCAAAGGCCCGTGTCCTGGCCGTCCCGGTGGGAACCCAGGCTCCGCCTCAGACTCTTCTTCCTCAGGCTGCTCCTGCAAGCTCAGCTCCACGGATTGACCTGATTTGGGACTGTTTTCGGACAGATTGATCTTCAGGCGCAGATTGTTCACGGAGTCGGCATTCTTTAAGGCTTCTTCGTAGGAGATGCGCCCGCTCTGGTACAGGCGCAGCAGGTCGCCGTCGAAGGTCTGCATGCCATAGTTGGCGGATTTCTCCATGATTTCCTTGAGGCTGGCCACATCGCCTTTTTTGATCTGGGCCTCCACCGTGGGGGAGTTAAGCAGGATTTCGATGGCCGCGACTCGCTTGCCGTCCACCGTGGGGAGCAGCCGCTGGGAGACAAAAGCCACCAGATTGAGGGACAGGTCATTGAGCAACTGCGTTCGCCGCTCCTCGGGAAAAAAATTGATGATCCGATCCAGGGCCTGATTGGCGTTATTGGCATGCAGCGTGGAAATGGCCAAATGGCCGGTTTCGGCGAAGGCCAGGGCATGCTCCATGGTTTCCTGGTCGCGAATCTCGCCGATCAAGATCACATCCGGGGCCTGTCGCAGGGTGTTTTTCAGGGCATGCTCGTAACTTTGGGTGTCCACCCCCACCTCCCGCTGGGTGATGATGGACTTTTTATGGTGGTGGACGAACTCAATGGGGTCCTCGATAGTGATGATATGCCCCCCGGCGTTGCGGTTGCGGTAATCAATCAAGGCTGCCAGGGAAGTGGACTTGCCTGAGCCGGTGCCGCCCACGAATAGGATCAGCCCGCGTTTTTCCATGATCACCCGGGTCAGCACGTCGGGCAGGCCGAGTTGCTCGGCGCTAGGTATATCCGTCTTAATATTACGCACCACCATGCCCACTTCGTTGCGCTGACGGAAGATATTCACCCGGAACCGGCCCAGGGCCGGGTCGCCGATGGCCAGATTCATTTCCGGGCTTTGCTCGAATTCCTGAATCTGTTCCGCGTTCATGACTGCATAGGCAATTTTCTGGACCTGTCCCGGCGCAAAAGGCTCCCGGCCCAAGGCTTTGAGTACACCGTTGAATTTGGCGCAAGGGGGCGCGCCGGTGGTCAGATACAGATCGGAACCGTCCTTCGTGGCTAGAATTTTCAGATAATCTTGGAAATCCATACGCTCCACCTCGTGTCCATGTCTGGAAAAAACGCGCCAAACGTAGCACAGTTCCCAGCCAGGCGGCGGTCTTGGATGGCCTGCCCGAAAGCAGCACGCATCGGCATTCGTCGCCGCCGATTGAAGGCGGCGGTTTATTTCTCAGCCAGTGGACGATTAGCCAGACATGATTCTTAGTCGATTCTTCAAGCCCAAGTGGCAACATCCCGATCCCCAAGTACGCACCCAGGCCGTACAGGAACTGGCGGCCACCGATCCGGCCCTGACACAAATGGCTTTGGAAGATGACCACCCCGGCGTGCGTCGAACCGCCTTGCACCGGCTGACTGACCTGACGTTGCTCCAGCGCATCGCCGCCGAAGACCCGGAGTCCGGGGTGCGGGACACCGCCGAGGCCCGGTTTCGCCATCTCATGGTCGACGCCGAAGGCTCCAGTCTCCCTTTAGAGCAACGGTTGGCGGTGTTGGAACGGACCGCCAATCCAGAACTGGCCAGGTACTTGGTCACCCACGGGATGGAGCCGGAATTAAGGCTGGCGGCCCTTGATAAGCTGACCGATGCGCCGCTGCTCGCGGATCTGGCCTGCAAGGACCCGGCGGCCCAAGTCCGGCTGGCGGCGTCGGAGCGGGTCCAGGATATAGCCGGTCTGGAACAGGTAGCCCACCAGACCCGCAATCGGGACAAACGCATTTACCGTCAGGTGAAAGCCCGCCTGGACGCCCTGCGCGACCACCAGAAGCGGGCCGAGCGGGCAGAAGCCCTGTGCCGGGAACTGGAAACCCTGGCTGCGGACCCGGGCAGCCTCCTGGATATGGGCCGGTTGCATACCCTAACCCAGGACTGGGAGGCCCAGGCCGAGGCTGCCGATCCGCTCCTCCAAGAGCGTTGGGGGCAGGCCCGGGCGTGTTTTCTAGGCCGGTTCAACACCCAGGCCAACGGGCATGCCGAGCGCCATGGCCTGTGCGCGGCTTTGGAGTCCCTGCATCGAAAATTGGCCGACACCGCCGACCCGACCGGGGCGCTGGCCACCGAGGCCGACACCCTATTGGCGGACAGTCCCGCCGCCTGGACCCGCGCCGGTCCCGCTCCCCGGGCCGAGGAACAACGGTTTCAAGATTTACTGGCAATGGTCCGTGACCTGCGCGACACCCTGGCCCGGGATCGGCAGCGGGCTGGTCGCTCTCGGGAACTCTTGGAGCGGGCCGAGACCCTGCTGCATCAGGCCGGGGCGATCAAAGACAAGGACCTGGACAAACTCCTGGAACGCTGGCGGGCCTTGCCCGTCCCCGACAACAAAAGCCTGGCCGCCGATCTGCGCCAGCGTTTCGAAGCCGCCCTAAATCGGCTTAAGGACCGGCTGCGCAAACAGGCCGAACTCAAAGACCAGGAACAGGCTGGCATTGAAACCCTGATAGAGCAACTGCGACAGGCCCTGGACCAGGGCGAACTCCAGCAGGCCATCGCCTTGCGTGACCAGGCCCGAGACCGGCTACGCCACAATCTCAGCCTGTCTCGTCAGGACATGGCGGCCCTGGATCGGCGTCTGAACGGCTTTCTGCATCGCCTGGATGAACTGCGTGGCTGGCGGCGCTGGGGCGCCCATCAGGCCAGGGAACACCTGTGCGAGGAGGCCGAAGCCATGGCCGATCAGGACGAGGACCCCGCCGTCCGGGGCGAGCAGGTCAAGAAACTGCGGGCCACCTGGAAGGCCATGGATCGCAACGGCGGCCCTGCGCCCAAGAGCCTCTGGAAACGCTTCGACGCCGCCTGCGAACGGGCCTATGCCCCGGTTCAGGCCCACCATCAGGCCCAGTCCCGGGAACGGGAGGCCAATCTGGCGGCCCGCCAGGCCCTGTGCGAGGAACTGGAGCGCGTTGCCACGGATACCGATTGGGAGCGCCCGGATTGGAAAGAGATTGATCGTCTCTGGCGCCAGGCCCGGGAGCGCTGGCGGCAAATGGGACCGGTGAACCGCGCCGAACGAAAAGCCGTGCAGCAGCGTTTCGAGACAGCATTGGAGCGCCTCGACCAGCACCTGGACAAGGAGCGCCAGCGGGAGATAACGCGACGCCAGGCCCTGATTGGCCGGGTCCAGGCCCTGGCCGATGGGGACGATCTCAAGGCCGCCATTGACGCCGCCAAACAAGCCCAGGCCGAGTGGCCGCCCACGGTGCAGGGGCCGCGACGCCAGGAGCAGGACTTGTGGCAGGCATTCCGGGCCGCCTGCGATGCTGTCTTCGAACGCCGTCAAGCCGAACACCAGGCCGCCGATGCCGAGCGTCAGGCCAATCTTGAGCGCCGCCAGGCCCTGTGCCAGGAACTGGAAACCCTGGCCGAGGTGGGCCTGGACAACGTGGGCCAGGGCCGTGACCGAGTGCAGTCCATCGCCGTGCAGTGGGAAGCGGCCGGCCCGGTCCCCCGGGCCGAACAACGGGATCTGGAGCGGCGCTATATGGCCGCAGGTGAGCGCTTTCAGGCCCGGCTTAAGGAACGGGCGCAAGCCCTGGAGCGGCGGGAGATGGAGTCCCTGGCCCAACGGGCAGAGCTATGCGCCGAGGCCGAGAGGCTGCTCACCGATCCGTCCGCCGATGGAAACGCCGCCACGGAACGCTTGCAAGCCTGCTGGAATGGGCTGCCGCCGCTGCGTTCGGCCCAGGAAGCCGGCGCCCGCCGCCGCTTTGAGTCCGCTTGCCAAGCCTTGACCGGGGACGAAGCCGCGCGCCTGGCCCACCTCAAAACCCTGGAAGCCGAGCTGGAGACCCGCAAGCGACTGTGCCTGCGTCTGGAAATCCTGGCCGGCGTAGACTCTCCCCGGGAGTACGCCCAGGCCCGCATGGAATATCAAGTGGCGCGGTTATCGGAATCCCTCACGACCCGCAACCCGACCCAGCATCAACAATCGACCGAGGCTCGGGAAATCGAGACCGACTGGTACGCCACCGGCGGGCTTCCCGGCGACCTGAACACCGCCCTGGAATCGCGCTTCAGGCGGGCGCTGGACGCGGCGCGAAGCGGGTCTGGTTGAGCCGACAGGGCAGTGGTATACCCGCTATCGCGCGGCGGCCCTGACTGGCTTCGGCTACAGTTAGGTTATGCAGTTTGATCCTCGTCATGCAGGTATCGCTATGTCCAGCGCCCCCCTACGCCATCCCGCCCCGGACCCGGAACAACTGGCCGCGAATCTCCTGGAGCTGATCGCCGGGCTGACCCGGGAGACCGGCCTGAATCGCTCCCGTCCCCCGGCGTTGGATGATCGCCTGGCCGAAGATCTGGGCCTGGATAGCCTAACCCGGGCGGAATTGATCGCCCGGCTGGAGCGGCAATTGGAGGTGCGCCTGGCCGAGGAGGCCATCCGCGCCGCCACTCCCCGAGAACTGCTGGCCATGATCCTGGCCGCCGAGGGGGGCGGATCGGCCCGGACGGTGGAGCGGCTGAGGGCGCCAGACGCCAGCGGTGGGGCGGTGGCGGCGCCGGAGCAGGCCGCCACGCTGTTGGACGTACTCCATTGGCACGCCCGTCGCCATGCCCGGCGCACCCACATTTATCTCTATGGAGAGGACGACCAACCCAACCGCATCAGCTACGGTGAACTGCTTGCCCAGGCCCGTCGGGTAGCGGCGGGGCTGTGGGCCAAGGGCTTCGAGCCGGGCCGGTCGGTGGCGATCATGCTGCCCACGGGGCGGGGCTATTTCGCCAGTTTCTACGGGATTCTCCTGGCGGGCGGGACGCCGGTGCCCATTTACCCGCCGGTGCGGTTGTCACAACTGGAAGAGCATCTGCGCCGCCACGGTCGAATTCTGGCCAATGCGCGAGCGGTGATGCTGATTACCGTGCCCGAGGCCCTGACCGTATCCCGGCTATTGCGGGCCCAGGCCCCGGAACTGAGCCAGATGGTCACGGTGGAGGACCTAGAGAGCGTCGGCGGTGGCGCCTACGCCACGCCTTTGATCAACTCCGGGGATGCGGCGTTTCTGCAATACACCTCCGGCAGCACCGGCGATCCCAAGGGCGTGGTGCTTAGCCATGCCAATCTGCTGGCCAATATCCGGGCCATGGGCCGACGGGTGCGGGCCGATTCCAACGACGTATTTGTAAGCTGGCTACCCCTATACCATGACATGGGACTGATCGGCGCCGGGTTAGGCTCCCTGTACTATGGGTTTCCCCTGGTGCTGCTGTCGCCCCTGGCGTTTCTTAGGCGGCCCCTGCGCTGGCTGGAGACCATCCACCGGCACCGGGGCACCCTATCGGCAGCCCCCAATTTTGCCTATGAACTCTGCCTGCGGACCCTCTCCGACGCCGATCTGACGGGTCTGGATCTAAGTTCCTGGCGGCTGGCGGCCAACGGCGCCGAACCGGTCAACCCCGCCACAATGGAGCGTTTCGCCCAACGCTTTGAGCGTTGCGGCCTGGACCCCAAGGCCCTGGCTCCGGTCTACGGGCTGGCGGAGTGTTCCGTGGGCCTCGCCCTGCCCACCCCTGGACAGGGACTCCAGCTGGATTGCATCGACCGGGCGCATTTCGAATCCCGGGGCGAGGCCCGGCCCGCCGATCCCCTGGACAGTAGCCCGCTGCGGGTGCCGGCCTGTGGTCATGCCCTGGACGGCCACGAAATTCGGATCGTCGATGACCGGGGTCGGGAACAGCCGGAGCGATGGGAAGGGCGGCTGGAGTTCCGGGGGCCGTCGGCCACGGCGGGGTATCTGGATAATCCGAAGGCCACCGCCGAGCTACGTCGGGGCGATTGGCTGGATTCCGGGGATCGAGGCTATCTGGTCGGGGGCCGGGTCTATCTCACTGGCCGCGTCAAGGATCTGATTATTCGCGGCGGGCGCAATCTCTACCCCTACGAACTGGAAGAGGCCGTGGGCGCGATATCCGGTATCCGCCGGGGCTGCGTGGCGGTCTTCGCCAGTCCCGATCCCGGGGGCGGCCCAGAACGGCTGGTGGTGGTGGCCGAGACCCGTGAAACCCAGCCCTTGGGCCGAGATGCCCTGGGTGAGCGAGTGCGGGAGGCCCTGGGCGCCATGGATGTGGTCCCGGACGTTGTGGAACTGGTGCCGCCCCACGGCGTACTGAAAACCTCCAGCGGCAAAATCCGCCGCGCCGCCATGGCCGAATTGTATCGGCATGGCGGTTTGGGCCGAGGTAGCCGGGCCTTATGGTGGCAGTTAGCCCGGCTGACCGCCGGCAGCGCCCTGCCTCAGATCAGGCGCTGGCTAAGGGGGCTGGGAGAGAGCCTGTACGCCGGGTGGGCCTGGGGGGTGTTCGGTGTCTTGATCCTGGCTACCTGGGGGCTGGTGGCGGCCCTGCCCTGGCTGTCCTGGCGCTGGGCGGTGGTGCGGGGCGCCGGGCGGTTGCTGACCCGACTCACCGGCGTCCGGCTGACCGTGCAGGGCGCCGAAACGCTCACCAGCGCCACGCCCTGCGTGATCGTGGCCAACCACGCCAGCTATCTGGACGCCCTGGCCCTGAGCGCCGCCCTGCCAGGAGAGCTCTGCTACGTGGCCAAACGGGAACTGGCGGGTCGGTTTTCGGTGCGGCTGCTGCTAGAGCGGTTGGGCGCCTTGTTCGTGGAACGCTTCGACCCCCGGCGCAGCGCCGATGAGCTGCGGCCCATCGCCGAGCGGCTGAGGGTCGGTCGCTCCCTGGTGTTCTTCCCGGAGGGCACGTTTCATCGCATGCCGGGTCTGCTGCCTTTTCGCATGGGTGCTTTTCTGGTGGCCGCCCAGGCCAAGGCGCCGGTGGTGCCGGTGGCCATTCGTGGCGCCCGCTCCATCCTCCGGGAAGGCACCTGGTTTCCACGCCGGGGCAACCTGGATGTGGTCATTGGCCAGCCCATGGCGCCCAAAGGCGGCGACTGGTCAGCGGCAGTGGCCCTACGGGATGGGGCCAGAGCGTTTATCTTGCGGCATAGCGAAGAACCCGATTTAGTGGAGGGGTAGGCCAGGAGATAGCCTACAGCGGCTATAATGGCCGCCTCGACACACGCTTTTCTGGAATCCATCGGCCGATGACCATGACCGACACCGACACTGACGTTGCTAATTCACTCCTGGGTCCCGATGACCCGCCCCCTTTCACCTTACACAATGGCAACGGGCGTTCGCCGGTGGTCCTGGTCTGCGATCACGCCAGTAACGCCGTGCCCCGGACTTTGGGCGGTCTGGGTCTACCCGACGAGGCGTTTAGTCGGCATATCGCCGTGGATATCGGCGCCGCCGATCTCACCCGGCAACTGGCCGAGCGGCTGGGCGGGCCGGCGGTGCTGGCAGGCTACTCTCGGTTGGTGATCGACTGCAACCGCCAGCCCGGCGACCCGGCGTCCATCGCCGAAACCAGTGACGGAATTGTGGTGCCGGGTAATTGCGGCCTGACCGACCAGGAGGCGGACTTGCGCCTGGAAGCGGTATTCTGGCCCTACCACCGGACGGTGACCCACACCCTGGCCCACCAATGGCGTCACGGTCCACCCCCAGCCCTGGTGTCGGTGCATAGCTTCACCCCGCAGATGCGCGACGGCCAGCTCCGGCCCTGGCAGGTGGGTATTTTGTGGAATCATGACCCCCGGATCGCGGTGCCCCTGATCCGCCTGCTGCGGGAAGACCCGGACCTGTGCGTGGGCGACAACAAGCCCTATTCAGGGCGACAGGTGGGTTTTACCACCGACAACCATGCCGCCGCTGCGGGTCTGCCTCATGTGGTGCTGGAAGTGCGCCAGGACTTGATCGAACATGCCGAGGGCCGGGTTTGGTGGGCGGAACGCCTAGGCCAAGCCCTGGAAGCCGTGCTGGCCGATGCTGCGCTGCATCAGGTCAAGCCCTATTGATTGAAGGCGCCCGCGCCGAGGCGCGGGCGTGGCTTCAGGGCGCCAGCCGAAAAGCCACGGCCGTACAGTTGTCGCCGCTGGGATAGGCGGCCTGGCGGGTGATCGCCACCAGTTCCGTGAACAAGCCCTCCAGTAGCTCCTCCAGAGACCGCTCCGGTTGATTCAGCAACGCCGGCCAGCGCTCGATAAACGCCATGGGTTCGCGCAAGTGCCACAAACCGTCGCTGGCCAGCAGATACACTCGGCCCGGCGCCAGGTCCAGTCGGCGGCGGTCGGCGCGGCCCCGCAAAAAGGCCGGCAGATTAGCGTCATGTAAGGGATAGAGGGTCGGTTCCAGGGAGGCGCCGAAAGGGGAGGCGTCGCTGAGGGTGGTCCCCAGAATGAACGCCTGGCTGAGCAGGGAACCGGGGTGGATATGAACCTGTTGACGCCACTCGGATTCGTCGATCAGCCCCAGCATGGCCAGCTTGGTGGCCGGGACGTGATCCACGGTCAAGAAATCGGCCTGACAGCCATCAACTGTATACAACCGGGAGTCGCCGGCGTGGAACATCAGGGCCTGGCCCGAGGGGGGGATTTCCAGCAAGGTCAGAGTACAGCCCGGTTCGCCCCCGTGGCGGCGCATCTCTTTGTGAAGCAGGGCGTGGAGGGTGTCCAGTTCGGCGGCCAGGTCGTCCAGATCATCCAAGGCCGGCAGTTGCAGAAGACCTTCCACGGCCAGTTCCGCTGCCTGACGGCCGAAACTGTGGCCGCCCATGCCGTCTAGCACCGCCAGCCGACGATGACCTTGGGACCAGTCTCTCAGGTGGCGGCGGGTCTCCACTTGATCGTGGAGATAGCGGGCGTTGCCGTCGACATCCACGATGAGGTAATTATCCTGGTTTTCGGAGCGGATGCCGTCCACGGGGCAGAGCAGGGTGCGGGCGGCAATGTCCAGTTGGACGACAGGAGAGTCAAAGGTGTTTTTGGTGATTTGGTTCATTGTGTTCACTACTAGGCCCTCCCTGGCCTGACTGTCGTAAGTCCAGTCGCTGGAAACGAGTCCCTTGTCCCTGGCGTCAAGGGGATGGATAGCTCACTGCGTCACTGGGTGGGTATCATCCTCTTTGTCACCCACAGCCGCAAGTTTCGCGGCCAGGGCTTTATATCTGTTAGTCCCCGCCGATCAGTCGGGGTTCAGTGGGGCCAATAGGGGTATCCATGGCAAGGCAGACACTTTTTTTGCATTGCAGCAGCCATGGGTCTATAACAATCTCTGGTTATACCCAATCCAGGGCCTAGGAAATAGCGGCTGTGCATGGACGCCCTTGAACGAACCGCTGGGGCGAGGCACTATAAGATGCATTGTTGCAATGCGTCATAAACAAGACCCCGCGCCGTGCTTGCCATGGCGGTCTGTTGTCCCAAAATTTTCCCGAGTCAAGAGGTGAACATGAGTCCGTCCAATGCTCTGCCCAACCGAGCCGATACCGGCTCTCAGGTCACTAATATCCATCACCCTCGTTTCGACAAGATTCTGCTGGAGCTGCCGGAGCCGGGTATTTACCGACTGACCATCAACCGGCCTCGGTCCCTCAACGCCCTCAATGTTCGCACCCTAGACGAGCTGTACGCCGCCATTTTGGAAGTGGCCAAGGACCCGGATGCCCGGGCGCTGCTGATCACCGGGGCCGGCAACAAGTCTTTCGTGGCCGGGGCCGACATCATGGAGATGCAGAGCTTTAGCGCCGTGGAGGCCCAGAGCTTTTCCCAAAAGGGGCTGAAAGTGTTCCGGGCGTTGGAGACCCTGCCGGTGCCCGCCATCGCCGTGGTCAACGGATACTGTCTGGGCGGTGGCTGCGAGCTGGCCATGAGCTGTGACTGGATACTGGCCAGCGATACGGCGGTATTCGGCCAACCGGAGGTGGGGCTAGGGGTCACGCCTGGCTTCGGGGGCAGCCAGCGGCTATCCCGGCTGGTGGGTCGGGCCATGGCCCTGGAAATGGTCTGTAGCGGTCGGCAAGTGGGGGCCGATGAGGCGAAAACCATCGGCTTGGCCAACCACGTCTACCCGGCTGCGGAGCTCATGGAGCGGGCCATGGCCATGGCCCTGACCATCAGCCGCAAGGGACCGGTGGCGGTGCGGCTGGTCAAAGAGGCCGTACAGCGGGGGCAGGACTTGGACTTGGACAATGCCTGTGTGCTGGAAAGCCAGATTTTCGGCCTGAGCTTCTCCACCGATGACCAGAAGGAGGGGATGTGCGCGTTTCTGGCCAAGCGCCGCCCGGAGTTCCAAAACCGCTAATTGCGATTCCGCCGCCTGCAAACTTCGCTTTGTGGGCGAAGGTTTCTTGGACGTCGCTGTTGAACGTTGAAGACTGCCGCCACATCGCCTCCCAGTACCTGATGCGCGCTGTGTACAAGCCGGTCAAGTCCGGTGCGCTGGGGAACACATGTTGGTGGCCTTGCCGGGCAACGTCGGCGACGGCCAGGCCCTGAGCGTCACGCGCCTAGGCTATTTTCGGCCGTCTCCCCGTCCTTTATACGGCGGCCTGGAGCGGCTAAGCTTTAAGATCTGAAGGTATCGGCATCACCCCCCGATTGCCCTACCCTATCCCGCCGGTGCCGCGCCGGCAGATCCGCCGCCAGACCGAGGTCCGGTGCCAGCTCCGTGAACAAAGCCACATAGCCGCTCACGGCGCCCTCCTGGTCATGGATAACGCTGATTTCCAGCCAGACTCCATGGCTCTCCCCAGATTTATGCCGTTGCGACATCTCGCCCCGCCAGTCCTTCTGGCTCGGTGGGGGCTGCCAAGGGTCGGCATCGGTGGTCCCGGCGGAGTCTGCGGTCAGCAGGCTGGGATGGTTGCCACGAATTTCATCGGCCTGGTAGCCGGTGATGCGGGTGAAGGCCGGATTGACGGTAGTGATGCGTAGCTGGGCGTCGGTGATCAGCACCCCTTGGGCGCTGCGCTGCACCGCCGCCGCGCTCAGGCGTAGCTGTTCCTCAGCCTGGCGGCGCTCGTGAATATCGATCAGGGCGCCGGCTGTTCCTTGGCCGTCGGTCACGGTGTGGGCATGGACACTCACCCAGCGATAGCCTCCTTCCCGGCGCAGGCAGCGCATTTCTCGGTGGCAGTGGGTGGCGCGGCCTTGGATCAGGGACTGGAACATGTCTTGGATACAGGCGCGGTCTTTGGGATGCAGAAAATCCCAGAACGGCCGCCCCAGGCTGTCGGCGATCGGATAGCCGCTCAGGCGTTCCCAGGCAGTATTCAGAAACGTCCAGTGGCCCTCGACGTCGGCCTGAAAGACGGCCTCCTGGATGCCCTCCACGGCCTCCCGGTAGCGGGCCTCGCTGGCGCTCAAGTTGCGCTGGGCTTCCAGCAGCGCCTGATGGCCGTCTCCCAGTTGCCGACCCATGGCCGCCACCCGTTCGGCGGTTTGCTGCAACTCGGCGATGGGCAGCAGCGGCGCCTGTTGATAGTACTGCCCGGCGCCGATCCGTCCGGCCAGCTCCTCTAGTTGGGTCAGGCCATCCACCATGGCTTGGGTCTCCAGCCGGGCGCGCCAGCCCAGCAGCGCCCCCAGGCCCGCCCCCAGGGCCAGCAAGGCGGTCACGAACACCAGCCCCAGGGCCGGCAGTTCTCCTTGACGGGTCACCAGGGTGATGGACATCACCATGGACGCCAGCCCCAAACCGGCCAGCAGCAAGGGCAGCAGGGCAAGGCGCACATAGCAGCGTCTGATCCAGCGGCGCAGGGGGGGCGAGGCGAATGTCACCGATGGCATGGCAAGCCGGCTCCCTTGGCGGGTCCCTCGGTATCCAGGGACATACATGTCGAGGCGGGCCGGTGGCCCGTGATCCAGTGGTCCTAAGTATAGACCGGGTGTCAAGAATTCGATGTTCGTCGCAGATGTGCGGTGACTTCTTCGCGGTCGTGGTAGAGCTGTTTCAGGGTCAGTCGATGGGGCAGGTCCGCCAGGGTGTCGGCGATCAGTTCCCGACAGCGACCCAGCTCGGCATAACGTTTTTTCATGGGCAGTTTTAGATTGAAAATCGCTTCCCGGCAGTCCCCCCGGGCCAGCCAGTTGGCCGCCAGTTGGGCGATCCGGGCCGGTTGTTCCACCATGTCGCAGACCAGCCAGTCCACGGGCCGGGGCGGGCGGTAGCGAAAGCCATCAACCCGCAGATGCTCCACCAGCCCCGAGTCCAGCAGGGCGGGGTCCAGGGGGCCGTTGTCCACGGCCGTGACCCGCAGGTGGCGGCGCACCAACTGCCAAGTCCAGCCCCCCGGGGCGGCGCCCAGGTCCACGGCGGTCATGGCTGGGACCAGCCGCCGACGCCGCTCCTTATCATCCAGGAACCACAGCAAGGCTTCTTCCAGCTTCAGGGTGGAGCGGCTAGGGGCGGCCCGGGGAAACTTCAGCCGGGGAATGCCCATGGGCCAGGGGGCGGCGTTGCCAGGCCGGGACAGGCCCACCCAGGCGTGGTGGCCCCCCAGGAACAGCACATGCAGCCGGGGCAGGGCGGGGTTATCGGGGATCAGCCGCCCGGCCCGGTCCAAGGCCCGCTCCAGGGGGACGGCCAGCTTCCGGCACAAGGTCTGCAATGCCTTACCGGCGTTGGTGTCGGCGGTCTCTAGCCAGACGCCGGACACCGCCGGGGCCAGTTGTTCCAGTGCCCCCAGTAGGGGACCGATGCGCTCCCCCTCCGGCAGTGACGGCAGTTCCAGGGCCGGGGTCACGAGCTGGCGGGGAAAAACCAGCACCCGGAAGTCCAGCCCGGCGGCCAGCCGCGCCCCGGCGTCGGCATCGTAAGGGGTGAAGGCCAGCCAGCCCCTGTCCGGTTTGGCCCGGACATAGCCGTGGATGCCCAGGGCTGCGGCCTGGTCCTGGATTTCGGCGGCGCACTCCCCCTCGAAACCGGGGCGGCAGTAAAGCAGGGTCTGGGTCATCACTCCCGGGTCGCCCGCTCGATGCCCTCCCAGGCTACATCGGCCAGAAAGTCGATCTCCTCCGGGGTGATGACGTAAGGCGGCATAAAGTACACCACATTGCCCAGGGGCCGGAGCAGGGCGCCCCGGCTCAGGGCATGCTGGTAGACCCGGATGCCCCGGCGCTCCTGCCAGGGGAAGGGTTCCCGGGTGGCCTTGTCCTTGACCATCTCCATGGCCAGGATCATGCCAGTTTGGCGAACCTCGCCCACATGGGGATGGTCCTTGAAGCGCTCGGTGGCGGCGCTCATCCGGGCGGCCAGGCGGCGGTTATTGGCCAGCACATCGTCGGTCTCGAAAATATCCAGGGTGGCCAGGGCCGCCCGGCAGGCCAGGGGGTTGCCGGTGTAGCTATGGGAGTGCAGAAAGGCGCTGAGCTTCTGGTAGTCGTCGTAAAAGGCCCGGTATACAGTATCCGAGGTGAGCACCGCGCACAGGGGCAGGTAGCCCCCGGTCAGGCCCTTGGACAGGCACATGAAGTCCGGGCTGATGCCGGCCTGCTCGCAGGCGAACAGCGTCCCGGTGCGACCGAAGCCCACGGCGATCTCATCGGCGATCAGGTGTATCCCGTGGCGGTCGCAGGCGTCTCGCAGCAGGGTCAGGTAGCGGGGATCGTACATACGCATTCCCCCGGCGCACTGGACCAGGGGTTCGACGATCACCGCCGCCACCTCGGCGGCCTGCTCGGCCAGCACCCGTTCGGTGTGCTGAAACATGCGCTCGGCGTAGTGGGCGGGGGTTTCCCCCGGCTCCCGGTGCCAGGTGTCCGGGGCAGGCACGCTGATGGCCTCCATGAGCAGGGGCTGGTAGGTGTCCTTGTAGAGCTGCACGTTGCCCACCGCCAGCGCCCCCAGGGTCTCCCCATGGTAGCTGTTGGTGAGGGTGACAAAACGGGTCTTGCGGGGCTGGCCGTTGTTGCGCCAGTAGTGGAAGCTCATTTTCAGAGCCACCTCCACCCCCGAAGAGCCGTTGTCGGCATAGAACACCCGTTCCAGCCCCGGCGGGGTGAGCGCCACCAGCCGCTCGGACAGGGCCACCACCGGTTCATGGGTACAGCCGCTCAGGATCACCTGTTCCAGGGACTCCAGTTGATCCCGGAGGGCGGCGTTGATACGGGGGTTGGCATGGCCGAACAGGTTGACCCACCAGGAACTGACGGCGTCCAGATAGCGGTTGCCCTGAAAATCCTCCAGCCACACCCCCTGGCCCCGGCGCACGGGAATCAGGGGCAGCCACTCATGGTCTTTCATCTGGGTGCAGGGATGCCAGAGTACGGCCAGGTCGCGGTCGATCAGGGTTTGGTTGTCGGGCATGGTGGTCACGGGCGGTCTGAATTACGGATCGTTCAGTATCGCACGACGAATTCTGGGCCGCACCCTGGCCCTTGGCCGCCGGAAGGCCGACAATGGCGGTCGTCTCAACCCTGTCGGCGAGGTGATGGATGCAAACCGAGGATGATTCTCCGGGCAAGGGGCGGGTGCTGGCCTGGGCCTTTTACGACTGGGCCAACTCCGCCTTTGCCACCACGGTGATGGCCGGATTTTTTCCCCTGTTCTTCAAGCAGTACTGGAGTGGGGGGCTGAGCGTCACCGAGAGCAGCTTCTGGCTAGGGGTGGCCAACTCCGGGGCTTCCCTGGTGATCGTGATTCTGGCCCCGCTGATCGGCGCCATCGCCGACCGGGCCGGGGCGAAGAAACGGTTGCTGACCCTGTTCGCGTTTCTGGGCATCGCCATGACCGCAGCCCTGTATTGGGTGGCCCAGGGCGCCTGGCCCCTGGCGGCGGCGGTCTACGCCCTGGCGGTGATCGGCTTCTCCGGGGCCAATGTGTTCTACGACGCCCTGCTGGTGGCGGTGGCCCCGGAGGAACGCTTCGACGCCGTTTCCGCCCTGGGTTTCGCCCTGGGTTATCTGGGTGGAGGGCTGCTGTTCGCCGGTAATGTGGTGATGACCCTGCACCCGGACTGGTTCGGGCTGAGGGACGCCGCCGAGGCGGTGCGGGTGGCTTTTTTGAGCGTGGCCCTGTGGTGGGCGCTGTTCTCCCTGCCGGTGTTGCTGTGGGTGCCCGAGCCTCGGGTTCCCAACCGTCTGGGGGGCGTGGCGGCGGTCCGGGCTGGGCTGACCCAGTTGCGGGAGACCTTCGCCCACGTCCGCCGGTTGCGAGTGGTGGGGTTGTTTCTGCTGGCCTATTGGCTGTATATCGACGGGGTGGACACGGTGGTGCGGATGGCCGTGGACTACGGACTGGCCCTGGGCTTCGATGCCAACAGCCTGATCCTGGCCCTGTTGATCGTCCAGTTCGTGGGCTTTCCGGCGGCCATTGTCTTTGGTCGGCTGGGGGAGCGGCTGGGGGCCAGGACCGGTATTTTCATCGGTATCGGCGCCTATGTACTCATCACTCTATGGGGGTATTTCATGAGCCAGACCTGGGAGTTCTACGGGCTGGCGGTGGCCATCGGCCTGGTGCAGGGGGGCATCCAGTCCCTGAGCCGCTCCCTGTACGCCCGTATCATCCCCCCGGACAAAGCCGGGGAGTTCTTCGGTTTCTATAACATGTTGGGCAAGTTCGCGGCGGTGCTGGGGCCGGTGCTGATGGGCGCCGTGGGCCTGGTCACCGGCAGCACCCGGGCCTCGATTCTGTCCTTGCTGGTCCTGTTCGCCCTGGGCGCCCTGCTGCTGGCCCGGGTGGACGAAGCCGAGGGGCGGCGCATGGCCCGAGGTCTTTAAGCGCCGATATACGGACAATACCGATAGGCCAAAGGGGGTAGTGTTCGCTAACCTGTTAGCGTGTCGTTGGCATCACGGGACCGAGACTACTCCATGCAGTACCAAAACACCCTGCCGCCGGGCTATCGCTTACAGGAATACCATATCGACGCGATTTTGGGTTCCGGGGGCTTCGGCGTCACCTACAAGGCCCGGGACAGCTATCTGGACGTGTGGGTGGCTATCAAAGAGTATTTTCCGCCAGCCTGGTCGTACCGGGCGTCCGACGGCGAGACAATCCGCATGACCGTGGACAGCCCGCAAGCGCTGGAACGGCCCGGCTACGATTTCGATTGGGGCCTGCGGCGGTTCCTAGACGAAGTGCGTATCCTGGCCCGGGTCCGCCATCCCCAGGTGGTGGGGGCGCGGCGCTATTTCAGGGCCAATGGCACCGCTTATATCGTCATGGACTACGAGGACGGAGAGCCTCTGGACATGCTGTTGCACCGGGTCGGCGTTCTGGATGAAGCTCGGGTGCGCGGCCTGTTGGCCGATGTGCTGCCGGCCCTACATGCGGTGCATAGCAACGGTGTGCTGCACCGGGACATCAAGCCCGCTAACCTATACCAGCGAATTCGGGACGGGCGGGTGATGCTCATGGACTTTGGTTCCGCCTGGGAACTGCAAGCCCCCGCTAGTGATGAATTGACCTGCCTCATCACCCCCGGTTACTCGCCCCCAGAGCAGTACACAGCCCATAGCGCCCTGTATGGCGCTTGGTCGGATATCTATTCCCTGGGGGCGGTGTTGTACCGCTGCGTTACCGGTCAGCCGCCCCAGCCCGCCTCGGAGCGGCTACAGAACGATGCCTTGGTCCCGGCCGTGGAACAAGCCGTCGGCCGCTACAGCCGCCCACTACTGGAGGCCATCGACTGTTGCCTGAACCTGCGTCCCGACGACCGGTTTCCCAGTGTGGCGGCCTTGAGCGCCGCCCTGGAGCGGCCAGCCAGGCTCACGTCGGCGGCGGTGGCCAGATTGGCCGTCGGCCGCTGGGGTCGGGTTCGGGGCGCGGCGGCCCTGGTCATGGTGGCGGTGTTGGCGGGTCTGGGTGGGGGCTACGCGGTCTGGCCGACCGGATCTGGCCACGCCAGCGAACCCCGGGAGGAAGCGCGGACCCAGGCCCCGGCTACCGCCCCCGAGTCCTCGACCCAGCCCAGGCCCACGCCGCCGACCCTCTTCGCCAAGGCCATGGCGGCGCGGGAGGCGGCCGCCAACAGTTCCCGGCCAGCGGACCCTGGCCCGGAGGTACGCCGACTACTCGCCCAGGCCGAAACCAGCCTGACCGATTACCGGCTCACTACCCCGGCCCGTCACAACGCCCGGTATTACTATCGTCAGGTGTTGGTCCTGGATGCGGATAACGCCGCAGCGCGCCGGGGGTTGGCCGAGGTGGCCACCCGCTATGTCTGGCTGGCGGAACAGCACTACCAGCAGGGGCGCTTCGACAAGGCCCGCCTGTACGTGAAGCGGGGTCTGGGGGTGGCGCCGGGTCATGCCCGGCTGAGGGAGCTGAAGTCTCGCCTGGAGCGAGACCGGGAGCGGCGTCCCGGAGGTCTGTTGGACTACGTACGCGGTCTGGCGTCCCGGCACATGGAACCCCTGGGGGATGTCAGCAACCGGGACTCCCGTTAGCTCAACTCCCCGCGCCTGGGGCGCTCCCCGCCAGTCCCAGCCGCTCCCAGACCGCTAGGGTGGCGGCGGCCTGATTCATGGTGTAGAAGTGCAGCCCCGGCGCCCCGGCGCCCAGCAACCGGGCGCATAGATCAGTGACCACGTCTAGGCCGAAGGCCCGTAGAGACGCCTTGTCCTCCCCGTAGGCTTCCAGCCGCTTGCGAATCCAGCGGGGGATCTCCGCCCCACAGGCATCCGAGAACCGGGCCAGTTGCTTATAGTTGGTGATGGGCATAATGCCCGGCACTACCGGTACCTCCACCCCCAACCGCCCGCAGTCGTCCAGGAACCGGAAATACGCATCGGCATTGTAGAAATACTGGGTGATGACCGAATCCGCCCCGGCCTGCACCTTGCGCCGGAAGTTCTCCAGGTCCTGTTCCGGGCTGGGGCACTGGGGGTGGTATTCGGGATAGGCCGCCACTTCAATATGGAAATAATCGCCGGTGGTCTCGCGGATAAAGGCCACCAGTTCATTGCCATAGCGCAACTCCCCCGGATCGCGCATCCCCGAGGGCATATCCCCCCGCAAGGCCACGATGCGGCGGATGCCTTGGTCTCGGTACAGTTCCAGCAGTTCCCGGATGCCGTCCCGGGTGGAACCCACGCAGGTCAGATGGGGGGCGGCGTCGATGCCGCTATGGCGCTGGATATCCAGCACCGCCTCCAGGGTCCGCTCCCGAGTGGAGCCACCGGCCCCATAAGTGACCGAGAAAAACGCCGGGCGCAGTTCCACGAGCCGGTCCCGGACCGGGCGCAGTTTAGCGGCCCCCTCGGCGTCGTGGGGGGGGAAGAATTCACAACTGATAATGGGCTGGCTCATCTTATGGAGTGCCTTTGTCTGCGTCCAAGGAGTGCTGAATTTTGTAAACAAGGATCGTTACAGTCCAGCGAAGGGTTGGACGAATGATGATGAATCCGGTTCAGGATAGGCGTCGTCGCAGTGGAATCGGGTCATCATGGGGATTCCGGCGCCGTGGCTCTACAGGCCGTGAAGCCACAGGCGGACGAACTCCACGGCGCGGGGCCATGGAGGCAGGGCGACGCCAAACCGGTCCCATGGGGGGTGGGTGCGCCCACCCCCGGGGGATAAACTCAGTACCGATAGGTCTCCGGCTTATACGGCCCGTCCACCGCCACGCCGATATAATCGGCCTGTTGCTGGCTGAGTTCGGTCAGTTTGACGCCGATGCGCTGCAAGTGCAGCCGGGCGACTTTTTCGTCCAGGTGCTTGGGCAGCACATAGACCCGCTTGTCATACTCGCCGCCCCGCACCCATAGCTCGATCTGGGCCAGCACCTGATTGGTGAAGGAGTTGGACATCACGAAGCTGGGGTGGCCGGTGGCGCAGCC
>CAZQXD010000077.1:0-19118 GCA_964597315.1 uncultured Candidatus Competibacteraceae bacterium
GACCTGCTTCAAACCAGAGCTGATCGAGCGGGAGTCGGTCAGCGAGCTGGCCTGATCGGAGTCCGTCGGCAACCCACCGGGAAGCGTACCGGCTGGCTGAGGGAGCTAGGGCGATGACCAACTGTTTTTATTAAAAAATTTGGCTCTATCCCGTCTACGCTTCCTCCACGCATAGGGTCGGGCGGAACTTGGGGCGTCTGGAACCTACCCCCAGCCTGAGGTACCGAGCGACAATAAAACCCTGACCTGGTGCGCGGCAAGCCCCGCCGTTCAGGGCGGGGAAGGATAGCGCGCGGCGCGATAGCCCCCTTGCGGGGCTGTTCTAGCGCCGCTAAAGTGAAGGGGTCCACTGGACCTACCGCCGGGCAGGCGGGAAGTAACGCCTGTGGAGACACGAGCAGCGCAGTCAGGCACTCGGCCCAGGAACCCGCGGGGCCGCCTAGGCCGAAGCGATCCCGCAAAACCAATGGGACGCCGTAGGAATCTCCGGCCTTCAGGCCGGGGAGGATGTCAAGTCAAGTTCTAATAACTCGGGGATCGAGTGTCATGTCCGCAAAGCCCCGCCAGGACACCAGCCGCCTGGCGGGATGGGTCCTAACCCTACTCGTCGGTGACGCAACCTTGGGAAGCGTCCTTCACCACCTTGATGTATTTGTATAGCGTGCCTCGGGTGGCTTTATAGGGCGGCATGGTCCAGGCTGAGCGGCGTTGCTCCAGTTCGGCGTCGCTCAATTCCACGTTGAGGATATTCTCGGCGGCGTCAAGGACGATGCGATCGCCGTTCTGGATCAAGGCGATAGGGCCGCCCTCCTGGGCCTCGGGAACGATATGGCCGACGATAAAGCCATGGGAGCCACCGGAGAATCGTCCATCGGTGAGTAAGGCCACGTCGTTGCCTAGCCCCGCGCCCATGATGGCCGAGGTGGGGGTGAGCATCTCCGGCATCCCCGGGCCGCCCTTGGGGCCTTCGTAGCGAATCACCACCACGTCGCCTTTTTGGATCTCGCCCCGCTCTAGGGCATGGAGCATATCCTCCTCGGCATCGAAAACCTTGGCGGGGCCGGTAAAGCGCAGCCCCTCCTTGCCGGTGATCTTGGCCACCGCTCCGCCTGGAGCCAGATTGCCCTTGAGGATACGGATATGACCGGTCTCTTTGATAGGCTGGTCTAGGGGGTGGATGATGTCCTGACCTTCCGAAAGGCTCGGCAGTTCGGCCAGATTCTCGGCCAGGGTGCGGCCGGTGACAGTCAGGCAGTCGCCGTGGATCAGGCCCTGATCCAGCAGGTATTTCATCACCGCCGGGGTGCCGCCCACCCGATGCAAGTCCTCCATGACGTATTTGCCACTGGGCTTGAGATCGGCCAAAAAAGGAACCCGATCGCTGACTGCTTGGAAGTCATCCAGACCCAGTTCCACGTCCACCGCCCGGGCCATGGCGATCAGATGCAGCACCGCGTTAGTGGAGCCGCCCAGAGCCATGATAATCACCATGGCGTTCTCGAAGGCCTCCCGGGTCATGATGTCCCGGGGTTTGATATCCCGTTCCAGCAATAAGCGGAGGGTGGCGCCAGCTTGTCGGCACTCCTCGGCTTTGCCCGGGTCCATGGCGGGGATGGACGATGAGTAGGGCAGGGTCATGCCCATGGCCTCAATGGCCGAGGCCATGGTGTTGGCGGTGTACATGCCACCGCAGGCGCCGGCCCCAGGACAGGCGTGGCGAACGATGTCCCGGCGGGTCGGTTCGTCGATGCGCTGGGCGATGAACTCCCCGTAGCTCTGGAAAGCCGAGACGATATCCAGGGTCTGCTCCCCCTGGGGTGTGCGATGGTAACCGGGCTTGATGGTGCCGCCGTAGACCATTAGTCCAGGGCGGTTGAGTCGGCCCAGGGCCATCATCACCCCGGGCATGTTCTTGTCGCAGCCGGGGATGACGATGCAGCCGTCATACCATTGGCCGCCCACCACTGTTTCCACGGAGTCGGCGATCAAGTCCCGGGATTGCAGGCTGTAGCACATCCCCCGTGTACCCATGGAGATGCCGTCGGACACGCCAATAGTATTAAAGCGCATCCCCACCAG
Organism: uncultured Candidatus Competibacteraceae bacterium; assembly: GCA_964597315.1. GTDB lineage: Bacteria > Pseudomonadota > Gammaproteobacteria > Competibacterales > Competibacteraceae > CAZQXD01. Next base: position 2,080 of record CAZQXD010000077.1, read on the forward strand.
GCCAGCGGCCTGCACGCCCTCCTTGATCTGGGCAGCCAGGTCGTTGAGGTGCATATTGCAGGTATTGCCCTCCCACCAGACACTGGCGATGCCCACCTGGGCTTTGTCCATGTCCTCTTCGGTCAGGCCGGTGCCGTAGAGCATGGCTTGGGAGGCGCCCTGGGATTTGGGTTGGGTTATCTGGGAACTGTAGCGGTTCAGCTTCTGGGTCATCATCGGCTCCGAATCAGGGAAGGTTTTTGCCCGCTAGGGCACCCGTGGAAGAGGAATTGTAAGCGGATCGGCAAGTGCCGTTAAGCGGTGGCTGTCACGATCACGGGTCGTCCGGGGCTACTAGCCATAGCGATCAAGGCATTTCCAGCCCGCGCCGATAGTCTAGGGCCAGATGCCATAGCTCCAGCAAATAGCCCACGTCCCAGGCGGCCCGATGGCGGCCCAGGGAGCGGCTGCGGGCGGCGTGTTTCAATTCCAGAATGTCCCGTAGCCCGGAAAGCCGCTGTTCGGTAGTTGGGCAGCAGATTTCGATCAACAGGCTGTCCAAGTGGCGCAGACTCAAGGAGGGCGGTGGTAGGTCACAGGCCGTGAACAGACGCAGTAGCCACATGCCATCGTAGTCTGGATTGTCGCTGTAGATCCTTCGCCCGCTCAATCGGATTCGCAGACGCTGGGCTACCCAATGAGGATCACGGCCGTGACGTAGCAGTTCCGCGTGGCTAATGCCGTGAATGCGGGCCGCCGCTTTGTTCCAGTCGGTCCATTCGGCGATGCCGACCGGGGAGATTAGGTGGCTTTCTATACCTCCGTCCGATTCGCTCCAAGCCACCTCGATAGGATAGGAATACAACGACAAGCCGGAGGCTTCTAGGTCAATAAAACAAGGAGGATCGTTTTTGTGATGCATCGCTTCAATGGTCGGATAGCTGGGCCTGAAATCCCCTAGCTCTGGATTACGGTGAAAATGCTAAGACTAGCAAAATACCATAGAGAGTCATCAGGATAGGCAATATTACAAGCGGGGCAAATGGCGGCGTCGATGTGGGGCGATGCCAGGTTGGGCTAGACAGGCGTGTTTAACCCTGGAGTCGGCCAGCGGTTATCACTTCAGATGCGCCAGGTCGGTTTTGTCGAACCCGCCCTCCTTGAAGAGTAGCGGTTCACCAGCGTAGCGGGCCAGGGCGTAGCTACAGCAATCCCCCAGATCCAGCCCGGCTAGGTGGCGGCCTTCGCCGTACTTGGCGTAGGCGTTGCGGGCAAACTCGATTTGCTCCGGTCCCATGGATACCACGTTCAGGGCCGCTGTTTGCAACAATTGATCAAGTTTCCGCACGCCGGCCGGCCCTTTGTGGATGTGGAGCGCCATGGCGGCTTCCAGGGCGGAGACGGCGGATACCAGCCGCCGGGGGTCCTGGGCAATCAGATCGCTCAAGCGATCCGCTTCAGGTTCGTTCAGCACGATGGCCACCAGCGCCGAACTGTCGATGACCATCAGCCAAAACCGCCTCGGCTATCATGATCGACGATCAGGTGCGCGCCGGGAGCATTTTGATCCGGGAGAGCGCCACGGGGAGCGGTGCTTGTCTGCGGCGCGAGTTCCGAGATCGGGGTGAGTGGGTTAGCTGCGCCGCAAGTAAGCGTCCTAGGGAACTGCTTGGGTTGGGCGTTTTTAATGTCTAGGCTCATATGTACTAAATAATTGCACTAGTTGTCTAATAATAAACGAAATTTACTGTTTTGGAAATCCCAGACCCTAATGGCAGAGGGTGTCAAGTTTGTTAAATTCAACGAGTTAACTTTCTATGCGCCAAATATCAATAATTCAGAAAAATTCACAATAAATAGGAGTGAGAGAATGCCCAGTGATCCCTTGCCGCCCTTGGGGCGCTTGTCGCGGTGGTTGATTGGCGGGATAGTCGCCTTACCGGGGCTGGGGCTCATCGGCTTTGCCCTGGTGCTGGTTTATGCGGACTGGCTACGGGAACTGCCTTCGCAAGAAGTGGTGGTGTCCGTGATTAGCATATGCGCCTTGGGTGGACTCTGGTGTGCGCTGGTGGGGTTACGGCTGTTGTCGGGGCGGCCCACCCCGATTGACCCCGTGTTGTTGTCGCCGCTGTCCTGGCGAGGCGTTGGCGTGGTGTTTCTGTCCTTGGCGCTATGGTTGTTGTTGGGGGGACGAATACGACTGGCTTTACCGCTGGTGGTTTTTGGTTTGCTCTGCTTGCTAGGCGCCCGGGCGATGCGGTTTGCCCGGGCCCGCTGGACGCCGTAGCCGATCCTAAAGGGCGGCGTCGGCGTCCAGCGCGTCTTAGTGGGCGCTGTCTGGAGGCACGGACAGTCCTTTGCCTTGGCTGGCGTACCAGGCCGCCAAATCCGCCTGATCCTTGACGGACAATTCGGCGGCCATGGCATTCATGATGGCATTTTTCCGAATTCCAGACTTGTAATCCGCCAGGGCCTTGGCCAAGTAGTCTCCATGCTGGCCGTCCAGGCGCGGGAACTGAGGGTCGGGGCTGTTGCCCTGAACCCCGTGACAGGCTTGGCAAACCTGGGATTTATTTTTGCCGATAGCCGGATCGCCGTCGGCAGACTGGCCTTCGTCGTCTGCGGCGGACTGGCTCGATAAATAGGCGGCGATGTCCAGCATATCCTGCTCACTCAGGCTGGCGGCATTTGCGATCATGGTGGGGTGAGGGCGGTCGCCTTTTTTATAGGCCGTCAGGGCCGCCACCAAATAAGCGCTGTGCTGGCCGCCCAGTTTGGGAACATGATAGGTGGGATACACATTGGTGTAGCCGGGAATGGCGTGGCAACCGGTGCAGGTATCGAACTTATATTTGCCAGCCGTGGGGTCGCCACTGGGCTGAGCGCCAGCGGTGGTGACCAGCAGGGCCAGGGCCAGAGCCAGGCCGGGGGGAGTGATACTTCTCATTGTGTTTCCTTCTGAGTGGTATGGCTTTAGGGCAGGTGAGCCGGGCGCGGGCCACCGCGGCTTTTTACTACGCCGACGGTCATGGCCGCAAGGTATGGCGCAACCGGGCTACTTGCTTTTCCGCCGATCTGGACGAAGCTTGCTGATAAGTGTGTTGCTATTAATCGGCCTTGACAACTTACCCGAAATGGACGGTTCCTGGCGCCAGGTTCAAAAATGCTCAACTATGCCACCCTGATCGGCAACACTCTTATGGTCGCCCATCGCCATTGGCCTGATTCTGGCCGCCGCCTTGCCCGGCGCCATGCACGTCGGAAATAACGGGAGTTGAAAGCGCGCGAACGGGTTGAAGCCCTGGGCGAGCGGGAGACTGGCAAGCAGTGGCTCTAGAAGCGAGGCCCGGACGATGGGCGTCGAAGGCCACTCAAGCGCCCTGCGTAACCATTGAGGTGAGTGCTATGACCACTGAAGATTTTGTCCGGGTACACCTCCGAGACGGTTGTCTGCAAATCTGCATCCACCGTCCAGATAAAAAAAACGCGCTCACCCTGGCCATGTACACAGCCTTGGCTGCGGCCCTGGCACGGGCCGACCGGGAACCCGGGGTGAGGGTGGCGCTGATCCATGGGAGCGAAGATTGCTTTTCCAGCGGCAACGATTTGCAGGATTTTTTAAGCTCGCCTCCCGATGACGAGTCCAGCCCGGTTTTTCAATTTCTAGTGGCGCTCAGCCGAGCCTCCAAGCCGGTGGTGGCGGCGGTGAACGGTGTGGCAGTGGGCATTGGGGTTACGCTGTTGCTCCATTGCGATTTGGTCTACGCCGGGGAGAATGCCCAGTTCCAGTTGCCGTTCGTCAACCTGGGTTTGTGCCCGGAGGCCGCCTCCAGCTTGTTGTTGCCCAAACTGGTCGGCCACCAGTTGGCATCGGAACTGCTGCTACTAGGAGATCCTTTCGACGCCGATCAGGCCAGAAACATGGGTTTGGTTAATGAAGTGCTGCCTGTCTCGGAGGTGCTGCCCCATGCCCTCATGCAATGCCGCAAACTGGCCGCCAAGCCGCCGACCTCCTTACGCTTGACCAAGGCGTTGCTCAAGAAGGCCGGAGAGCGGGCGGTGGCGGAAACCATGACCGAGGAGGGGCGGCTATTTCAGGAACGTTTAGCCTCTCTAGAGGCCAAGGAGGCGTTACAGGCTTTTTTCGAGCGCCGGGCGCCGGATTTTTCCAAGTTCTAAAGACCGAAAAAACGGCGAGCGGTTGCCGTGGTGGCCTGGGCCAGTTGCTCGGTGGCTATCCCCAACCGATCAGCCATGGCCGTTAAAATATGGGGCAAGAAGGCTGGTTCATTGCGGCCGCCCTTGGGTTTGGGGCGTAGGGTTCGGGGGAGTAGAAACGGGGCGTCGGTCTCCAGCATCAACCGTTGCGGGGGAATCTGCGGCAGCAAATCCAAGAGATGCTGGCCGCGGCGTTCATCGCAAATCCAGCCGGTGATGCCGATATGCAGATCCAAGTCTAAATAGGCATCCAGCTCCTGCCCCGTGCCGGTAAAGCAATGCACCACGGCCCCCGGCAGGCGCGGTCGGTAGCGGCCGAGAATCGCCATGAGCCGATGATGGGCGTCGCGCTCATGCAAAAACACCGGCAGGTTCAGGGCAGCGGCCAGTTCCAATTGTGCTTCGAAAGCCCGCTCCTGGTCGGGGCGGGGGGAGAAATCCCGGTTGAAATCTAACCCTGTCTCGCCCACGGCCACTGCCCGTGGATCGTCCAGTAGCTCGGTCAACCGATCAATACTGGCCGCGTCCCAATGGCGGGCATCATGGGGATGGACACCGGCGGTGGCGTTTAAGGTGTTGGGGTGGGCCGCCGCCAGGGCAAGCGCTGCGGCGCTGCCCGTGATACTGGTGCCGGTGGCGACCATGCGGGTAACGCCGACGGCGGCGGCCCGGGCCAGGACATTGTCCAGGTCGTGACGGAAACGGTCGTTAGTGAGATTGACGCCAATGTCGATTAATTCCATGGCCACCATCCTAACGGGTCAGCTCGGTTTGTAAACTAAGGTATCTTGACCGCTGGCCACGGGTTGATGGTCAAGATGCGAAGTCGGCTTTGTGATACGCTTAAAGTGCTGGCCGACGTGGGGCCGCTCCATCGTTCGGAGAAACGCCGGATGCAGCTCGATTATCCATGATCAAGGACTATCCAAGCATGCACATCGGTACTACCGTCACTCAATTCATTATCGAGGAACAGCGCCGAATCCAAGGCGCCACCGGGGATTTTACCTCCCTAATCAACGATATCGTCATCGCTGCGAAAACCATCGCCAATGCAGTCAACCTCGGCGGTCTGGCGGGTGTATTGGGCGGCGCCGGGACCGAGAACGTCCAGGGCGAGGACCAGAAAAAACTCGATGTGATCGCCAACGACTTATTCATCAAATGCACCCAGTGGGGTGGCCATGTGGCGGCCATGGCGTCGGAGGAAATGGACGATATATATCAGGTGCCGGATCGCTATCCGAAGGGTAAATACCTGTTGGTGTTTGACCCTCTGGATGGTTCCAGCAATATCGACATCAATGGCGCCATCGGCACTATTTTTTCCATCCTACGCTGCCCACCCGGCATCACCCAGCCCAGCGCAGCGGATTTCATGCAGCCCGGTACCCAGCAGGCGGCCGCCGGCATGGTCATCTACGGCCCGGCCACGATGTTGGTGTTGACCACCGGCAACGGTGTCCACGGGTTTACCCTAGATCGCAGTGTCGGTGAGTTTCTGCTTAGTCACCCTCGCCTGACCATTCCCGAGGAGACTAACGAATTCGCCGTCAATATATCCAATCAACGCTTTTGGGCGCCGCCGGTGCAACGCTATATCGATGAGTGCATTCGCGGCAAGGACGGCCCTCGGGCCAGAAACTTCAATATGCGTTGGGTGGGGGCTATGGTAGCGGACGTTTACCGGGTGTTGTTGCGGGGAGGAGTGTTCCTCTACCCATGGGACCGGAAGGACCCCAAGAAGCCCGGCAAACTGCGGCTGATGTATGAGGCCAACCCCATCGGGTTTCTGGTGGAGCAGGCAGGGGGGTTGGGCACCACTGGTACAGAGCGCATTCTCGAACTCAAACCCACAAACCTGCATCAGCGGGTGCCGGTGATTTTGGGGTCCCGCAACGAAGTGCAGCGGATTATTGATTATCATCGGGAGCGCGGTGGCTGAGATCCCGCCCCGGTGGGTGGAACCCCATACCACAAGGACCATGGATGACAATCGGTTGGATTATCAAAAGACCTTAACCGCTACATTCGAACGGCTCGAAGAGCGTTGGGACAAACTGCTTCACGTGAAATGGAGCCGCGAATCTTTTGCGCTGCTTAGCCCTTTAGCCCGGGAACTGGCACAGAATGCCCGCTCCCACGGCCAAATCGGTTTGGCTGAACTGGCCGGGCAGCTACAACATCACGTGGATGAATGCATAAGCAGCGGCCAAGTCCCTCAGGGCAGCACCCGGGAGCGGCTGGTCGTTCTGCTCCGTGGTTTGCGCCAGTCTCTGAAAGATCAGTGGGACCGGAAAGCTCGACGGGACTCGGAGGCGGCGGTTGATATTCAGGAGCAAACTCGTCGAACCCCCACAGTGGAGGTGCTGTTGATCGACGACGACGACCCTCAAGGATTGGTGCCAAAGCTGCGGGAAGCAGGCTACCTGGCCCGGCATCTCGCCACAATGGCTGAAGTCAGAACCGTGTTCAGCCAATCCTTGCCTGCGGCCGTGATTGTGAATGTGGATTTCGGCGGTGAACCGCTGGCCGGTATTGGCGTGATTGCCCAGATTCGGGTTCGCTATAATTTCGACGTGCCGATTTTCTTTATCGCCGGGCACGGCGACATCACCACCCGCCTGGAAGCGGTACAAGCCGGCGGAGTCGATTTTCTGACCCGGCCCTTCGATGTGTCCACTTTGTTGGGCAAACTCAATGACCGGTTATTTCATGTATCCGCCCGGGGTTATCGGGTGCTGATCGTTGCTGACAAGGCCGAAGAGGCCGAGGTCATGACCCAGGCACTGACGGCTCAAGGTATTGTTGTTCACGTGGTGCGGCGACCTCTGGATATCATCAAAAGCATGTATCGCTTTCAGCCCGACCTGCTGCTGTTGGACCTGGACCTCAAGGAGGTCAGTGGGTTGGAGCTGGCGCAAGTGCTGCGCCAACATCAGGATTACAGTGAACTCCCCATCGTCTTGCTGTCGTCCCAAGCGGATGTGAGTCAGCGTCTGGCGGTTTTAGGCGCGGGAGGAGATGACTTAATCAGTAAACCCGTGGATAGCGATTATTTGGTCGCCGCCGTGGCCTATCGACTACGGCGGGCTCGGGCGCTCAATGCCAAGCTCAACGCCCTAAGCCAACAGGATGCCGTCAGCGGTCTATATAACCGGCGTCATTTTTTGGATCAATTGGAACGTCTGGAGGCGGGATTAGGGGTCACGGTACGGTCTTTGTCTGTCATATTGATCATGCTGGATAATTTACGGGCGCTGCGCGAATCCACCGACGTGGCCTGCGCCGATCAAGTCGTGGAGCAGGCCGCCCGCCGACTGCGAGGCGTCGTGGGGTCGGAGCATAAACCAGCCCGTTTCGGCGATGCGTTCTTTGCGCTGGTACTCAGCGATACAGACCAGGACGCCCTCTTGGAACTGGCTCGCGCCGCCCGCCAGGCTCTGGAGACCGATGCGTACTCAGTGGAGGGTCATACGCTGATGCTGCGCACCTGCATCGGCTTGAGCATTGCCGAGCCGGGTGGACACGAATCTCAGTCCCTGATTCGACATGCTGATATGGCCTGTAGCGTGGCTAGGGAGCGGGGTGGTGAACACATCCATATTCTCCATCCGCAAGCGGATCGGGACTTGAAGGAGTCCCATCAGAAAAAACTCCTCAAGGAAATCCGTGGCGCCATCGAGCAAGAACGAATGTGGCTGGTTTTCCAACCCATCGTCAGTTTGCGGGGCGATCATCAAGAACGTTACGAGGTTTTTTTACGGATGCGCGGTGACCAGGACCAGGAGTTGCTTCCAGAATCGGTGTTTACCGTGGCCCAGGAACACCGCTTAGGCGTGGCCCTGGACCGTTGGGTGATCGCCCGCAGCTTGAGCCTCTTGCGTGAACACCAGAGTACTGGGCGCAGCACCCTTTTGTTTATCAATATTTCACCGGCTACTTTCAGAGACGGTGCGTTCCCGAACTGGTTGCGGGGGCGCCTGAAGCAAACCGGCGTACAGGGAAGCAACCTGGTTTTCGAAGTGTCCGAGGCCATGGCCGAACAGCATCTGGAACGACTGGGTCAGTTCGCGGAAGCGGTCAAGGCTTTGGGGTGTGGGTTTTCCTTAGAGCGTTTCGGTAGCCGTTCCGACTCAGTGGATTTGCTGAAGTCGCTGTCTGCTGGCTACGTCAAACTGGATGGGCATGTGATACAGAGCCTGGTGGGGAACGCCAACCAGCAAGAACAGCTCAAGCATTTGGTGGAGCAGCTTACCGCCCTGAAAGCCACCACCATTGTTAGCGGCATCGAGAATCTCTATACCCTGCCAATACTGTGGTCGTGCGGTATTAATTATGTGCAGGGTTATTTTCTACAACGGCCGCACAAGGATATGCACTACGATTTTAGCGGTAGCGCCCTCTGAGCTGTTACTAAAGAGGTTCTAGACATCGTGCATATCGACAGAACAACGGGTTTGTTGACCGAAGCCCGTCAGGTGCCATCCCCCAATTGCGATGACCGTCCACCCGGAATGGGCGCGGATCTGGTGGTGATCCACGGGATCAGCCTGCCGCCGGGGGAGTTCGGCGGTCCTTGGATCGACGCGCTGTTCACCAATACCCTGGACCCGCATCAACACCCGTTTTTCAAAGCACTCCAAGGGCTGCGGGTATCGGCCCACGTGCTGCTACGTCGCGACGGTGAACTGGTACAGTATGTGCCCTTGCAGCGCCGGGCTTGGCATGCTGGTCAGTCTTGCTTTCAGGGCCAGGCGCATTGCAACGACTTTTCAATAGGCATCGAGCTGGAGGGGGTCGATACCCTGCCCTATACGGATATCCAGTACCAGCGTCTGGCGAAGTTAATTACCGCCTTGATGGTTACCTGGCCGGAGATTACCCCGGAGCGAATTACCGGCCATGCGGATATCGCTCCGGGGCGCAAAACCGACCCCGGACCAGCTTTCGAGTGGAGCCGATTACAGGACTTGCTGGCGGATCACCGTCGGCGGTCCCAGACTAGCGGCGACTGAAAGCCAGCGCATCAGGGTTTCTTAATCAGGATACGCTGCCCGTTGATGACAATGACGTAATAGGTGGGGTTATCCTGGTAAAGACACGTCGAGAGCGAGGTTAGGTCTACCAGGGTGCTGGCCTTAAGGTTCATGGGCCGGCCAGGCGTACCGCCATCCTGTGCGCCCTCTGACAAGGCAATGGTTGCCCTGCCATTCCAGTCAAAGGCAACGGTGAAGGCCAGTTCTTCGCCACCCAATTCCTTAGTGGCTTCCAGACTCAGGGTAGGAAAGGAGCAGTTTTTCAACATAGTCTGTCTCTCTCATGGTCAGCGCCCCTTTCGGCGGGGCGACTGTGGCTCAAAGTCATCGCTGAAAACCGCCGGTACCCGGCGGATGGGGCTTTATAGTTATCCATTCATGGTCTTAATCCTCCTTGACTGTCAGCTCAGAAACTCAAGATGAGCCTCCCCACCACCGTGCGCTCGGGAGTCATATCGGGACCGCGAGCTTCGCTGGTGTGAAAGTCCAGGTCCTGGTACAGAAAATCCTTATCCAGCAGGTTGCGAGCCTCCAGGCTAACGATTCCCCGGCGCCGAGGTAAGCGGTAGCCCAAAACCGCGTCCACCAGCCAGAAGCGGTCGTTTGTGATCGACAGGTCCCCTCCGGGGGGCGGTTTAATCCGCTGATTCACATAAGTAGCGCCTAGCCCCGCGAACCAACCGGAGGGATGAAAGTAACGAGCGTTGAGGGGCAGGCTGCGAGTATCCACCCGCAAGGGGTCGTCGGTGCCGGGATCGTTCAAGCGCTCTATGGTTTCCACGCGGTATTTCGCACCCAAGGCCCAGCGCGGGCGCGGCGTCCAATACAGGTAGGCGGTCAGTAAATCCTCCCGCCGCTGCGCCAGAAAGATGCCGGGTGAGGTGATACCGGCAATCTCCTGTGGAATCACCAGTTCGCGCCGGGAAGCTTCCAGCCCGGTATACAGCCCGGGCGTTGGGACGGCGTCCAGCCCAAGGCCATAACGCCGGGTTTGGGTACCGTTGAAATCGTCAAAAAACTGGTTGAAACCGGCGATTTGGGTAGGCTCGATGGTCTGCTGGGCGACCAGAGTGCGCTTCAGGGTTTCAAAGGCCGCTAGCCGCAGCCGCAGCCCCGGTTTTATCTGCCATTCCAGTCCCAGCTTGGGACTCCATTCACCCAGATTCAGGAGATTGTTCTCGAAAGTGTAATAGCCCAGGCCAAGGGTCCAGATCAGATTCTTGGGAAAAGTCAGGTGGGTATAGAGATAAGCGCTGTCCTGGCGGTTATTTTGGTCGGTGTTGCTGAAGAGGCATTCTGGAAGCGGACAATCAGCGACTTGCGCCCGACTGCGCTCATCAAGGTGGGTGGTGCCAAGGCCGGCGGTGAAGTTGACTCGACGGCCTTGATATAAATAGCGGGCCTCGGCCAGCACGCCTTTGAGCTCGCCGAAGGCATCCACGCCGAAATCGGGTACTGGAAACTGCCGTTGGGTCTCCAGGCGTTTTCCATACAGTAGCGACAGCAACCATTGGGAGTGGGAATCGGTGCTGAAACTCAGTCCTACCCGAGCCACCTCATCACGCAGATTTCGCCGATCCAGCAGGGAAAAATCCGCCGGGTCGAAGTTCAGCCCCAGGTCCCCGTGTTCAGTGTCGCGACGACGAACCTCGGCCTGCACGGACAGGGAGGGGGTCAAATCGAATTGCAAAAAGGCGTTGTAGATATCGTGACTAAGACTATTGTTGGCCCGAAACCCATCGGTTTCATAGTGAAACTGCCCGACACTGTAGGCCCATCGCCCGTGGAAACCTGAAACGACTACCTCATCGGCCAGAGTGCTATTGTTCCCAAAGAGTCCGGCCAGGGATAGGCGCGGACCTGTCTTTAGGAAAAGGGGCGTGAATTCGTTGAATCCGATATCGGCCGGGCCTAGACCGGCCAGCAGGTTGAGATCGGTAAAACCCAGCCGCGGCGCCACTGGCGTGGGATTGGCGGGCGCCAGCAGTTGCGACTGAAGCAATTCACTGACTCGGGCTACCTCATGCCGGGGCAGCTTGGCGTAGGTATCGGACAGTAGACGGTGGGCCGAATGGTTGGAGGGGTCCAGCGTCAGGGAGCGAGAAGCCTCAGGCAGGGCTAGCTGCTCGAAACCCAGAACCTCGTAGATACGGGCCAGCCCTACGCCGCGTACCGCCAGATCCTGATCCAGCAACAATCGGGAACGGTATACCGCCCGGTTGTCGTTGCGGGAAATAGATGCCTCCAGTTCCTCAAGGGCAGCGATAGGCCGGTTGCCCAGCAACTCCCCCAGGGCGGCATATAGCCAGGGGGTGGGATCGTGAGGGTCCAGATCCTTGGCCAGGGCAAGCTGGGAAGCGGCCGGTGCGTCACGTCGTTCCTGGGAGTACGCTTTGCCCAGATAACTTCTCACCAGGCCGTTGCCGGGGTCTAAGGCGGCGGCGATCTCCAGCTCCCGGCGACCCGCTGCTAATTGGCCAGCGCGGACCAGAACCAGACCCCGGCCCAGGCGCGGCAATGGGTCGGCCTGATCCAGGATGATGGCTCGCTCGAAAGCCAGGCGGGCGGCCTGTGTTTGGGATCGGCTCAAATGCGTGAAACCCAGCACCGTCTGTGTGCGTGACAAGTCTGGATTGAGGGTAACGGCCTGCTGGGCCGCCTTCCATGCCTGTTCATGCTCTCCTAGGGCGGCCAGCAGTTCGGCGCGGCGGGCTTCCACAAGCGGGTTATCGGGTTCCAGGCGAGCGGCCTGCTCCAACACTTCAAGGGCTTTAGGGAGATTGAACTCCGCTTGTTGAAGATAGGCGTCGGCCACCCATGGTGCAGCGCTGGTCGGGGCTGCGGTTCGGGCGCGGCTAATCCAGTCCCGGGCCTGTTCCCGCTGGTTTTGGACCAGCGCCACCAGTGCCCGGATTGCCATTGCCACGCCGTAGTCGGGACGTTGTGCTAGTGCCTTGTCCAGATGTTCTAAGGCGGGTTCGAGCTGGCCGACCGTCAGGGCCAAGGCGGCGCTCACTCCATGCCAGGTGGCGTCCCGCCGCTCATCGGCCATGGTTTCCAGGGTTTGGACGGCATTGGCCAGTTCCCCAGCGGCATAGTAGCGGATGGCGTCTCGCAAGGGGCCGACCGGGTAGGCGGAGGGGCGGATATCCAATATGGGCGGATAATAGAGCGCCCAGCGCACCGCATCTTGGGGACTGATTTCGGTATAGCGACGTGGTGGCCCAGCGGCTTGGACCACGGCCGCTTGACCGTTGGTGAGTAACAGTTGCCCTTGGCTGTTGCGGGTACTGACTCGGCCTTCAATAACCCAAACCCGGGCGCGGTCCTCGTCAACCCGCACGGTAAACTCGGTACCATCCACGGCGGCGTTCACAAACGGGGTGCCCACTTTCAGAGGACGGGGTGTCCGGCTGATAAAATGCAGCGCGCCACGCAGTAGATCCAGCCAGGAAGATGCCTCGGGCCTGTGGTGGGCGAAGCTGACGGTAGTTCCCTGGTCCAGACGCACAACGGTTTCATTGGGCAGCAGTAATGCCGCCCGCCCGGGCACATCTACCCGCAGGCTATCGCCGGGGCACAGGGTTGTCTCGGCTAGGGCGATTCGCCAGGCGGTTTGGCCAGCGACTTTGATCTCCACACGGCCTTGGGTTGAGACCACTTTGGCTGTCCACGGCTCGCAGCGTTCGTCGGCCCAGGCCGATTCCCAAATCAGTAAATAAAAAATCGCCCACAGCAGTGGGACCCAACGGATATCAGGTCGTTGTTGCCACCTTGTACGCCAGTGCATGAGGTATTGAATGACTCCGGGTTGAAGTGGGTCATATTAGAAAATTGTCCGGTCTGCCGCCGTCTTAATATCACTATACAGCTTGTCGCCCGCTATGCCAGTGGGTTAAACCCCAACGTGGTTCCATTACCCCGTCCCAAGCAGTCGGTGGCGGTTCCCGTATAAACCGCTCGCATTGCCAAAGATAAAACAACGCCGGACCATCGTGGCCATACTCTCCCAGCAAAGCCTGGAATTGGGTTTTGGCCTGGGTCCAGCGGCGTTCCTGGAAACAGGCCATGGCGGCGGCGAAGCGGGCGAGGCGCGTCTCCTCACGGCGGTTCATATCCACCCGCCGGCCCAATAACTCGTGGATATCCAGGGCTTGGGTCTTGCCGGTCAGCCGAAAGCTGCCCAGTTTCCGGGTGAGTATGTCGTCCAGATCTTGGATGATTTCGGCGGATAATAAGATCCGGGTCCCTAGGGGTTTGTTCAGCGCCTGAATACGATTGGCGGTGTTAACGGTGTCGCCTACCGCCCGGTATTCAAAATGGTCACCGGCGCCTACATTTCCCAGCATGATTTCGCCGCAATGTAAACCAATGCGGGTGGGCAAGCACCAATCCACCCCCGGAGGGCGGTCGGCGTCTAGCCCAGACTGTATTTCCAGGGCCGCCAGACAGGAGTGACGACGCTGTGCCTGGGTTGGCGTCTCGGCTGCCCAGAGCGCCAGCATGGCGTCGCCCACCACGTCGGATATGATTCCGCCATGGCGTCGCACCGGTTCGAATAATTCCTGATAGTAGCTGTTGAGCAGGGTTTGTAGTCGCTCAGGTTCGAGAGATTCCGATAAAGGGGTGTATTGCTCGGCATCGGTGGCTAGGCAAATGCCATGAAGCCGTTGGCCGCAGGTCAGATTCGGGCCTCTGCCCCGGGCATAGGCCGCCACCACCTGGTCGGGCAGATAATATCCCAACGCCAGCCCCATGCGCCGTCGCTCCCGGTGGGCGTCCAAGTAGTGCCATAACAGGCCCGCCAACAACGCTAAGGGCAGTTGCGCGAGTAGCGGCGTCACCAGTGGCAGCCAGAGTCCATTCAGGGAAAAGAGCCACCAAGCCAGGGACAGATAGGCCATGCCCAACAGCAGCGCCGCCGCTGGCAAGTGAACGGCCGGCAGCAGCCGCAACAGTGAGCCGACGAGCAGTCCCCAGGCGATTATCGTCAACAGTCGCAGGGATGGAGGCGGAGAGTGTACTTGGCGGCCTTCAAGTAGGTTAGCAAAGGCCGTCGCGGCGATCTCCACGCCGCTCAGATCCACACCGTCAGGCTGGGAAAACACGGTATGAAATCCGTCTTTTTGTTCCGGTTGCAATTGCTCGGAAAAACCCACGAACACGGCTTTGTCCCGGAACTGGGTATAGTCATTCAGCGCCTTGTGATAGGGAATGGTATAGATACTGCGAGGGGGGCCGTAAAAGTCTAAGTAACGCACCGCAGGACCGGTGTGGAGTTCCAGCAGTCTGGACAACAGTGTCCGGTCCTGTATACCCCATCCCAGGGACGGGTGGCGCAAGCGTAGTTCGAGAGTCGTTGCCAACTCCGGCCGGGCGCGAACCAGATTATGCAGGCCGCGAGCCGCCGTTGTCATACCATTAGCGGGGCGGTCCAGAGCGGACAACGCCGTGGCAGCGCCAGGGTCGAAATCCGACAGGATTTCCGGGAGGCGTCGCAGTACTGCGCGGGAATACACATGAAAAGCCATCACCGGCAAGGTGGGCGTGTCGCCAGCACCTTCTTTAAAAGCCCAAAAGTGATTGACTCGGATAGGTATTTTGGGCAATGGAAAGGGGGCGGATGCCGCCACGGCATGGGCCAGTTCCGGCAGCAGTGGGATGCGCCTTTCGATGCGCATTTGCAGGGAGGGCGCTCTGGATGCTGCAGCTAATGATTGAGTTTCGGGCTTAAGGTATTCGACTAGAGCGACGTTGCCGGCAGCCGCGACGGCAGCAGCGAAGCGGCGATCCTGTGCAGCCTCCCGAGGCTTATCGAAAAGAATGTCAAAGGCAATTACCCGGGCGCCAGCCGCCGCGAGGCTGTCCACTAGGCGAGCGTGGAGGAGCCGCGGCCAGTGTTCCGGCTCATTGGGCAACCCAAAATGATTGGATGATTCGCGGTCAATACTGATCACTACAACGTCTTTCGGGGGCGGTCGGGAACCGCGCAGGGTGAACAGCCAGTCCAAACCCAGTTCGGTTTCCGTGTCGGTAACCCCAGACGACAAACTGATCAGCAGGCCCAACAACGCTATCAGCAGGCCCTGAATGACCGATTGGAGCCACAGGGACATGATACGGTTTTCCTGGACAAGGCCGACCCAGAACAATCCCACAGCCTTTAGGGCAGAGTCGGCGGCAAGCCATGAGGCTGCTGGTATGTTACCCTCAATACTTATCCGTCGCCATCGGCTTGGCAGGGGGTGTGACGCATGTTGGCTGACATTCCGTTGTTTTCCGAACTTGCACCCGAGGATCTGCGATTGATTTCAGACCACGGGGTTACCAGGAGTTATCCAAAGAACACCATACTCATTAACGAGGGCGATCATAGCGACTCTCTGTATGTCATTTTGGAGGGGAAGGTTAAAGTCTTCACCAGTGATGAGCATGGCAAAGAGTTCATCCTCAGCATGCAGGAGGCAGGTGATTATTTTGGAGAATTATCGCTGATTGACGATTCGCCCCGCTCGGCGTCGGTCATGACTCTCGAAAAATGTCGTATGTGTGTAATCTCCAAAGCGGATTTTCAACGCTGTTTGGAGGAGAATCCTGCCCTGGCCTTCGAGTTGATCCGGTCTTTGGCGCGCCGTATCCGCTCGCTTACGGAACGAGTGCGCAATTTGGCGCTGCTAGATGTCTATGGACGAGTTGCCCGCACCCTGCTGGATATGGCCACCGAGCAAGACGGCAATCTGGTCATAGAACAGCGGCTGACCCACCAGGACATCGCCAATATGGTTGGCGCTTCACGGGAGATGGTCAGTCGCATCATGAAGGATCTCACTGCCGGAGGGTATGTGCGGGTGAGCAACCGCAAGATCATCATTCCCGGCAAGCTGCCACCAGCATGGTGATGAGGCCGGTATTGCCCAGAAAGCTCGATATCATTGATCCGGGTGGCCGGGGCTGAGGGGCGTGGTAACCGTCACCGATCCTTTGATTGGGGGGCTAGGCTATTGGCAATAGCCCTCGAATTTCGTTAATCATTTGGTCAATCAGCGGAATTCCCACTTGGATGCCCGCAGCGATTACTATCGCCACCAGGCCCACGGGTAACACTATAAACAACAGCGCCATGACCACAAAGCAGCCCCGTCGAGGACCAGTCAGCAGGCCCACGAGATTGAGTAGCAGGCCCACGGGAAATACAAAGATATAGAACAGCAGGGTGACGACGGCGAAGGCGACCGATTCTCCCCGCTTAACGATGATCGTAGTATTGCTGTCACGCATGGTTGGACTCAAAACTCATTGATTGTTATTGAATAGGGTAAGTATTACTACGGTGGGCACAGTCAGTGTGGCCTATGGAGCCGGGCCAAGCGGCTGGGACAGTATAACTGTCAACAGCAGGGCATCGGCAACCCAATCCGGGATGGTTGTATCCAACCTGCCGCGACCATCTTGTCATTGGCTCATCTAAGCGCAGCTCTTGTAACGCGGGCGACAAGCGCGCCCGGCGCCGAACCGGCGGCCATCCGGGCATTGCTCCCATGGGATTCTGTGACCCCACGAATACCATTGACCTGTATCCATTGGAATGCTGTCCATCAGGCTGGTCAGGTGAAAGCTGCTTCCATCAACAATTTGATTATTAAAAATATTTAAATATTTTTTTAGAAAAGCTTGCAAAGCGCCGTCGAACCTATAGAATGCGCCCTCTCGCCGGATGATGTATCCGGTTAGCTGGTCAAGACCAGCAGGTTCTTTAACAAACCAGACAGGTAGTTTGTGTGGGGGCTTGCATTGGAGGCGGTG
>CAZQXD010000078.1:0-18907 GCA_964597315.1 uncultured Candidatus Competibacteraceae bacterium
AGCAAAATAAATAACAAAAACATATCGTTTTATGAGCATACCTCGTCTATGAACTCCAGTTCATGTCCCTTAATGGCGACACAAGATGGCCGATCGCCTTGCAAATTTTCGGAAAGGTCAATAATGCATTATGGGAAAGGCCAAAACAGGGTTGTCTCCCCTAGGCGACGGCTCAATGGCCGGTAACCCCCTGGAACAACTAAAAAGGACACTATCAATCCCCCGCCAGCCGATACACCTCGGCCCGGATCAGTTCGGCATCCCCTAGGTTGTACTCCAGCAGGGTGCGAAGGTGGATCATGGATTCCAGGTCCACGGCGTCGAACTGATAACCCAGTAACGATCCCCTGTGATGGGCCAGTAGGCTATGGAAGCACAATTCGATCTTGGAGCCACCCAGCCGGAAGCGGATAGTGCCGACGCGACCGGGTTGTTGTTCGGCCAGGGTCGGGACTTCCAATAACACCCCTTTCAGGGACAGATTGAGGACCCGCGCCGGAAATCGTTCGCCAGCGGTCTCCAGGCAGGCATCGCCTACGAACTTCACCCGGGTGAAACGACGTTTGTTCTCGCTCATCGTTTATGCGCGCCCCCTGCGCGCCGGTCCTGGTACACGACGTTGTGGATGTATCGGCCGGATCGGATTCAGCTTGAGGTGGCGGTGACGGGATTGGGGCGGGCTAATTCCAGGGGGTAGCGTTCCATCAGATAACAGAGGCAGTCCTGGCGGATGATCCGGGGGTCCAGGGTGAGCATGGACGGCATCACCGGGCGGACCAAGCGGATCTCGTCCCCGGTGGCGTCCAAGTATTGCGCGCCCAGCTCCTGGCCGTCCTCGCCGATGACCACCAGCGGCCAGGGACCCCCTGGTCGCCGCCAGCCCAGCACTGTGCCCGGGGGCAGTTCCTGAAAATTTAGCCGGTCCAAGTCCTCGGTCAGGCGCAGGTCGGTATCGGTGGCGCCGAAACCCAGGCTGCATTCGGGATGAACCCGCACCACGGCCACAGTGTGAAACAAGTCCAAATCCTGAGGGGAGACCGGATGGCTGGGAATCTCCGCCAGGTTCAGGCAGGCGTCCAGATACTCCAGGGCGTGGGCCACGGAGTGTTCAAAGCCGGGCTGGCCACATTCCAGGGTCACCGAGGGACAGAGCCGAGCCAGGGCCATGGAGGCCACCCCGGGGGTGGTGATGAAATACACCACAGTGCGGCTGAACAGGGTGGCGAGCTGGAAAAACCGATGCTCCAGTACATTGACGCAGGCGTAATGGGGGTTGTGGCCGGTGTTGTTATGGACATCCACGGCCGCGAACAGGCCACGGCGTTCCATCTGCTCCACGATCTGGCGGGCCATGGCCGACTCCGGGGAGCGGTTGTCCAGGCCACCAGGCCAGACCCGGTTGTAGTCGGGCTGATGGTCGAGTCGGCGCAGGCCGTGGCGGGCGGCGGCCACGTTGCCGATGAACAAGGACATGGCCCGGGGCAGTTCCCGGTTTTGATATTGAATCAGCAGTCGGCGCACAGCCTCCCAGCCCGTGGTCTCGTTGCCGTGCTGCAACACCGCCACGAACAGGCTTGGGGCCCGGCGCCCGGGCAGGTGGATCAAGGTGGGGCCGGACAGCCGCTCGTGCAGACGCTGGGCGGGCAGCTCCAGCAGGCCGTGGGGGAGTTGATCGAGAAGGGTCAACACCGCGCTCAGAACCCCCATTCGTGGACCGGAGCGCCGCATTGCTGGCGTTCCAGATAGGCCCGGGTCAGGGCATCCATATGCTTACCGTGGCGGGACACCCAACCCCGCTGCCAGGCAGCACCGGTCTGGCCCTTGGCCAGTCGGGCGGCGATGATGCCCAGATAGTTGTCGCTGTCGTCCTGGTCTATGTCCAGCTCCTCAAGACCGCGCCGGGCGGCGGGCAGCAGTTCTTTTTCCAGCAGCGCGGCCACCGACACCCGTTGGCCATCCAGCCAGGTGAGTTCCGCATCCAGGCCGAAGCGGGCGGCGGCATAGAAATTATCCCGGGCGGCGCTGAAGGGCAGTCGGGTTTCCGGCGGCGCCTCGGCCTTGCGGTAGTGGTGGGCCATGCCGAAGAACAAGGCGGCGTTGGCGATCATATCCGGGATGCTGGGACCGGCGGACACCACCCGGTGTTCGATGCGCAGATGGGGCGTGCCGTCCGGGTCCACGCCCACCAGGGGCCGGTTCCAGCGCCAGATAGTGCCGTTGTGCAGGCGTAGATGGGGCAGGGGGGCGGGAGAGCCGGACAGGTCCATGGGCAGCAGGGACGGGTAGGCGTCCAGGTTTTCCTGAAAGCATTCCATGATGGAGTGGCCGGCATACCCGCTGCCGAAGCCCACCCGTTGCAGGCCCAGGGTGGGCAAGCTCAGGTCCCGGGCGTCCACGGATTGCTCGAACAAGGCGATACGGGTTTCGTCCCACAGGTCATGGCCGAACAGATAAGGGGCGTTGGCGCAGATGGCCACCATGGGGGCGGAGAGAATCAAGGCGGCGTTATAGGTGCGCACCGCCTCCGCCGCCGCCACTTGTAAGTGAATCTGGAACGAGGTGGTGGCCGATTCCAGCATCACGCTGTCGAACAGTAGCCGCAGATGGTCTGCCCGGCCCTGGATGTCGATGTCCAGGGGCTTGCCCTGGCGCAGCCGCAGGGTCTGCTCGTTGAGGGCGTGATAGCGGTTCAGGGGAGCCATATTGTCGAAGTGGAAATCCTCCAGGCGGATACTGGGCAAAATACCCACCATCACCAGGGCGGACCCCAGTTTCTCGGCCACTTTGATGCAGTCTTTCCAGTTGCGGGCCAGTTCGTCCTGCATCCGGTGCAGGGCGCGGCCATTCAGGGTCTGGGGGCTGGCGTTCAGCTCCACGTTGAAACGGGCCAGCTCCGAACACACCAGATTCCGGTCCAGATGGGACAGGAACGCCTCGCCGATGGGGGCCGGTCGGCCGGCGGCGTCCACCAGCCAGGCTTCCAGCTCGAAGCCGCCCAGACTGGGGTGACGGCTGAAACGGTTGTCTCGGTACCAGCCCCAAACCGTCGCCGTCTCCCGTTCCAGGCGCTGCCGGAAGGTCTGGAAATCCTGCTCCTGAAAATGCTGTTTGTTGATTTCCTGGCCCATGGTGTCTGTCTCCGGGGCGGTTGTGGTAAGAAAATGCTAGCACAGCCTGGGCGGGGACACGTGGGTAGGGATGGTCTACTCGACCACTTCGAACTTGCGGCTGCCTACGCCGATAAGGTAAGTGCGCTCACCGCGCCAGCGGGTGAGCCACCGCTCTAGTCGAACGCAGTGGTCCACCCGACGGATTCCCCGCCGTAACAATGACCTGAGCAAGTTGTTCGCCCGTGATCCGTTCGGATTCCGGGACGGCGGCGGCCACGTCCAAGGGACCCATGCTCTGCGGCGATGCCGTACCCCCAAAGCCCGCCGTGGGGGGTGCGGTGGGCATGTGTGGCAATGAGTATCAGTTCCGCAGCTGTGCAAGCCATGAGCCATTCCCGACAAGGCGGAAAAGCCCGGCTTGGGCAATCAGCAACGCTCACCCTTAAGGGAGACGGGAATATCAACATGGCTATGATCCCAGTAGGGTGGATCGTCGAACAGCTCCCGTAGAAAATCGATAAAAACCCGGACTTTAGCCGTTAGATAACGGTGATGGGGGTAGACGGCATAAGCCGTGGTCGCCAGCGTCACCTGATCCCTGAACAAAGCCACCAGGCGTCCCTGGGCCAGGTCATCGCCCACCATGAACGTGGGAATCAGGGTGATGCCCAGACCGGACAGGGCCGCCTTTCGGGCCGCGTCGGCGCTGCTGACGATGAGATTACCCCTCACGGCCACCTGATAAGCGCCGGTCGGTCCGCGAAACGGCCAGCGGTCGGACGCTGGTACATTGCTATCGAGAATACAGTTGTGGTTTGCCAGCTCGGCGGGGCCGTTCAAGGCGTTGTGGCGGGCCAGATACGCGGGCGAGGCTACCACTGCGAACCGGCAGGGGACCAGCCGCCGGGCCACCAGATTCTCATCCAGCTTATCGGTGATCCGTAATGCCACGTCAATGCCGTCGGCGATCAGGTCCACATGATGGTCCGTGAGCAGCAGATTGAGCGCCAGCCCTGGATGCCGATTCAAGAAGCCGGGCAGCGCTGGCATCAGGTGGTGGTGCCCGAAAGACAGCGGTACGCTCACCCGCAGCAGCCCGGTGGGCATGGCCTGCTGATCCCGGATTTCCCGATGCAGTTCCTCCACTTCGGTGACTACCCGGGCGCAGCGCTCAAAATAGGCCACCCCCACATCGGTGAGTTGAATCCGCCGAGTGGTGCGGTGCAGCAGGCGTACCCCCATGGCGTCCTCCAGTTGCCGCACATGACGGCTCACTGCCGTGGTGGACAAGTTCAGCGCCCGGGAAGCGGGAGCGAAGCCGCCCAGCTTGACTACCTGCGCAAAAACCTCCATCGCCTTAAGTCGGTCCACATTGTCCCCTGATCCGGGATGGTCTGTGTCTGAAAGTGGAGATTATCCTAGCATGGTGATTGGAATACCATTCAAGATCGCTGTCAGCCCAGGGGCCATGGCCCACATGGCGCTGGCAACCAACCCTCAATCCCAGGAGTTCTCGTCATGCTCAAAGTTGTGATCCCTGCCGCTCTGCTAGGCCTGTCTGCCGTGGCCACGGCTGCCGAATACACCATCGATCCGGCCCATACCTATCCCCATTTCGCCATTAGCCACCTGGGCTTTTCCACCCTGTACGGGCGCTTCGACGAAACTTCGGGCAGCCTGAGTTTGGACCGGGAACAAGGCACTGGCGAGGTGGAGATCGTCATCCAGGCGGGTTCCGTGAACACCGGCCACGCCAAGCGCGACGAGCATCTGCGCTCGCCGGATTTCCTCAATGCTGCGGAGTATCCCGAAATCACCTTCCGCTCCACCGAAGTGACTTTTAATGGCGAGGACAAGGCCACCGTGGAAGGGGAACTGACTCTGCTGGGCGCCACCCGCCCGGTGACCCTGGATGTGGACCATATCGCTTGCGGCGCCCACCCCATGAACGGCAAGGAAGTCTGCGGCTTCAACGCCACCACCACCATCAATCGCTCCGATTTCGGGGTCAGTTACGGTATTCCGGCCATCGGTGATGAGATGCGGCTGATTTTCGGGGTGGAAGCCTATAAGTAGCCCAAGCGCGGCTTGGAGATTGGCGGGCCGGCTCCGTGATCCGGGGTCGGCCCCATGGACTCGGTGACAGGAAGATGTTCGGGGGGTAAGATTCCCGCCGGATTCCGCTAGGCTGTTGCCAACGGCGCCGACGACCGGCCAATCAACCCCCCTTGCATGAGGCTAGCATGATCATCACCACCGAAGCTGTCCATATCCCCGTCGAGGATCTGACCATGGGGGCGCTGGTGGCGGCGCCCAAGTCCCCTGGCCCGTGGCCGGGCATCGTGTTCTATTCGGATATTTTCCAGTTGACCGGTCCCATGGTCAGGGCCTGCATCCGCCTGGCCGGCTACGGTTTCGTGGTGGTGGCCCCGGAGATCTATCACCGTATCGAGCCGGATGGAACGGTCATCCCCTTCGATGACGCCGGTCGTAGCCGGGGGCTGGAGGACGCCGAGCGTACGCCGGTGGCCCATTTTGACGCCGACTGCCGGGCCGCCCTGGATTATTTGCATCGTCATCCCCAGGTGGCCCCGGAGCAGGTGGGGGCCGCGGGTTTCTGCATCGGTGGGCATCTGGCCTTTCGGGCCGCCTTGCAGCCGGACGTGCGGGCCACTGTTTGTTTTTATGCCACCGGTCTCCATACCGGCAAGCTGGGCAGCGACCCCGACGCCGGTTCCCTGGCCCAGGCCGGGGCTATCGACGGCAGACTGCTGATGGTCTGGGGTAGCCAGGATCCCCACATCCCTCCCCAGGGGCGGGCGCAGGTGGAAGCCGCCCTGCAACAAGCGGGGGTGGCGTTCGGCCAGCGCGTCTATCCGGCCGAACACGCCTTTATGCGCGACGAGGGGCACCGCTACGACCCCGAGGCCACGGATCTGGCCTTCGGGGAGATGGTCGGGTTTTACCGGAACGTCTTCTCGGCCTAACGGACGGACCTCCCACCGCCTCGGCTTTGGCTCGCAGCCGGAATGCGGACCCGTGCAATCGCTGGAATGAGTGATGCAAGGCTAGGCTAGGTCGCCAGGTAAAAGCAGCCCGCCCCCAAGGACGGGAGCAAGCGCGAGCAGCCAAACAGCGCGGGAGAGAACTTTGGCTACCGCTAGCGGTGGCCAGGACTTTAGAGCCTATCCTGGCTAGATACAAAATCGTTGTCGGCGGGGGAGCTGGAAGGGTATGGCCGTTTCCGGGGCATGGTTTCCCAACTACGCTTGGGCGACCGAGGAGCGGTGATCAGCTCCAGGTGATGCCGTCGCGCTCGATAAACCATTGTTTTCATTGTCTGGCTAGGGAACAGACCTCGAACATATAATAGCAGCGCGCCTTTTACCACTCGGCGCTCGATTTCATAACTAAGGCGGTGAATGACATTGGCCATATTAAGCTCTGTTCTGGTGGCTGATAGGGGGATAGGGGGTATCGTCACCCTGGAATCGTTTACCCACCGGCGCGGCTTTTTGTCTGCGCGCCTTGAGTACCGTCTGCTGGGCTTCGAGCCACCCCTGTAGCCATTGTGACCACAGCGGAAATTGCACCGGTCCATAAGGGCAGTCTGCGGCCCGTTTCCCCATCTGAAAAGCCTGGTAGCCTGATCGCCAAGGTTCTTTCGCCATCGACCGACTCCTGCTGTGAAGGGTTCTCTCAAAACAACAGCCACCCGAAAGCCAAGACAAGCGATCAATGGAAGCTGGTGATTACCAATTTGAATTTCAACATAGCGGTCGGCAAGGGACTATTGGGGGAAATGCTAAATTGCTTGTGGTAACTACTGAGGAGGAAGGTGTCCAAAGCGTCGGGAGTGGGATTGCCACCGGGTAACGGACCGCTGTTGATGCGCCGGGGCGAAGATCAAGTTAGCCATGGGACTGCGGACCATATTGGGTAGGACCATTGGCGGAACCTGGCGGTCGTGACCTACCGATAGTTTCAAGCTATCAGGCGGATGAAACCGGTGTGAAGTATTTCAGACCGGTTCAAACCTGGCGTCCCCGGCAGGACTCGAACCTGCAACCTACGCCTTAGGAGGGCGTTGCGCTATCCAATTGTGCCACGGGGACTTGAGCCACATTGTACCAAGACACCCGCTGACCGGTCACCTTCCATCTGGCATGCTTTGGCAGCCGCAATAACAATCTGCTTTTGCACGGGTCATCGCCAAGGAGAGTGGCGCTGTAGCTGGTGGCTCAGGGCGTGGCGCTACGATAGCCCGTCACGGCGGTCTTTAAATCCTGCCAGGGTTCGCAGTCGGATAGTTCGCCGACGGTGCGTCGGCAGGCCGTTTCCAGCCGCTGCAACAGCGCCTCGGCCTGGTCCGGTTGATCCAATTCTAAATAGGCTTCGCCAAGGTACTCCATGGCCCCCAGGTTATAGGGATTTAGCTCCAGGGCGGTGCGGTAGTGATCCAGGGCCAAGGGAAAGTTTCCCTGCTTGCGGTAAGCGTAGCCCAGCAGGTTATAAGCTTCATCGTTCCAGGGGCGGCGCTCGACGGCTTGGCGCATATGGCGGATTACGTCGGCCCAGCGGCCCGCCTCGAAGGCTTGATAGCCCAGGGTGTAGGGTTCATCCCCGGTGACCGGGGCCGGGGGAGGCTCCCAACCATTGGACACCGCCAGGGCCGGGGGCGTCAGCAGCAGCAGGGTCCACAGCCCGGCGGTTCGCAATCTTTTTCTCACGCCTACCTCCCGAGTTTCCGGGCTGGCCCGGAGGCCAGTTCGGTCATGCCTTTACATGTGCCGCGGTTCGATCTTTTGGTCCCCGCCGTTCCAGGCCCGGCGGAACTTCTCCTCGGATTCACGGGCAGCCACCAGCTTGTCCTGAGCCTGCTGGGCCTGCATCAGGCCGTATAGGGACAGGGCGTTATTTGGAAAGTCCTCCAAGGCCTTGATAAACGCCTGCTCGGCCTCCTCAGCCCGGTCCGCCAGGAGCAAGGCCGCTCCCAGAGACTGGCGCACGGGGTAATACCAGAACGGCGGTTCCATATAGCTCAGACTGTCCTGAATGGTCACGGCGATGCCGAACTCCCGGATCGCCCGCTCCGGGTCATCCTCGGCCATGGCGATGCGCCCCTCCACCACATGGCGGGCCAGATCGAGGATATCCGGGGCCGGTACCGCCCAGGCCAGCAGCATGCTGTAGTCGCCATCCCGTTTGAGCTGGTCGATGGCCGCCGCCTCGGCGCGGGCCTGTTCCAAGTCTCCTTGTTGGACCCAGGCCACGGCCCGGGCGTAATGCCACATGGCCTTGATAAAGGGAAAGTCCTCCTCGGGTTCGGCCAAAGCCAGCACCTGCTCGGCGTCGGTGAACTGGGCGTGGACGAAGTAGGGGGCCGTGAGTATGGCCTGAATCCAGCCCACTTGGGCGGCGACCGCTTCCGGAATCTTACCGTCCAGGCGCTTGGCGTATTCCATGGCCGTAACCCCGTCTCCTTCAACCTGGGCCGAGGCCACCACAAAGTGGATATTGTGAGGATAGTAGCTATGGGCATAGGCATCGCTGTCCTCGGCCTGGGCCAGATACTCCTCGTCCACCTGAACTGCCTGCTTGTTGATTTCCGTGGAGTCATGATAGCGACCGATGCGGAAATAGACATGGGAGGCCATATGCACCAGATGCCCGGCTCCCGGCATCAAGTTTGCTAGCCGGTCGGCATAGACTTCGGCCCGAGAGGGGTTGTTGCTGGCCTCGGTGAGATGGATATACAAATGAATGGCGCCGGGGTGGTCGGGGTTAGCGGCCAGCACCCGTTCGGCGATGGCGATGGCCTCGCCAATGCGACCCTTGGGGGTGACGCCGTCGGCCTCCCAGTAGTCCCAGGGAGAGGTGTTCATGATAGCGTCCATGGCCAGCACGCCGATTTCCTGATCGTCTGGAAACCGTCGAGCAGCCTCCAGCATGGCGACGGCGTAAGCTTCGTTCAAGGCCGCCCGGTCGGCTTCGGGGGCGGTGGCGTATCGCAGGCTCAGGGACTCGATCAGGGCTTGTTCATGGGGTTTGGCGTGGTGGGCTAGGTCCATGGCCTTACGGATGGCCGCCACCGCCGGATTGTCGGCCGCAGCGTCCATGGGGGCGTTGATGTTAGGTCCCAGTACGAAAGCCTCGCCCCAGTAGGACAGGGCGCTGTCGGGGTCCAGGCGCTGGGCTTCCCGGAAGGCTTTCAGAGCCTCCTGATGGTTGAAGGCGTAGGTCAGACGCAGACCCTGGTCGAAATAGCGCTGGGCCTGTTCGCTTTGGGTGCTGATGGGATAGCTGAGGTTGCCTAGATTGTCGTATAGGGGTACGGTGGCCTCGGCCTCGGCCTGGGCCGTGGGTTCTGCCTTGATGGTGGTGTCGTGGGCTTGGGCGCTGGCCGCAGACAGGGCCAGGCTCAGGGTAATGGCGCTACGTAGCCAGCAGGATGCCATGGCGGTCCTCCTCGGGACGAGACGGCGGACTGGTGGGTCCGCACGGTTAGACACGGAATACGTCCCCAAGTATTCGCTCCGGGAATTTCAGCAGCGTGTCGTTTCGGCGGACTTGGGTTTCGATTGTTTCCAGCGCGTTTCAGAACGCTTAGTTTCCGAGATTTCACCGAACCGTCCGGTGAGTGGCGCAATGGTGGGCATCGTATCCAGCGCCTATGCCATACTGAACCTTAGCCAAAGTTTTGAGTTTTCGGCTCCAAGCCATTGGCCGGACGCGGGTTGCGCCTGGCGCTTATTAACTGGGATCTATTGCGTGAAAGCACTGCTACACGTCGCCGCCTCCTCGGGCATTGGAGGCGCTGAAAATCACCTTATCGACCTGGCGGTTGGGCAGTTGCGCGAAGGGCTTGAGGTCGCCGTGGCCTGTCCCGACCGGGGCGAGTTAGCCCGGAGTTTACGACAGCGGGGGATTAGCGTTTATCCCTGGGCCGCCAGTAGCCGTTACAATCCCTTAACCGGACTGGCCCTGAGACGGTTGTTCAATCGCCTAAAACCGACCCTCGTTCACGCCCATATGTCCAAGGCGGCCTGGCTATGTGGTCATGCCGCCAGGGGCTTGGGCCTGCCCGTGGTGGCCACAGCCCATACCCTGGTGAAAGGCGCGCATTTCAGCCGCTGCGAGGCGGTGATTTGCGTATCCCAAGCGGTGCTGGATTCACTGTTGCGGCAGGGTTATCCCCGAAATCGCAGCAGGCTGATTCACAATACTGTGGAGTTGACGCGCTTTCGACCCGACCTGGCTCGACCGGAGATACTCTCTGAGCTGGGTCTCGCCCCTGGGGAGGAGGTGTGTACGTTCATTCAGGTGGGGCGCCTGGAGCCTGTCAAGAACCATGAGGCAACCTTGGAAGCCATGGGAATGGTCGTGGGCAGCGGGCTGGCGTGCCGCCTGCTGGTGATTGGGGACGGGACGCTGCGGGCGAATCTAGAGCGGCGGGCGCAAACGCTGGGCCTGACCGACAAGGTCCATTTTTTGGGATTTCGGGCCGATGTGGAACACCTTTTGGCTCTGGCGGATGTGTTCCTGATGCCCAGCCTGAAAGAGGGGCTGCCGCTGGCGCTGCTGGAAGCCATGGCCTGTGGCGTTGTTCCCGTGGCGGCCCGGGTGGGGGGCATCCCGGAGGTCATCGAGGATGGCCTCGGGGGGATACTGATTGCACCTGGCGATATCAACGAACTGGCACAAGCCATGCTGAAACTGGGGCGCGATAAGGCGTTGCGAGCCGCCATGGCCGCCCGTTCCCGGGAAACAGTTATCAGCAAGCATGATCCCGCCAGTCAGCGGCAGGCCGTGGCGGCGGTCTATGGACTGGTCTCCCGAATCGGGTCATAGCCGTACTGGCGATACGCTGTAGGGGGCGGACACGCCACGGGCAAGGCTTTTGGCTACGGGGCGTGTTTTTCGCCCCGGCCGGTGAGCGCCGCCACATGCGCCCAGGCAGGCGCCAGCACAAAGCCCACCATCGGAATCAGCGCAGCGCCAATCACAAGACCCACCAGGCCGAATCCCGTGGCGCTGACGATCCACTCCACCGCCCCGGAGGCCGTCGAAAAAGTGTGGGCTGCGGCCTCGGCAACGGTGTGGATGGCATGGCCTATGCTGGCGAGGCCGTAACCCTCCAGTCCATGCACGATGATGCCCCCGCCGACCCAGACCATCGCCGCAGTTCCCACGACCGCGAGAATCTTTAAAAACGTGGGCATCCCCATGACCAGGCCGCGCCCGACCGACCGGGTAAGCCCGCCCACGATTCCGGTCCACCGGTTCTTGGACAGAGCCACGCCCACATCGTCGGCTTTCACGATCAGCGCCACTCCTCCGTAGACCAGGAGGGTGATGCCGACGCCCACCAGCGCCAGAACGGCGGCCTGGGTCCAGAACCCGCTCCCGGGAACGGCTGACAGGGTAATCGCCATGATCTCGGCGGAGAGAATGAAGTCGGTCTTGATGGCGCTAGCGACTTTCTGATCTTCCAGGGCTTTCGGATCGATGGGCGGCGGCGCCAGTTGCGCTTCATGGGCATGGGCCTGATGGGGAAAAAGCGCCTCATAGACTTTCTCGGTTCCCTCATAGCACAGAAATGCCCCGCCCAGCATCAGCAGCGGGGTGATGGCCCAGGGCGCGAGAAAGGCGAGGGCAAGGGCAGCGGGCAGCAAAAACAAGAGTTTATTACGAAGCGATCCCCAGGTGATCCTCGCGATGATGGGCAGCTCACGCTCCGCCGCGAAGCCCACCACATAGCGGGGAGTGACCGCAGCATCGTCGATCACCACGCCAGCCGATTTGATTCCAGCCTTGGCCGCCTGCCCGGCCACGTCGTCAATTGATGCCGCCGCTACTTTGGCGAGGCCCACGACGTCGTCGAGAAGCGCGATTAATCCTGTACTCACGGAATACCTCCGGGGCGGCCCGCTCAGATGGCGGGCTGTAAGCGGCAGTTTTATCTTGGTCGACGATGAAGCGCCGGAAAGACGCAGGATCATAGGACACGCGCCATGCCGTCGGCAAGACTCCCATGGGTTTGCCTCAAACCCATGGCTAGCGCCTGATTTGAAGCACCACCAATTTTCTTTTAACTGGGCATGAGTTTATATCATTTGCTGCATCGCAACACATCATGCCTAATAGTGCCTGACTTTCGGCGGACATATGGCTGCCCTGAACAGCACGCGCCATACACATCGAGGCGCGCAATAGAGGAGACCCTCTCATGCTGACTAAGACACTTCAACACGTTGAACAGGTGCATGGAAATTCGCCCGCTAACACTGCGGCCTCCATGAGTATCATCGATCATCTGCACCGCGCCCGCCAAGCGCGCACCCAGGCCATGGGGCACTGGGTCAAGCGGTTCGCATCCGGGTTTTCCCGGTGGTTGGGCTTGAAGGTGCGGATCAGGCAGCGGCTGGGGACCGGGGTTCGGCTCGTGCCCCGGAAAGGTGCTCAGGACCATCATTTTATGGCCTGATGTCCGACTCCCGTCGCGGGATGAGCGGCTACAAACAGCCAGGCGCCGGTGACGACCGGCCCTGGCTTTTTTTTCCCCGCTCTGTACAGATATGCCGCGCACGCTACGCAGGGGTCACGGGCAACCCATGGCTTTTTGCCGTTCGAGCAACGCAGATGAAATAGTTGAAACCCAGGAACGCCATCGCGAAGTCCTTCGGAAACACGGGGCCGCTATTCTCGCCTCCAAACCCCCCAGCGAGGAGCGAGTGCCCATGAATCCACAACATCAACACCCTCTGTTCCCCAAGCCGTTTCGCTGGGCGGCGGTGGGCGATAGCGCCGCCATCGCCCGGCTGATGGATATGGCTGGGGAGGGGCTGCCCCGCCATCTCTGGTCCGGGCTGACCGACTCAGGGCAGTCGCCCATGGAGGTAGGCGCCGAGCTGGTGGCCCGGGGGGAGGGCAACTTTTCCTACCGCAACGCAGTGGTGGCCGAGAAACGGGGAGAGGTGGTCGCCCTGTTGCTGGCCTACCGCCTGCCCCCGGCCAATCAGGCCCCCGACCCCGCCGACTACCCGGAGCTGGAGCGGCCCATGGTGGAGCTGGAAGCCCGGGTTCCGGGTAGTTTTTATATCAACGGCTTGGCCACCCTGCTCCAAGCCCGCAAGCAGGGGTTGGGGTCTTGTCTGTTGCATATCGCCAATGCCCTGGCCGTGGCCGAGGGCTGCCAGGAGCTGAGCATTCAGGTCTTTGAGCAGAACACGACGGCGCTACGGCTCTACCAGCAACACGGCTACGAAATCGTGGATCGGCGTTCGGTGGTCCCTCATGCCTGTTACCCCTATGACACCGACGTATTGCTATTGACTCGGAACGTGGCGCGGTGGGATCGAAAAACCGGCTGATCGAATTCAGCCGACAGCGGCGATTAATGACGACGTCATTCTCAATAAGAGGAATCAAGCCATGTCAACCGTGAGCAACCATTTGCCTGTGTCCACTGGCCACCCGTTGGCCGACCGGCTGCAAGGCGAACTCATCGGTCCCAGCCATCCTCAATACGACCAGGCTCGGGCCGTCTGGAACGGCGTCATCGACCGTTATCCGGCCATGATCGCCCGCTGCGCCAACGTACAGGACGTGGTGGCCTGTATCCACCATGCACGGGATAGCGGTTTGCCCCTGGCGGTGCGGGGGGGTGGTCATAATGTGGCTGGTCACGGCACCTGCGACGGCGGACTGGTCATGGACCTGTCCCCCATGCAAGCCATAGAGGTGGACCCCGAGGCCCGTATTGCCCGAGTCCAAGGCGGAGCCACTTGGGGTCAGGTAGACGCGGCCACCCAGCGTCACGGCCTGGCCACTCCCGGCGGGGTGTACTCCAAAACCGGCGTCGCTGGCCTGACTCTGGGGGGTGGTTTCGGCTGGCTGCGCAATAAACACGGCCTGAGTTGCGACAATCTGCTGGCCGCCGAGGTGGTGACCGCCGATGGCCGCATCCTGCGGGCCAGCGCCACCGAAAACCCCGACCTGCTCTGGGGCTTGCGGGGTGGGGGCGGCAACTTCGGGGTCGTGACGACTTTTGAGTTTCGCCTGCATCCCGTCGGGCCGGAGGTCATGTTTGTATTCGCCTTTCACGATGGCCGTGGGGAGCGCATGAAAGAGGCGATTCGCCATTACCGGGACTTTAGCCAGGCCGCTCCCGACGAGGTCAGCAGCATTCTGGCTTGTGGCGTCATCCCTCCGGAACCGGAGGTGTTCCCGGAGAACATTCATCACACCCCTTTCGTGCTGCTAGGGGGCCTATATGCCGGGCCGGTGGAGGAGGGCCGACGGGTACTGCATCCGCTGTTGGATTTTGGTGCGCCCCTGGCGGACCACAGCGGCGTGATGCCCTACGTCCAGGCCCAGCAAATGTTCGATGCCGACTACCCGGACGGCATGCGCTATTATTGGAAATCCCTGAACCTGTCCCGGCTGGACGATCCGGCCATCGACCGCATCGTCGCCCATGCCCGGCGTCAGGTGTCCCCCTACTCCACCATCGACCTATGGCATGTGGGTGGCACCGTGAGTCGGGTGGGTCCAGACCAGGCCGCTTTCCATGGCCGAAAGGCGGCGTTTCTGCTCAGCCCCGAGGCCAACTGGCAAGACCCGACCGATGATGCCGCCAATATCGGCTGGCTGCGGGCTTTTATGGACGATATGGCACCGTACTCCGATGGTAGCCGCTATCTGAACTTCGCCGGTTTCCAGGAGGAGGGCGACGCCATGATGCGCTCGGCTTTCGCCGGACAGTACGCCCGGTTGGCCGCCCTCAAGGCCCAGTATGATCCGAATAACCTGTTCCGGCACAATCAGAATGTGAAACCAATGGAGTGAGGGCTAGACTTGCTATTCACTCAAGCCCCCAGTTCGATCAACACCGGTTGGGCCGAGCCTGTGGCGCATACCCGCTCGGCCAGCCCGGCTAGCCCTTGGTGATGGGTGAAAAACAGCACCTGGGCATGGGCCGAGAGTTCCAGCAGGATTTCCAGGGTGGCTTGGGAGCGGTCGTGGTCGAAGTTGATGAGTACATCGTCCACCACCAGGGGCGTCTGAATAAGTGTGTCGGTCATCTGCTTTTGTCGAGAAACAATACTTCCGAAGGTGTCCAATCCTTCGCATATTCATCAGCGCGACGAAGCCATTCCTTGATGCGTAGGTTTGGGGGGACAAATGCACCCCAATATTCTACGAATAGAGCATCATCCATGCGCATTGCGGCTTCTTGTATTTCGTCCTCAAGTAGTTCTATGGCTCGTTGAATGTAGATTCCACCTTTATTGTCGTTGGTAGGGTTTGCCACGCTTCCAGCAGAAAACATATCGCGTGTCTGGTGGGCCAAAACGCCGTGGTAGGTCAACAGGTACAGAACAACATCATCATACTTGTTTCGAGAGCGTCCCGAAGATACGATCTCAGGACACAGCAAGATGGCTTCCGCGCGTAATCTTTTCTTTTCCTCGATTGGCAGCTTCGTGTATAGACGGGCTTGTATAGGAAGAGTGTGTTCTTCACCTGGTCGGTCTTCCAGCCACCACAACCGTTCGCCGGATTTTAATCGCCCACGGGCGTAATTTCGAATGTGTTCCATCTTTTCATGCATGTCGGAAACTCGAAAGTCATCGTAGGAGATTCCTATCCGATCAAAAAGTGATTGTTCAGCGCCTATTTCCACCTCAAATCTTGGAACATGGGAAGTGCGGACGTGCATTACAGACTTTTCGTATTCGCCCCACTTGACAGTCGGAGTACCGCCCATCTTGCCGAACATGATGTAGACGAATTGAACGGAGTCAATCCGGTTAGTCTCTAGAATGCTGTTTGCAACACTTCGCCATGTATCGTTGGTGGTGAATTTTACCTCGATTCCAAACTCTCCAACCGCTATATCGGGAAAAGCCTGCGGATGAGGGTTGAAGTCGATTTCTATTTCAGTATCGCTAATGTCGTCGTTGATCACGTCTCTGACGCGACCCTCGAATTCTTTTGCGGATGTGAAAGGCGTGTTCCTGGCTTCTTGCGTAAGTTGTTCGGCGATTGAATCCAGTAACTTTTCAAATTCATTCTTTGTCATTCTGGTTGGTTTATGACTTTAGCGAGGTAGAGATGGCTTTAGCAATATGCCAAGCCAAAACTGGAGGGACAGCGTTCCCAATTTGGCGCTCGGTTTCTCGAAGCTTTGCATCGAAGATGAAGGTGTCCGGGAATGACTGAATGCGGGCTGCTTCCCGCATGGAGATCCGTCGTGGCAGTTCATAATGCCACTGAATATTCCCATGACATTCGGCTCGTATGGTGTAACCAGCGCGATCAGCTATCAGTCTTCTATCACCTTGATCAGGGCTACGGTTTGCTCGGCTCCAGATGTGATTGAATGATTCATCTTCGGGTAGTCCGATCAAGTCATGGATAGCATCCATGGCAGTAACGTAGCTATTTGCACCCAAGATCGGCTTAGGATGTACAAAGGGTTTGACGCCTGGTAGCGTCCCAACGATGATTACGCGCTCGCGGGTTTGTGGAACGCCGAAATCAGCAGCGTGATAGAGTTGATACGTTACGTCATAACCGATAGCGCCAAAGTCCCCTAATACCTTTTTGAGTGCGCCGGCATGATGGTGCATCAGAAGACCTTTAACATTTTCGGCAACGAATATCTTTGGCTTGGTTCGTTCAACGGCTTCTACCATGGCGCGATATAAGCCGCTATGCTTTCCCGCGATGCCAGCGCCTTTTCCGTTTACGGAAATGTCTTGGCATGGAAAGCCTCCGATAACAACATCGGTTTGCGACGGCAGTTCATCGATCAAATCCCAGATGTCGCCTTTTCGAATATGCTTGCTGACGTTCTGGCGATAAGTTCTACACGCGGCCTCATTTATTTCGCAAGCCCATATTACTTGAAAGGGATGGCGGTTGTAATGACGGCCAAGAAACGTAAAGCCTCCTTGGAACCCTAAATCCATTCCACCACAACCTGAAAATAGCGAGATTACACTAATATTGCTTTGTTCTGGGGTTGCGGGTGTTGGAGAGTGGTTTTTTGTATCGAGATACGATTTGTTAGATACATTTGTGGGGTCAAATGTAATGCTGCTTTCCATTTTTATTTCCCCTGTTTTTTATAATTACTGGAAGGCTCTAACATAAATAAGTCTGCTTGCTTCTCAGCATGACTTTTCTCAACATATGCCTTCATAAACTCCCTTATCACTTGCGCCGCGGGTTTGTCTTCAGACCTACAGGCATCTAAGAATTCTTGATGTAGTTCAGGTTCAACCCTGATTCGGTAATTTGAGGATTTATTCATTGGATACACTTTGGAGACACATTTGTATATCCATCATAGAGAAAATGAGGGAGTCGTCAAGGCTCTCCCAGACTTACTGTGGCGCCTCCCATATCTTGTGGCCTCCGGCGTGTCCGAAGAGCTGATAGCCTTCCAGGTCCAGGTGCAACCGCTGGAACAGGTGCGTGAGATTGAGCAGCCCATAACAGCGCCGCTTCAAGACCCTGATCTTGTTGTTGTAGCCCTCGACAAATCAGAATGTGAAGCCAAAGGCGTGAGGGCGCGGGCTAGTCCCCCTCAATCCCCCAGTTCGATCAACACCGGTTGGGCCGAGCCTGTGGCGCATACCCGCTCGGCCAGCCCGGCTAGCCCTTGGTGATGGGTGAAAAACAGCACCTGGGCATGGGCCGAGAGTTCCAGCAGGATTTCCAGGGTTGCCCGGGAGCGGTCGTCGTCGAAGTTGATGAGTACATCGTCCACCACCAGGGGCGCTGGCTCCCCACGCCGGGCCTGCAACTCCAGGCTGGCCAGGCGCAGGGCCAGATAGAGCTGATCCCGGGCGCCGTCGCTCAAGCCCTCCACGCCCACCGTCCGGCCATCGGGGCGCTGGCACAGTAGCACTTGCCGGTCGGCGGCGTCGAAACCGCTGCTCAGGCCCACAAAGCCGCCCAGGGTCATACGGCTGAACAGTTCCCCGGCGCGGCTCAATACCGGTCCCTGATGCCGTTCCCGGTAGGCGTCCAGTTCCCGGCTTAGCACCAGGCTGCCGAGCCGGGTCCGCACATAGCGATCCACCAGATCGCGCATTTGCGCCAGGCACTGCTGGGCCGTCGCCGCCCCCGCCGCCGCCGCGTCGCCGCCGTCCATCTTGTCCAGGCGCTGTCCCAGATCCCATACCGTTTGGTCCTGTTGGCGACGCTGGCCGTCCAGGCGCTCCACCTGTTCCTCCAAGCGCGGCAACTCCGTGGTCAGGGTGTCCGCCTCCAGTTCGGCGGCCTGGCGTAGCAGTTCATCTAAGGCCACCGGTTCGGCCCGCAACTGCCGTTCCACGCCGTCCAGTTCCTTGCGGGTTTCCCGGTAGTCCCGAGCGCGGCGCTCCGCCTCGGGCAGGTCCTCCACCCGCTCCACCCCAGCCTCCCGCAACAGCCGTTCCAGGGTCGCTTCGGCATCCTCCCGGCTCTGGCGCAGCTCGGCCAGCTCCCCATCCAGGGCGCGCAGATGTTCCTCCAGGCGGGAATGTTCCCGGCGGTCGTCCCGGGCTTGTTCGAAACGCTGGATCAGGCCGGGGGCGGCTTCCTCCACCGGCAACCCGGCCAGGTCCGAAGCGCAATCGGCGCAGAGATTGGCCAGCCAGCGGCCAAAGTTGTCGGCATCGGCGCCGATATGATCCATGCGCTGCTGCCGGTCTGCGGCCTGATGGAGCGCCTTGAACAGCCGCTCCAAGCGTTCCAGCACCGTGTCGACATCCTCCGCCGTGGCTTCGGGAGACAGACCC
>CAZQXD010000079.1:0-18183 GCA_964597315.1 uncultured Candidatus Competibacteraceae bacterium
GGGGCGCTCTGATCAGCCTGCTGCTGAGCCTGGCCCCAGCCATGGATCTCAAGGGTATGTTGTTCTGGCTGATGGGCGACCTGTCCTCGCCCCCGCCCCCCCTCGGCGCCCTGTTGGCGCTGGGGCTGGGGCTGCTGGTCTCTCTGCCCCTGGCCCGCTCCTTGAATGTCCTGGCCCACGGCGAACTGTTGGCCGGCAGCTTGGGGGTGGCGGTGGGACCACTGCGACTGGTCGTTTATGTGCTGGCCTCGCTACTGGCGGCGGGGGCGGTCACCGTGGCTGGCAGCGTGGGCTTTGTGGGCCTGGTCACTCCCCACCTGCTACGCCTGAGCCTGGGCAGCGACCACCGCCTGCTACTGCCGTCGGCAGTGCTTGCGGGGGGCAGCCTACTGGTGCTGGCCGACACCTTGTCCCGAACGCTGCTAGCCCCCCGGCAACTGCCTGTGGGGGCCGTTACCGCCTTGCTGGGGGTGCCCTTGTTTCTCTATCTGCTGCACAGTGGCCGGGGCCGCCGACGGACATGGTAGCCCCCATACTGGCCTGCCAGAACCTGACCGTAAGCGTGGCCGGCAAGCCCGTGTGCGGGGCGCTGAACCTGATGCTGACGCCGGGCCGACGGTTGGCGATACTGGGGGGCAACGGGGTGGGCAAAACCACCCTACTCCACACTTTGGCGGGGTTGCATCCCCCCGCAGCCGGTCAAGTGCTATTGGACGGCCGCTCCCTGGCGGAGCTGCCCCGCGCCCGAGTGGCCCGCCGACTTGGCCTGCTGCCCCAAGACCACGAGGATGCGTTTCCAGCTACGGTCCTGGAAACCGCCCTGATCGGCCGCCATGCCCATCTCTCCCGTTGGGGTTGGGAGTCGGCCCAAGACCTGGCCGAGGCCCGTTCGGCCCTGGCCGAGGTGGGGCTGGCGGGCTTGGAAGAACGTGCTGTGCAATCCCTGTCTGGAGGGGAGCGGCGACGGCTGGGCCTGGCCACCCTGCTCACCCAGGACCCGGCCCTGTGGCTGCTGGACGAGCCTACCAACCATCTGGACCTGGCTCATCAGATCCGTTTGCTGGAACGGCTGGCCGAACGGGTAGCGGCCCAGGGCCGGGCTTGGGTCATGGTGACCCATGATCCCAGCCTTGCGGCCCGGTTCTGCGATCGGGCGCTGCTGCTGTTCGGAG
Source organism: uncultured Candidatus Competibacteraceae bacterium (assembly GCA_964597315.1). Classification (GTDB taxonomy): domain Bacteria; phylum Pseudomonadota; class Gammaproteobacteria; order Competibacterales; family Competibacteraceae; genus CAZQXD01. The sequence continues at coordinate 1,173 of CAZQXD010000079.1, forward strand.
CGGGAGAAACCCTGGAAGGGCGCTGCCAAGAACTACTGAGCGAGGCCCATTTGAGCCGCTTGTACGGCTATCCCCTGCGACGGCTGGAAGGCCCCCGGGGACCGGTGTTCGCCCCGGATTGACGGGCGCGCCGCCCGCCGCCCCGAGCAAACCCACTATACTCCCTGGTTTAAACTACCCTTGCGTCCCATGATCGAGCCACTGCCTCAACTCTGATGCTTTATTACCTGGATCTGTTTGGTATCGCCGTTTTCGCCACCAGCGGCGCCATTGCCGCTAGCCGCGCCCGCCTGGATTTATTCGGTGTGGTGGTGGTGGCCGGGGTCACCGCCGTGGGCGGAGGCAGCTTGCGGGATTTGCTGCTGGGCGCCCAGCCGGTGTTCTGGATCGTCGATACCACGTATCTGATCGTGGCTGCCGCAGCGGCGGTGGCCACTTTCATCTACTCCCCTCGGGGGGAGGTGCCGATAGGCACTCTGCGGGTGGCCGACGCCTTGGGTCTGGCCGTATTCACCATATTGGGAGCGGCCAAGGCCCAGAGCTTCGACGCTCCGGCTTTGGTGGTCATCATGATGGGCGCCATGAGCGGGGTGGCCGGCGGGGTGATCCGCGACCTGCTGTGTGGGGATGTCCCCTTAGTGCTACGTCAAGAAGTCTATGCCACCGCCTCTCTGTTCGGCGGCGCCCTATATGTGATTCTGGATGCCCTGGCCATTCCCCCGCCCTGGCCTGCCTTGGTCGGCATGGGGTTGGTGTTAGTCATTCGGCTAGCATCACTTTATTGGCACTGGTCATTACCGATCATCGAGCGGCTTACAAAGCGGGATTGACATGACTTTAAAAATCAGAGTTATACACAGGGCGGATTGGTTTCAGGTTGATAAGCGGACAGGATGCTGGTTGGCCAGCATTTTGTAATTCATTGATAGTAATATATATTTTTTTATGGCATTGCAAAAAACCCAACACCCGCCAGGACTTAGGCCAAAAACCGAACCTTATCCACAAAGTTATCCACAAAGTTATCCACAAAGTTATCCACAGGCCAAACGGCGCTTCCCGTGAACCCTTCCATCCTCAGAATCGCCGTTCCCTCTCCCCTGACTGAGGGGCTGGATTACCTGATTCCGACTGGGCTGGACCCGGCCAGTTTACGCCCTGGCATCCGGGTGCGTGTGCCCCTGGGCGGCAGTCGCAAGGTGGGGGTCTTAGTGGAACTGCGGACGAGCAGCCCCCTAACCCCGGAACGGCTGCGTCTGGCCCTGGAGGTTCTGGACTCCGAGCCGCTGATCGCCCCCGACTTACTGGAACTGGCTGCTTGGGCGGTCCGCTACTATCACCACCCGCCGGGAGAGGTATACGCCACCCTGCTGCCCGCGCCTTTACGCAAGGGCCAACCGGCCCGCTTCGAATCCGTCACCCTGTGGCGGCTCACCGACGCCGGTCGCGAGGCGCTAGCCGGGGATGCCGTGTCCCGCGCGCCTAGACGCCGACAGATCCTGAACTTTCTGAGTCGCCACCCGCAAGGCGTGGCCGCGCCGCTACTGCGCCGGGAGCTGACCCCGAGTAGTGACCTGCTGCGGGCGATCCGGGAGCGGGGCTGGGTGGAACTCAGTGATACCGAGTTCGTCCCCGCGCTGGAACCGTCCCCGCGCCGGGATGAACCGCCCGTGCTGAACCCAGATCAGCGCCGGGCCGTGAATGCCGTGCGCGCCGCCCTGGATGGCTTCGGGGTGTTTCTGCTCAATGGGGTCACCGGCAGCGGCAAGACCGAGGTTTATCTGCGTATCATGGAACAGGTCCTGGCCCAGGGTCGCCAAGTGTTGGTGCTGGTGCCGGAGATCGGCCTGACGCCCCAGTTGCTGGAACGGGTCCGCCGCCGCCTGCCCTACCCCCTGGTGGTGATGCATTCAGCCCTGAACGACCGGGAACGACTGGATGCCTGGCTCATGGCCCGGAACGGCCAGGCGGCGGTGGTGATCGGCACCCGCTCGGCGGTGTTCGCGCCCTTGCCCAATCCCGGGCTGTTCATCGTCGATGAAGAACACGACCCTTCGCTCAAACAACAAGAAGGCTTTCGCTACCATGCCCGGGATCTGCTGGTGATGCGCGCCCGCCAGAGGGGGATACCGGTGTTGATGGGGTCGGCCACCCCGTCCCTGGAAAGCTTGTATAACGTCCGTCGCGGCCGTTATGAAGAACTGCCCCTACCAGCTCGGGTGGGTCGGGCCGTGGAACCCCCTATCGAGCTTCTGGACGTACGCCGCCAGGAAATGGAAGAAGGACTGTCCCGGCCCCTGCTGGCGCGGATACGGGCGCATCTTCAGCGGGGCGAACAGGTCTTGCTGTTCCTAAACCGCCGAGGCTTCGCCCCCACCCTGATCTGCCACGAATGCGGCTGGCTGGGCCAATGCCGGAACTGCGATGCCCATCTAACCCTGCACCTGCGCCACCACCGGCTGATCTGTCACCACTGCGGCTACCGACAACCGCTGCTGGACCGCTGCCCGGATTGTGGCAGCATCGACCTGCGGGCCTTGGGGGCCGGCACCGAGCGGGTGGAGCAGATGCTCAAACGGGAATTTTCAGACCAGGGCATCGCTCGGATCGACCGAGATAGCACCCGCCGCCGGGGGAGCCTGGACAAATTACTGGCCGACATCCACGCTGGCCGACGGCGGCTACTGCTAGGCACCCAAATGCTGGCCAAGGGACATCACTTCCCCGAGGTCACTCTGGTGGGCATCGTCAATGCCGATCAGGGGCTATTCGGGTCGGATTTCCGCGCCGGGGAGCGCATGGCTCAGCAGATTATCCAGGTGGCCGGCCGGGCCGGGCGAGCCGACAAGCCGGGACTGGTGACGGTACAGACCCATCACCCCGATCACCCCCTGTTGCTCAGTCTGGTGCGCCAGGGTTACGCCGCTTTCGCCGCCGCCACCCTGGAGGAACGCTACGTGACCGGACTGCCGCCATACAGCCACCAGGCGTTGCTGCGGGCCGACGCCAAGGATCAGGACTCACCCATGGCGTTTCTCAACAAGGCCACGGCCCTGGGCCTGGATCGGGCGCCGCCCGGGTTGGAGCTGTTGGGTCCGGTGCCCGCCCCCATGGAGCGCCGGGCCGGGCGCTACCGGGCGCAACTGCTGATTCAGGCCCCGGAACGCAAGTCCTTGCACGAATTCCTGGGCGGCTGGGTGGAACGACTGGGGACCCTGAAAGCCGCCCGCAAGGTGCGCTGGTCCCTGGACGTGGACCCGGTGGAACTGCTGTAAAACAGCTCTTTCTCAGGAGTTTAAGGCCCATCCCAAGTCGGCGCCCAGTCCGGGTTGATAAGCCGCGTGTTGCCGGTCAAGCCCGCGATCTCTTGCATATCCAACTCGCTCAAGGCGAAATCGAAAATTTCGAAATTAGCCTTACAGTGCGCCCGGCTGGAGGCTTTGGGGATGGCCGCCACGTTGTCCTGCTCCAAAAACCAGCGCAGAGCCACCTGGGTGGGGGTCTTGCCGTGGCGCCCGGCGACCCGCTTCAAAGTGGCGTCATCCAGCACTTGTCCCCGGGCCAGGGGGCTATAGGCGGTGAGTATCAGGTCATGGTCCCGCAGCCAGTTCAGCACCGGTCGTTGGGACAGAAACGGGTGATATTCCACTTGATTGCATAGCAACTCGGCGCCGTGGGTGTCCACCGCCTCGGCCAGCAAAGCCACAGTAAAGTTGCTGACCCCGATAAACCGGGTCTTGCCCGCCTCCCGCAGTTCCGCCAGGGCTTGCAGGGTTTCCCCCAAGGGCACAGCGGTATTGGGCCAGTGGATCAGCAGTAGATCCACGTAATCAACGCCGAGTTTAGTGAGGCTTGCCTCGGCGGAGCGCTTCACATCAGCGTAGGCCAGTTGATCCATCCATACCTTGGTGGTCAAGAATATCTCCTCTCGATCCACTCCGGCGCTCCCCATGCCCTTGCCCACTGCGTCTTCGTTGCCGTAGATCTGGGCGGTGTCCAGGTGCCGGTAGCCCAGCTCCAGGGCATAGCGGACCATTTCGGCGCAGTCCGGCCCGGTCAGCTCGAAAGTGCCGAACCCCAGGGCGGGCACCCGGGCGCCTTTCAGTTCGAGATGCTTCATGGCTCCTCCGTCGTGGACAGGGTTCAACCCCCAACGTTGAGATTAGCCGCCAATCGGACAGCGTGCAGCCAAGCCAATATACCGTGCTAAGGTGAACGGCCCCGTAACCGCCGCCGGAGCCTGACGTGCACAATCCCGATCTGCGGGCCATGGCCCACCGTACCTTCGTTCGCACCCTGGTGGTGGCGGCCGTGATCGTCGTGCTACTACTGGCCTGGCAGTTGGTGGAAGTGTTGCTGCTGTTGTTCGCCGGGGTGTTGCTGGCGGTGTTTCTGCGGGGTATCGCCCAGCGCCTGCACCACTATACCCGGCTGCCCCTGGTCGGGATGGTGTGGTTCGTCAGCCTGCTGCTGCTGGCCGCCTTGGGCGTCGCCGCCTGGCTGCTGGGACCGCTGATAACCACCGGTCTGGACGAACTAGCCAATACCATTCCCAAGGCCCTGGACTACCTGGACCAGGAGCTGCGGCCGCCGCCGGTGGTGGAGGCCATCCTGACGCGCACCCTGGCCGAGGGGCGCTCCATGACCATCACCCCGGAACTGGTACAGCGCCTGGCCGGGGTCTTCTCCACGGCTTTGGGCGCCGCCACCGGGCTACTGGTAATTTTGGCCAACGGCCTATATCTCACTCTCGAACCGGGATTGTACAGGCAGGGGCTGCTGAGACTGGTGGCTCCGACCCGTCGCGACCGGGCCGGGCAGGTACTGGAAGCCCTCGAGCATGCCCTGCATTGGTGGCTGGTGGGGCGGATCGCCTCCATGACCGTAGTGGGTCTGTTGACCTGGCTGGGGCTAATGCTGCTGGAGTTACCCTCCGCCCCCACCCTGGCCTTGCTAGCGGCGCTGCTGGCCTTCATTCCCAATATCGGCCCAGTGCTGTCGGCGGTGCCGGCGGTGCTCACCGGCCTGGCCCTGAGTCCCACCTTGGCCCTATATGTGGTGCTGCTGTATCTGGGTATCCAGACCGTGGAAAGCTATCTCATCACGCCCCTGATTCAACGCCGAGTACTGACCCTGGCCCCAGCCCTGCTGCTCACCGCTCAACTGGCCCTGGGCCTGGCCCTGGGCCTACTGGGACTGCTGCTGGCCACGCCCCTGACCGTGGTGCTGCTGGTGCTGGCGCGGATGCTGTACGTGGAGGACGTACTGGAGGACCGCACCCAAAGCCCCTGATTCAGGCCGCCCGCATCTCGTCGCCCCGAAACCCGTCCACCAGATAATCGCCAAGGCAATCAATGACTCGGGAGCGCTTGCCCGGCGACCGATGCAAGGCGATGGCCACCATGGGCAGTTCCGGGAAGCCCTCCTCGGACCGCAGCTCCCGCACCCCGTCGGGCAGGATGCCACGAGCCAGCACGGTGGTGGCCAGACCAGCGGTCACCGCCGCTAGAATGCCGCTGATGCTGGGGCTGGAATAGGCGATGCGGTAGCTCTTGCCCACCCCGTCCAAAGCCTTTTGAGCCCAGATCCGGAACACGCACGTCTCGTCGAACACCGCCAGGGGCAGGGGGTCCTCCTCGTGAACGCAGTGGCGCTCGGAGGTGGCCCAGACCGCCCGCTCCCAGCGCAGAATCTCGCCGCTTTCCGTGCCTGGATGACAGGTAATCAGGGCCAGATCCAGTTCGTCCTTCTCCAGGGCCACAGTCAGGTTGCGGCTGGGTTCGCAGCGCACCGCCACCTGCACCCGGGGATAGGAGCGGGCGAAAGCGGCCAGCACCCCCGGCAGAAACCGCGCCACGTAGTCATCGGGAGTACCGACCCGTACCGTGCCCACCATTTCCGGCTGGGTGAACGTGGCCATGGCCTCCTCGTGCAGGCGCAGAATCCGCCGAGCATAGTGCAACAGCAGCTCCCCCTCGGCGGTCAGGCTGACGCTACGACCAACCCGCTGGAACAGGGTCTTGCCGACGACCTCTTCGAGCTTTTTAACCTGCATGCTCACCGCCGACTGGGTGCGATGCACTAGCCGGGCGGCCTGGGTGAAGCTACCGCTATCAACGATGGTCACGAAGGTGCGCAGTAAATCGGTATCCAGGGAAGGGGTCATGGGGGCGGCCTTAGTTTCATTAGAAATCATGATGTCTACTATAAAATCTATTCGTTGGACGAATCAACAGACCGACTCCATAGTGGCTACATCTATTCACAACAGCAGAGGGTGAGGCCATGGGGGCATCCAGCTTCTATTCTCAACATAGGCCAGGCTTTTGGAGTCTTGCCCTGGAATTCGCCGGTCGGCTGGTTGCGCGCTGGTTGCGGGCCCGGGAACTGGCCCGCCAGCGCCGGGAGCTTTTGGAACTGGATGAGCAGATGCTCAAAGACATAGGCATCAGCCGGGCCGATGCGGTGCGGGAGGCGAATCGCAGCCCGTGGGACGACTCCCTAGCGAGGCCGCGCCGGTCCTGGCCACGGCGCCCTACCCGGGGCTGGCTGCCGGGACGGCAGGGCTAAGCCCGACACCATTCGTTCGGCCGCGGCCTGGATGGGTGCTTCAGGATGCCAGCCAGTGTTCCAGAAACCCATCCAGCCAACGCCCCAGGGCGGCGTCGTGACGCTCGAACCCAGCCCGCTGCTGGTCGGCGGACTGGGCGCCGGGCAGGTCCAGGGACTCGGCGGCCCGGTGCTGCCACTCTTCCATCATGGCACGAGTCACTTCCGGGTGAAATTGCAGACCGTAGGTCCGGTCCCCATGGCGGAAAGCCTGGGTGGGGAAAGTCTCCCCCTCGGCCAGCAATACCGCGTCGGCGGGTAGGCGGATGCCCTCCTGGTGCCAGTGATACACCGTCAACGGGCCGTCGAACAGGCCCGCCCCTGCCGGGGTGGGGCGGATGGGCACATAGCCGATCTCCGCCACCCCGTCGTCCCGGGGGCCAATCTCTCCCCCCAGGGTTTTGGCCAACAATTGGGCGCCCAGACAGACCCCTAGAAACGGCAGCCCAGCTTCCAACGCCCTGGGAATCCAGTCCAGTTGGGCGCGGATGCAGGGCAGCTTGTCATTGGCGCTCATGGGACCGCCGAACACCACCACCCCGGCATAGCCGTCCAGGGACCGGGGCAGGGACTCGCCAGCCACCGGGCAGCACAGCTCCAGGGTATGGCCCTGGGCCTGCAAGCGCTCCCCCAGCCGACCGGTGGCGGCCCCAGGGCGCTGCATTACCATCAGCATCCGGCCCATGCTCAACTGTCCTCCCGGGCGGCCTGTTCCTGCTTCAGGGTCTCGGCGATGAGAAACGCCAGTTCCAGGCTTTGGGAGGCATTGAGCCGAGGGTCGCACTGGGTATGATAACGGTCAGCCAGATCCCCGTCGGTGATGGCCTGGGCGCCGCCGGTACACTCGGTGACATCCTGGCCGGTCATTTCGAAATGCACTCCGCCAGCGTGACTGCCCTCGGCCCGATGCACGGCGCAGAACCGCCGCACTTCGTCTAGCACCTGCTCGAAGGGCCGGGTTTTATAACCGCTGGAGGACTTGATGGTGTTGCCGTGCATGGGGTCGCAGGACCACACCACCTTGCGCCCTTCCCGCCGGGCGGCCCGGACCAGGGGCGGCAGGGACTCTTCCACCTTGTCGGCGCCCATGCGGGCAATCAGGGTCAGTCGGCCAGGGTCGTTGGTGGGGTTGAGGATATCCATCAGCCGCAACATGGCGTCGGGGCTGGTGGTAGGGCCGAGTTTGACGCCGATGGGGTTCTCCACGCCGCGCAGAAACTCCACATGGGCGCCATCGGGCTGGCGGGTGCGCTCGCCGATCCACAGCAGGTGGGCGGAGGTGTCGTACCACTGGCCGGTGAGGCTGTCCACCCGAGTCATGGCCTGCTCGTAGCCCAGCAGCAAGGCTTCGTGTGAAGTGTAGAACTGGGTCTCCCGAAGCTGGGGGGCGGTGTCGGCGGTGATACCGCAGGCTGCCATGAAGTCCAGGGTCTGGGTGATGCGCTCGGCCAGGTCCTGGTAGCGTTCCCCTTGGGCGCTGCTGGTCACGAAGTCTAGGTTCCAGCTATGGACCCGGTGCAGGTCGGCATAACCGCCCTGGGCGAAGGCCCGCAATAAGTTAAGGGTGGCGGCGGCCTGGGAATAGGCGCGAATCTGCCGCTCCGGGTCCGGGATGCGGGCCTCGGGGGTGAAGTCCATGGCGTTGACACTGTCGCCCCGGTAGACGGGCAGGGTCACCCCGTCCACGGTCTCGGTGGGCTGGGAGCGGGGCTTGGCGAACTGGCCAGCCATCCGCCCCACCTTGATGACGGGGCAGGCGGCGGCGAAGGTGAGCACCACCGCCATCTGTAACAGCACCCGGAACGTGTCGCGGATGTTATCGGCCCGAAACTCGGCGAAGCTCTCGGCGCAATCCCCCCCCTGGAGCAAAAACGCCCGCCCCTCGGCCACCTCGGCCAGGTGCTCGCGCAGGGTCCGGGCCTCGCCGGCGAACACCAGGGGCGGGGATTGGGCCAGGCGCGCCTCTACCTGGGCCAGATGCTCGGAGTCCGGGTACTCGGGCATTTGCAGGGCGGGGCGCTGTCGCCAGGTAGCAGGCGTCCAGTCGTTGGGCATGGGGAAACTCTCTATGGATATTAGGGGTTCAGGGGGGCTATTGTAGACCGCCCTGGTCGGAAAACCGAAGCGCCCCGGCCAGCAGCCCAGTTTCCGCCAGCAGGGCCAAGGCTGGGCCGGCGGCCACCACGGTCTCCACCCCGAAACGCTCCCGCAAATAGTCGGCCATGGCCGCTTCCAAGGCCGTCGGCTCCGGCCTCACCGGCTGCCAGTTCCGATGCAGCAGATACCAGACCAGCAACGCCTCCTTGACCTGCTCCTCCGAGGCCCGCTCCGCCACCCGACCGATCACCGCCCGGTTGGAGGCCAGATTGTGGGTATAGAGCTTCTGAGACAGGTATTTCAGGTATTCATTGCGCTGGGCCAGGAATTTCATCACCTGCTGGACCACGATGCCGCCAAACCCCCCCAGGGTCATCACCAGGGTGGTGGGGTGAAGCACGGCGAAGAGCAGTTTCTTGACCGCCGTGAACAACCCGGCGCCGACGCTGCCCAGGCCGGTCACCACCAGCTTGATGCGGTCGAACAGCTTCATCCTGACCCCCCGATTGGGCAGGAACATCTCCAGATCGTCCCGGGGCGTGTCCTTGAACAGCTTGATGTGGATGTACTGATCCACCCGGTCCCGGGGTAGATAGGGGTGACGACGGCGCGTCCGCCGCGCCGCCTCCCGGCGGGTCAGCCCCTCCTGGGCCATGGCGGCCTGAATCAGGGCCTCCTGGCTTTTCAGCTTGAACACCAGCACCAGCCGCCGGAACACCGAATACTCCACCCGCTCCCGGCGCAGGTACAGGCGACGCCAATGGCGCCGCCAGTCCACCTGAAGGCCCCGCCCTCGAATATAAATCTCCAACAACTCGAAGTCCGCCAGATCCACCCGCAAATTCAGGCCGAAAGGGGATACCCGGGTCAGAGACCCTTCCAGGATCTTCCGGTCCAGGGGTTCGAAGCAGGCCAGGCCCAGCAACTCTCGAAAAGCGGCCAGAAACCGCCCCTCCAGATCCGGCGAGGGGGCACGGTCCCGAAACATGAGTTGGTGGCGGTCCGGGCTGAAAGGCCGATAGCAGCGCACCGCCTCATCCCGGGGCTGGGCAACCCGGTCCCGAGCATGGCTCCACAGGCGTCGGTAGGCGTCCTCTAGGGCCGCCGTCTCCACCCCCTGCTCCGCCAGCAACCGTTCCAGCAGATCGTGGATATCCACCGGGAGGTAGCGGCAAGCCCCTTCCTCCACCACGTAGCCGGCGCATTGGCTGTAAAAAAAAATATCCATCCGGTCACTCACGCCACTTGTGGTCCATCATAACCCGTCGCGGGTGTTGCGTGATCCGCCGAGCGCCGCTTATAGTCCCTCGCTGCCCCTTCCATCGACGCCAGGAGGATGCCCGTGGGCCAGTGTATATTCTGCAAGATCGTCCAGGGGGAGGCCCCCTGTATCAAAGTCTACGAAGACGACCACACCCTGGCCTTCATGGACGTCCGCCCGGCCAGCCCGGGCCATACCCTGGTGATCAGCAAACGGCACGTAGAGACTATCTGGGAGATCGACGAGCCGACCCTGGCTGCGGTATCGGCCAGCATGGGGCGGCTGGCCAAGGCCATTGGCGCGGCCCTGACCCCGGACGGCCTGCGCATTACCCAGTTCAACGGCGCCGCCGCCGGCCAGACGGTGTTTCATTATCATGTGCATCTGGTGCCGACCCCTGCCGGCCAGCACACCCATTTCCATGGCCGCGACGCCGCCGATCCCCATGAGTTACGGCAACTGGCGGCTCGGCTACGGGCCGCTCTGGACGATCACTCTTGAGCCTGGACGGACTCAACCCCCCCCAGCAGGCGGCGGCCCGCTATCTGGACGGACCGCTGTTGGTGCTGGCCGGGGCCGGCAGCGGCAAAACCCGGGTCATCACCCATAAAATCGCTTATCTGATCCGCGAGTGTGGCTATCAGCCCCGGCATATCGCCGCCGTCACCTTCACTAATAAGGCCGCCCGAGAAATGCAGCAGCGGGTGGGCAAGCTACTGGCAGGCCGGGAAACGCGGGGGCTACGGGTGTCCACCTTCCACACCCTGGGTCTGGACATTATCCGCCGGGAGACCGCAGCCCTGGGCTATAAACCCGGCTTTTCCATCTACGACGCCCGGGACAGCGCCCAACTGGTGCGGGAACTGCTGGGGGAGGACGCCGACACCAGCCTGGCCGATCAGGCCCACTGGTTGATCTCCCACTGGAAGAACGCTCTGGTCAGCCCCGCCGAGGCCCTGGCCGAGGCCCAGGACGAAGGCCACGCCGCCACCGCCCGGGCCTATGACGCCTATGTGCGCCAGCTCAGGGCCTATAACGCCGTGGACTTCGACGACCTGATCGGCCTGCCCTTGCGACTGTTTCAAGAGCAGCCGGAGGTGTTGGAAGCCTGGCGGGGGCGGTTGCGGTATCTGCTGGTGGACGAATATCAGGATACCAACACCTGCCAATATCAACTGGTCAAAACCCTGGCGGGGGGCCGGGGGGCGCTCACCGCCGTGGGCGACGACGACCAGTCCATCTACGCCTGGCGAGGCGCCCAGCCAGAAAATTTGCGGCTACTGGCCGAGGATTTTCCAGACCTGAAGATCATCAAGCTGGAGCAGAATTACCGCTCGTCCCGGCGCATCCTCCAGGCCGCCAACCGGCTGATCGCCAACAATCCCCATGTGTTCCCCAAAACCCTGTGGAGCGAACTGGGCCATGGGGACCCGATCCGGGTGATTATCTGCAAGAGCGGCGAGCACGAAGTAGAGCGGGTGGTCTCGGAACTGCTCCATCACCGCTTCCGCCACCGCGCCCGCCATGGCGATTACGCTATCCTCTACCGGGGCAATCACCAGGCCCGCCCCTTTGAGCAGGCCCTGCGCCAGCACAACATCCCCTATCAGCTCTCCGGGGGTAATTCCTTTTTCGACCACACGGAAGTCAAGGACCTACTGGCCTATCTGCGGCTGCTGGCCAACCCCACCGATGACGCCGCCCTGCTGCGGGTCATCAACACCCCCCGTCGAGAGCTTGGCCCCGCCACCCTGGAGAAACTGGCCGGTTACGCCCGGGAACGGGGCGTGGCGCTGTTGGCGGCCTGCGGCGAACTGGGGCTTGGCCAGGTGCTGCCGAAACGGGCCGCCGAGCGCTTGGCCGGTTTCGCCCGCTGGCTGGAGGGTCTGGCCGACCGGGACGGCGATCCGGTGGCCCTGGTTCGGGAGCTGATCCGGGATATCCGCTACGAGGAGTGGCTCAAGGAGCAGGCCAACGACCCCAAAACCGCCGAGCGGCGCCTGGCCAATGTCAGCGAACTGGTGGCCTGGCTGGAACGCATGGCCACCGACGCCGAGGGCGTCTCCTTGGCCGAGTTGGTGGGCAAGCTGGCCCTGCTGGATATCCTGGAGCGCAACGCCGAAGACCAAGCCCAGGATGCGGTGCGGCTGATGACCCTGCACGCCGCCAAGGGCCTGGAGTTCCCCCATGTGTTTATGGTGGGGGTAGAGGAGGAACTGCTGCCTCACCGCAACAGCATGGAAGCCAGCGCCATCGAGGAGGAACGGCGGCTGATGTACGTGGGCATTACCCGCGCCCAGCGTTCCCTGACCATGACCCTGGCCCAGCGCCGCAAGCGTTACGGGGAGTGGCAGGGCTGCGAACCCAGCCGGTTTTTACAGGAACTGCCCGAGCAGGATCTGGAGTGGGAAGGGGGTGGGAAGCAACTGCCCCCCGAGGTTCGCCAGCAGCGGGCTCGCGACCATCTGGCTGGCCTCAGGGGGTTGCTGGAACGCTAAGTTATTGGGATTCCTTGGCCATATAGCCTACCGCCGCCCGGATATCCGCATCGGGCACATCCATCCTTCCGCCCTTGGGGGGCATGCCCTTGTAGCCGTCGATGGCGTGGGTCACCAGGGTATCGAAACCCTGCTCCAACCGGGGCGCCCAGGCGTCTTTATCTCCCAGCTTGGGGGCGTTGGCTATACCCTGCTGGTGGCAGATGACGCAGGCCGTATTGTAGAGCTGCTGGCCCTTGGCCAGGTCCAGATCTGCGGGCAGCGCCGCCGGAGCCGGCGTCGCCTGCTCGGGGGCTGTCTGCTCGGGGGCCGCCTGCTCAGAAGCTGGGGCTGCTTGCTCGGGGGCCGCCTGCTCAGAGGCTGCCTGCTCGGAAGCCGGAGCCGCCTGGGCGGTATCGTCGGCGGGAGCCGCAGCCATGGCCGCCCCGCTTTCGCCGACCATATAGGCCACAGCATTACGGATATCGTCGTCGCTCAGGGTTGGGTTGCCGCCCTTGGCGGGCATGGCATTGAGACCGTTGATGGCATGTTCCACCAGTGTGTCCATACCCTGGGCCAGACGTGACTCCCAATCGGCCTTGTCGCCGAGTTTGGGCGCGTTCAACACTCCAGCCTGATGGCAGGCAACGCAGGCGCTGTTGTAGATTTCCTGACCCTTGGCCAGGTCAGCGCCACCAGCGGCTTGCTGTTCCTGGGCGGGCGCGGCAGCGGCGCCACCGCCGTCCCCGGCCTCCAGGCCGCTGTCGGCCAGCATCTGGACAATGGCGTTGCGGATTTCCTGCTCGCTCAAATTGGGGTTGCCGCCCTTGGCGGGCATGGCGTTAAGACCGTTGACGGCATTATCCACCAGTGTGTCCATACCCTGGGCCAGACGCGCTTCCCAAGCGGCCTTGTCCCCAATCTTGGGTGCGTTCAGTACCCCGGACTGATGGCAGGAGCCACAGATCGAAGCCACCACCTCCGCCCCCGACTTGGGCTGGGCCGCTTCGCTCCCGGCCGGCGCGGGCGTGGCCACCGCCACCGTGCCCACTGGGCGAATACGGTCTAGGGCCGTGACCGCCCGGCGCTTGCCGTCGTCGGGCGTCGAATCCAGTACCGTAACCCCCCGTGAAATCAGGAAAATAGCCACGGCCAGCAGCACCAGTACCGTCATCACGCTCGTAAACGTCACCAAGAAGGACTTGTCTTGCTGGTTCACGCGTTCACCTCACCGTTATCGTATTCCATCTGGAAACCTCCCGCGTACGTCGCTACGACGCCCGATTGCAGTCTGATTAACTGTAGCATCGAGCCGGAACTTCGCATGGGCGCCAGTGCTGGAAGTGGTTGGAGTTGTTATGTGAGAAATTTTATTCTGTAACTTCTAGGCCATTATAGACTATCCCGCGCCGTCTGAATTCGCACCTCCTGTCGGGACACAGGCTATCGCCGCGCAGTGGACGACGCTGGGCAAACGCGCTATTCTTGCGCCCCTCAACAACGCGCCCGTAGCTCAGCTGGATAGAGCGTTGGCCTCCGGAGCCAAAGGTCAGAGGTTCGAATCCTCTCGGGCGCGCCATTCCACTTTTTCCGCCTGCGATTGCTGCTAGCGCATTGACAGGACAAGTATAAATCGGGGTTCGAACTCCGATTTTCTTCTTGTACCCCGGACGCTCAGAAAAAAGTATCTTCATGACCGCTTGCTTGCGGGCGAGATCATCCGAACGCCATAGATTTATAGGGTTTTTGAGAAAGTTGAGCGCGGGTTCGAACTCTTGCGACGGTCTTTGGCGTGGTTTGGATTTCGCGCCGAGTTTTTCGTTCAGATTAAGCTTCTTGTGTTCCAGCTTTTCGACGCGCCGCTCATAGCTGGCGACAAGGGTTTCGCTCTTACCCTCCATGATGCGATCCAGAAGGGTTTCGATTTGCGCGCCGATCTCGGTCAGGCGGTTTTTGATCTCCGCCCGAGTATCTTCGCTATCGGTAGCAGTGCTTTTCGCGAAGGCGTCCAATTCCTCGACGAAGCGCTCGAAAGTTTTGGGGTCCGGCGCTATCTCTGGGAGGAGACGCGCGCATAAATGACGGCGTTTGCTGTTTGCTGTTCATGACTCATGTTCGAGTGCATGGTTTCACCCTAACGCACTTCGCTGTCTTAAGACGAGCAGGAGAAGGAGAGAATGAAAACGATCCACAAATCAGGGTTCGAACTTTATCTCCTTGGGTGATTTTATAATACAGATCGCTCTTTGTAGTGCGCGCCCGGATTGCCAATCAGGCGTTACGCAAGGTGTGCGTTGTAGAACAACGCCCCCTTGGCAAGGGAGGCCCGCTAGCGCGCCTCCCGTTGCATCCCTCCCGGTCTGTGGCGCTCATTCGGCATTGAGCCAGACCGCGCCAGCAATCGTTTCGCCGATTGACCACGAGCGGGAGATTGCGATCTCCCTGCACCCAACTATCAAGGGAATGACCGCATCCCCCTGAACCCCGCTCGTCAGGGTATTGGCCCCCGACACCCGCCAGTCAGAGGAGCGTTCCTGCTCCTCCGACACCTCCATGACCGAGGGAGACTTCGCTCTCCCTCTGTACACCCTTCGACCAAAGGGCTTTTACGCTCCTTGGAACCCGCGGATGGAGCGTGGATACCCAATACGATACCCGCAAATACCCAAAAACCGTGGCTCTGCGGCGAATATTGGCTATAATCTCCGCAAGAGGTGCGGAGAATGACGACATATATCCACGAACTGCAAGATTGGCCGCGTTTCCGATGGGACGAAGGGGCGCTGGCTCAGCGCCTTGCGCCTGTGCGCCATCGGCAAGGACGGCTGATCGGGCGCATGGAAGCGTTGGGATTTGACCTTCGCGCGGAGGCGGTGCTTGCCACGCTCACCGAAGATGTTCTCAAGTCCAGCGAAATCGAGGGCGAGATACTCGATAAGGAACAAGTCCGGTCATCAATCGCGCGACGGCTCGGCATGGATATCGGCGCGCTCGCTCCGGCTGACCGGAACGTCGAAGGCGTCGTCGAAATGATGCTAGATGCCACGCAGAACTTCGCCAAGCCGCTGACAGATGAACGTCTCTTTGCATGGCACGCCGCCTTGTTCCCGACCGGGCGCAGCGGCATGACCAAAATCATTGTCGGAGCGTGGCGAGATGATAGCGCAGGTCCGATGCAGGTTGTCTCTGGCCCCATCGGGCGCGAGTGGGTCCATTACGAAGCGCCAAAAGCCTCTCGCCTTAAATCTGAAATGGCGGCTTTCCTGAAATGGTTTGCCAAAGACACTTCGCACGATCCGGTGTTCAAGGCCGCTCTGGCGCATTTGTGGTTTGTCACTATCCACCCGTTTGACGATGGAAACGGGCGCATTGCGCGGGCCATCGCAGATATGGCGTTGGCGCGCTCCGAACAAGGCCCACAGCGATTCTACAGCATGTCGGCGCAAATCCGATTGGAGCGCAACGCCTATTATGAGGTTCTGGAAGCCACGCAGAAGGGCGATCTGGATATCACAGCATGGCTTGAATGGTTTCTGGAGTGCCTTGATCGCGCAATCGAAGGGGCGGAGCAGACCCTTGCGGGCGTCATTCAAAAGGCGCGGTTTTGGGAGACGTTCAAGGATCATCCGCTCAATGAGCGTCAGCGCAAAGTCATCAATCGGCTGCTGGATGGGTTTGAAGACAAGATGACGTCATCAAAATGGGCGAAGCTTACGAAGTCCTCTCCCGACACCGCCTTGCGCGATATCAACGACCTTATCAGCAAGGGCCTTCTCGTTCGCGAACCGGGCGGCGGTCGAAGCACCAGCTATGCGCTCAACTCATAGACTGGGAAGAAACTGTGGGCTGATATCTTTATGTGAAATAGGGCTCACTAAAACCATGCAGCTTATTATATTCTCATCTTATGGACGAACTTCCAGCTTTCGAATCTGAAAAAGTAGAATATGCGCCTTCGCGTTACATGCGTGATCGCCATCCCGACTTATTCTCGGACTCCGTGCTTGAGGTCGAATATGCCGTGTCGCGTGAAGTCCTATCCCACCACCTTGAAACTCTAACCAATCAAAAGGATGAGACCGCTTTTGAGAACTTTGCTCAAAGGCTCTGTGAGAAGTTCATTGCACCCAATATTCGCCCTCAAACTGGCCCGGTAGGGGGCGGTGATGGAAAAACAGACGCCGAGACCTATCCTGTATCCTATGAGATATCGGTTCGTTGGTTTGTCCCCAATAACGACAAAGCAGGTGAACGAAAGGCTTTCGCGTTCAGCGCGAAAAAGACTTGGCGCCAAAAGGTCAAAGCGGATGTAGCCTCTATAGCAGGCACGGGGCGGGACTATGACGCCATCATTTGCGTGACCAACCAGTTCGTACCGTCAAAGAAATCTGCCGATCTGCAAGATGAACTCTGGAATGCGTATGGCATTCCAGTAACTATTCTGGACCGCACTTGGATTCTCGATCGGGTATTCCATCATGACAGCATAGATATCGCCGTTGAGGAACTCGGCATTAGACCTCTTGAAAAAGTCATGCTGTCAGGGTGATTTCGAAGTTATGAATCG
>CAZQXD010000080.1:0-17593 GCA_964597315.1 uncultured Candidatus Competibacteraceae bacterium
GCGTCCGGCGTCCGGCGTCCGGCGTCCGGCGTCCGGCGTCCGGCGTCCGGCGTCCGGCGTCCAGCGTCCGGTCCGACCGCCACCATGGCGGCGGTGGGCTATGGAAATCGAGGATAGACTGTACCATGGTTGTCTTGACTCTATTCGGCCTTGGAGGGTAGCGATAGCGGCCCTGCCAACGCGAGACAGCCGAACCTCAACCACGCACCGGACACCATGAACCAACCCGCCGACCATGACGATTCCACGCCCTCTTGGCATACCCTGTCCGCCGCCGAGACGGCCAAGCGCCTGGACACCAACCCCGAACTGGGCCTGGATAGCGAGGAAGCCGGGCAACGCCTTGACCGCCACGGCCCCAACCGCTTGCGGGAAAAGCCGCCACGCCCGGCCTGGGCCTTGTTTCTGGACCAGTTCAAGAGCTTGCTGGTGGGGGTGCTGCTAGGTGCGGCGGTACTGGCTGGAGCCATCGGGGATCTCACCGATGCGGTGGTGATTCTGTTTGTGGTGGTGGGCAACGCCGTGCTGGGTTTCTATCAGGAAAACCGGGCCGAGGCCACCCTAGCGGCACTCAAGAATATGCTGGCCCGCACCGCCCGGGTGCGCCGGGATGGCCAGGAGCGGGAGATCCCCGCCGAGGCGCTGACGCCCGGTGATGTGGTGCTGCTGGAAGCCGGCGACCGGGTGCCCGCCGACGGCCGCATCCGAGTCGCCCAGAGCCTGGAGATCGACGAGGCTACCCTGACCGGCGAATCCCACCCGGTGGGCAAGACCGCCAAGCCCTTGGACGAGAAGGACCTGCCCTTAGCCGAGCGGGAAAACATGGCTTTTATGAACACCGTAGTGACCCGGGGCCGACTGGAGTTGTTGGTGACCGGCACCGGCATGGATACCGAAATGGGCCGACTGACTGGGATGCTAGAGACGGCCAAGACCAGCCCTACCCCCTTGCAGGTACAGCTCGATGTGCTGGGTAAGCGTTTGTCCCTCGTGGCCGGGGTGGTGGTGACCCTGATCTTTATCTTGAGCATACTGCGAAATCAGCCCCTAGTGGACGCCCTGCTCACCTCCGTCGCCCTGGCCGTGGCCGCCATTCCCGAGGGTCTGCCGGCGGTGGTGACCGTGACCCTGGCGCTGGGCATGCACCGCATGGCCCGGCAGCGGGCCATTGTCAAGCGCCTGGCAGCGGTGGAAACCCTGGGCTGCACCACAGTGATCTGTTCCGATAAGACCGGCACCCTGACACTAAACCAGATGACCGCCCGGGCGGTGGTTTTTGAGGGCCAGACCTACACCGTCAGCGGCGAAGGTTATACTCCCGACGGAGAGATCGTCCCCCCCGAGACAGCGGAGAAAACCGATCTGCGCCCCCTGCTGCTGCCAGCGGTTTTATGCAACGACAGCCGCCTGAGCGGCGAGGGCCTGATCGGCGACCCCACCGAAGGGGCGCTGCTGGCGCTGGGGGCCAAGGGCGGCCTAGAGCGGGAGGTCGAGGCTGGCCGCCTGCCCCGCAACGCTGAGATACCCTTTGATTCCGCTAATAAATTCATGGTTACCTTCCATAGCGACGGCGACCGGGTGCAGATGCTGGTCAAGGGCGCCCCGGATGTCCTTCTGGCCCATAGCGCCAGCCTTTGGCGGGACGGCGGCCCGGTCCCCCTGGACGCGGCGGCCCGGACGGCCCTGGGGGAACAAAACGAAGCCCTGGCCGACCAAGCCATGCGGGTCCTGGCCCTGGCTTGCCGGGAACTCAAGGCCGAAGACTTCGACCCCGAAGGCGAGCTGCTGCCCCTGGTTGAAGAGCTGACTTTTCTGGGCCTGGTAGGTCTTATCGACCCGCCCCGTCCCGAGGCCCGGGACGCCATCGGCCTATGCCGACGGGCTGGCATCCGGGTGAAGATGATCACCGGCGACCACAAGGTCACCGCCACCGCCATTGCCCGTGAACTGGACTTGGAAGGCAAGGTGCTGACCGGCGCCGAACTGGATCGCCTGGACGCCCAGGCTCTGGCCGAATGCATTGAGGAAGTCGCCGTATTCGCCCGCGTGGCCCCAGAACATAAGGTGAAAATTGTCCAGGCCCTCAAGGCTCGGGGCCAGGTGGTGGCCATGACCGGCGACGGGGTCAACGACGCCCCGGCTCTGAAACACGCCGACATTGGCGTGGCCATGGGCATTACTGGCGCTGAAGTCACCCAAGAGGCCGCCACCATGGTGCTTACCGACGATAATTTCGCCACCATCGTCGGCGCTGTTCGAGAGGGCCGGACCATTTACGACAATATCGTCAAGTTCGTGCGCTTTCAGCTCTCCACCAATATCGGCGCCATCCTTACCGTGGCTGGCGCCCCCCTGTTGGGCCTGCCAACCCCGTTCACGGCGGTGCAGATTCTGTGGGTGAACATCATCATGGACGGCCCCCCCGCCATGACCCTGGGGGTGGAGCCACCCCGCCCCGGCATCATGAATGACCCGCCCCGCCGTCCCGGCGCCCGAATTCTCAGCCTGAGCCGGTTCTGGCGGCTATTTACCTACGGCGGCGTCATGGCCGTGGGCACTCTGGGCCTGTTCGCCTATACCCTGCCGGAGCGGGGGCAGGACTACGCCATGACCCTGGCCTTTACCACTTTCGTGCTGTTTCAGGTGTTCAATGTGTTCAACGCCCGAGCCGAAACCGGCACTGCCTTCAACCGCCAGTTTTTCGCCAACGGCAAACTGTGGCTGGCCCTGGCTGCGGTACTGACCTTGCAGGCGGTAGTGGTGCATTGGACTCCGGCCCAAGGGGTATTCCGCACCACAGACCTGGAACCGCTGCACTGGGGGCTGGCGGCGGCGGTGGCGGCGAGTATTTTGCTGCTCGACGAGGGACGCAAGGCGCTAAGGCGCTGGATATGGGATGGCCAATAGCATCTAGGCCGCCGAGGCAGGACATGGAACGTCAGATAATTTTACAGACTTTCTTCGGGCGCTATGGCGACCCTATGCAATGGACGCTAGTTTGTCCATGGGTTGTCCAGCCATCGAGTAAGCCCAGCCCCAGGGCCGCTGGCGTTCACAGACTTCTTGAAAAAGTAGCTCGTGGCGACATTTTTGACCTAACAACACAAGTACTTGCGCACATTTATTCAAATGCTCCCATGCCCAGCCTGGGGCATGGAGGCACAAAATAGAACACCCCGGCTAGGCACAAACATA
Source organism: uncultured Candidatus Competibacteraceae bacterium (assembly GCA_964597315.1). GTDB lineage: Bacteria > Pseudomonadota > Gammaproteobacteria > Competibacterales > Competibacteraceae > CAZQXD01. The sequence continues at coordinate 3,196 of CAZQXD010000080.1, forward strand.
CCGAAAATCAGGTGTCGGAAAGTTTTACGGTCCCTAAATAGCCATCAAGGACAAATGTCATAGATTGTTAATTTTGATGGTTAATATTTTGTGGCACGGTAATTGCCGCTCTCTTGCAGCCTAGCGCGGTCGGGGTGGGTTTGACCGATTCAGGTGATTCACCAAGATGCTTTGGGGGTATGTAAAGAGTTCTGGGAACAGGAGTTTTCTCTAACCTGCGCCAGCGATCAGGGCTGCCTGTTAAAGGGTTTCCTTACAGCCCATCACAGCAATAACATCCCACCCTATCATCATTTATATAGCTAATTTCATACTCTTTAAAAGGATCAGAAAATGAAAAAAACCTCACTGCTCGCTGCCCTGTTGGTGACGACGGCGACACCAATCCATGCTGCGGTAATCTGGGACTTCAACTACGTCGATGTGGGGGTTGGTTTCAACGATCCAACGGAGGGCGCGGATCGCCGGAACGCCTTGGAAACCGCCGCTAATTTCGTTAGCAGTTTCCTGACCAGCTACACCGCGACTATTCAGATGGACGTTGACGGCTCCACCTCTGGAGGCGGGACGCTGGCGGCGGCGGGTTCCGATTTCAATGGCGCGGTGTTCAACCCTGGGTTTGGCAGCCAAGGCGACGTCATGATTAAAATTCTTGGCGGCCCGGACCCCAGCCCGAACAGAGACGGTTCCGTAACCTGGAACTTTACCGATTTTACCTGGGAGCTGGACAACGATTTCCAGCCTGGCGAGTTCGATTTCTTCTCTACCGCAGTGCATGAACTCTTGCACGCCCTGGGCTTCGTTTCGGATATTGCAGAAAACGGAAACGACGGCTTCAACACCCCCCCGGGGACTCCGGGCACCTGGGCGCCGTTCGACCAGTTCTTATCCGATTTCTCGGGTACGCCCATCATTGACCCGACGACTTTCATTCTTGATCAGACCCGCTGGGACACCACCCGGCTTTCGAATGATGGAAATGGGGTGCCGGGCTGCGGCGCCGGTATTCTATTCAATGGTCCCAATGCCGTGGCGGCAAACGGCGGCCAGCCCGTGCAGATCTACTCTCCGTCCACCTGGGAACCCGGCAGTTCCGGCTCGCACCTGGATGACAACTGTTACACTGTCCCAGGCAACGTCAGCACGTTTATGATGGAGGCCCAGACTATCGACGGCCTCGGCGTTCGCACCATCAGCCCGCTGGAAATCGGCTTGCTGCGGGATATCGGCTACACTCAATTCGGTGTCCAGGTTACCAATGTGCCAGAACCATCGACGATTTATCTGATGCTTGGCGCTTTTGGTTTGCTTGGTCTTGGATTCCGCAACAAAGTGGCCTGAGCGCCGCGTCCTCACCTACCTCAATCGTCGAGTCGGGTGCAAGGCCGGCCGCTAGGCCGGCCAGGGCGCTTGGAGTAACAACGTGTTCAAACGCTTTTCCTACCGACTGACAGGCTTTGTTTGCTTTGCCATGCTCATTTCCGTTCAAGCCCATGCCAGTCAAATTCCCCTGGGCATCAACAGCAGTCACGGCGTCTTCGTGCAGGAAATCTGGCAGGGAAAAATTCCTTTTTTGTGTTTGGCGAATCGCTCTGGAAAAGACCAGATTATTCAGGTCTCCCGGTGGAGATCACGCCAGATACCGGCGGACCCCCTGCTTCAATGGAGGGCGAATGCCGGCTCGGTACGCTGTCATGACGCCCGCCAATTAGCGGCGGAAAGGCTGCTCGAATTCAAACTCGTGGATGGCGAGCGGCTGGGATTATTAAATGCGCCACGGCTGCCTGTTGTGGAGAACGAAACGCCCTCCGCATTTTCCAGCTTTCAAGGTCTTAATGGTGTCTGTCCGACACCCGGCGCCTGGCTCCAACAACCCAGCCTTGGGTTTCAGGCTAAGCAACCGGCTAGTGTGACTCTACTCACCACCGTCAGGGACGGTGATGCGCGTATTGAATTTCCGGTGACTACGCACCTGGAACTGCCGCATCTGCAATTGAAATCCGCAGTATCATCAACCTTGGACATTGATGTGGATAAGCAGCAATGGTCCATCAAAGTGGGGCGGCAAACCGCACTATCCACCGTTCACCGGATTGAGCTGGAACTTGATGTGCCAGCGGTCACGCAACCGACGATGTATCTTCTCTCGGGTCGCCAACGTATTGCTGGCAATGGCTGGCAGTGCTTTGTCAGAGGCATATTAGTAACACCCTAGTCCCTGGTGGGAATCTCCTTAGTCTGGCGCCGCCCCTATCGTGCGCCTATGAACCTCGCCCTGTTCTATAGGCCATGGAAATCCGCTCGGCTGTCTGCTGCAAGGCGGGCAGGAATCCTCCCAGCATGTCCTCCACGGTTTTCCGGGAGGTGTGCCCGCCCACATTCAGGGCGGCGATCACCTTACTGCCGCCGTCGTGGATGGGTACGGCGATGGAGCGCAACCCCAGTTCCATTTCCTGATCCACCAGCGCCCAGCCCTGCCGCCCCGCCTGGCGGATGATCGTCTTGAGCCGGTCGGGATCGGTGACTGAGTATTCGGTGTAGGAGCGGAGCGGGCCAATACCGGCGATGACCCGGTCCAGCTCTCCCGGCTCCAGCCCGGCCAGCAGCATTCGGCCCGGAGAACTGACATGGGCGGGCAGCCGGGAGCCCACATGGGGGTTGATGGCCATGACCTTACCCGCCACCGGCGCCCGGGCCACGTAGACCACTTCGGCCCCATCCAGCACCGTTACCGAACAGGATTCCTCTACCTGTTCCACCAGTTCCATAAGATAGGGTTGAACTACCCGCCAGATATCCAGGGTGGACAGATACGCATAACCCAGTTGCAGCACCCGAGGGGCGAGACGAAAAAACTTTCCGTCGTAACCCATATAGCCCAGTTGAGTGAGGGTGTGCAGCAGCCGCCGGGCGGTGGCCCGGTTCATCCCCACCTCCTTGGCCACCTGGCTCAGAGTCAAGGCCGGGCTGTTCGGGCCGAAGCACTCGATGACGGCCAGGCCCCTGGCCAGGGCGCGGACGAATTCCTCGGTTTCAACGGTCATGGAAAATCCTATAAATTGGACGAGTTGACGGCGGGATACCATACCGGCCAGGGGTCGTCAACGGCGACACCGACGGCGGCGACGCCTTTGCCCCCCGCGACCTCCAGCCCTCATGGGCGAGGGCGCTATGGGTTTATTTGAGACCTGGCGGGGGATGGCCGTAGAGTTCCTCCCCTTCCTCCTCCAGCCCCGTAAGCTCCAGGTCGTTGCGGACCGCCCAATACCTAAACCCTTGGGCTCTCAACCAGCGTTCCAGCCGGTCCAGGCTAGTCCACTCCCGGCGCAGACCCCGGGCGCTCATGATATAGGCGCCACAGCCGTCCACGGTGACCACCACGGCCCAGGCATAGGGGTATTTATCCTGGTCGCCAAAACCGCCGCCCATCTGACTACGTTCCACCCGCAACACTAGCACCTGATCCCCCAGGCGATGGCTGCGGTATAGAAAATTCAGGTCCGCTTGTCGAACCGATATATTCACATTGACGCTTACATCATATGACATGGTGTTGCCAGATCGTTGCGGTAGGATTATGCTCATGCATCATGATGTAGCCTAAAGCTAGGTCATTTCAGCGATTCAAACAAGAGGGCGCACCCTATGCAGATGACCTTCGAGGCGGTTTCCGAAGCCCAGCCCGGCGAGCGTTGGCGGTCCCTGTTGCAACGCTTCTGGCCTGGATACCGTCACTGGTTTCTGGCCAAGGGTGGGGATCGCGGCCCCTCCTTGGACACCGCCGTGAACCGATTGCGGACCCATATGCCAGAATTACTAGGCACTTATGAACGACTGGTGGAGCTGGCCGACGGCGACGAGCTGGCCGCCCGCTTTCTGGCCTGCTACCGCCCGCCCGCCTATCTGGTGGCTTGTTCCCAGGCGGTCTGGTCCCGGCCCGGGGAAACCCTGCTGGTGCGCAATTACGACCTGGACCCGAACATCAACGAAGGACTCATCCTGCACAGCGCCTGGAATGGTCGCCAGGTGATCGCCGCCAGTGAGTGCCTGTGGGGCGCCTCGGACGGACTCAACGACAAGGGGCTGGCGGTATCTCTGACTTTCGGAGGACGCCGGGTGGTGGGGGACGGCTTCGGCATCCCCCTGATTATCCGCTATCTGCTGGAGGTTTGCGCTACAACCGCCGAGGCGGTGGAGTCCCTATGCCGGATTCCTTCCCATATGGCCTATAACGTCACCGTGCTGGACCGTAGCGGCGCTCACGCCACGGTGATGGTGGCTCCAGACCATCCGGCCCGCGTGACCCGCCGCAGCGTGGCCACCAATCATCAAGAACGTATCCACTGGCCGGAACAGGCCCGCTTTACCCAAACCTTGGAGCGGGAGCGGTTTCTACGTCAGCGGTTGGCCCATCCCCATACCACGGCCCGCTCCCTGGTGGCGGATTTTCTGCGCCCGCCCCTGTATAGTCATAATTTTCAGCAGGGCTTCGGCACCTTATTCACGGCCGCCTACCGTCCCGACCGGGGCACGGTAACGTTTCACTGGCCCCACGCCACTTGGCGGCAAAGCCTGGGGAACTTCCAGGAGGGAATCCGGACTGTACGGTTTGTGCATACGACAACCCAGCCCTCGCAGCAGCCACATACGCAGACCTGCGGGGACGTCGATCCAGACATCGCGTTCGGCCCGGTTCGGGCCGCCCTGGCCGGCGCGGGACAGCCGGAGCTTGCCCGCCGCCTGGAGGCATTTATCAGCGAAACCCGGCGCGGCGGACGGGTGCCCTGGGAACGATTTGGAGAAATCTGGCGACCGGTTTCCCCCTAGGATTCCCGGTCCGATATTAATTTCGGTGTCCCCGAACGCCTATTGAGGAATAGCATCATGACCCCTTTCGCCATCGCCGGCATCCAGATGCCGATCACTACCTCCAACAACATTCCAGCCATGGAGCATCGCCTGGACTTACTGATGCACCTCTATCCCTGGGTGCAAATGGCCATGTTCAGCGAACTGGCCCCCCACGGGCCGCTGCTGCACCACGCCCAGAGGTTGCCCGGCCCTAGCGAGGAAGCCTTCCAGGAGATGGCTGCACGGCACCGTATCTGGCTGCTGCCGGGTTCCATGTTTGAACACCATGACGGGGTGATATTTAACACCGCCTCAGTCATCAATCCGAACGGTGAAGTGGTGGGCCGCTACCGCAAGTTGTTCCCCTTTCAGCCCTATGAGCAGGGGGTCACTCCCGGGGAGGGTTTCCTGGTCTTCGACGTACCGGAGGTGGGCCGCTTCGGCGTGTCCATCTGCTACGACATCTGGTTTCCCGAGACCTCCCGGACCTTGACCGCCATGGGCGCGGAAGTGCTGCTGCACCCGGTACTGACCCACACCATCGACCGAGACGCGGACCTGAACATCGCCTACGCGACGGCTTCCATGTTCCAGTGCTATGTGTTTGACATCAACGGCCTGGCGGCGGGAGGCAACGGTCACTCGGCGGTCATCGACCCGTCCGGGCGCACCCTGCACCGGGGCGATGGCCACGAGCAGATTATCCCTATCGAGATTGATCTGGATCAGGTCCGCCGACAGCGGGAACTGGGCATGCGCACCCTGGGCCAGCCCCTAAAGAGCTTCCGGGACCGGCGAGTGAACTTCGACGTTTACGACCAAGCCAACTGGGATAACGGCTATTTGCAATCCCTAGGACCGCTGGTCAAGCCTAGCCGCCTGCATACGCCCACGCCGGCAGGGGCGACGGATGCTGTGACCACGGAAGAGGATTTGAATCCGCTTCCGCCCCAGAGCGGATTGATCTAAAGGTCTGGAGATGTGACAGGCGGGTCAAGCCCGACGACCCGCCTGCCGGGGACTGTATAGCCAAAGGCGGGTTACGTTCGCTACGCGCTCGAACCCGCCCTCGAAGGTCAAAAGAACTTGGACACGGACCACTCCGGCGGCGTCACCGGCTGCTCGGGGGGCGGCGGAGTGCCCTGGAACTGGGCGTTGATAGCGGCGGCCCAACGCTTGGCCCGTTCGGTGAGCTGGCGGTCGTCGGTTTGCATCCGTCCCCGGGCGATCAGAATGCCCAGATCGGCGCCGTGATAGCGGTACTCCCCGGCCCCATAGACCCGCAGATAAAACGCCTCGTTCTCATCACCCACCGTGTGCCAGTCCAGGGTGCGGCGCACGAAATGGATACTGCCGTCATCGTTCAGGCGATACACGCCGGATGCCGGAGCCTGGGTGATCAGCTCCACCTTGTCCTCGGTCTGCTTGAGGATCAACTGGCTCCAGTTGTCAAAGTCCATCCACCGAGACTGGATGCGCTCCAGATCGATGTCGTAGTCCACGTCCATGAACTCCAGCAGGTGAAACAGCATCAGGGGGACGCCGCCGTACTTGGAGGTGATCAGGTTGGTGGGGGGGCTGGCGCCGCTGATGCGGGGGTTGAGTTCACCCAGATAGACATCCCCGGTGTCGGTGTCGATCAGGTAATCCACGCATAAGGTGCCCCGGTAGCCCTCCTGATACAGCCGCTCGCCCAGGGCCTTGACCATGGACTGAACCCGGCTGCGGACGCTCTCGGAGAGGATGGTGGTGGAGATATCATTGCCGCACCAGCCACCCTTGTAGGGGGTCAGTTCCGAAAACCCGGTGATGTCGGTCATCACCGGCCCCACCAGGGTGCCGTGGCGGGTGGCCACCGCCTCCACTGTACCGGGTAGGTGATTGACGTACTTCATCACCTTCAGTTGCTGGTCGGCCATTTTCTTGGCGTTCTTGTCCCAATCCTCCCGGCTGCGGATAAAGAACGTGGTGCGCCCGGAGTCTCCGTAGGGGGTTTGCACCACCAGGTTGTCGCCGAGATTGGCCGAGGCGGCGAGTTTCTGCAATTCCTCATAGTTGGTGGCCGTGCCCAGCACATTGGGCACGCTGGCCACTCCCGCTTCATTACCCAATTGGGTGGTGACGATCTTGGAGTCCAGCCGACTACGCAGGGCCGCCGATGGCAGGGCGATTTCCAGGCCCAGGTCACGGGCCAGTTCCTCGGTCTCCTCGTCGAACATCACCAACATCAACTTGCCTTTGCCACCCCGGCGCCGCACCAGATCCGCGACGTCTTTGTGGCCCAGCAAGTAGTTGTTGACGTCCTCGATGGAGCGGAACTCCGGGGGACCGGCAATGCTGGGAATGAACACCCGGGGATGATAGCCGTCGAAGGAGTCGAAGTAGTTGATGTACTCGAAGTTACTCACCCACTGGTCCAGCCCTAGGATGTTGTAGGCCGTGGGTGAGAGAAAATAGATTGGCGTTTCGTTCTTACGAAAATACGTATAGATCTCGGCCAAACCGTTTAGCCGGGTGCGGTGTTGCGCCATGGGTGCCCCCTCGCTGCCTTTTCGAATGATTTAATTGGCTTTCCCGAACAGGGCGCGATCCGGTCCGGTCGATGCCGATAGGGATGCCGAGAACCAGTCCGCGCTGCTCAGAATAGATTCTAATAGCTATAGTCGAAAAAATAGAAAATTGAATAAAATTGTGAAATTGCCGTATTTACGTTTAATTATTTGCACACCCAAGCTTGATGTCCCGCTCCCCAGATCCGTGGCCCAAAGCCTCCAGGACTGTGAATATGACCCACCGCCTTGCGAAATAATCCCTATACCCTAAGCTACGGGGCGACTACAAAGTAAGCCCGCCCCCTCCTTTCTTTCTAGCCATCAATTAGGAGTTTGTCCCATGCAATGCCGCCTCCCCGGTCTGTCGGTGCTCGCCTGGCTGCTGTTGTTGGTGTTTTCGTCTACCCTCGCGGGTGAGGACGTCAATCACAGGTTTACGGCCAAGCCTTACCCAGGCTCCAAGGACCGGGACTATATGGTCCATCTGCCCACGGGCTACGACGCCAACCAACCCCTGCCCCTGGTCATGGTGCTACACGGCTGCAAGCAAACCCACCACACCATCAAGAACGAATCCGGCTTCGACGCCCTGGCCGATACCGAGGGATTTATCGTGGTTTATCCCTTTATCACCCGCTATGACGGCCTGCGCAACGAGAACTGCTGGGGTTTCTGGTTCGAGCAGGAGATTCATGCCGGGGCCGGAGAGGTAGAGGACTTAGCGGGTATCATCGACGAGGTGGCCGCAAACTATGCCGTGGACCCTAACCGTATCCATGTTACCGGCCTGTCCTCTGGGGGGGCCATGGCGGTGGTGACGATGGTGGCCCACTCCGAGCGCATCGCCTCGGGAGCCGAGACCGCTGGCCTGGCCTATGGGGAAACCGCCGCATCGGTGCCCCGGTCTTGTACCTTTCCGGGGGTGCTGAAATCCCCCGCCGAGAGCGCCGCCGCCATGGACGCGGAAATGGGCGCCGGTAAGCGCCGGGCGCCCCTGTTCATCGTACACTCCGAAAACGATTGTACGGTCAATATCCAGGCGGCCCGAAATCTGCGGGACAGTTGGGGACTCGCTTTCGGCTTGGATACCGCAAGCCCCTTGACCACCAGTAGCGGCGTCACCCGAGGCACCCCCTGGACCCGCAACGGCTACGGCAGCGATGGAGAGGTGGTGCTGGAGACATTATTTCTACAGGGCCTGGATCACGGCTGGTATGGGAACGGCGACGGCGACTATGCGTTCTCCAACGCTCCCGATAGCGCCCGCCTGATGTGGGAATTCTTCCAAGCTCATCCCCTCAACGGCAACGCTTCGCCCACGGTGACCTTGGCTGCGGCCTTTGTGGAGAACGACGATTGCATCACCGTCACCGGCACCGCCACCGACCCCGATGGGGAGGTGAGCGCCGTGACCGTGGCCCTGGAAGGGGTCTATCCCCAGCCCCCGGCGGCGGCGACCCTGACGGCGGGAAGCTATCACCAAAGCACCTGCGATCTGCCCCAAAACGCCTGGTATACCCCCCGAGTCCGCGCCACCGACGACGTCGGCGCCAGCGCCGAGTTGCTGGGCGAGCCATTGGCGGTGGGCCAGCCCCCCGCCAACCAACCCCCCGTCCTGAGCCTGGAAGCGCCCGTCGTCGCCGGGGACTGCGTGTCCCTGGCTGGCGCCGCCACGGACGACAGCGCCGTGACGGCCGTGGAGGCCCGGATTGGCGACGGCCCTTGGAACCCGGCAACCCTGGCGGGTGAGGACTGGAGTTACCAGGTCTGTGGCCTGACCGCCGGCAGTTATGCCACCGCCGCCCGAGCCAGTGATGGCGACGGCGCCGTCACCACCGTGACCGGAGCCACGGCCGTGGTCAGCGTCCGCTATCAGGATAAGGTCGATGCCCACATAACGGGGCATCTGCTGGCCCAGCGGCTGGGTTTGTATCCCAATGGCTTTGGGGCCGCCGACCGTTCCTACCTGGAGTTGTACTACACCCATGGCGTATCGGGGGTGTTTCCCTTATATCTGGCTCAAGGCCGCTGGTATGCGGACCCGGCCAATATTCCCCTACCCTGAATTCGGTTGAATGGGGCTGCCCGGCGGGTAGCTCCGTGCTGTAGCACTTGTTCGTGGACCCAGGGACGGCGCTCTATCCAGTGAGCCAGTCAGGACAGCATGATGGAGTCTCCCAATAGCCGTTGCTCTAAAGTCCAGTGTAAGCCGTCATCCCGGCCAGGGTCGATCCGGGGCGGGATGCTCAAGCCGGGGTTCGTCCTCCCGAGGGTTGAGATGGTTACTCACAGGTGATGCCACTAAAGGCTAAGGACAAACCCGTTTTGGAAGTAAAACTCGTCGCAGTTGTTCCCAGGGCCGCCCCGGTCCACGATCAAGAAATACTGGTCTTTTTCCAGGGCAATCAGCGGCATATGCCAGACGGCCCGATGATAATTGATGCCTTGGCGGCCATTGGCGACAAACGCCCGAATCTGCTCCGGGTCCGGGGTCTCCTCGGCGGGGGCCACCACCACCAGCATGGGCGTGGCGTCCAGGGGGATGAAGGCCTGGCTGCCCAGGGGGTGACGCTCCATCAACCGGAACCGAAACGGCAGCGCCGTGGGCTGGTTGCAGCGGGCGATGCTGATCAGGGTCCTAGCCTCCTCATCCGGTCCTAGGTCCACCCGAGCCAGATCGTGGAAGCGTTCGATGGTCCCGGCGTTGATGGAAAAGTGACGGGCGCCTTCGGTCTCGATCACATCCCCGAAGGGGGCGAACGCTTCCCGGGTCAGGGGCGCGGCCTTAAGGACTCGCCCGGCCATGGTCTCAGCCCTCGCGCACGATATGCCCGAACAGCCGCAACCGGCTCACTCCGCCATCGGGGTAGATGTTCAGCTTCACATGGGTAATCGGTCCCAAATCGTTGAGGCTCTCGAAACGGTGCTGCTTATCCATCTCCAGTTTCTGGGTGGGCAGCAGCTCCTTCCAGAACAGGGAACGGGTGATGAGGGATTGCTCGCCGCCCTCCCGGATATAGGCCGCCTCCAAGGAGCAGCGGTCCGGGTAATTGCCCTTGAAATGAGCGGTGTCCACCTCCACCCGCTTGACCAGGCCCGGATGGCCTAGGGCCACAATCACCCAATCATGGCCCGGCTCCCGGCGGCGGCGAGTCTCCCAGCCATCCCCCATGTTCACCCCCCGGCCCGGAGCCAGCAGGTTATCGGGGGAGCCGAAGTGGCGGTCGTTGCAGGCGATGATCCGGCCGCCATTGACCAGGGCGATCAAGTCGAGTAGCTCGACCGGGTCTTGGGACGCCCAGTGACGCCACGGCTCCCCATGGACCCGCAGCCGGGCCACGCCGCCGTCGGGGTAGATATTGAGGCGTAGATGGGTCCAGGGCCGCTCATCATGCACCGGGATCAAGTGATGGGCATCACCCTTGAGAGGGGTGGAAGGAACAATCTCCTCCCAGGAACTGGACGGATCGGGGACGCTTTCGCTGTAACAGGCGTCAATGGAGGCCACCGGGGGGAAGTTGCCGGTGAAATGGGAGGTGTCGATATCCACCCCCTTGACCACCCCCGCCACCCCCAACTTGATGATGCAATACTCGTAGCCCTCGTCCCGCCGGCGACGGGTCTCCCAGCCATCCATCCATTTACCGTGGTGGTCGAACTTGCCGGGGATAAACACCGCCGGTTCGGGATTGAGCAACCGGTCCTTGCTGGCGAAGAACTCATCGGTGGCGAAAATCGCCTCGGCGCCCAGGCGGGGCTGGGCCAGGTTGATGTAGCGTTCCGTGAAACGGGTATCCATGCTGGAATTCCTCTTCAGGGGGACTCAACCGTTCCGGTAGGGGTGGCGCTCCAGCCAGTGGCGGGCGATGTCGATGCGCCGGGCCAGCCATACCCGCTCATGGCCCTGGATATAGTCCAGAAACCGGGCCAAGGCCCCAGTCCGCCCAGGTCGGCCCGCCAGCCGACAATGCAGGCCCACGGAGAGCATCTTGGGAGCGGTCTCCCCCTCGGCGTACAGGGTGTCGAAAGCGTCTTTGAGATAGGCGTAAAACTGGTCCCCGGAGTTGAACCCCTGGGCGGTGGCGAAACGCATATCGTTGCTATCCAAGGTATAGGGCACGATCAATTGGGGTCGACCGTGTTGGGCATCGTAATAGGGCAGGTCATCGGCGTAGGAATCGGCATCGTAGACAAAGCCGCCCTCCTCCACCACCAGTTTGCGGGTATTGGGGCTGGTGCGGCCTAGATACCAGCCTAGGGGGCGGCTGCCAGTCACTTGGGTGTGGATGTGGATGGCCTTGCCCAGATGCTCCCGCTCCAGCGCCTCGGGCACGGACTGATAATTGATCCAACGGTAGCCATGGGAGGCGATTTCCCAACCGGCCTTGAGCATGGCCTCCACCGCCTGGGGGTTGCGCTCCAAGGCCATGGCCACCCCGTAGACGGTGACCGGAATCCGCCGCTGGGTGAACAGCCGGTGCAGCCGCCAGAACCCGGCCCGGGAACCGTATTCGTAGAGGGACTCCATGCTCATATGGCGAGCGCCCTCAACCGCCTGGGCGCCGATGATTTCCGAGAGAAACGTTTCGGAAGCGGGGTCCCCGTGGAGTACGCAGTTCTCGCCCCCCTCCTCGTAGTTGATGACGAACTGCACCGCCACCCGCGCCCGTTCCGGCCACTGGGCGTGGGGCGGGTTGGCGCCGTAACCGATCAGGTCCCGGGGGTAGGGCGCGGTGGTGGAGGGGGTATCGACCAAAACCTAGGCGCAGGACAACCCAAAATCCGCCCTCACCCGTCCTGGCGGCGGGCGTCCTCCTCCATCTGCTTACGCAGGCTCAGGGGCCGCATATCGGTCCACACTTCTTCTATATACGCCAAGCACTCCTGCTTGGGTCCAGACTTGCCCGCATCATTCCAACCTGGGGGATTGTCCCGGTCGGCGGGCCAGATGGAATACTGTTCTTCATGGTTGAGGACCACCTTATAGAGGGTGTTGTCCTCATCTTCATCCCAACTCATGGCGTACTCTCCCAATTCGGCGGCAGGGGCCGCAAAGCTCACGTGACCGGAATCTTGCCCTGGGTTCCGGTCACCCCAATGATAGCGCCCCCGCATCTTGCAACCCACCCTCTATCCCTCTAGGCTTTGAAAAAAATACAGCCCCCGTCACGGGAAACGGCAACAACTTGGAACAGGGCTCGGAAGGGAACGGGGAGATACCATGGCTACAGAGCTACCGGGCGACGGGGCGGATAGCATCGCCATCATCGGCATGGCGGGGCGGTTTCCGGGCGCCGCCAACGTGGACGCGTTCTGGCGTAATCTACGTGACGGCGTCGAATCCATCACTTTCTTCAGCGACGCCGAGCTGCTGGCCCAGGGCCTTGACCGCGCCACCCTAGACGACCCCGCCTATGTCCGCTCCGGGGGCATGCTCGAAGGGGTGGAACTGTTCGACGCCGAGTTCTTCGGTCTCAGCCCCCGGGAGGCGGAACTCACCGACCCCCAGCACCGGCTGTTTCTGGAATGCGCCTGGACGGCCCTGGAACACGCCGGCCAGGTCCCCGGCCAGGGGGAAGCCCGGATCGGCGTCTATGCGGGCACCGGCCTGAGCGCCTATCTCCACAATAACCTATTGACCCGCCCGGAACTGCTGGACTCAGTGAGCCAGGTCCAGTTACTCATGGGCAATAACAAAGACTACCTGCCCACCCGGCTCTCCTACAAACTGGACCTGCGGGGTCCCAGCCTCAACGTCAGCACCGCCTGTTCCACCTCCCTGGTAGCCGTGCATCTGGCGGTACAAAGCCTGCTGGACTACCACTGCGACCTGGCCCTGGCCGGGGGCGTCGGTATCCAACTGCCCCAGGATCAGGGCTACCGCTACACCGAGGGAGGCATCGCCTCCCCGGATGGTCACTGCCGGCCCTTCGACGCCCAGGCCCAGGGCACGGTCAGCGGCAACGGCGTGGGCGTGGTGGTACTCAAGCGCCTGGCCGAGGCCCTGGCCGACGGGGACCCCATCCACGGGGTGATCCGCGGCTCGGCCATCAACAACGACGGCGCCGACAAAGTGGGCTATACCGCCCCCAGCGTCTCCGGTCAATCCGAGGTCATCGCCGAAGCCCTGGCCCTAGCCGGTCTGCCCCCGGAGTCCATCGGCTATGTGGAAGCCCACGGCACCGGCACGGTGTTGGGAGACCCCATCGAGGTGGCGGCCCTGACCCGGGCTTTCGCCACCCACAAACGGGGCTATTGCGCCCTAGGCTCGGTAAAATCCAATATCGGCCATCTGGACGAGGCCGCTGGGGTGGCCGGCCTGATCAAAACCGTGCTGGCCCTGGAACACGGCCAGTTGCCTCCCTCCCTGCACTACCGTCAGCCCAACCCCCAAATCGACTTCGCCGCCAGCCCCTTTTACGTGAACGACCGGCTTCAAGACTGGCCCCACAACGGCGCTCCCCGCCGCGCCGGGGTGAGTTCCTTCGGCATTGGCGGCACCAATGCCCACGTGGTGCTGGAACAGGCCCCGGCACAGCCCCCTTCCGGTCCCGGCCGGCCCTGGCGGTTGCTGTCTCTATCGGCCCGGGAACCGGCTGCCCTGGCCCAACGTCGGGCGGACCTGGCCACCTGGCTAAAGACCCATCCCCAGGCGTCCCTGGACGACGTGGCCCATACCCTGCACCAGGGCCGCAAACGCTTTTCTCACCGGCGGGCGCTGGTCTGCCGGGACCTTCGGGAAGCGGTGGAGCTGCTGGCCACGCCCGAGTCCGAGATCAGACCCGCCCCCCAGGACCCGCCTCCGGTGGCCTTTCTATTCTCCGGCCAAGGCAGCCAGCACCCGGGCATGGCCGCCGGGCTGTACCGGGACGAACCCCGCTTTCGGGCCGAACTGGACCGCTGCGCCCAGGGGCTATTGCTCCACCTGGGCCAGGATTTACGCCCCCTGCTGCTGGAGGGCCGGGAACTGACCCGCACCGACCTGGCCCAGCCGG
>CAZQXD010000081.1:0-17460 GCA_964597315.1 uncultured Candidatus Competibacteraceae bacterium
ACCGCGTCCAGCTTGTCCCGGCCCTGTTCCTGGAGTTGGTTGGCGAAATCCACGATCAGAATGCCGTGCTTGTTAATCAGCCCCACCAGGGTAATCATGCCGATCTGGGAGTAGATATTCAGGGTGCCGCCGCTCAGGTGCAAAGCCAGCAGGGCGCCAGCCATGGCCAGGGGCACGGTGAACAGGATAATCAGGGGGTCCACGAAGCTCTCGAACTGGGCGGCCAGCACCAGGTAGATAAACCCCAAGGCCAGCAGAAACGTCACGTATAGCGTGGCCCCGGAGACCTTGAACTCCCGGGACACGCCCTTGTAGTCCAACAGGGTGGAGGGCGGGGCTACTTCGTTGATGACCTCCTCCAGATAATCCAACGCCTCCCCCAGGCTGTAGCCCGGAGCCAGGTTGGCGCTGAGGGTGGCGGCCCGCAGCTTATCGAAATGGTTCAACTCCCGAGGGGCCACCGATTCCCGCACCTGGACCAGGTTGGCCAGTTGCACCATCTGGCCATCGGCGCCGCGCACGTAGATGGTGGTCAGGTCATCGGGGTTGCGGCGGTCCACGTCGGCCACCTGAACGATTACATCGTACTGTTCGGCTCCGCGCTTGAAGCGGGTCACTTGCCGGCCCCCCAGCAGGGTTTCCAGGGTACGGCCAATGGTGTCCACGCGGGCGCCCACGGCGGCCACCTTATCCCGGTCCACGGAGACTTTCAGCTCCGGCTTGTTGAGCTTCAGGTCCGAATCCAGATTGGCCAGGCCGGGGTTGTCCCGGGCTTTCGCCATCACCTGCTCCAGAATGTCCTGCAAGTCCCCATAGGAGCCGGTGGTCTGGATCACCACTTCCACGGCCTTGTTAATGGGGCTTTGGCCCAGGGATGGGGGGTTGGTGGCGAAGGCCAGCAGCCCCGGCACTCCCCCGTACAGCTTGGGGGCTAGCTCGGCGGTAATGGCCTGCTGGGGACGCTGGCGCTCCTCCCAGTCCGTCAGCCCCGAGAAGATGATGGTCTGGGTGACCACTGGAAACCCAACGATGGCGAAATAGCGTTGCACTTCCGGGGTCTGGGAGATGATGGCTTCCATGCGCCGGGCGTAGCGGTCGGTATAGTCCACCGTGGCCCCGTCCGGGGCCAAGCCGATGGACAGGACCACGCCCCGGTCCTCGGTGGGGGACAGTTCGGACTTGAGACCCGTGAACAAATAACCGGTGCCCGCCGCCACCCCGAAGGCCAGCACCACCACCAGGGGCCGGACCTTGAGGGAGCCTCCCAGCAGCCGCCGGTAGCCCTGGTTCAGCCCCTCCAGGACCCGCTCCCCGAAGTTATACAGCCGGTTGTGTTTTTCCTCATGGCGCAGCATCCGGGAGGCCATCATCGGCGACAGGGTGAGGGCGATAAACCCCGATACCAGCACCGCCCCGGCCAGGGTCAGGGCGAACTCCGTAAACAGCTTGCCGGTGCGGCCGGTGGAGAAGGCGATGGGGGCGAACACCGCCGCCAGGGTCAGGGTCATGGCGATCACCGCGAAGGCAATCTCCCGGCTGCCCTTGAGGGCGGCCTGGATGGGGGGCAGGCCCTCCTCCACATGGCGGTGGATGTTCTCCAACATGACAATGGCGTCGTCCACCACCAGGCCGATGGCCAGCACCATGGCCAGCAGGGTCAGGGTGTTGACGGTAAAGCCCGCCATATACATCAGGGCGAAGGCTCCCACCAGGGACACGGGAATGGTCACCAGGGGAATCAGGGTGGCCCGCGCCGAGCGCAGGAACAGGAAAATCACCAGAATCACCAGCACCACCGCCTCCAGGATGGTGGTGAACACCGCGTCGATGGAGCGGTCGATAAACACCGACGAATCATAGGCCACATCTACCCGCATGCCCTCCGGCAGGGAGGCGATGATGGCGGGCAGTTCCTGGCGAATGCCCGCCGACAGGTTCAGGGGGTTGGCGGTGGACTGCTTGACGATGCCCATGGCCACGGCGCTCTGGCCCTTGAACCGGGCCACGGTGCGTTCCTCCTCGGCGCCGATCTCCACCCGGGCCACGTCCCCCAGGCGCACCAGATAACCGCCCACATCCCGCAGGATGATGTCCCGGAACTGGGCCGGGGAGCGCAGATCGGTTTCCGACAGCACCGTGAACTCCCGGGCCTGGCTTTCGATCCGTCCCGAGGGCACTTCCAGGTTCTGCTCCCGCAGGGCGGTCTCCACGTCCTGGGGGGTCAGCCCGTAGGCCGCCAGCCGCGCCCGGTCCAGCCAGATACGCATGGCGTAGCGGCGTTCCCCGACAATACGCACGCTGGCCACCCCGTTGACCGTCTCCAGCCGGTCCTTGACCTGGCGATCGGCGATATCCGAAACCTCCAGGGCAGAATGGCGATCCGAGGAAAAAGCCAGCCAAATCACCGGCTGGGCGTCGGCTTCCACCTTGGCGACGATAGGCTCGTTCACGTCTTCGGGCAGTTGCCCCCGCACCCGGCCCACCCGGTCCCGCACATCCGAGGCCGCAGCGTCCGAGTCCCGGTCCAGATTGAAGGTAATGGTGATCTGGCTCAGTTCGGCGCGGCTGATGGAGCTGATAAAGTCGATGCCCTCGATCCCCGATAGGGAGTCTTCCAGCACGCTGGTGACCTGGGATTCTATAATCGGCGCGCTGGCGCCGGGGTAGGCGGTCTCCACGGTGACCACTGGCACATCGATATTGGGGTATTCCCGCACCGCCAGTCGGTCATAGGCGATCAGCCCCACTAGCACCACGACCAGGTTCATCACCGTGGCCAGCACCGGGCGCTGGATGCTGAGGTCCGACAGCACCATGGCTCAGCCCTCCTGCTCGGGGGCCGGGGGCGCGACCGGGGCGCCGTCCCGGAGCTTGATCTGCCCGGCGGTGATGACCGTATCCCCGGCGGCCAGACCCTGGAGAATCTCCACCGCGCCACCCTGGCGCAGGCCGATAGTCACTGGCGTCATCACCGCCTTGCCATCCACCACCTTGAACACGCTTTGCTGGTCACCGCTGGGCATCAGGGCGTCCTCGGGCACCAGCAGGGCCTTGTCCCGGCGGGCCACGATCAGTTTGACCCGGGCGAACAATCCGGCCTGGAGACGGCCCTGGGGGTTGGGGATGCGGGCCCGCAGCAGCAGCGCCCGGCCGTTCACGTCCACCTGGGGGTCGATAGCGTAGACCTGGCCCTGAAAGGTCTCTTCCGGGAAGGCGTCTACGGTCACTTCGATGGCCTGGTCGGCGCGAACCTCGGCCAGATACACCTCCGGCACTCGGAAATCCACCTTGATGGGGTCCATATTCAGGAGATTCACCATGTCCTGGCCGGGACTCACATAGTCGCCGATGCTGACCCGGCGCAGGCCCAGGGCGCCGGGGAAGGGAGCGGTAATGGTCATCTTCTCCAGCCGCGCCCGAGCCAGAGCCACGGATGCCTGACTGACCCGCAACTCGGAGAGGGCGGCATCCCGTTCCTGCTCGGTGCCCAGGCCGCGGCTGCGCAGGGAGCTGATGCGCTGGCTGTTGGTCTGGCTCAACCCCAGCCGGGCCTGGGCTTGGGCCAGTTCGGCCTCATAGATGCTGGGGTCCAGGGTAAACAGCGGCTCGCCTGCGGCCACGGTCTGGCCCTCGGTGAACTGGATTTGCTCCACCCGGCCCCCCACCTCGGGACGAATCACCACCGCCTCGTTGGCCAGCAGGGTGCCCACCGCCTCCACCGCCCGGGTGAGGGTGTCCTCCCTGACCGGGGCGGTCTCCACCGGCAGGGCAAAACCCCCCGGCGGGCCGGCGGCGGCGGTCGGCCCCGGAGCGTCCGAGTCATGCTGGAAATACCAGTACGCGACCCCGGCCAGGGCGACGATGGCAATGAAGGCGATGGGAGTGGCTTTCATGGGCGCTCCGGGGCAGGCAAAACGGGAGGGAATGAGTAGTAAGCTTAGTGTGATCGTGGGCACTGTACCAGACGTCGGGGCGGCCATGTGCGGGGTCGTTGACTTGGAGCGGCGGCGGGCTATGCTTGGCCCCCTATCGTGAACCCGTGATCAAGGAACCACCATTGCTCAGACACCTCGTGGCTCTGCCGTGGCTGGCCCTATTGGGGTGGGCCGCTTTTCGCCCCGGATTAGAGGGCTATTTTGCCTCCGATGATTTCGGCTTCCTGGCCATAGCTCGGTATCTGGACAATCCCCTGTATCTGCTGGGCGACCACTTTCCCGGCAGCCTTTATTATCGGCCCCTGGGGGTGTTTTTCTGGTGGCTGGGCTTCGGGCTGGTGGGGGCCGACCCCTACGGGCAGCACCTGCTGGACCTGGGGCTGCATGTCCTCAATGGCTGGCTGCTGTATCGGCTGTTGCTGCGCTTGCATCCCAGTGTCCCGGCGGCCCTGGGCGTCGCATCCCTGTTCGTGGTTCATCCCCTGGCTTTGGGCGCTTTGGCCTGGCTGTCGGATCGCTTCGACCTGCTGGCCTTGGGCTGCTCCCTGGTCTGTCTGAGCCATACCCTGGACTATGCCGCCCATGGCCGGGGACGGGACCTGGGCATCGCTCTGACCGCCCTGGCCCTGGCTTTGCTGGCCAAGGAACTGGCCTACCTGCTGCCCATCGCAGCCACGGTGGCGCTATTGGTCGGCCCCTCCAAACACGTCGGCTGGCGGGCCAGGGTGGCCGGGGCGATACCCTTTTACCTGCTGGCGGCGGCCTTGCTGGCCGTGCGCCATGTCCTGATCGGCGGCCTGGGCGGGGTAGAGATGCGGGACCCCCTGGCGGCGTTCCGGCTGGGCATGGGCCACTGGCTGGACGCCCTGCCGGATTATCTGACCTACCCCTTCGGCTACGGTCTGGCGCTGGGCCTGGGGGCGGTGCTGGGGGTGGTCTGGCTGTGGCGGGGGCGGGTGACAGTGGGCGGCTCCGGTTTGCTGCTAGGCACGGTTCTGGTGCTGCTGGCGGGGCTGGTGCAGGCGCCGGTGGCGGCTGTTTCCCATTTTCCCAATCCGGCGGCCGGGACAGACCCGGCCTTGATCGCGGCGTGCCGGTTTTTCTATTTCGCTCTGGCCGGGGTATTGATGGGGGTTCATGCCCTGCTGACGCCCCTGCTGGAAACCGGGCGCGGGAGAGCCTGGATCGGCATCGGATTGGGGCTGGCCTTGGGTGGGTTATTGCTGGGCTACGGCAGCGCCGCCCACCGGCTGCTGGTGGCCTACCATCAGACCGGCGGCGACCAGGACCAGGCGTTTCTGGAGCAGACCGCCGACGCCGTGGAGCGGCTGGATGTGCAACCCGGCTGCAAGCTGTACCTGTTGGGCCTGGGCGGGCGGGGCCTGAGCCTGGAGGGCCATCTGGACGTGGCCCTGAAAGCCGTGGCGGCGCCAGGTTCCGGGGTGCTGGGTTGTTTTGTGCAGACCGAGGCCCATTCTTATTATTATCTGCTGCCAGCCCACCTGGTGGGCGCTAGCGCCGAAGCGCCACTAGAGCCATTTTACCGGCCTTCGATTCTGGGCAATCTGGCGTTTATGTATCTGGATATGCCACTGGACGATGGCCAGGCCCTGGCCCAGGATCCCCAGGCCCACTTTCTGGAATACGATGGTTGGCGGATCGTGGACGTGACCGAGGCGGTGCGTAGCGGGGCGCGGGCCGTCA
Source organism: uncultured Candidatus Competibacteraceae bacterium (assembly GCA_964597315.1). Classification (GTDB taxonomy): domain Bacteria; phylum Pseudomonadota; class Gammaproteobacteria; order Competibacterales; family Competibacteraceae; genus CAZQXD01. The sequence goes on from CAZQXD010000081.1 coordinate 5,640, forward strand.
TCCCGCGAGCGGGACCGTGAACGCCATGGCGGCCCTGAACCGGTTCGGTGGGCTATCTTTAGCGGGGTTGGCTTATTCCCCCTAGAAACTCACCGGATGCGCGATGAAACTGAAACTGCTTGCCCTTGCCTGTTGGTTGTTCACTTTTCCGGCTGTTCAGCCAGCCCTGGCCCAGACCGGGGACGCCGAAGCCGCAGCCGAGCAAGCTGCCGAGGCCCCCGTCACCCTGGAGGGGGTGACCACCCGAGCCGTGGCCGCCGATGGGGGGGAGGGCGCGGCCCCATGAACCTACGACGCCTGCGTTATGCCCTGGAAGGCGCTCTGCTGCGCCTGACCCTGGCCCTGTTCGGGGCCTTGCCCGTGGATACCGCCTCTCGGCTGGGGGGCGCCCTGGCCCGGCTGATCGGCCCGCGCCTGGGGGTGTCCCGCATCGCCCGGAACAATCTGCGCCTGGCCCTGCCGGAACTGGACGCCAAGGCCCGGGAGGAGGTGGTCAAAGGGATGTGGGACAACCTGGGCCGAACCCTGGCCGAATACCCTCATCTGGATTATCTCTACAGTTCGGGCCGGGTAGAGATCGTCGGCGTCGACAACATTCTGCAACTGCGGGACGACGGGATCGGGGGGATATTCTTCTCCGCCCATTACGGCAACTGGGAACTCCTGTCCCTGTCCGTGGACCGCCACGGCATCGCCCCGGTGCTGATTTATCGCCCCGCCAATAACCCTTGGTCGGAACGGCAGATTCAGGACCTGCGGCTACGCGCCCACCGCACGCCGGGGGCCGAATACCTGCCCAAATCCGGGGAGGGGTTGCGGCTGCTGGTGCGGGCCTTGCGCGGTGGCCGACACCTGGCCATGCTGGTGGATCAGAAGATGAACCGGGGCATCCCCCTGCCGTTTTTCGGCCATACCGCCATGACCGCCCCAGTCATCGCCCAATTAGCCCTCAAATACCGGGTGCCGGTCGTGCCGGCCCGCATCGAGCGCCTGGAGGGCGCCCGGTTTCGCATGTCTCTATACGCTCCCATGGAGCTGCCGGACAGCGGCGATCAAGAGGCCGATGTGGTGACCCTCATGAGCCAAATCAATAGCCTGTTCGAGCAGTGGATTCGAGAGCGGCCCGACCACTGGTTATGGATACACCGGCGCTGGCCCAAGGGGTAATTCAGGGATAAAGGGTGGCCCTGTACAGGCCGTGGGTGTTCCCATCGGTTTTTAACGCTGTACTAATTTTTAACGCTGTACTAAATACTCACTAATCAATAAAGAACATTATGACTTAAAAAAATGAGCCTGTTCGCCAGTTTGGAAGCCGTCCATCTGCGCTTCACCTTGGTATTCCGGTCCGCCGGAAGACTACCCGCTTACAAAGGTTCCACGTTTCACGGCGGCTTCGGACGGGCCTTGGAACAAGTGGCGCCCCCTCTGTATCGGGAACTCTTCGATCCCCAGGACGCCGCCGCAGCCCAGGCTCTGCCCAAACCCTTTGTACTCCTGCCTCCCCTGGAGCCGCGCCGGGACTATAAACCCGGTGATCTTATTAGCTGTGAACTGTTGTTGATTGGTCGGGCCATTCGGCATCTTTCGGTTTGCGTCTGTGCCATGGACCGCCTGGGCCGGATGGGTCTGGGAAAGGATCTGGCCCATTTCGACATTGGACAGGTGGACATCCTCGGCCCTGATGAGCAGTCCGAACCCCTGTACGACGGCGCAACGGGATGCTGGGGACAGTTTCCCACGCCCCTGAATGGGGATCAGACGATCGCCGCGACGCCCGTGCCGGACAGCCAACCCCTGACCCTGGAATTCCAAACCCGGGTTCGACTCCAGGCGGACAACCGGCTGGTTAAAGGCCCTCCCCCGTTTCCGTTGTTCTTGGGCCGACTGTTGGGCCGCCTGAACATGCTGGCCTGGGCCAGTAATGGCTCGGTGCTGGTGGATCAGGACAACAAACGTCGGCTGCTGGAACAGGCGGCCACGGTGGCTATCCACGCCCATCAACTGGTCTGGGACGACTGGTCCCGTTATTCCGACCGCCAGCAAGCCTGGATGAAGTTCGGGGGACTGCTGGGCCAGATCACCTATGGCCCGGGTCTGCAACCTTTTCTGCCGTACCTGAAGCTGGGCGCCTGGCTGCATGTGGGCGGCAAGACCAGTTTTGGGTTAGGGAAGTATCGCCTTGTGACCTAAGAGGATTTGGCCATGTCTGGAGAAAACTATCTGGTTGTCATCGAAACCCAGCGGGTCAAGGACTATCTGTTCGCTTCCCCCAAGCTTAGGGAGACCCGGGGAGCCAGCCTGCTGCTGGATAAACTGAACCGGCAGGATACCCGCAAGGCGGTGGATGCCTGTCAGGGTAAGAGTATTTATCTTGGCGGAGGCTCGGGGCGGGTGTTGTTCGATGACCCTGGCAAAGCCGATAAATTCTGCGACGAGGTCAGAAAAATCTACCGCCGGGGCGCCATCAGCGCCCAGGTGTCCGTGGAACGGGTGACCCGCCAGCCCAACGAGTCGTTTTCAAAGTGGATGGCTCGGGGCGTTGCCGAGTCCCAGAAGAACAAGCTGGCCAAGGTGGAGGCCGTACCCCTGCTGGCCGGTCGTTGGATTCGGCCCTGCGCCGCTTGTGGCAAGGCGCCCGCCCAGCAGGTGGAGAAGGTGGGACCCGACGAAGAGCGTTACTTTTGCCGCGCCTGCCTGTTCAAGCATCGGGAGGTCAAAAAGCTATATGCCGATGTGAAACGCCACAATGATGTGAATAAAGAAGAACTCAAAAAGCACTATTCAGGCTACATTCTCACCTCTCTGGTGGAAGAAATCGGAAACAAAAAAGGCTCGGACGCCAACCTACTTTTACCCCAGGACTTCAATCAGATCGCCGCCCAGTCCAAGCCCGGCAACTACCTGGGGTTTATCTATGCCGACGGCAACCGCATGGGCGAGACCATCAAGCAGATGGCTGAGCTGTTTCCCGGAGACGCCGAGGCCCGACAAGCCTACGGGGCATTTTCAAAAATCGTGGATCGCAGCACCCGCGAGGCAGCGGTGGAAGCGGTGTTGGAATGTGTGCCGCTGCCCAAGGCATCAAGCCACTCGGAAGAAAGCCGGTACTCCCTGCCGGTGGAGTTTATCCTGGCCGGGGGCGACGATCTGATCCTTGTCACCCCCGCCCATCTGGCCCTGCCGGTGACGGCGCGGTTTATCAAAATATTTCAGGAAAAGTCCCTGGCCCTGCAACAACAATGGCAAACCGATGGCAAACTGCAAAAGTATTTTGCCAAAAATGGCCTGACCACCTCCGCCGGGGTGGTTATCGCCCACGCGGGCTATCCCGCCAGCCAGTTGATGGACCTGGCCGGCGAGTTGATGAAACTGGCCAAGGGCAAGGCGGCGGACCTGGCTCGGAATAGGTCGTGTCAGGGCACCCTGGATTTTATGGTGCTGCATACCCCCGGCAGCGAATCCGCCAAGCAGCGCCGGGGCGAGGAATACTCCCGTCGCACCGACGCCCTGGAAGTCCGCCTCACCGAGCGGCCTTATACGGTCCCGGACCTGGAGGCCCTGCTGGCCCGAATCCGCGCCCTCAAGGAGGCGGATGTGCCCCGCACCAAGCTCAAGGCCCTGTATCCCATCCTGTTCGAAGACTTGCTTCCCGCCCAGTTCGAGGCCCAGCGCATCCGGGAACGCTTGCGGACGACCGGGGCGCTGGATGCCGAGGACGGGCCTTTACAGTCCCTGATCGAGGATCTGGATGTGTTTCCGTTCCGTCGGGACAACCCCAATCGCTGGACCACGCCCCTGTCGGAGTTGATCGAAATCTACGACTTCGTAGCCCCCGAAGTAGCCATGGTCATGGAGGACACTATCGATGACGGAGTACACGTACCAGCTTGAATTTATCGCCCCCGTAGGGGTGTTCACGGGCCTAGGCATCGCCGGTCTGGTGGATCGTACCGTGGTGCGCATGAGCGACGGTCGGCCCTATATTCCCGGCTCCACGGTCAAGGGGCGCTTGCGGTTTTTCGCGGAACGGGTCTGGCGGCCCGATCAAGCCGAAGGGAGCGGCCTGGGCAAACCCCATGTCGGGGGCTATTGCAAGCATCTGGACAGCGCCTGCGCCCTGTGCCGTTTGTTCGGCAATCCGGCCCTGGCGGCCCTGGTGTCTGTAGGCCAGGCTACCCTGGAGACATCCGCCCAGCAGGCCGAACCCGAGACCCCTTCCAACCCGGTGCTTCATGCCGATGCGGAGATTCTGCCGGGCGTGGCCTTGTCGCGGCGGCGTCGCACTGCCCTGGCCGACCATTTGTTTTTCGACGAGACCATTCCGGCTACGGTATTCAAGGGCCGCCTGCTGGTGGATGAGCGGCTGCGGGAGGCGGAAATCCGTTTTCTGGCGGGTGTGGGTGCGATAGTGGACAGCCTAGGGGGGCGTAAGGCCGCCGGTCGGGGACGGCTGAAGGGGGGCATCCAGGTGCAGGGGAGGGCATTGTCATGAGCGTGCTTGGCATCACCATTACCTTGCAAGCCCCCACCCTGATGGCCGCGTCGCCGCCAGGGTCCAACCTAGTGGAGAGTCTGGCGTTTATTCCCGGTAACGCCCTTCGTGGCGTCCTGGCCAGGCGGTATCTGGAAAAGGGCAAAGCCGACGCTGACGACTTCAAGGCTCTGTTTTTGTCAGGCCAGGTGCGTTACGGCTTCGCCACCAAGGATGGCGCCCACTGGCTGCCTTTGTCGGCCCGGTCCTGTAAATACGACGGGGGTTTTAGCGAGGACAAGGGCCACGGCATGGTGGATTTATTACTGGTCGGCGACGGGCCGGTGAATTGTCCCCACTCTGGCTGTGGTCAGTCCATCGACTATTGCAAGGGGTTCTGGGAACCCGACCAGTACCGCAAGGTCACCGTGGACCATCGCTTGATTACCCGCACCGCCATCGACGCCCGCCGGAGCGCCGCTCGGGATGGGGCCTTATACAGCCAGCGGGTGCTGGGGGAAGGCCAGGTCTTTAAGGCCACCATCGAGAGCGACAAACAGTCCTTGATTGAGCGGCTGAAGCCCCTGATCGGCGAGTCCTACACCGCCCGCCTCGGGGGAGCCACCAGCCGTGGGCAGGGTTGGGCGACGCTGGCGACCTGCCCACCCTCTCGCTGGTCTCTGCCGTCTCTGGCCCAGCGTTATAACGCCTATCGACAACAATGCAAGGCCCCCGTGCTGATGGTCACCCTGCTCAGTGATGGCCTGTTCCGGGACGCCTATCTACGGGACCGTACCGCCCCCACCCTGGCCGATCTGGCTGGGCTAGGCATCAATCCCGATGACTGGGACCCCCATCCCCACAAGGCGTTCATGGATACCCGGCTGGTGTTCGGTTTCGACGGCGAGCCTATCTATCTGCCCCGGCAGCCCCGCTTGGCGGTGGCGGCTGGCAGTGTGTTTATGTTCAAAGCCAAAGAGGGCGTGGCTCGACCCACGATCCCCAACAAGGGCAATGGACTGGGTTGGATCGGTGATAACAACGCCGAGGGCTATGGCCGGGCGGTGTTATGGCATCCCTTCCATGGGCGACCGGAGAAAGGCTGGGCACCGTCTGAGCCAAAAATTGAGCGCTATTTGATAGATAAGGCCCAGGAACTCTATGGACAGGGGTTTGCGCCCAAGGGTAGCGACGCTATCAGCGCCGCCCAGATGGCCCACATAGGGGAGCTGATCCTGGGTGCGGGGGACCTGAAGCAGGCTATCAGCCAGGTAAGCTGTTATCTGAATAAGCAGTTGAAAAAATTGCAGAAGCGGGTAGACCGGGGCGAGCCTCCTCAATCCTGGCTAGTTCCGGGTCCCGATGACGGTTCCACGCGAGGAGAGCGCCTCAAGAACTGGATCGCCGAGCAACGCTACCTGCCCAATACAGTCACTCCCAGCGAGGCGGAACGGTTGCGGCTGCTGCAACGGTTCTGGACCCGGTTTCATGGGTTGTACCGTTACGAAGCCGCGATGGGCAAGCCCATGGCCTTGTGTCATCCGCCCGAATCTTCCTAACGCCAGATGGCCCGCCAAGAGGCCCTGTGTTTGCCAACCCGAGGGTAAAACGATGGACGATAAACACATTCCGTTTGGCCATCACACTTTGCATAACCGTTATTGCTTCGAGGGTGTGCTGCATCTGGACACGCCATTGCGCCTGTCCTCGGGGCGGGCTTCGGACGAGACCGACGCCCCCTTGATGACCACCCGCGACGACATTCCGTATATGCCCGGCAGCAGCCTCCGGGGGGCTATCCGCTCCGAAGTGGAACGCATCGTGGCGGCGGCGGGGCAGGCCCAGGGGTTGCGCGGTTGCACCCTGTTCAGCAAAGACGACGCGAACGATGCCTGCATCAGCGTCAACCGGGCCAAACAACAATGTCTGGGAGAGAAGAAGGACGAAGCAAAGGCATTGGCCTATGCCGAGGAGGCGCTGTGTGACGTCTGCAAATTGTTCGGCTCCACGGTGTTCGGGTCCCGCCTGATCATCGAGGACGCCTATCCGGTGGAGCGGGATCGCCATGGCCACAAGCGCCAGGTTCGGGACGGCGTGGGTATCGACCGGGACACCGGAACCGCCAGTCCGGGGGTGAAGTTCGATTATCAGGTGCTGGAGACCGGGCCGACGTTTGTTTTCAGGATGCAGGTGGAGAACCTGACCGAGAAGGACAAGTTGTTGATCAATTTGGTGCTGGGCCTGTTGCGTAACGGCTTGCACGTGGGCGGCAAACGGGCCGCCGGGCTGGGGCGGGTGCGGCTGGATCAGGATTGGAAAGTGACCGGCTTTGAAAGCGCCGATGCCCTGTGGCAGGCGGTCATCCAGGGCCAAGACCCCCACCAAAGCCTGAGCTGGAGGGTTTGAGCATGTTGAAGCGCAAGCTGTGCGAACTGAGCTTCACTTGGTCCCTGGAATGCGAAGGGCCGTTGCTGATCGCCGATGGGCGTTATGACCAGAAGGAATTGAATCCAGACGCCGAGAACAGCGGCAAGTACCCCGACAAGGTGTTTATCAGCCGCAATTCGATAGACGACGTTTACCGGCGGCTCAGGGCAAAATCCGCCAGCGATTTAGGCTTGGATTTCTATATACCCGCCACCTCCTTGCGCGGGCCGTTACGCGCCCAGGCCGAGCGGATCATCCGCACGTTGCTGCCGGATAAACCGGCGCCCATCACGGCCTGCGATCCTTTCGAGCGGGAGCCGGAGGATTTGCGTTCCTGTTCCCAGCGGTTGGTGGACAAGAAATCCGATCACCCCTACGAGTCGGTATGTCCCGCCTGCAAACTGTTCGGCTGTACCGGCACGGCCAGCCGACTGCGGGTGGATGAACCCAAAGGGCCGAAGCCACGCACCAATGGGGGGATTCGCTCTGTTTACCGGGACATGATCGGCATCGACCGGTTTACGGGGGGCGTGTATAGCGGCGCGAATATGCGGTTTCACGTTTTGGAGAACACCCGTTTCGAAACCACCGTGACCGTCGCCAATTTCGAGTGGTGGCAAATCGGTCTGCTGGCCTATGTGCTACGGGATTTTCAGGACGGTCTGGCGCCTATCGGCTTTGGCAAGACCAAGGGGTTTGGCCTGGTGAAGGGGTCCGTGGGGGGGATCGCTCTGAGCTATCCCAAGGGCAGGGCGACGGCGGGCAAGCTGCCCGATCTGGGCAGTCTGGTGTCTGCCGAGGAGCGGAAGGCGTATGGGCTGGACGATGCCGACGAGTTGGCTTGTCCCGTAACGTCCAAGCCCGATGCCAGAGACGGGCTGAGCTTGTATGACAGCTTCGAAGTCAACGAGCCGGACCGCCTGTGGCAAATCACCGCGCCGATTTTCAATACGTATCTGGCGACCCGGGGGAAGGAGGATAACTCGTGACGGCGGTAATCGGCGTGTGCCGTAACCGGCGCGACCATCCCGACCTGTCGAATCTGGGCCTGGAGTTTCTCTGGTTGGAGGCTCCCCTGGCGGCCCGCCTGGCCCGGGTGAGTGAGGTAGCGGATTGGTGCGATGTGAATACCTGGCCCGCCGGGCGGTTGTTCGGGGAGGCGGGAGAGTACCGCTGGCAACGTCTGGCTAATGATCGCTTACAGGGGGTTTTGCTTGCGGAGCAGCCGTCCTTACCGGCGGGTTTTGAGGATCAACTGGAACTGACCATGGAGGAAGAGACGCACTTGTTGTTATGGGGAGATTGGATAAATCCCCAAGCAGACCCCGAAGAAAACCCCGATGGCGGTATGCGTTTTTATGCGCCGGAGCTTCCCCAGGCACAGCGGTATCCACTGGATGCCTCTGTCGATCCATCCGGCAAGTCGGCGTGGCTGGTGGCGCGCCGGTATCAGCATTCGGAGGCGGGTGAGTTTTTGCGGTGTGTGGGGTTTGCCTTGGAGGTGCGTGATGACGACTAAGATCAATCCTTATAATTTTGTGCCTTTGCTAGAGGAGCCTGTTCGAGGCTCATACACGACCTTTGAGCGTTATAGGCCAAACTGTTATTCAGGAGTGTTGTCGTGCAGACTAACGGTGGTCAGTCCTCTCATAACAGCGGATCAAAGTAAAAACACAAAGCATTGCTTGAGAGACCAGGATGGTAATTTTCTCAAAAATAATAAAAACCAACCTTATGATAAGATTGATGTACATCATTTTCCAAGAAATAGCCTAGAAGAACCTATTGTCACTGCCAGTTCGTTAAAAGGAATGATTCGTTCCTTAATGGAAGCCATGCTGAATGGATGTATGACCCTTGCCTCGACGACTGCTTATAAAAAAAAGAATGGCCGCGAAGAGATTGTATATTCCTATAAAGATTTAAACAATCATGATCATTCAAAATGTAATGATCAGAATAATTTATGTTCTATTTGTCGACTATTCGGAACAATTAACGGTAATGAATATCACTGCATTGGAAGGGTCTATTTTGAGGATGCTAAATTAACAAAAGAGCAATTGGTGAAAGGGCTTTTCTTGCTGAAAGAATTATCCTCCCCAAAGCCTTCACATTATTGGACTTATGTAAATAACCCAAATCATACTCATGGTCCTCTTGATAGACACTATTCAATATTAGGCAGAAAATTTTATTATCATCACTCACCAGAGTCAAAATTTACGGTAACAGAGCATATGTCAAATGATCGGTCGAAAGCTATCGGAGAGTTTGCAAAAATAGGCTCAGAGTTTTCATTCAAGGTGCATGTCGAAAACATTGAAAAAAATGATCTAGGAAGCCTTCTTTTGGCACTTGAATTAGGGCCTGGTTTAGGTCATAAATTGGGATTAGGAAAAGCTATTGGTTTGGGTAGTTGTCAAATCGAGATAGACAAGGCCGATCTGATTCAGAGCGATATGCGTTATCGTAATTGGAGTACAGAGGCCCAAGCCGACAAGCTGGTGGATTGGAGATCCTTGATTCCCGATTGGAAAACAACATTGCCGCCCAGTTTGATTGAGGTGACGAGACTCAATAAGTATAAGGATGGAGATATTAGCTATCCGAAAATGGAAAAATCCAGCCAAGGTGTTCGTTACCCGAAACAATCGATTGATGCCAAAGGGGTATTCGATGGCGCGAACCACGCTCCTGGGCAGCCTGATGAAGTTGTTAAATTAGCCATGGAACCGGATGGCGACCCACCGCCAGCCAGACCTGGTGAAACCCCAGTCTGGTTCAGGGGGAAGGAAGGCGAGGAACTGATATTTCAAACTCAGGCCGGTGAGATAGTCCGGCGCCCCATGAATGCGTTTCAGGCAAAAAAAAAGCACCTGCTTGCGGGAAAATGGTTTCTGCTTTCTGGATCTAGAAGTGTAAAAAAACCAGGATGAATATGCCATGAAAAAGCTAAAATCTGCAAAACATTATTGGAGCCATACAGAACCCTGGATAGCCGGCGTGCTCGTGATTTTTATGTCCAGTTGGTCTGCCGACGAACTCAGAGATAATTTCTTCAACCAATTAGTGGCTGAAAAAGAGACAACATTAAGTTGGTTCAGTCTGGTTGCATTTCTTGGGTTTGCAGCCTGTGTGTTTTGGATATATCGTTTAAAAGAAAAACTTTATCGTCCTCATACCCGACATTTGCGTAATGTCGAAAAGCCCGAGATAAGAGAATTTCTTGTTTTGTTTTTGTCGGATCTGTATCCACAAAATGGACCCTTTGTTAAGGGTGTTCCAGATTGGGTAGAGTTGTCAGATGATCTCGACCAAGATATTGAAAATATTACGGCCATAAAAGAAGATAATAAAAACTGGCAGTGGGAGATGCCACTGCGAGCAATCAATCATCACAAAAGCAAGCTGCGTTCTCTGATCGTAATATGCTCAAATGAATCAGTAGCCGGAGCTTATGATTTTTCATCCATTGTCAGACGCTATTTTCGCCGTAATCAGAAAATTGAATTTCTGACTCGTATAGATAATAAAACCGCCTTGATCGAGTCAGATAATCCAGTGGATGCCGTGACGGGCTGGGACTTTGAAAATTTTGATGATATTTCTGTTGCCCTGATTGATTTGTTGGATATATTGAAGGATCGAGGGTTTGAGGAAAAGCAAATCATGTTCGACTTCACCGGTGGTCAAAAAGTAACCAGTGTGGTGGCGGCGGCAGTCACTTTTAACCGAAAAATTAAGGCTCAATATGTACAGACAAAAAAGTGCTGGAAAGTGATCAGTTACGATATTCAATTGGCATCGTCTGGTTCAGGGGGTATTGGTATCTAAGGGTGCTGGGAGCAGCCATGACCATCGAAATCGACCTCAAGCAACTCTACGGCGAAACCGCCAAGCTGGACCAACTGGCCCGCTACGTTCAGCAGGCCGAGGCCCTGGCCGGCGAGGGTCGGGCCGTGGTCCTCACCGGCCCTGGGCCGGTCTGGTTGTATCTCAAGATCGCCCACGCCCTGCACGGCAAGGCCCGCAGCCTCACCTATCGGTCGCCGGTAACGGGTGATGTGATGATCTTCGACCATAATCCGTTTTAAACGGGGCGGTGGCGGGTCCGCCGCTTTGCCCCTGCTCCTTGTCAATTTGGACATGCATTGGCAGGGCCGGTATTCCCCGCGCTGGTCCTGTTTTGTTTTCTCGGCTCAAAGGTGATAACCCATGGCCGCATTACTGCAAAGGGCGCTCAGTTTTCCGGTGCTGCGCGAGGCATGGCGCAAGGTCGAGGACAACGGCGGGTGCGCCGGTACCGATGGGGAGACGCTGGATAGGTTCGCCAGGGATCTGCATGGCAATTTGGTGCGGCTTCGGGAGGAGGTTCGGGTGGGGGGTTACCGGCCCCGCCCCTTGCTGGGCGTGACTCTGGCGCGGCCCGGTAAGAAACCCCGTCCGCTGGCGATTCCCGCAGTGCGGGATCGGGTGTTGCAAACCGCCGTGGCCCAGACCTTGAACCCCCTATTTGAAGCGGAGTTCGAGGATTGCAGCTTCGGTTATCGAAAAGGGCGGTCCGTGGACCAGGCGGTACGGCGGATTGCTGGGCTGCGGGATCAGGGTTATCGGTGGGTGGTGGATGCCGACATTACCGCTTTTTTCGATGAAATCAATCTAGAACAGTTACAGGCCCAGCTTGTGGAGCTGATTGACGATGACGATCTTCTGGATTTGATAGGGCTGTGGCTTAAGGCGCCCATCGCACGGGATGGACAATGTACAGCGCCAGAACGGGGGGTCGCCCAAGGGTCTCCTTTATCACCTTTGCTGGCCAATTTGTATTTGGATCATCTGGACGAAACCATGGTGGGGGAGAATGTGACTGCTCCCCGCCCTGACGGGCGAGGCTTCCAACTTCTCAGGCGGCAACCA
>CAZQXD010000082.1:0-17033 GCA_964597315.1 uncultured Candidatus Competibacteraceae bacterium
CAGTATCTGACCAAGCTGCTGTTAGATATGTGACTTTTCGTGCGATCGCCCTGCCTATTGTTCGCCTGACTATACCAATCATGACGGTTTGTACGTTGAAAAAATGGATGCTTTATTGACTAACGCGCCAATAATCGGACCCGTAAACTGCGCAGCAGTTTACGGGTCCGATTATTGGGATGTTAGGCCAGTTATAGTCCAAAAGGGAATACCATATTATCAGGTGATGCATATAATAAAGACCTTAAAATCCTTCCCGTGAAGTTTGTCCTAGCTTTAATATCTGCTTTGACTTTCTTGAATTCGGCATAATCAAGCCTTGGGTCAATCATTATTTGATCAATTAGGTCGTGAGGATTTACATCGTATTTATATATGTTCCCGGAAGTACCGTTATCCTTCTCAAAATATAGAAGGCGAACTTCATTTTCATGCCTAAATGCTGGCCTTTTGATGAGGAGTGTTTTTGCCAGCTCATATGCTTGTGGATTTATTTTTCCTTTAAAAACAGTATTTGCAAATTCCATCATATTTGCGTTATTAAGATATTTAACCTTTCCAATAAAGCACTGGACGTTCTGCCAAGGCTGTAACTTAGAAGCAAGACTATGAGCCAATTTTGGAATGGTTGTTCTTATTCTGACTCCACTTGAGCTTGGAGAGTATATCCTCCACATTGCATCTGATGTCTTATGACGAGTCCAACATTGACCGTAGAAATTATCTCTACACCCAAAATCTACAATTTCTCCATCAGGCAACTTGGCTTTAGATTTCAGAATAAAATTTTCGAATGGATCTTCCCATTTCTTTGGAATGACTAAAACATTTTGTTCGCTTGAAAAAAGTTCGAATAGACGATCTAAAGAAATAATTCTATAGATGTATTGATCTTTGACGCTCAGGTCGATATTTATGAAATTGTTTTTATTTAACATGATGTCCCTACAAGCCTAACGCCGCTGCAGCGATTCGTTAGCTTTCACTCCGCCTGCTGCTGATTGAGTTGCAATTGAAGTTTCAACCCCTCATTACGTAGCCCTTCAAGCTTGATCTGGTCCTCCAAGAACCTCAACCCCAGCGGTGGGTTGTGCAGTTCACCTTCGAAGCGTGGAACATAAACTGCTGTTCCATTCATACACAGTTTATTGCGGCATACACTGAGGCTTTTTCGAACCTCTTTCTCTGCCTCATTTATATCCGCGTCCAGTTGTTGGCGAAGATCGGAGTTCTCTGGCTTTGCCAGGCGTTCCTTCTCCAAAATCTTGAAGGTATAAAGAGACTTAAACGCCTCAAAATAGTCCCCGACCTGCAAACTTTCCACGCCGCTTTCAAACATCTGTTTTGTCGACCGATCATCAGCGTGCGCAAATCCCGCAATGATCATAAGGGCACATATGCCAAGAAACTTATTCATAGAAAGACTTCGGAAGCTTTGAGGGAAGAGATACCTTGCCCTCTTGGTTTAAGGTGCTAGGTTTCGTTGTTTGATCTGACGGAAAGCTGAACTGATTCTTTGATGTAACAGAAACTGCAAGAAGGACAACGCCAAGCAGCACGAAAAACGTTCCTGGTGACACACTAACGAGATCAGCCTTGTACCCGGTCATTTCCGCTTTGAACGAAAACTCTCCCTTAATTCCGTCTCTGAGCAGGGTAAAACCCATCTTAACTATCAGATAGCCAACAAAGAGTATTGCCAGCTTATAAATAAGAATCGGCACTACTACGAGCGCAGACTGAATCACTATATCCGGCATACTCATATCCATATCCCTTTCGTGAAAGCTAACGTGCAATATACAGAATCTACCCTACCCGGATTAGACAGAATCTACGTATTGCCCTTAGGGCTGTTCAATGCTTGCCTCCAACACTCAGAGGCCACGTTCTGATGCTACATAACCCATTGATTCCTTGTCTGGCAGCAAGCACTTAAAAGTGAATTATGGTGTGCAGAGCATGAGCATTGAACAGCCCTAGCCATCTGTACATCCATCTTTTCCTACGGGGTATTTAAACCCCTTACGATAATTCTAAACAATGCGAGCTAATGCCAATTGGCAAGTACGGAGTACGGCACTTAATCGATCATGCCCAGCAAGCAGTGAATAGAACGCCTCTTTGCGATAGACGCCTGACGCAAACTAGCGCGTCTGGATGAGCGGATCTCGACCGAATTGGAATGCTGCTCGGCTAGCGAGACCCGGGCTGTGAGCGGGCATCACTGGTGATGCTTTGGTGTGGTGCGGGCTCTTACAATTTTTAGTCTGACGCCCCCGCCGCTCTACTGCGAAAGAGTGGATGATGGGGTTGCTTGTTCAGCAAGGGCGTCACTTGATGTTAGGACTATCCTCATTGCTGTCATTATTTTAATAATTTAGTCCTCTGTAATCTCATGTCAACAAAAAAGTTGTGAAAAATTTACTTTTGTCAAGTGCATTATTGAAAAGACATGAAATATTTTTTCCTTTCGAAAACCCCATGCCTCCATGGCTACCCTCCAGGCGCATAGGGAACAGGCTCCAGCGAAGACCAAAATCTCGCCTTCGGTGAACAGCACAAGCCCATCGATGAGTAGCAGAGGCCAGCCCTTGCCCCTTGACGGCCGCCCCCGGCCTGGCGTCCCATAAGGGCTTTTCAGCCACCACCCCAGAGGTACCCCATGGCCCGCGAAATCATCAAAACCGATAAAGCCCCCGCCGCCATCGGCACGTATTCCCAGGCCGTCAAGGCTGGGGACACCGTATATATTTCCGGCCAGATTCCCCTGGACCCGGCCACCATGGAACTGGTCTCTGGGGTTGATGCCCAGATCCGCCAGGTGTTCGACAACCTCAAGGCGGTGGCCGAGGCCAGCGGCGGCGGTTTGGGGGATGTGGCCAAGCTGAATATCTTTTTGACCGACCTGGGCAATTTCGCCATGGTCAACCAAATCATGGCCGAGTATTTCCAGGAACCCTATCCGGCCCGGGCCGCCATCGGTGTGGCGGCCCTGCCCAAGGGCGCCCAGGTGGAGATGGACGCCATTCTGGCGCTGGGGGGCTGATTCAGCTTAGAGGCGTTCCCTGAGCAGACCATAGCCCGATGCGGTCAGCAGCACGGCGTTGACCGTGGTCGGGTAGAGCCGCCCGGCCTGGCGCAGGGACTCGATTTCGGCGGCGTGGCCGGCGGCGTCCAGATAGATAAAATGTTCGCCCTCGATCAGGCGTTCGCCCAGGGCCTTGAAAGCCCGGAAGGCGCCGCCCTTGGTCAGGCCGTGGCGGGTGTCGATCTCCCGAAACGACAGCAAGTCCCCATAGTCCGTGCGCATCTTCAGGCTACCATTGAGACAAGGAATCACCATGAATCAGCCTAGCACGCCGCCGCCCCTACCGGTCAGCGCCACGGATTCCGCCAAGCAGGCGGCCACCTTGGTCTATGCCTTGCAGGCGGCCTCCTTCCTGGTGGGGGTGACGGTATTCGCCGCCATCATTGTCAACTATATCAAGCTGGATGAGACCCGAGGCACCTGGGTGGAGTCCCATTTCCGCTGGCAGATCCGCACCTTCTGGTTCAGTTTGCTGTGGGGGGTGCTGGGGGTGATTCTGAGTGTGGTGCTGGTGGGTTATCTGATCCTGGCGGCCAACGTGGTGTGGTTTGTCTACCGCATCGTCAAGGGCTGGCTGTATCTGAGCGAAAACCGCCCCCTATACGCCACCCCATGACCCCACCCCCCTGGATCATGCCGGCCATCGTGCTGTCCCAGTTCGCCGGCACCTCCCTGTGGTTCGCCAGCAACGCCGTACTGGAGGATTTGCAGGCCCATTGGAACCTGTCCCCGGACGCCCTGGGCGATATGACCTCGGCGGTGCAGTTGGGCTTTATCGCCGGAACCCTGATTTTCGCCTTTTTCGCCATCGCCGACCAATTCTCGCCCCGCAAAGTGTTCTTCGTCTGTTCCTTGGCCGGGGCCGGGGCCAATCTGGGGCTTTATCTATGGGCCGAGGGGCTGGGGGCGCTGCTGGCGTTTCGGTTTCTGACCGGGTTTTTTCTGGCGGGCATCTACCCGGTGGGCATGAAAATCGCCGCTGGCTGGTACCAGGCCGACCTGGGCCGGGCCATCGGCTTGCTAGTGGGGGCGCTGGTGCTGGGCACGGCTTTTCCCCACCTGGTTCGGAGCCTGGGGACCAGTCTGCCGTGGACAACGGTCATCCTGACCACCGCCGCCGTGGCCGCCCTGGGGGGCCTGCTGATGCTGCTCGCCGTCCCCGACGGGCCGCACCTGGCCAAGGGGGCCCGCTTCGATCCCAAGGCCCTGCTGGCGGTGGCCCGGATTCCTAACTTTCGGGCTTCGGCGTTCGGCTATTTCGGCCATATGTGGGAACTGTATGCATTCTGGGCCTTTGTGCCCTTTCTGCTGGCCGCCTATGCCGCCCATCAAGGTTTGCCGGAACTGGATGTGGCCTGGTGGTCGTTCTGGATCATCGCCGTGGGCAGCCTGGGCTGCGTGGTGGGCGGAGTAGTCTCCGTGCGGTGGGGCAGCGCCCGGGTGGCCTTCGGGCAACTGGCCGTATCCGGGGTCTGCTGTCTGCTGTCGCCGGTGCTGTTTTACGCGCCTCCGCCGCTGTTTCTGGCTTTTTTGTTGGTGTGGGGCATTACCGTAGTGGGGGACTCGCCTCAGTTTTCGGCCCTCAATGCCCGCAACGCCCCCCCTCGGCGGGTGGGTTCGGCCCTGACCATCGTCAACTGCCTGGGCTTTTCCATCTCCATTATCAGCATCCAAATGGTCAATGAACTGGCCACCCGCTGGGGGCCGGAACTGATTCTGATTCCTTTGTTCGTGGGACCGGTGTTCGGGCTGTGGGCGCTGCGGCCATTGTTGGGTAGGGCGATAAAGGCGTAGGGTTCACCCTTTTAGTTTTTGCGCTGTCTGTCGGGAGGAAACACTACCATGTCAAATCCAAAACTGGCCTTTCTGGGCCTGGGCGTCATGGGCTATCCCATGGCCGGCCACCTGGCCCGGTCGGGTTACGCCGTCACCGTCTACAACCGCACCGCCGCCAAGGCCGAACGCTGGGCGCGGGAGCAGGGTGGCCAGGCCGCCCCTACACCCGCCGAGGCGGCGGCCCAAGCCGATATTGTCCTGGCCTGCGTGGGCAACGACGACGACCTGCGGGCCGTGACCCTGGGGGAGGACGGGGCCTTCGCGGGCATGGCGGCCGGGTCCTTGTTCGTGGACCACACCACCGCCTCGGCGGACGTGGCCAGGGAACTGGGCGCTGTGGCTCGGGAACGGGGACTGGGCTTTCTGGATGCTCCAGTGTCCGGGGGCCAGGCCGGAGCCGAAAACGCCAAGCTGACCATCATGGTGGGGGCCGACAACCCCCAACACTACGCCGCCGTCGAGCCGGTTATGGAACGCTATGCTCGGGCGGTGACCCATATGGGACCGGTGGGCAGCGGCCAACTCACCA
This sequence comes from uncultured Candidatus Competibacteraceae bacterium, assembly GCA_964597315.1. Classification (GTDB taxonomy): domain Bacteria; phylum Pseudomonadota; class Gammaproteobacteria; order Competibacterales; family Competibacteraceae; genus CAZQXD01. Next base: position 5,457 of record CAZQXD010000082.1, read on the forward strand.
AAATGGTCAACCAAATTTGCATCGGCGGCCTGCTACAAGGCTTGGCCGAGGCCCTGAATTTCGGCCAGAAGGCCGGCCTGGACATGGCCGCCGTGGTGGAGGTGATCTCCAAGGGCGCGGCCCAATCCTGGCAAATGGAGAACCGCTCCCTCTCCATGCTAGAGGGCCGCTTCGACTTCGGTTTCGCCGTGGAGTGGATGCGCAAGGACTTGGGCATCTGCCTGGCCGAGGCCAAGCGTAACGGCGCCCGGTTGCCGGCTACCGCCCTAGTGGATCAGTTCTACGCCCAGGTTCAGGCCCGGGGCGGGTCTCGCTGGGATACCAGCAGCCTGATTCAGCTATTGCAAAAGGACTGAACTTGAGCGCCGCAGCGCCCCTGGCGGAACAGCCGATCCGAACCCTCAAGGGGGTGGGACCGCGGTTGGTGTCCCGGCTGGAGCGGCTGGGCCTGAGCAGCGTTCAGGATCTGCTGTTTCATGTGCCTTTGCGCTACCAGGACCGCACCCGGGTGACCCCCATGGGCGCTTTGCAACCGGGCATGGACGCTGTGGTAGAGGGCACGGTGCTGCTCACCGAAACGGTTCGCCGGAGCCGGTTTATGCTGCTCAGTCGGCTGGCCGACGGCAGCGGCGCCCTGACCTTGCGGTTTTTTCATTTTGGCGCCACTCACCAATCCCTGCTGGTCAAGGGAACGCGGCTGCGCTGCTTTGGCGAGGTGCGCCCCGGACCGGCCACCCTGGAGATGATCCACCCCGAATGCCGTCGGCTGGATGGCGAACCGGCGCCGGCCGACGAGCATCTCACGGCCATCTATCCCACCACCGAGGGGCTGCACCAGCAGACTCTGCGCAAGCTGCTGGCTCAGGCCCTGGAGTTACTGGAACAGTCTCCCCTGGAGGAATGCCTGCCTCCGGCGCTGCTGGCGCGGCTGGAACTGCCAACCCTGTATGAGGCTCTGCGGCGCTTGCACCGTCCGTCCCCGGACGCGCCCCTGGCGGCTTTGGAAACCTGCCCCGCCCGGCGACGGCTGGCATTCGAGGAACTGTTGGCCCACCAACTGAGCCTGCGGCAATTGCGCCGACAGGTCCAAAGCCAAACGGCGCCTGCCCTGGATGGGGGTGGCGAGCTACGCCGACGGTTCCTGGCCAGCCTGCCTTTTGTCCTCACCGCCGCCCAGGGGCGCGTGCTAGAGGAAATCGATGCCGATGTGACCAGGCCCCGGCCCATGCTGCGCCTGGTTCAGGGGGATGTAGGCTCCGGCAAGACCGTAGTGGCCGCCCTGGCCGCCCTGAGCGCCGTGGCGGCAGGCTGTCAGGCGGCGGTCATGGCCCCCACCGAACTGCTGGCCGAGCAGCACTACCGAAGCTTTTGTGACTGGCTCCAACCCCTGGGAGTAGAAGTCGTCTGGCTGGCCGGCCGGGTCAAGGGCCGGGCGCGGGCGGCGTTGCTGGAGCGGCTGGCCCAGGGGGAGGCGCCGGTGGCGGTAGGCACCCATGCCCTGTTCCAGGAGGATGTGGCCTTCGCCCGGCTGGGGCTGGTGGTGATCGACGAACAGCACCGCTTCGGGGTCCACCAACGCCTGGCCCTGCGGGACAAGGGCCGCCAGGGGCAGAGCGTTCCCCATCAGTTGATCATGACCGCCACCCCCATACCCCGAACCCTGGCCATGAGCGCCTACGCCGATCTGGATACCTCGGTGATCGACGAGCTGCCCCCTGGGCGCAGCCCAGTGATCACGGTGGTGGTGCCCGAGACCCGCCGCCCAGAGGTAATGGCCCGGGTGCGGGCCGCCTGTGGGGAGGGCCGCCAAGCCTATTGGGTCTGCCCGCTGATCGAGGAATCAGAGCTGCTGCAATGCCAGGCCGCCGCCGACACCGCAGCGCGGCTAGCCGAGGAGCTTTCGGAGCTGCGGGTGGGGCTGGTTCATGGTCGGCTCAAGGGCGCAGAAAAGGAATCGGTAATGGGGGCCTTCAAGGCCGGTGAGTTGGATCTGTTGGTGGCCACTACGGTGATCGAGGTGGGGGTGGACGTACCCCGGGCCTCCCTGATGATCATCGAAAACGCCGAGCGTCTGGGCCTGGCCCAGTTGCACCAGCTCCGGGGCCGAGTAGGGCGGGGCGCCGAGCGTTCCAGTTGTGTACTCTTGTATCGGGGACCACTGTCGGAACTGGCTCGAACCCGGCTGGGGGTGTTACGCAATTCCAGCGACGGCTTCGAGATCGCCCGTCAGGATCTGGAACTGCGGGGACCGGGAGAGGTGTTGGGCACCCGCCAGGCCGGGGCCTTGGGCATGCGGGTGGCCGATTTGTCCCGGGATCAAGAGCTGTTGCCCCAGGTCCGGGAGACAGCCGATCACTTGCTGGTCCATGGGCCGGAGCGAGCCGAGGCGTTGATGGCGCGCTGGATCGGTGACAGTAAACGGTATGGGGAGGTCTGAGCCACGGGGTTGCAGGCTGCTTGGCGAAAAGCGAAACCCCCCTATCACAACCCCTGTCCGCCCATGTGGCCGCCGCCGCCAAACCCAGTATTCACGGGCATTTTACAAGACGTAACAGGAGCGAACAGGGACTTGGCAGGACGCTTGCCTCAAGTCATCCCAACAGGCGAATGACGAAACGGATTCAACCGAGGAGGTCACAGTGAATGCGAACCCTGGCGTCGGCGAAATGGCCATTCCCAGCCCCACCCCTGTTCTGAAACTACCACAACAACTGCCGCCCTTGCGTAGCCCAGGGATGAACCTGCGGGGGATTGCCGTCACCGCCCCAAGCGCCGGCCCGGTGCTGGTTAGCCTGGTGGTGGGTAGCGGGCAGTTGACCCTGAATGGCTTTCGGGGGCTGACTTTTCTGATGGGTGATGGTAAAGGCGACAGCCATATGTGCTTCTACGGCTCGGTAGAGACCGTCAATGCCGCCTTGGAGTCCATGGTCTATCGGTCCCAACCGGGGTTTCAGGGGCAGGACACATTGGCGTTGGCGGTCAGCCTGCCCGGGGGCCGCGAGACCGCCGAGGGGCGGGCGACCAGCGCCCAGTTGTGCATCCCGGTGCAGCCTGCTGAGCAAGCCCAGGGAATGGATTTTGAGGGCTTGGATTCCGATGAGATCTGCCGGTGGTTTATGGACATCGGGCTGACGGATCGGCAGGCGCGTCACTGAAGATTCCCCGGAATCGCCGCCGAGGTTCTAGACTGGGTAGATCGACGCCACTGCGGAGAGACACCCATGACCCAAGCGATACGTATTCACGAACACGGCGGTCCCGAAGTGCTACGTTGGGAGGCGGTCACAGTGGGCGACCCCGGTCCCGGCCAAGCCCGAGTCCGGCACACGGCGGTGGGACTGAACTTTATAGATGTCTACCACCGCACCGGCTTGTATCCGGTACCGTCCCTGCCTAGCGGCCTCGGCCAGGAGGCCGCCGGGGTGGTGGAGGCGGTGGGAGAGGGAGTCGCCGACCTCAAGCCCGGAGATCGGGTGGCTTATGCCTCGCCGCCCTTGGGGGCCTATGCCGAGGCCCGGCTAATGCCCGCCGACCGGCTGGTGCCCCTGCCCGGGGATATCCACGAGCGCACCGCCGCAGCCATGATGCTCCAGGGTATGACGGCCCAGTATCTGTTGCGCCGCACCTATCCCGTTCAGCCCGGCGATCCGGTGCTGATCCACGCCGCCGCCGGTGGAGTCGGGCTGATCGCCTGCCAGTGGGCCGCCTACCTGGGAGCCGTGGTCATCGGTACCGTGGGCAGCGACGAAAAAGCGGCCCTGGCCCAAGCCCACGGCTGCGCCCACCCCATTGTCTATACCCAGGAGAATTTCGTGGAGCGGGTCAAGGCCATTACCGGTGGCGAGGGGGTGGCGGTGGTCTACGACGGGGTGGGCAAGGACACCTTCATGCCCTCCCTGGATTGTCTGCGTCCCCTGGGCATGATCGTCAACTACGGCAACGCGTCCGGCCCGGCGCCGGCCTTGGAGCCGATCCTGCTGGCCGCCAAGGGTTCACTATTCCTGACCCGACCCACCCTGATGGCCTATACCGCCAAACGCCACGATCTGCTGACCTCGGCCAAGGAGTTGTTCGAGGTGGTGGAGAGCGGCATCGTGAAGATCGAGATCCACCAGACCTGGCCCCTAGCCGAGGCCGCCGAGGCCCATCGAGCCATGGAGGGACGCAAGACCACCGGCTCGTCGCTGCTGCTGCCATAATCGCCGACCGGGCCGCCCTCAGCGGTAGGGCTATTCAACGTGAAAATGGCTCACCAATTCATTTTGGTGGGCCGCCATACGCGCCAGTTCCTGGGTGGCTGCTGTGGTGTCGGCGGCGGCGGCCTTGACTTGGCGGGCGGCCTCGGCTGCTTTCAGAGCGCTATTGGCGATTTCTGCGCTACTTCGGGCAGCCTGGCTCACGTTTTGGTTGATCTCGGCGGTGACGGTGGTTTGCACGTCGATGGCGTCGGCGATAACCGTCGCCACCTCGTTGACTTGCTGGATGCCATGCCGGATGGCGTGTATCGCCGCCACTACGTCCTGGGTGTCTGCCTGGATGGCTTCGATCCGGCGATCAATGTCCTCGGTGGCCCGGGAAGTGCCGCGGGCCAAATCCTTAACCTCGTTGGCCACCACCGCGAAGCCCTGGCCGGCCTCTCCCGCCCGGGCGGCTTCAATGGTGGCGTTGAGGGCCAGTAGGTTGGTCTGTTCGGCGATGGAGGTGATGACCTTGCTCACCTGGCCGATTCCGCTGCTGCTGGCGGCCAGTTTAGCCACCATCGTGTCGGCGCCCTCGGCGGCGGTGGCGGCGGCATTAGCCTGGTTCACGGCTTGTTGGACGTTTTGGGTGATTTCCTGGATGCTGGCGCTCATTCGTTCAGTAGCGGTGGCCACGGTCTGCACGTTCCGGTCTACCTGGCCCGCCGCCTCGGTGAGGGCGTCGGCTTGCTGGGAAGTGCTATTGGCGTTCTGGGTTAGATGGGTGCTTACCGCAGTGAACTCCTCCGCAGCCGCACCCAGGGTCATGGCGTTGCGGCCTATCTCCTTCATGCCCGTGCGCAGGGTTTCCAGCAATTGGCCGAGACCGGTTCCTACGCGGCCGATGGCGTCTTCGCCACGAATATTCACCCGAGCCGTTAAATCACCCTGGGCGGCCCGTTCCACGGTGGTCAGCAGTTGGTCCACCTGTTGGCGCAGGGTATCAGCGGCGTGCCGTTCTCGCTCGGCACTGGCCCGCATCTGTTCGCTGGCGGCCTGAATCTCCTGGGCTTGGCGCTTCCGCTCCCGCTCCGCCGCCTGGAGCGCGGCCACCTGCTGGTGGTTGCGCTCGGCGGTGGCATTGAGTTCCTCGAATGCGCCCCGCATCCGCGCCACGGCGCCGTCCAGGGCCTCGGCCATGGCGCCGAACTCGTCCCGGCCTTTCAGGGACACAGTCTTGGAAAAATCCCCGGCGGCCAGGCGTCGGGCCAGACCCAGAATAGCGGTGGCGCCGTTCGTAAGACGCCGCCCCAGCAGCCACAGCAGGGCCGCCAGCACCGTGAGCAGCAGCACGTTGAACAGCAGGATGCGGTTGTGTTCGGTCTGGTAGATGGCGTCGATATTGTCGATATAAAAACCGACCCCCAGAATCCAGCCCCAGGCCGGAAAATCCACCACGTAGGACAGCTTGGGTTGGGGCGCATCACGACCGGGCTTGGGCCAGGCGTAGGCTACGAAACCGCTGCCTTCGCTACGGGCGACGCGGTCGATTTCCTGGAACAACGGCATCCCGCTGGGGTCTCGTACCTCCCGCATATCGCGGGATTCCAGGTCGCGGTTGCCGCCGTGCATTACCAGCACCTGGTTATGGTCTTGAATCCAGTAATAGGTGTCCTGGAATTTCATAGCCCGCAAGGTATCGACAGCCAGGCGTTGGGCCTCGGGTTTGGTATAGCGCCCCTGTTGCTGCAAACCGTGGTAATGGTCCAGGACCGCAGCCCCCAGTTTGGCCAGCTTCTGGGCCTCGGCCCGGGCGTGCTCAGTCATCACCTGCTCCAGTTTATGCAGGGAGTGCAGGGTGATGGCCCCCATGCCGGTCAGGATGACCGCTAGGAGCAGCAGCAATTTGCCGCGCACCTTGAGGTTGTTGAACACGCCCATGGATCGCCTTCCTTCGATGTCGGACCCCGTCGGCCTTGGGGTCTTAGTCGGCAACGCCGGGCGATTCTTTATTAACCCCGCACCTCCAGCAGGGCCTGGACATGGGCCGCAGTGCTGGCGGCCAGGGCCTGGAGGTTGTAACCCCCTTCCAGAGCCGACACCACCCGGCCCTGGCACAGGGTCTCGGCCACGACCAGAATCTCCCGGGTGATCCAGGCGTAGTCCGCCTCGGTGAACTCCAGCCCCGCCAAGGGGTCCAGGCGGTGGGCGTCGAAACCCGCCGAGATCAAAATGATGTCCGGGCCGAAGTCCCGCAGCTTGGGGAGCATATGGTCGGTCCAGGCCGAGCGCAGTGCGTCCGCGCCGCTGCCCGGGGCCAGGGGCAGGTTGAGGATAGTGTCGTGGGCGCCCCGCTCGTCGCGCTGGCCGGTGCCTGGGTACAGGGGGGATTGGTGGGTGGAGATATACAGGCAGTCCGGCTGGTCCCAGAACGCGGCCTGGGTGCCGTTGCCGTGGTGGACATCGAAGTCGATCACCGCCGCCCGGGCCAGGCCGTGGGCGGCCTGGGCGTGACGGGCCGCCACCGCCACGTTATTGAACAGGCAAAAGCCCATGGCCTGGTTGGGTTCGGCGTGATGGCCGGGGGGGCGCACGGCGCAGAAGGCATTTTTGGCCTGGCCGGCGCAGACCGCGTCCACCGCCGCACACACCGCCCCGGCGGCCCGCAGCGCCGCTTCCCCGGAGCGGGGCGAGACCACCGTGTCGCCGTCGATCATCCGTAGCCGGTCCGTGGGGATGCCCTCCAGGATGCGCCGGACAAACGCCTCCGGGTGTACCCGGGTCAGCAGTTCCAAGCTGGCTTCGGGGGCTTCGCGCCGCTCCAGGGCGGCGAACGCCGGGGCGGACAGGGCCTCGTGGATGGCCGCCAGCCGTTCCGGGCATTCCGGGTGACCGTAGCCGGTGTCGTGTTTCTGGAACACCGGGTGCTGATAGAGCAGGGTGGTCATGGCTGGGACCCTCCCCGGTGGGTGGCCCGGCGCAGCACCTTGAGTACATCTTCCCGGGAGATGACCCCCACCAAACGCTCGTCCTTCACCACCGGAAAGCTCTTGGTGCGCATCTCCACCATTTTTTGAAGCAGTCGGGACAGGGGCATTCGCGGCTCCACGCAGACCGGCTCATGGGTCATCACCGTTTCTACCGGCTGCTCCATGATCCGGTCATAGGCGGGCACGATGGCGCTGGGGTCGAGCGTGAAGGCTTTCAGCAAGTCGAGCTTAGTGACCAGCCCTAGCAACCGGCGCTCCACGTCCAGCACCGGCACGCCGTTAAAATCGTGGGATTCGAACACCTGCTCCAAGTCCCGGAGTTTGGTATCGGGAGTAACGCTGACGGGGGAGGGGGTCATGGCGTCCTCCACCCGGTATTGCAGGAATTCGTACATGATGCGCTCCTGGATGGCCGCGTTCCGTCACTATAGTTCTGATTCCGCCGGCGCGTAATCATCTTCCGGCGCCTGGGCCAGGGCGGCCCGCACCACCTCCACCCCGGCCCCTGGGCGGTGGGCGTGTTCGCTCAGATAACGGCGCCAGGCCCGGGCGCCGGGTTGGCCCTGGAACAGGCCCAGGATATGCCGGGTCATGGACCCCAGCCGCACCCCCTCCCCCAGCCGGGCTTCCATATAGGGCAAGAACCGTTCGATGACCTGGTGGCGGCTGGGAGGCGGGCGCCGGTCCCCGAACAGCCGCTGGTCGGCCTCGGCCAACAGATAGGGGTTTTGATAGGCGGCCCGGCCGATCATCACCCCATCCACCCGCCGCAGATGCTCTTGGGCTTGGTCCAGGTCCATGATTCCGCCGTTAATCACAATTTCTAGGTCCGGGAAGTCCTGCTTGAGGCGATACACCACGTCGTAGCGCAAGGGTGGCAACTCCCGGTTTTGCTTGGGGCTGAGACCCTGGAGCCAGGCTTTGCGGGCGTGGATGATGAAGGTCCGGCAGCCAGCGGCCTGGTTCAGGCTCACGAAGCGATGGAGGTGTGGGTAGCTGTCCTGGTCGTCGATACCGATCCGGCACTTGACAGTGATCGGGATGGCCACCGCCCCGCCCATGGCCGCCACGCACTCGGCCACCAATTCCGGCTCGGCCATCAGACAGGCCCCGAAGCGCCCCTGCTGGACCCGATCCGAGGGGCAGCCCACGTTGAGGTTGATTTCATCAAAGCCCAGTTCCCCGGCGATGCTAGCGCAGCGGGCCAGCTCCCTGGGATCGCTGCCTCCCAGTTGCAAGGCCAGGGGGTGTTCAGTCGGGTCATAGGCCAGCAGTCGCGCCCGGTCGCCGTGGATGATCGCCCCGGTGGTGACCATTTCCGTATACAGCCGCGCCCGGCGGCTGATGAGGCGCAGGAAATAGCGGTCGAAACGGTCGGTCCAGTCCATCATGGGAGCTGTGGAGAAACGGTAAGGGCTGATTTTGTTGGTAACGCTAATAACTGGTTGTGTCATAAGTCAATTTGCTACGTCTATTCCTGCTCTATTTGTGGCTTATTCTGTCCTATTTTGTCAATGGCAGTGCTACAAATGTGTATAGATAGGCGCTTGCTCGTATGTTCCTGCCGTCTGTGACGTTATGCCCAACATATTTCTCGCAACGCACCGGTACAATTGCTCAATGCCGAGGAGACTGCACGGCGCATGGTGACCTAAAGCGCGACAAGCCCCGCCGTTCAGGGCGGGGAAGGATAGCGCGGACGCTGAAAGCGTCCTATCGAGGCCGCCACCGGTCGAGCAGTTTCCTAAGCTCGGCAAGCCCAGCTTTGTCTATCTTCTCCCACTGCGATCTTGTCAGGCGGATAGATCGCTGAATCAACCGCCTTTCTGGGGGCAAATGGGGTCTTCCCTTGGTCTTTGTATTCATGAGCATGCTGCCATTATTCGTGATTCATAAACGGCTTGAAACGCTGCCACTTTTGCATCACAATAATATCATCTTCATGATTACAAAGACGCTGAAAGTCCGAATACGAGACAAGCACCGCCCGCTGTTGAATCAGATGGCGCGAAGCGTGAATTTCTGCTGGAACTACATCAACGAGCTTAGTCACCGCTCAATCAAAGAACGCGGTGTGTTCCTGTCGGCCTACGACATTCAGAAATACACTCAAGGCGCACACAAGGAACTTGGGCTGCATAGTCACACCGTCCAGCAGATTGGCAAGGAGTACGCCACCCGTCGCAAGCAGTTTAAAAAGAACAGGCTGGCGTGGCGCAAGTCTGGCGGTGTTCGCCGGTCGCTTGGCTGGATTCCGATGAATACGGGCGCGGCGAAGTGGAAGAAGGGTCGGGTTTATTACAACGGACACTACTTCAAGGCTTGGGACAGCTACGGATTAAGCCAGTACAAATTCAGATCGGCCAGCTTTAACGAGGATGCCCGAGGTCGATGGTACTTCAATGTTGTGGTCGAGGTGGAGGCGAATACCCCAGCCGGGCAGGACAAAATCGGAATAGACCTTGGCCTGAAGGACACAGCCACATGTTCAGACGGTACCAAATTGGAAGCAGGGCGCTTCTACCGGAGTGCTGAACAAACACTGGCCACTGCCCAACGCGCAGGCAAGAGAACACGGGTCAAGGCGATCCATGCCAAAATCGCCAACAGGCGCAAGGATGCGCTTCACAAATTCAGTCGCCAATTGGTTAACCGTTGCGGTGAAATCTACGTTGGCAACGTGAAGTCTTGCTCACTCACCCAAACCAATATGGCCAAGTCGGTGCTGGACGCTGGCTGGGCCATGCTTAAGACGATGCTGGAATACAAATGCGATGGCGCGGGCATCGTCTTCAAAGAGGTGAATGAGTCGTACACCACCCAAACCTGTTCGAGTTGCGGCAGCCTGCCTGATTCGAGGCCGAGAGGTATCGCGGGACTTGGAATAAGGGAGTGGACTTGTAGTGAGTGTGGTGTCACTCACGACCGCGACATCAATGCGGCCAAGAACATTCTCGCGGCCGGGCATGGCCGTCCTGTAGAGGGAATCCCCGCCCTTTAGGGCGGTGAGGATGTCAAAGTGCTATTTCATTGCAAACCGCGACAGGTCAGGGGATAGAGACACGGTGACAGAGCAAGAGACAACGCGTCGAGCAGCTCTGGTCCCGAATTCATAGTAATCCATAATATCAAACGTGCAAAATAGGAATAACGTTCCATAATTACAAGGATGATACCACGCCGCTTTTATCATGTACTCCAGGATCGGGTCGATCACTATCCCGCTGTCGCGTTGCTAGGCCCTCGACAGGTCGGAAAAACGACGTTGGCCCTGGAACTTGCCGAACAGCGGTCTTCGTTGTATCTGGATCTGGAATCGGAGTCGGATCGGTCGAAATTGTCCGAACCCGAATTGTATCTGGCCGAGCATGAGGACAAACTGGTCATTCTCGATGAAGTTCATCGGCTACCCGGGCTGTTTCAATCACTGCGAGGGCTGATTGATCGGGGACGACGTGCTGGACGGCGTACCGGGCGGTTTCTACTGTTGGGGTCCGCTTCCATCGATCTGCTCCAGCAGTCGGGGGAGACGCTCGCCGGTCGGATTGCCTATCTTGAACTACCGCCGCTGATGGTCGGCGAAGTTGCTGCGGATTTGCACGATATCTTGTGGGTGCGGGGGGGATTTCCCGACAGTGTACTGGCGCCCGATGACATGGCCAGTTGGCGCTGGCGTCGCAACTTTATCCGTACCTATCTGGAGCGGGATATCCCGCAATTAGGTCCGCGCATACCCGCTGAAACCTTATCAGTGTCCTGGACGCGGGGCCGTACCTGAGGTGCTGGAGGAAGGTCTCGAACGATGCGGTTCGCGGCGCTCACCACATCCTACGAGTTCTGCGCGCACGATTCGGCGGGCGGGGAGGGCATTTACCCTTTCCAACCCCTATATGTGGCTAAGCGTTCTACCCCGGCAACGAGTATGCAGGATCCAAACCGAGGCAATTGTCATATTGACGACCGTGGCCAGCCACATGGAGAGAACAAAGATATCTTTCGAGGGATAGCCTGCGTTTAGGAAGACTACATACCATGGCCTCACCTCGATAACCGCCAACATCATCGCGAAGGCCAGGATCATCCATTCCCGATGCTTATTGATATTGCCAGCACGAATGTTCTTCAGAGCCATATAAACCATGAATATATATGATAAGGCAACAAAGGATATAGTGATTTGCTCACTTAAACCAGTATAACTTGCATTAACAACAATAACCACCCCTCCCAAGCACAGTGCAATTCCCATGACTACGCTTAGCCAGCCGATTCCACGATGCACATGGGGAAAGTTCTTTCTAAGGTTTGGCAGAAACTGAAAAGGGGTTATCAACAGATAGCCAATACCCAATACTAACCAATGGTGCTAGTTGATATGGCTAATTCAGAGGCTGAACTCAGCGATAGAC
>CAZQXD010000083.1:0-16728 GCA_964597315.1 uncultured Candidatus Competibacteraceae bacterium
GGACTCCGAGGCGGTGCAGGACGAAGAGCCGCTGCTGGACGATGAGCCGCTGCTGGACGAGGAATCGCTGCCGCTGCTGGACGAAGAGCCGCTGCTGGAGCTGCTACTGGATGAGGAACCACCTTGATCAGTCGTAATGACGATCACGTCCCCATCCACGGACATACTGGATACTGTCTGTGTCTCCCCACCATCGACCCTGATTTCCAGCGCACTGACGGCAACAGGCGTACTGCACAGCCCGATGGCAACCGCCAAGAGCTTGTTACTAAACCCAAACTGTTTTGAACCCATGGAATAAACCTCGACTCTGACAATCCCTTGGATGTTATACAAGCCGATTCAAGGGGATGTCTGAAAACATAGCATATGGTAGTAATAAAGCCAGCTATACTCAGCCTCAGTTTTTAATGCAATTTATTTGCCATCCTATGCAACGCCGTCAACAGGTCCCAGACGGCCTGGGGAGTGTGCCGATTCAGTGTTCAAATACGCTGAGGCGGCGAAATATTGTCATCACGACCTAATATCGTCACAAACCGCCAAAAAAAACCAGGCGGAGCATGCTCCGCCTGGCGATATGCGAACCCCTAGACGGGCTCAGACCAATCCGCGCAATTAATTGCTACCCAGCAAGAAAGAACGGGTGGCGCGGTGGTTGAACAGATTGGCGTAGTTCTTCAACTGACCCTCGGCAACGCCGTTCTCGAAGTCCATGACGGCGAAACCGATCACCGGCAGACCGAAGTAGTTATCCATCTCGAGGTTCTCGGACTGACCGTCGGAACTCGGACCCATGAACTGACGGGTACCGAAGAAGCCGATGCGCATCCAGCCACTCTCGAAGGTGTCGGTGTCGATGTTGTTGCTCAGCTCAGAACCCAGAACAGTCGACCCGTTGAGGGTGATGACGTTGGTTTCCCAGCACAGCTCGGTGCGACCGCTGGGGGGCAGCGGCGAGAAGTCCACATCACCAACGGTGGTGCGCTCTTCACGATCCCAGAACTTGGGAGAAATGCCTTCGCAAGCGCCACCGGCGACGGGCTCGTCGTCAACACCACCGAACACGGAGGTGAAAGGCCGCTCAGCCTGACCGTCCGCCAGGTTGGCGGTGGTGCGCTGAACATAGAAGCTCTTGGTGGGGAAGGTCACGACCCAGTCGGTGCTGGCATTCAGACCGGTCTCGCTCAGGTACTCGTTCATGATCTGGTCGTGGACCAGAACCGCACTGACGGCGTCGATACCATCGATCCAGTTGGTCTCCCGAACAGTCGTGCCCAGGTTCACATAGCTGGTGGAGGGGTTGGTCTGGCTCAGGTTCGGCAGCAGCGAGCCAGGAGCCGTGTGCAGCGAGAACAGCGAGCTGCCAGGATTGAAGAAGCCTTCCAGGGCAGTGGAGTTGTAGGACACGTCGGTAGCCCGGTCCACATTGATCAGAATACCGCCGCCAAACAGCTCACCGGCGGGATCGGGGAGATCAACACCACGACGGGGGTCGGCCGTCCAGACACCACCGGACGCCCAGGCGGCAATCAGGGAGTCACAGTCCCCCGGTATACCGTTGACGTGCCGCGCGGCAGAGGCGGGCTTATGGGTGCTGGGATCGGACTCGTCGAACAGCTCGCCCATCTCGAAGACTTCGATATAGCCTTCGCGGGTACGGTTCGGGGAGGTGGATTCACCATCAGCGCGCAGCCCGGTGAACTCGAAAGTCCGGAACTCCACGCCATCGGCGGGAACGTTGGGCACGGTGCAGGATTCATCGGCGGTGATGATCTTAGCACCAGTCTCGGTGGCGACGATGGCGCCGGTCCACACGTCAGCCTCGGACAGATAGATGTTAAAGTCCAGGACTTCGCGGCTGTTCTTGCCTTCCAGGAACCGAATTTTCACCGCCTTCGCAGTGGTTTCCGAGGTATTGACGATGGAGATCAGGGTATCCTGACCACCGCGTACACTGTAATAAGGGTACAGCAATACCTGGCCGATACCATCCGGGTTCACGTTGACGGCGTTAGCGGCCGCGCTGGCGAGCCCAGCGGTAATGGCTGCTGCTAGCAACTTTCTCTTCATCATAGGACTCCCTACTTGCTTGCCAAATTATGAATTGCTGCGTTGCATACAGGCAACAATTCGAACTGAGAATTGCTGGTTTTGCACCAAAACAACAATTCGTGGTAAAAATCTAACACACACTTTGGATTCTTACAACCAGCCAGTTATGCTGTGCAGTCAGAAACCGTATTAGAAACCATCCTTCCTAGATCTCCTGAAAGTACCACCAGGCACCATCGGATAAGATCCATTTCTCTTCCAGGATCTTGTTGCTTTCAAAAGAAGCGGCTCGCACGTTATATTTATAGACTATCATCATCGTGACGTCGCACACATTCTCGCCGCATTTCACCGTCTTCACTTCGGCGTCTTGCCAAATCACCGAGCCTCCAAAACTGCCCTTATAGCGCTCGACCGACACGGCTTGGCGATAGGCTGGGCTGAAAAACTCGTAGGCCCGGTTCAGGTCCTTGTCGATCAACGCTTGCCAGCGCTGGGCGGCTCTATCAGCTACCCGTTGCTCCGGCGATACCTCCGGCTCTGAATCGCAAGCGATCAACATCAACATTATGGCAAGAAGAACGCAGCTCCCTACCCATTGTTTTGTCCACATCGACTTCGGACACCTTACCTTTATAGACCATGAGCAGGCGCCATTCCTGCATTCAGTGGGTCAAATGCTACCCTAATCCATCGGGGTGAAGACAACACCCTGCAAAAAGCCTATGCGCAAGTTAAGTTCGCCACACGCTTCTGTCAAGTTTTTTTTTGTTCTCAAGAAACAAATTTGCAAATTTACAACATATCTCTGCTCAAATGACAATGCTCCTGGATCGCCAACAGGCAAGTCTATCATTTCCGTCTCGGTTCGGGCAGCCTGGTTAGTTTGCTGCGGAATTCTTCGGTGATTTGTCGCGCCTGAAGCTGATTGCTGGCTACCCGGGGCGTGATCAGCACGATCAGCTCGGTGCGCCGCGCCGAACGGGACGTGCTGCCGAACAGCGGCCCGATGACCGGCACCCTGTGCAGCACCGGTATACCCGACTCGTCACCGCTGCGGATCTCCCGGATCAACCCGCCTAGCACAATGCTCTCGCCGCTTTGCACCGCCACCGAGCTTTCGATGCGCCGTTGCTGGATAGTGGGCGAATCGATACCCGAAGTGGTGGTGCTGGACACATCGTTGACCTCTTGGTCGATGTCCATGATCACCATGCCCCCGGCGTTGACCCGGGGGGTGACGGTCAGACTCACCCCCGTGTCCCGATACTGGATATTGGTGGTCGTCACCGGATCGTCGGAACTTAGATTGACGCTTTCTGATGTTCTTATCGGCACTTGATCGCCCACCTTGATAGTGGCGGACTGATTATCCAACACCATGATCGATGGTGAGGAAATGACATTGACCTTGGAGTCCTCGGCCAGGGCGTTGAGTACGACCCGCACCTCGTTGGCGCTATCCACCACTGAGTAGTTGAAACCCGGAAAGGTCGTCGCCAGAGTGGCGGCGTTGGCGAAGATACCGCGTCCCTCTTTGTTGTCCAGACCGTTCTTGAAGAACCATTGCAGACCATAGGACAGCTCACCGGATAGGGAAACCTCGACGATGGTGGCGTCCACCAGCACTTGCAGAGGCGAGATGTCCAATTGCTGGATAGCGGCCTCGATGGTGTCATAGTCCCGTTGGGTGGCTAGCACCAACAAAGCGTTATTGGTGGCATCGGCGATGATCTTCACCTCCCCCACCGCCCCACTGCTGCCGCCGGTGGCCACCGTGCCGGCTGGGGTGGCAGCGGATTGCGGCGACTGGCCACCCTCTCCAACGCCGATTTCCACCGGCTCCAGGCCCGGGGCCAGGCTCGGAGCGCCGGCCGTCGCAGAGGTGTTGGTAGTCTTTTTGGAGCCGCCCCCAAAGACATCGCTAAGCACCCCGGCCACGTCCTCGGCGCGCACATGCTGCATCCGATAGACAAACAGCCGCGGGGAGTCCGGGTTCTGCACCCGGTCCAGACGTTCGATCCAAACCTTGGCCTTTTCCAGATAAGCGGGCTGGGGGGTCACCACCAAAATGGCGTTGAGCCGATCGATGGGAATCAGCCGGAACAGCCCCGCCAGAGGGCCACCCGAGGATTCACCGAACAGCCGCTCCAACTCCCCGGTGAGGGTGCCCACCTCCACGTTGTCTAGCCGGAACAAGCCCACCGACATGCCCTGGAGAAAGTCCACATCGAAAATCTCCACCGTTTCCTGGAGCTTGTCCAGTTCTGCGGAGGTGCCGCCAATAATCAGCAAATTGCGTAGCGGGTCCGTTCGCACCAGCCCACCTTCGGGGATGAAGGGTTGAAGAATGGTCTGCATTTCCTGGGCGGCCACGAAACGCAGCGGGAAGATCCGCACCTCATAGCCCAGCATGGCGCGTTGGCTCAGTCCCGGGCCGGGCGCGGAGCGCAGAGCCTCGGCCAGGGGCACGATCCGGTACATTCCCTGCTCCCGGACCAGGGCGGCGCCGTTCATGCGCAGCACCGTCTCCAGGGTGGGGACCAGAGCAGCCACGGCCAAGGGATGGCTGGTCTGCAAGGTCACCTGGCCCTGCACCCGGGGGTCTATCAGATAATTCTCCCCCAGCATGTCCCCAAGCACGAATTTGATGACCTCCCGCAAGTCTGCTCCCTCGAAGTTGAGGGTGACCGTACCTTCTGCGGGCGGAGGGGGCAGCTTGTCGGCGGCCTTGGTGCGGTCGATCACCTGGCCGCTGCCCTTGTAGAGTTCCACCTTGGGCAGGGCCGACCGGGTTTGCACCGGACCCTGGCCGACGGCGGGCGCTTCGGGAGCGGGCTTGGCCTGGGTTGCCGCCAGGGCCTCCGCCAAGGGCGCGTCCACCGCCCGTTCAGTGGCCAACTCCGGGGGCAGCAGGGTGCAGGAGGCCAGCAGCAGGGCCGGAAGCGCAAAAAAGCTCTTGAATCTGAAACTGTTCACTTGAATGCTCGCTGTCGCATCGTCTGCCTGTACCCTCATCGACTTCTTCGGAGCCGACGGCGTGGTGGCGGCGCTGGCTTGCCGTAGGACCGTAATTCCAGGATTTCTTTCTCACTGCCCTGCACGAAAATCACTTTATCGGGCAGAATCTGCTCCACTGTCCAGCCATTCAGGGTCGAACCCTGCTCCAACCGGACCATGCTGGCATTGCCAAGATCCCGAGCCAAGGCAATCCGCTGCTCCGGCGTGATCACGATGCTAGTCAGGGCCACGCGCAGCGGCGAGGGCGGCGCCGCCGGGGGCGGGGGCGCGGCAGGCTCCTCCTCCGGGGGTGGCGGCGGCTGATAGGGCCGTCGACTTTCGGAAAATAGCGGCCGTTCGACCAGCTCCGCATAGGACTCCGCAGGCCGCGGGTCCGCAAGCATCGGCAGCGTCACCGGCGCTTCCGGCGGCGGCTTTTGCACCGCCAGTTTTTGCACGGCGGCAATCCGCGTGGCGCGCCACTGTACACTGTAGTCCATCACCAGCAGCAGCAGCAGGGTCAATGCCAGGCACACCAGCAGCAGCAACAGCGTCAATCCTCGTCCGCGCCGCGCTTTCCCACTCATGGGCCGACCGCCCGCATATACGCCGCCAGCTCGAAATCCACCTCCAGCAGGGTCTCCGGTTCCACCTCCGGCTCACCCCGTGACCGCCGCCGGAACCGCTGCCGACTGCGTTGCACCTGGAGACTATCCACCAGCAATGGCGGCCGCCCCGACTCCAGATCGTTGAGTACCCCGCGCAAGGCTTCCACATTGCCGGTCATCCGTACTTTGATACCGATACGTAGAAACCCGTCCTCCGGCTGGGGGGGTAGCACTTGGGTACTGAGCAACTGTCCCCCATGGTCCCCAACCGCCTGGCTCACCAACTGCTGCAAGTCGGCCGAGGCCAGGGCCGGCGTATCCCGGGCCAATAAATAGTCCTGTGCCTGCCAGCGTTGACGTAGAGCTTCCACCTGGTCTTGCAGGGGAGCCTGGCTAGCGGCCACGGCGGAGAAGCGCCGCAGCCGGAATTCCAGTTGCTCCAGAGCCTGACTGTAATGCTCGAAACGGTTGGTAAACGGCCAGACCACGGCGGCGGCCAATACCACCAGCAACACCACCAGGATCGCCAGCGCCAAGGCTCGGCGTTGCCCGGCCGAGGAGGGAATCGGATTCACAAACCGGACTCCAAACGGACCCGGGTGGCAATCTGGAAGCCCTCAAGGCCAGAGCGGGGATTTTTGGTGACGGGGGCGCGAAAAGCCGTGTCTTGAAAATATGGCGAAGCTTCGATGATCTCGATTAACTCCGAGGAGGCCGATGACGCACCCTGTATCACCAGTTGATCTCCTTGCAACTGCAACCTGGACAGCCAAGTGTGGTCTGGCACGATCCGGGTGAGTTCATCGATAATTTCCACTGTCGGCGGTTGGGACTGTTTCTTGCCGACGATAAAGCGCAGGTCTTGCTCCAGACGGTCGCGTTCGGCGCGCAGACTCTCCACCGCCCGCACCGCCGGTTGTACGGCGGCGATTCGCTGATTGAGGTAAACGACGGCTTCCCGCATCTGCCAGAGCGGCAGAATCAGAACCGCCGCCAGCAACAGCCCGGCCAGACCCAGCAACAGGCGGTTGATGTTAAGAGACAGGCGTCGGCGTCGGGGACGGCGCTCCAGTGGCAGCAGATTAGCCTTGGCATCTTGGGGGCAGAGGGCGGCCACCGGCCGCAACCCCCAGCCGTCCAGCCGGGCCAGCTCCTCATCCAGAACTCGCCGAGGCACGGCGCAGAGCCGGACTTGCAGGCGCTTCGGTCCCGGCTGACGTTCCAACACATAGGCATCGTAATAGACCTGGTCCACCTTGAAGGGGGTGTAACGATCCATCTCGAAGCCCACCACCTGGCGCAGGTTTTCCTCGGCGGCCAGGGGTAGGGAGATGGTGGTGGCCAGCACCCGCCGCGCCGGCAGCCGCAAGACCGGCTCCAGGCCGCCAGCCGTCCAACGCCGTAGCGTCTCCCGGACCTCGACCTCGCCGCCATCCAGGGGCAAGTGCTGTACAGGGTGAACGCCCCGGTAGTCTTCCCGGCTCAGCAGCAGCCCATGCTCGGCGAACTCCAACAACAGCCGCTCCGGTCCTGGATAGAGACCGCGGCGCAGCCGTTCCGGGAGCATATCCAGCAACTCGGCTGTCCACCAGCGCCAGAATTCGCCGGGCCGCCAACCCGCCGGGAGTCCGCCGATTTCGATTCCAAACAGTCGGGTCGTCATATACTTGAAAAAGCCTAGCCTATTCCATCGCCACCGGAAGCGGAATGTAAGACCCCATGGGGTAGGTTAATGAACTTGGCGGGCCTTGACAGGCGCAGCGACGCTGCCCGGCTATTCCGGCGCTGTGGACACGCCCGACCAATCCCGCCAACCCAGCACCCGAAACGGTTGTTCGGGGTTGCCCGTCACCAGCCCCACCACCGCCTCGATGCCAGCCTGTGTGCCACCTGGGAGGCGGGCGAAAGCCGCGACACTATACGCGATGCCCGAGGCGCCCGACAAATAGGCGCCACCGGTCCCCGCGAAGGCAGGCGGGGGCAGCTGGCTCTCCCGATGCTGGCGGCGCTGCTGCAGATAGCTGTCCACTTGGGCCGCCTCTACCCCCGGCAGAGCCAGCAATACCGTGCGTGGGGCAACTTTGGGGTTGATACCGGCGGCGCCAGTGTGAACGGTGATCCAGGGAGCCAAACGGGCGTAAAGGTCCGTCGTCATCCCATAGACCAGCCGTAGCTCCTCGATATCCCTAAACGGCCCGTTGCGGGGACCGTAGGCATAACCGGCCCCCCGATAATCCGCTTCGCTAGGACCGTGCAGGCGATGCTCCTCGCTGGGGTCCCGCCAGTCCAGGATGGCGTCCACCAGCACCAGGCGGCGGTCATCCTCTACCCCGGCCACCATCAACAGGCCATCAAGGAGTTCACTGGGCGCACCGTTGATATCCACCTTGCCGCCCTCGTCGCGAATCGCCACCTGCACGGAAGCGCCGCCGATCTCCACATCTTGGATGCCCCCATCCCGAGGCCAGCGGCTGTCCTGGTCAGGATTCAGCAGCTCCAACATGCCCCGCCGTACGCCCCCTTCGGCCAGTTGCTCCGCCTGGGCGGCTTCCACAAGGTTTCGCACCACCCCGGTTTCCCGGCGCATGGACAGGGAGAAACTGCCGGCCGCCACCGCCAGTAGCGTGGTCACCCACAACACCAGGATCAGAGCCGAGCCGTTCTCACGAACAACCCTAGCCGGGCGGCACGGGACCAAAGTCCACCCCCCCTGGCATCGGCACCGGCCCGCCGGCGGCCCCGCCCGGGGCCTCGCGCAGTCGCAGCGGAACCAGCAGTGACGGCCAGAAGCCCGGCTCGTCGTCCGCCGACAGGATGTCCAGGCGCACCAGTTCGGGCAGCCTGGGCTGGTCCTCCCAGTCGTCCCGCCAGAGCGGCTCATCCTCCCCCTCGGGAAGGCCGTAATAGGCGAATGTCACCTGTTCCACCGCGTTCACCAGCACTTCGGTTTCTGCTTCGGTGGGGTCGTCCTGGTCTTGATCTTCCTGAAACCGGTGATAATGGGTCACCAGCCGGTCCACCTCACTGCCCCGCTCCACGGCCAGGGTGAACACATACAGACCGCCCACCCCCCGATGGGCGGGCAGGGGCGAAACAAAACTCAGAGACTCCGCTCCACCTTCGAATGCCAGTTTATAGATCCCGTCGCCGGTATCGCGCGCCACAGGCCTGGTCCGCGCCAGTTGCCGACGCAGAAACCGTTGTACCAGAAACCGTTCTTGTGCGGCCTGGGTCCGGTTCTCGGCGGCGTCCCAGCCCCGACCGGCGAAACGCAGCCCCCCGAACAGCACCGTCATCATCAACCCCAGCAGGGTCAGGGCGATGAGTACCTCCAGCAACGTGAAACCCTTTTGTAGTCGGCTCATGGAGGCGGAGCCAAGCGCAAGGTGGTGAGGGTGACGTCCCGCTCGGCGCCAGCCTCGTCGCGCCAACTCACCCGCACTTCCACCCGAAAAGGCGCTAGGGCCGGTTCGGCGCCGGTGGCCGGCGCTGTCCAAGGGTATGGCTCCACCGCCACTTGCCAACGATAGCCTTCGGACTCGGAATAAACCCCCTCCCCCGCTTCCAGAGGCTCGGCGACCCCCAAGGTCGCCAGGGTGGATTCGGCCAGCAAGGTGGCCCGGCCATAGCGTTCGGCCAGGTCGGCGGTACGCAGGCCGCCGGAAAAGATTCGCAACAGCACCCCCAGCATCAGGGCCAGGATGGCGAAGGCCACCAGCACCTCCAGTAGGGAGAAGCCCTTTTGACGATGGCTACTCAAAAATGCTCACCCGGCCAGTAAGCCAGTTGACATCCACCACATAGCGTTGCCGACCGGCGCTAAGGGTGATCCGCCCGCCGGTGGCGCTGCCGTCAGGAAAAAACGTGATCCGCCCCGCATTCTCATCCAATAGCTCGGAACGTCCCGTAAGCAGTTTGAGGTCGATGCCACTGGGCAGCTCATAGTCCCGCTCCCGACCGCTCAGCCGATAGCGTTTAGCCTCCACATCCAAAGTCAGGGCGGCGGGGCCACGCTCGGCAATGGCTTGTCCCCGAGCGAAACGCAGGGCGGAGGCCAGCTCCCGGGCGGCGCCCCTGATTTCCAGGGCGGCCATGCCGCCTCCCAGGTTGGGCAGGATCAAGGCGGCGCCCGCAGCGGCGATCACCAGCACCACCAGTAGTTCCAGTAGAGTGAAGCCGCCTTGACCGGCCTTACTCCCAGCTCGCCACATCCTGGTTCTCGTCCTCGCCGCCAGGCTGGCCATCGGCGCCCAGGGTGTAGAGGTCATAGGCGCCATGTTCCCCTGGGGACTGGTAGTGATAAGCAACCCCCCAGGGGTCTAGGGGCAGCTCGGATTTACGCAAATAGGGACCATTCCATTTGCTTGCTCCAGACGGTTCGCGGACCAAGGCTTCCAGCCCCTGCTCGGAGCTGGGATAGCGGCCCACTTCCAGCCGATACAGGTCCAGACCGGCGCTGAGGTCCTCGATCTGCAAACGGGCGGTCTTGGTCTTGGATTCGCCCAGATAACGCATCACCTGAGGCCCCACCAGACCCGCCAGCAAGCCGAGAATGACCAGCACCACCAGCAGTTCGATGAGGGTAAAGCCCCGGCCAACGGTCGGGGCATGGTGTTGTTGATTACGCATAGTGACAACCCTGATTGAAATAGTGAGAGCCAGCAGAATTCCTACAAACCCACGCGTCCCAACACCGGTGTTAGAACGCCAGTTCATTGACGCTGATGATCGCCATGAGGATGGAGACGATAATACCGGCGATGAGTACCCCTAGGGTGACGATCAGTAACGGCTCCAGCAAGGCCAGCATCCGCTGCACGGCGTTTTTGACTTCTTTATCGTAGATCTCCGCCACCTTCAGCAACATGTCCTCCAGTTGGCCGGTCTCCTCCCCCACCTTAATCATCTGCAAGCCCAGCTTGGGAAAGCGCTTCCCGGCCAGTAGCGGTTCGGCCATGCCCTGGCCTTCCTTGAGGCTTTCGGCGGCGATGTTTAGTTCCCCGGCCAGCACCTGATTGGACAGGGTTTCTTTGACGATAGACAAGGCCGAGAGCAGGGGTACGCCATTGCCTAGCAGAGTGCCCAGGGTGCGGCTGAAGCGGGCCAGTTCCAGACGGGCGATCAGCTCCCCCGCCAGGGGCAGGCGCAACAGCCAGCGGTCCCATTTCACCCGGCTATCGGGGTTGCCCAGTTGCTGGCGCATCAGCAGCAACACCGCCAACAGACCCAGCAGCAAAGCCCACCACCAGGTCCGCAGGAAATCCCCGCTGGCGATGACGATTCGGGTGGGCAGGGGCAGAGCGGCGCCAGCGTCTTGAAACAGCTCGGTGAACTGGGGCACCACGAACACCAGTAGGATCATCACCGACAGCAGCGACACCCCTACCAGAATGGCCGGGTAGATCAGCGCCGAGATCACGCTATCTCGCAACTCCTTGGCCCGGTTCAGGTAATCGGCCAGCCGGTCCAGCACCGCGCCCAGGGCGCCGCCCAGTTCGCCGGCGCGGATCATATTCACATAAAAGCGGGAAAAAACCCCTGACTGGGCCTCCAGGGCATCGGACAGGGCAGCGCCGCCCTGGACTTTTTCCAAAACCCGTCCAGTAAGACCGGCGAAGCGCGGATTATCGGATAGGTCCACGAGAATCCGTAAAGCCCGATCCAGGGGCAGGCCAGCCCCCAGCAGGGTCGCCAGTTCTTGGGTGAACACGCCCACCTCCTGGCGAGACACCCCTCGCGCCCCGAATAGGGACAGCCCGCCACCCCCGGAACGGCCACCGGCGGGGCGCACCTGTATGGGTATCTGCCCGGCGCTTTGCAGGTGGCGGACCACATCTTCGGCCTCGCTGGCTTCCATCCGCCCTTCCACCACCTCTCCGTCCGGGGCGCTGGCCTTGTAATAGAATGTCGGCACGGCTCAGACGTCCTGGGAGACCTGCATCACCGCTTGCAGGACCTCTTCGATGGTGGTCAGCCCGGCCACGGCCTTATACAGGCCGTCCTCGTACATAGTGCGCATGCCGTCGGCCAGGGCAGTGCGCAGAATCTCCCCGGCGGTGGCCTGGCGCATCACCTGCCCGCGCACCGCGTCGGACACAGGCAGAAACTCCAGTATCGCCAGCCGCCCCCGGTAGCCGGTATGCCCGCACTGGTCGCAACCTCCGGCGTGGTACAGGGTGATAGGCTCGGCCTCGCTGAAGCGGCGCAGGTTCATTTCCTCGACCATCTCCGGCAGCGCCGGGTAGGGCTTGCGACACTGCCCGCAGAGCCGCCGCACCAGGCGCTGGGCCAGCACGCCGTTGACCGTGGAGGTCAGCAGGTAGTCCTCCAGACCCATGTCCAGCAGCCGGTTGATGCTGCTGGCTGCGTCGTTGGTGTGCAGGGTGGAGAGTACCAGGTGTCCGGTCAGGGCCGATTGCACGGCGATCTTGGCCGTCTCCAGGTCGCGCATCTCGCCGATCATGATGACGTCCGGGTCCTGGCGCACGATGGAGCGCAGGGCGTTGGCGAAGCTCAGCCCGATCTGGGGCTTGACCTGAATCTGGTTGATCCCCTCCAGTTGGTACTCCACCGGGTCCTCGGCGGTGATGATCTTGCGCTCCGGGGTGTTGAGCTGGTTGAGCGCCGTGTACAGGGTGGTGCTCTTGCCGCTGCCTGTGGGACCGGTGACCAGCAAAATCCCATAGGGTAGTTGCAGCACTTCCAGAAAGCGCTTCAGGACGTCGCCCTGAAAGCCCAAGGCGTCGAAGTCCAGGACGATCCGTTCCTTGTCCAGCAGTCGCATCACCACGCTCTCGCCGTACAGGGTGGGCACGGTGGAGACTCGCAGGTCCAGTTCCTTGCCCTGGACCCGCAGCTTGATCCGTCCGTCCTGGGGCAGGCGCCGCTCGGCGATGTTGAGCCGGGCCATGATCTTGACCCGGGAAATCACGGCCGCAGTGGACCGGGCCGGGGGCGCTTCCACTTCGCTCAGCACCCCGTCGATGCGGTAGCGCACCTTGAGTCGGCCTTCGAAAGGCTCGATGTGAATGTCCGAAGCCCGGGCGTCCACTGCCCGGTGCAGAATTAGGTTCACCACTCGGATCACCGGCGCTTCGCTGGCCATGTCCTTGAGGTGTTCCACGTCATCGTCCAGAGCCGCTTCGCCCTCGCCAATGCCTTCCACAAGCTGGCCCATGGCCGAGCGCCCCGCGCCGTGGTAGCGTTCAATGGCCGTTTCAATATCCCCGGGCAGCCCCACCCGTGGCTCCACGTCCCGGCCACTCGCCAGGGCCACGGCGTCGATCACGTATTCGTCCCGGGGGTCGGCCATGGCCAGCAGCAGCCGCTCTCCGTCCAGGCCCAGGGGCACGGCCCGGGATTCTTTCAAAAACCGCACCGATACCCCCGCCTCTACGGGGCTGTCCTCCGGGTAGTCAGCGGACCCCAGCAGCACCAGGCTCAGGGCCTCGGCCAGCACTTCGGCCAGGTCCCGGTCGGATACCGCGCCCAGGCGCACCAAGACAGCCGACAGGCTACCGCCGCCGTCGCCGACCAAGCGGCTGGCCCGGGTGAGGTCCTGCTCGCGCAGTTTGCCCTTGGCTAGCAGGCACTCGACCAGACGACGGTCGGATGCATCCGGCTCCAGGTCCGCTTTGTTAAGGCTCTGAACTGTCATGATTCAATCCGTAAAGACTCTAACGAGGTACGCACATTACCACGCCCTCATTCTCCCACCCCGCCGCCACCATGGCCTCATGGACGCTGAGGCTGGTGGTATAGCGGTGGTTGGAGTTGTTGTGGATGAAGTCGTCATTATAGGCTCGGTAGACCGGATCGAAGCCGGGTCCGCAGCCCCCCCCCTCCGGCGCCAAGACCTGAAAGGCCGCCACCCGGTCCTGGGTCCAACCCGGATCGACGGCCCGCAGCCAATCACACTCCGCAGCGGCGGCGGTGTAGAAATGGGAGTTCGGCCCCAGCCCGGGAGTTCCGTAAAACCGACAGACCGGGCTGGACTCCGGGGGCGCTGGGGTAGCCGGTCCCCAGCCCTTGAAGGTATAGCCAGTGCGGCTCCAGCCGGGACCGGCGCCGCCAGAATCCACCTTGGCGATCTCAGCGGCGTTGGCGGTCATGAAGTAATGATCCAAGGGCTGGTTATGGTACTCCACCACCGGCGCGGTGGGATAGACCGCCAACTGCTCGGCCAGGCGGTTTTGGCCCAGAGATTCAATCCAGGCCGCCACCTCGGCGGCGGCGGCCTGGTCTGGAACGCTGCTGGCCAGGGGCGGCATCCGGGCATAGCCAGGCTCCCCTCGCAACATATGCAGCAGAGCGCTGTCTCCGGGGCTGCCCGGGGTCACTAGGACCACTTCGCTACGTACCGAGTCCTTGCCCACCACCTCCAGGGTACGCTGATGATCCAGTCCGAAGCCCAAGGCTCCCGCCAGGCCGCCGTATTGGGAGTGGCAGTGGGCGCAGTTACCGTGCAAGTAACCCCGCACCGCCTGTTCCTGGGGATCGGACCCGGCGATGCTGGGCCAGGGCGCCTTGGGGGTATCGCTGAGCGAACCGGCCATTGCCAATTGATCCAGTAGGTTGTCCTGGCCGGGGGGGGCATGGTTGAGTTGTACGGCCTCCACGCCAATCACGAAATCCGCCAGCCGATCATGGCAGGTCAGGCACTGGGCGTGGCCGGGAACGGGGTAGGCAATAGTCTCCGGCAAGGCCGGGTCGGCGGGTCGGACGGTCACGGTCAGGGGGTTGCCGTCGCTCAGCTCGGCGTCCAGGCCATCCTCCCGCCACACGTATACCCCGACCCGCCAACCTTGGGCGGTCTTTTGTAATACCCGGGTCTCCACATCTCGCCGCCGCGAACCGCCGTCATCGTTCACGCTATAGCTGAAATGCTTGAAAATCAGGGTTCCCTCGGGAAACACCCAGCGCCGGGGGTCAGCGGTGTCGATCGTGGCCCCCGGGGGCAGGATCAGGAACCGGAACTTGTCCGCGCCATCGGTCCATAGGGGGTAGCGAGGCGCATAGGGCCAGGCCCGATCCATGGGCGTGAGGCTGGCCAGGTCCGTGAACGCCCCGGTGGCTGACAGGGTGGGCGGCAAGGGTCCGGTGGGTTTCAGCACCAGGGGCGTGTCGGACGGTTCGGCGTCGGGATCCCCGGCGGTAGCGTCCTCGATGCGGTAGATGGAGCTGGATTCCCCGAAGCCCGCCAGCAGATAGAGCTGCTGGTCCGGCCCTTGGGCAAAACCGATGATGTACTCGTGATGGTGCAGTAGATGGCGGTCGTCCAGCACCTGCCCCTGGCCGTCTAGGCGCAAGCCCCGAATCCAGCCCTGGAGTAGATCCCCATAAATCAGGGTGTCCTGAAGCCGGCCTTGATAGCCGCCACCCTGATATACCGGACCCAGAATAATGGACGAGCGGTTAACGGCGCCCGGGGACGGCGGGCTGCCCTGGGGGTCCTCGGCCATGAAGCTGGAATCGTCCTTGCGGTAGCCGTGGATGGGGTCGGTAAAAGCGGCGCAGTCCACGGCCTGGCCGCTATCGGTACAAGGCCCGCCCAGAATCGGCCAGCCGTAGTTGGGCATGGGGCCGACGCCCGGCCGCGACAGGTTAATCTCTTCCCATTGATGGCCCAGGTCCCCGGCCACGTCACCGATCAGCAGCCGGTCGCCGAGCCAAGCGTGGGTGAAAGGATTGCGCAGCCCCCGGGCCAGCACCTGGGGAGGTTGCTCCCCGGCCGGGTCCAGGCGCAGCACCTTGCCCCAGAAGCTGGCCGGGTCCTGGGACTGGTTGCGGCTGTAGTCGAAACCACCGATGCCGCCGTCGCCCATCAGCACATACAGCTTGCCGTCGGGACCGAAGGACGGGTTGCCGCCATTATGATTGTGCAAATGGGCCTCGCTGGTGGCCACCTGGAGTTTATCGGTACTAAACACCAATTCCCGCCCCGCCCAAATACCGGCCAGGTCGGCGGAGTTCCAGCGCAGCCGCCAGATATCCACCCCTTGCTTGGGCTGGGGATTGAGATGGACATACACATAACCGTTGGCGGCGAAATCCGGGTCGAAGGCCAGCCCCAACAGGCCCTCGTTATCGAAGAACTCGCCGCTCTCCCGGAACTGGGCCAGACTATTGGCGGAAGCCACCTGAAAGCTGCCCAACAGGCTGAAATCAGGCCCTAGCCAGGCGATCAGCCCAGTGTTGAGCACCAGCAGGGACTGGCCCGAGCCGTCAGGGAAGAACTCCAGATCGGCTGGGGCCACGGCGATATGCGGGGTAGGAGCGCCGGTGCTTAGATCCAATAGATCCGGCTTACGAAACTCAGCCACTTTGGAGAGGCGCAAAACCTGGGCGGAGATCGTTGCCGTCGCCAGGCTCAGGACCAAGGCCAGGGCCAGCAAGCGCAGTGGAGGCGCCAGGAACATTACAGGTCTCCTCTGGGGTACAGCGCAATATGGTCCAGCGCCAGGACCCCAGCCGTCGCGGGACGCAGCCGCAGCCGCAAGGTCTGTGCCTCGGCCAGGGCGGACCAGTCCAAGGGTACGCGCAGACCGGCCGCGTCCTGGGGCAGATCCGCCACAGCGTCGCCACCATACAGGGACTGCCAGGGGGCATCGGCGTCAATCCGGGCCTCCACCCGCAACCCGGCTAGGGCATCCGGCGCCAGCCCCAGCATCAGCAGGTCGAAACGCTCACCGTAGAACGGACCCGCCGGGGCCTCCAGAGTCAGCCAAGCGTCCTCTCCGCCGGAGATTTCCAGGTAACCGTAGCCAGCCTGTAGCCGGGTTCCCGCCCCGCCCCGCCAGCCATCGTCATCAGCGTGGCGAGGGGTGCCGAAACGCCACAACACGGCCCGGCGCGGTAGAGACCCATGGCCGATAAGAAAGTCGATCAACGCCTCTTCCAGGGGGGTATTGCGCACCGAGGTGTAGGCCACGAAATCCGGGTCGTCCCGGTAGATACCGTTGGAGCCGTTCCAAGCCATGGGGGAGATCAAGCGGGCATCATGATTAAACGCCTCCCGCAAGGCCCGGTAGGCGGTGGCGTAGTCGGGCAGTTCCCGGGGCCGCTC
>CAZQXD010000084.1:0-16437 GCA_964597315.1 uncultured Candidatus Competibacteraceae bacterium
GGGGGGAGGGGGTTAAACCCTGCCAAGGGGGAGTACCCCGAAGGGGGGAGGGGGTCGGTTAACAACCTCCCTGTCCTGCGCACTTTTCGCAAAGAATTGCGTAATCGTCTTACGCCAGCAGAGGCCAAACTGTGGACATGCCTCAAGCAATCGCAACTGGATGGGCGCAAGTTCAGGCGACAGCACAGCGTTGGCTATTATATATTGGATTTTTATTGTCCGGCGGAGCGGTTGGCTGTCGAATTGGACGGTGCGGTTCATGATAGCGAAAGCGCGCAGGAATATGACCGAGAGCGGGACCTGTTTTTGAGTTATTACAGGATTAAGGTGCTGCGTTTTGAAAACAAGTGGGTATTTCAGCAAACGGAGGCGGTGTTAATGGAAATTAAAAATCATTTTGGTTGGCTGAAAGAAACCACCCTGAAAACCACCCCGCCCCTACGGGGCACCCCTCCTTCAAAAGGAGGGGAGTTGTGAGCTGGCACTGCACTAACTCTCCCCCTGCCAAGGGGGAGTCCCCCGAAGGGGGGAGGGGGTTAAGCCCTACCAAGGGAGGAGTCCCCCGAAAGCGGGAGGGCGGCGTGTATTGAACTCACCCGTAGAGCGCATGATGACCAAGCTTGCCGGGGCCTTTAAGGCCATGGCCCTATCTTTTCTAGGCGTTGCCTTGCTTTTGGCCTATACCGACCTCGGCGGGACCGATGCGCCTTGTCCTCAGTCGGGCTGGCAAGAAGAACCCGATGCTTTCCTACGCTATCTCCATGGATTGGGACCACCGGAGTACGTATCGATTCATCCCAGGACGGTACGGGATAAAGCGCTAGCCGCCGTCCGCACTGGCCATTTTAATGTCGCGGGGCGCCCGGTGGACCTGACGATGCCGATCAACTGGCGGCAAGATCCTTATAACGACCGCTCATGGCGATTCTGGCTCCATTCCTTGGTTCTTTTGGAGCCATTGCTTCAGGGCCATGGGCAAAGTGGAGACCCGCTTCTGCTGCGCAAAGCCGTGGATATCACCCTCGATTGGCTCGGGCAGAACCAGCGGGGCGCTAAGGGAATCAGCAATTTTGCCTGGTATGACATGGCTGTGCCGGCCCGGGCCGCCTATATGGCGTACCTGCTGCGGGCGGCGGCGGTGGCGGAGGTGATTACCCCCCAAGAGGCGGCGGTTCTGGGGAGGCATTTGGAGGATCACGCCGACTGGCTGGCGCAAGCGGACAATTATACCGTCGGCCATAATCACGGTCTCTTCCAGGACGTGGGTCTGTTTGTCGCCGCTTATCAGTTCCCCGAGCATCCCAAGTCGGGATGTTGGGAGGGTATCGCGCGGGGCCGTTTTGCCAGCACGGTAGCCGCCACCGTGGCGCTGGACGATGGGATACACCTGGAGCATTCACCAGGCTATCACGTCGGGATAACCGCACTGCTCAAGCGCTTCCAGGCATTGGGCATCGGGGGAGCTGATCTCAAAGCCTTGGTGGAGCGGATGAGTGATGGCGCGGGCTGGCTGGTGATGCCGGATAACCGCTATCCACAACTCGGGGACACCGATCTGAACAAGGCGCCGGGTTGGGTAAAGGCGCGGGCGCGACCGCTCCAAGGGCTGAAACTCTTTCATCAGGGGGGGTACGGTATTGTGAAGCGGCCTGAGTCATATCTGATTTTGGCTGCGGGCTATCATGGCCGTGGGCACAAGCATGCCGATGAACTTCATCTGTCATGGTATGACAAAGGCCGCCGGATTCTGGTGGATACCGGGCGTTACGGGTATTACTACCATGAGACGGGGCGTCGATACGCCGAATCGAGCAGGGCTCACAATGGTGTGGAGTTTCGCGGCGAGCCGTTTACCTGGCGCGGCGCCAAGCCCTATGGCAGCGGCTTACTGGGAGGTGGCCTGGAGGCGGGCTGGTATGTTCTGGCGGCCAAAAACCCCTTGGTCGAGCAGGTTGGAGTACAGCATCGCCGACTGGTTCTCTATGCGCCGGGCGAGCAACTTCTCGTGGTGGACGAAACGCTGCCGCCGGAACCCATGAACACGACTCGCTACTTTCACTTTGCCCCAGGTCTTGATTTGGCTCCCCGGGCCGATGGTGATCTGGCCATCGTCGGCGAAGGATTCGAGGGTCGGATCTGTGATTTGAGTGGGCGAGGTGATGTGACCATTCGCCGGGTGGCGGGAGTTCGGGAACCCGAGGTTCAGGGTTTCACCTTTCCCGCTAACCGAAAATGGGCAGTGGCCCCGACCGCCCTGCTAGAAACACAGGCGGCGGGGCGCTTTCTGGTGACTGGCATCGACTTGGGTGTCGGCGAGCAGGGTGGGTTCTGCGCCGGTCGGCGGCGGGTTACGCTCGAATGGAACGGACAGACGTTGTCTTTCGGTGGCGCGCTGGAAGAGGCTAGCGAGTCTTTGCGCATTGCCGTGGCAACACCCATGGAGCCAGGTGGCGACGATAAGGTCCACAGTCCCATGCAATTATCCGTTCAGGACAACTGAAACCGACATTCCGCACCCCCCATTGGCCTAGAAGTCGAGGCTTAACTTCGGGCAGGGCCAACCCTTCGGCACACCAGGGGGAAGGCATGTCAGTACCGTTGGGATTGGGCGGTCGGCGGCTGGATCAATTGGGGAGATAACGAATCATCCGCCCGGTTGCCAGAAAATCCGGGTACAGGTCCAGCCCCACCCCAGCGCACAGGGCCGCGCCGAAGGCCGCCTCTTCCCGGTGCGCCGGGATGCGCAGGGGCAGGCCGAAGCGATCCTCTATCACCTTGCACAGGGTCGGGTTGCGCCTTAAGCCGTTGCCGCAACCCGCCAGGTAGGCATGGCGGTTCCGTGTAGCCTGATTGCAACGGCAGTGTACTGTTTCGGGCCGTGGGGCAACATCGCCCCGCGCCGGGACCGACCCGCCGCGCGGGCGGGGGCGGATGTCAAACAATAGCCCCACTGATCTCCAGCGCCTGGCGCAAGCGATTCTGTTTCAAGGCCACCTCCAACTGGAACAAACGGGCCACCAGGACCAGGTTATCCACCGTTGGTTTCGGCCGGGATACCGCTGTTTCGGCCCATTCGCTCAACGCCTTTTCCAGCTCGGCGGGGTTTTTGTTGGCCAGCGACGCCTCGCAGCCCATGGGTTCGATGGTCCAGTTGTGCCAAACGAAAAATACCGGGGCGCCCGTGGCATCGACGCGACAGGATTGAAACGTGAGGTTGGGGTTTTTGATGACCAGGGGTAGCCCCTCTACCGTTTCGCTCAGAACCGGCCAGGCAGCCATGAAACGATTCAACTGCTGCCGGTCGGTCTCGGTTTCGGCCGCCAGTCGCATATAGGCAAACATCTCCGGCTTCAAGCGGGAGGTGATCGTCGGATGAGTCCGTAGATAGGCGCGAACGAGTTCGCTATCTGGCGGCACGGACCAGAGTTGAAAAGGCGCTTTCAGTATCAGCGGGTTCCATTGTCTGCGCGTGGGTTGCCGTTCAGGAAGGCTATCGAAAACCAGTATGCGATTTTCACCAATAAAGACGCTCCCCCGGTAGCTTGGCGAGCCGCAAAGGCCATCCGGCATAGCCGTGAAAAGTTGGATTTCGTGTGCCGCGAGCCTGGCCCTGGTTTTGTTGTAGCACTTGATGAATAGAGACCGCTGGGTGCTTTTGGAACCCGCCGGGTTTCCCCCATCCGCCAGGGAGACGACGGTTTCAAGATGGACAATACCGGGCATGCCGCTGTCGATCCATGTGGATTCGACCCCCCCTACCGGCTGCTCCAACACCTGGGCCAGGGCGGATGCTAGCCAACGGTTGCGCTCGGGTATCGTCAGGGTGGCCAGAAAGGCGTCTTGCCGTTTGTCCGTCGTGGGCGTGTATTGGATCGACGTGTAAAACAGCGCATTGAGGCGCAGACGGTTTCTGGCCAGGAAGACGAGATCCTGGATGCCAATATTGATCCGCTGCATGATCTGGCGTATCAGCAAAATACTGATGATCGCCACGATCACATTGCGTTGCTCCACGGCCAGAAACTGGGCCAACAGCAGGCCGAAACCGATCAGGAAATTGCTGGCGGACAAAATATTGCAGGGAACATTGGTTTTGGTGCTGAACACCTCGTCAAGGGCCTGGCCAAGGTGTGTTTTCGATTTGAGGAGATAGTGCAAGGTGATGAATTCGACCACCAATAAGCCCGCCAGCAAGGCAAACAGTAGCGGGTTGAGATAGAGACCGAGCGTGAAAGCCAGCCCCACCAGCAGGCCCGAGGCGATGGCGCGGATCAGTCGAAGATAGCCATCCCGGGCAAAATCAGCTTGATTATCAAATAAGTGCAGCTTTTTGCTGTTGTCGAGAATACGTCGCGACCCCCTGCCTATCATTCTGCCCACCAGCCAACCGAACAAATGGTGCAGGCCATAACTGATGATGGCGGCAATGGCGATGCCAATCACCATCAGATCCTTGGTGTCGATGGTGACCAGGCCGCCGAGATACCAGGGAACACCTTCGGTGGCCAGTAGCAGGATAGCCTTGAGGGGCAGAAATAAGGACAGCACCAGGAAGAGCTGGCTGATCAAAAAAACGCCGATGCCCCCAGCGGCTTCCCGGGGCGTGAGCTTACGGACTTTTCGACCCAGGGAGATCAACCAATTGAGTTGATCGCGGGTGGCTTGAAAGAGATTCATCGCATCATGTCGATCCGGTGGTCCGAGGCGGGGGCGTCAAAACCGGCCAGCCAGCCGGTCAATTGCGCCATAAACTGGCTCCAGTCGTAAGCCCTGGCCGCGTCCAGGCAGGCCCGCTGCATTTGGGCGCATTGGGTTTCGGTAGCCTGGTCCATGGCCCGGGTTAGGGATGCTACCTCGGCGTCCTCGGCGATCAGCCAGCCGGTAGCGGGCCGCAGAATCTCCCCCAGGCCGCCGGAACGGACGCCGATGACCGGCTTGCCACAGGCCAGGGACTCCACCGCGCTGATGCCGAAGGGTTCGTTCAGGGGAATATAGACGCTGGCCCGGCATTGGGACAGCAGGGCGCGGATGCGCTGGGGGTCGGTGGTTGGGACAAATTCGATATTATCGCAGTCGGCGGCGAGGGCGCGGAGGCGTGGGTGTTCGGAGCCATCGGAGGCCACCATAAGCCGCTGGGTTGGGCGTTGTCGGAACGCCTGGATGATACGGTCGACCTGCTTCCCGGGTTCTTGACGGGCAAAGCTCAGAAAATAGCCCTTTGACGGGCGTGGTTCGAACAATTCCACAGCGCATGGGGGATGGAGTACATGGGCCTTCACCCCCAGCCGTTGCCTAAACGCCGTGGCGGTAAACTCTGAATTGGCCAGCACCGGGAGGCCGGAACCCAGGGTGTGGCGGACCTGACGCCTCAGCCAGCGACCGACCAGCGCCTGGCCGAGATGCCGCAAGGGTGATGCGCCGACCAGGGTGCGGGCGCGATCTTCGTACAGGAACGGCAAGGGTGTGGTGTGACCGTAGTAAAGCCCAGGCTGACCGGGGCTGTGCAGCAGTGGGGCGTAGTGACCGCTTAGGATAATGCGCCGAAAAGAGCGGGCCAGGGGGCGGTGTTGCCGGAATGTCTGGATGGCCCGTAGCGCCCGCCGCGCCGGCGTGGTCGGCAGGGGGCGGGTATCCAGGACCACCACATCCCGGGGCAGCAGCCGGGTGGGAAAATCACTCGCCACCCCCGCCACCACCAGCCGGGCTTGGGGCAGGCGACGCGCCAGTTCGAGACTGAATAATTCGGCGCCGCCGACCACATGCAGAAAGTCGTAAACGACGGCGATGCCGGTAGTCATGGCGTGGGCTCGGGGCCTGAGCGGCGATAAATGCCATAGACTTGTTCGGCCCGGTCATGCCAGGTGGGCACGGTCACCTGCATGGGCGGCGCCGCGTCGGCCACCAGTTCATCGAGCCGGGACACTGCGGCCAGATCAATCACGGTGTAGCCGCCCGGCAAGGTATCGCCCAGGGCTTCGGCCAGGGGCGGACTGACGAACAAGGGACGGCCATGGGCAAGGATTTCGAAGGGTTTAATGGCGGGCACCAGGCGGGTCAGCACATCGTCCCGGCGGGGCAGAATAAGGGCGTCCATGGCCGCGTAATGGGCGGAAACCTGATCGGCGCCCACCCAACCGGCGAACCGAACCGTGGATTCGGCGCCGAGTTTTCTGGCCAGTTTGCGAAGGGCCGCCTCGTGTTTGCCGCCCCCCACCAGCAGCAGATAGGGGCGTTTCGGGGCGGGGGTGCGGCTATGGGCGTACAGCAGACTGTCCAGCCCTTCGTATTCCGCCAGGGCGCCCAGATAGCCGATGACCTTGGCGATTGGGGGAATACCATGCCCTTGCCGAATGGCCGCTGCCGAGTGTCGCAGCGAGCCAGGATCGCTCGGGGGAGGGTGGGCGGCGTTACCCACCACGGTAATCTTATGTTCAGGAATGCCCCGTTCCATCAGCCACTGGCCCAGGCCCTGGGACAGGGTGATGACATGATCCACCTGCCCACAGGCGAAAACCTCGCGTTTTTCGCAATAACGATAGTGTTCGGTGGCGGCGTAGCCGGGTTCGGTAAACGCCCGGGTGAGGTGCCAAAGCCCCCTGACTTCGTAGATGGACATGATGCCTAGGGCGCGACCGGCGAGGGCCGCTGCCGCGCCGTTGATAAAGTTCGACGCGGCATGGATCACGGTGACGTCATGTTCCTGGGCCAGCCGGGCCAGATGCTCCCCGTAAACACCCATATAGGCGCTTTCAGGGGCATGGATATTCAGCGCCGCATCGGGCGCCAGATGAAAGCGCAAGTCGCCGTGGGCCACCTCCTGGCGCTTGGGCAGGTGGCGGTGATTGGCCAAATCCCAAGGGTAGCCGGGCCGGGTGGTGATAATGGGGTTGATGCCCTGGGCCGCCAAGGCTTTGATCAGCGCCACCGACCGGGACGCATATCCCGAGGGATCGAAGGCGCCGCAGCTATGGAGCGCATACAGCACCCGGCCATTGAATGGCCGTCGGGCAGTCGCCGCCGGTGGGGCGCTCGGGGGCTGCTGAAGAAACCCGGCCATATCTGCCAGCCGAGCCTTGATGCGCGCGCCTTCCGCTGCTAGAGAGGGGCGACGATTCAGCAGTTCCAGTGGTTTGGTGATATGGCCCTGCTGGGCCAGCCGGGCGGCCCGCAATGTGGGATGGACGCTGACCATCGCCCAGGCCAGTCGTTGGGCGCGTCGGCCTTTGTGGCCGGAGAGAACGGCTTCGGCGGTCTGCCGCAGGGACTGCACAAGAGGCTTCATGATCGCGTGGGTTCGTCTTGCTGTTCTAGCCACTGAAAGAGTGGACCTAGGCGCGCCGACCAACCATAGGCCGCGAACCGCGCCGGGGCGGGGCGGGGAGGTTTCGGTTGTCTGGCCGCTGCCCCCACGGCGGCTAGAAACCCATGGGCAGTATCGCACACGGTCAGGGGGGTGGGCAGGTTCCGAGGATATTGGCAGCCCTGGGTGGCCACCACCGGTAGACCACAGGCGGCATATTCGAATACTTTCAGGGGACTGATGCCGGCGATCAGGTCCGGGTAGCGGGTGAGTGAGAACGGCACGATGCCCACATGAGCGTGGCGCAGATAACCCGCCAAGCTGTCGTGGGGACGCTGGCCCAACACCCGGGCGCCGGCCTGGCTCAGTCGGCGGGCGGTGTCCCCGTCAAAAGGTCCGATGATCGTCCAGCAACAGTCCCGGAGTTCGGTCACGCCCCGCACAATCAAGTCCATATCCAGCCACTGTTCGGCGGCGCCCACGTAGACGACAATGGGCCGCTGCTCGCCCCGGTATTCGTCGGGCAAGGGGGCATCTCCAAAGAAGCGGTCGAGCTGAAGCCCATTGGGAACGGTCAGGGTATGGGCGATACCCTGCTCCTTGAAATGGGCAGTGGCGGAGGGGGTGGTGCAAATCATCAAATCGCAGCGTCGGGCGAAGGCCAGCTCTCGGGCTTTGAAGTCCCGACCGGCCCCAGGGAAAGCGGCGAGATTGTCCGCCCGGCGGAATACGGTCATCCGGGGCCGGGCCGCGCGCAGCAATCCTTCGTGCAAAAAATGATCGGTATAGGCAAGCCGGGGATAGAGAAAGCCCGCCTGACCCAATGCCCGAGTTAACCCGGGTCTGCTCAGCGCCCAGGCCAGGTTTACCACATGTCGGTTGCGAAACACCGGCGCCGCGCCCCAGGGCAGAGGGGCGAAAGGCACGTAATGCCAAATGCTGGATGCTTGATCTATCACCCCTCCGTCCCGCCATGCGGCGACGCGCCGCGCCGCATCCCCCCCCAGGCCCAGCAGGTGGGGGACGCTCACGGGAGCGGAAATAAAGCCCACCTTCCAGCCCTGGTCGGCAAAACACCGGGCGATATGGTGGCTGCCTAGCTGAAAACAAGAACGCCAGTGCTGGGTCGAGACAAACAGCGCGGTTGGCGCCTGATCCAAAGAGGGGGAACCCTGGGCGCTTCGCATGGATCAGTTCTTGTTCAGCCGATCATATCCCAGGCCAGGGGTTCCCCCCGGCGAATATCCCGGGTGGCGCGACGCTCCAGAATGGACTCGTAATGTTTCGGCGCTAAACCATAGCCGGGGCGGATGGAGCGCACATTGTCTCGGGTAAACGGTTCTCCCGTGCCGATGTCCTTCACCACGAACAATGAGCGACGGAATTTCATTGAGCTTTTTTCCACTGCGCTAGGTCCGTAGCGCACCTCACCAAGGGCTTGCCAGGCCCGCTCGGATTCCACCACCAGGGCGGCCATTTCTTCGGGTTCCAGGGAAAAGGCGCTGTCCACGCCACCGTCGGCCCGCCGCAGGGTGAAATGTTTTTCGATGACCGTGGCCCCTAGTGTCACCGCAGCAATGGCCGCGCCGACCCCCATGGTGTGGTCCGACAAGCCCACTTCACAGCCGAATAACGCCCCCATATGGGGGATCGTACGCACATGGCTGTTTTCGGGGGTGGCCGGATAGGTGCTGGTGCATTTGAGCAAAATCAGATCCTGGCATCCGGCCTGACGAGCCGCTCGCACCGACTCGTCCAGTTCGGCGATGGTGGCCATCCCCGTGGAGATGATCATCGGTTTGCCGGTGGCGGCCACCTTACGGATCAGTGGGATGTCGGTGTTCTCGAAGGAGGCGATTTTGTAGCAAGGCGCCTCCAGGGTTTCCAGGAAATCCACGGCGGTTTCATCGAAAGGCGTACTGAACGCTATCATCCCCAGCTCCTTGGCCCTGTCAAACAGGGGGCGGTGCCACTCCCAGGGCGTGTAAGCCTGTTGGTAGAGCTGATAGAGAGAATGGCCCTTCCAGAGGGAGTTGGGGTCTTCAATGAAAAAATCCCCGTCGCTCTGGTCGATGGTCATGGTGTCGGCGGTGTAGGTTTGCAGCTTCAGGGCATGGGCGCCGGCCTGCGCCGCTGCCTCGACGATGGCCAGCGCCCGGTCCAGGGACTGGTTATGGTTGCCGGATAGCTCGGCAATAATGAAAGGGGCGTGATTTTTACCGATTTGACGATGTCCGATCTGCATGGTGAAACTCTCTCAAGCTATTGATCTTCATGAATATGGCGTGTCTCTACCGGCGGAGTGTCCGGGTTGTGAACCCCTTTGAACCCGGGCACCCTGGGCGGCCTGGATCACAGGCGGAGTCGAAAGACCTGTCCGCCGTGGGCTGTGCGGGAGGATTGCTCTTGAAATCCCAAGCGGAGCAGGACAGCCCGCGAGGCGGGGTTGGCTACCTTGGCTGCGGCGCGTATGGAACGAAGCCCGGCGTCTCGCAGCATAGGGATACACAAATGGACTAAATGCAGCGCCCAGCCTCGACCCCGGACCAGGGCATCCAGGGAGCAATCGATAACGGCCTCATCGCCTTGGATATGGTAGCGGATCTGGCCTACCGGCAGGGGACCGGCCATGAGTACGAACAGGCGGCGGTGGGGGTCGGCGATGGTGTCGTGAAACCTTGTTCGATGCGCCTCCCAGCCAATGGGTTCGCAGGCTTGCCGGCGGACCTCGGGATCGTTGCTCCAGGAGAAATACAGCAGGGCGTCGTCCGGCTGTGCGGGGCGTAGGCTCAGTTGATCCACCGGGGTGGGGTTCAAGGCTTCCACGATCCGCAAAGTGCCCATGCCATCCACCAGGGTTTGCCCCCTGACCGACATCTCGGCCAGCCGGGCCGGAGCTTTCAGCAAGCGGCTCAGGGCAGTACCCAGAGTGTCCGGGCCGACCGCCAAGCAAGGTCCTAAATACTCAACCAGGCCGTCCTCGTGGAGCGCCGAACAGGCCGGGATTTGATTGTCGGCGACGCTCACCACCAGGGTAGGCAGGCCCAGACAAAGCCGCTCCCAACTGGTGGCTCCGCCCGCGCCCAAGGCCAGATCCGCCTGGGCCATTAAATCGGCCAGATGAGGCCGCGCCGTGTACAGGGTGGTGTGGGGCCGCCGGGCGACTTGAGCCTCGATCCCGGCACGGTGCGGGTTTGCCGCGCCCACCACCACATCAATAGCCAGGTGCGCGAATTCCGGCGCCGATAAAGCCTCCATGGCCCTGCCGGTCATATTCGTCGCGTCCGCGCCGCCAAAAAAAACCAGAATCCGCTGTATTCGCCCGTCACGAGGCCGCGAGGTTTCCCGGTAGGCCCGATACTCGGGCCGTAGCAATCCATAGCGCGGACCCGGCAACACGCCACAGTCCGGGGGCGTCAGCCCGTGATAGCGGCTGTCCTGGTCTCTAGTATGGTTCTGGTCCAGAAGCAGCGCGCACTCGTGCTGCCTGTTGGCGAGATCGTCAATGGCCATGATCCGCCCCACATGGGGACGCAACGCCCGCTCCCAGGCGGCGTCGAGTCCATAGTGGTCCACGATCAGCCAATCGGGCCGCTGGCCGTTCAGCGCCCCAATGGTGTCGGCGGCATCCGTTGCCTGGGATACCCCCAGCCAGGCCCCGTAAGAGTCGGCGGCATCGGCAGGGGGTGTGGAGGGCTGCGGTAGCAGCGTGACCGGAATAGCCTCCGCTTGCAGCATGGCGCTCAGATGGCCCGGATGCGCCCGGCAGACAAAACGCAGCCCATGGCCCCGACGGCCCAGCTCCTCCGCCAGGGTTCGGCAGCGCATCAGATGGCCGGTGCCTATGGCCGTGGATGAATCCACCCGGAAGATCACGTTCATGGTGTGGCTAAACTTTAAATAAAGCCTGATGGATCAATTCGGCGCGCCGCCAGTCGTCCTCTGTATCGATATCCTGTACCCGCCAGTGGGGAATCATGATTGGCATCGAGTGCCGATCAAAAAGACGTTTGTGTGCTATCCAGGCCTCTGGCCGTCCCCAGTAAAACTGTCCTGCGTCGTGTAAGGCGACCGGAAGATCCTGTGATCGCAGGGTAAATTTATCGGGGAAAAACATCTCAATCCCACCCTCGGGATGCTGCCTGAAACCACGGAAGATCGGCGACGGGTATTCAGTGGCCGTGAGCGCATAAGACCAGTTGCCCTCTTGCAATGCGGCCAAACCGCGCTTGAGGTCATCAGCCTGTATAAATGGCGCGGTCCCGTAAATGCAGCAAACCGCGTCAATCGGCCACTGTTGCTCGATCATCCAGAGCGTTGCGTGGGCGATGACTTCGGTTGTGCCAGCAAAGTCATTGGCCAGTTCTTGCGGGCGTAGAAAAGGTACTTCGGCGCCATATTCCTTGGCGCATTCGGCTATTTCCCGATCATCGGTCGAGACCAAAACATGCTCGAAAAGCTGGCTGTCGAGCGCCGCCGCGATGGAGTAGGCCATAATCGGTTGGCCACAAAAGTGACGCACATTCTTGCGTGGAATACGCTTGCTGCCGCCACGAGCGGGGATCACGGCGACGTTCATCTGCTCACGATCTCGCTCAGGGTATCCATGACTTGGTTTTGCTGTTGCTCGCTCAATTCTGGATAAATCGGCAAACTGATTGCCTGAGCGTAGTAGCGTTCGGATTCGGGGAAATCAATTCGTTTTAAGCCCATATTGTCGTAATAGGGTTGTCGATACACCGGAATATAATGAAGATTCACGCCAATACCTTTAGCCCTTAGGGCTTCGAACACGTCCCGATGTGTCCGACGAATCTGCTCAGTTTGGAGCCGAATCACATAAAGATGCAGACTGGAAACGCAGTCGGGATGCCGCCAGGGCAGGGTGAGGGGCAGCGTCTTCAAGGCGGTATCGTAACGGGCGGCGATGGCCTGCCGACGGGCGAGAAAGTCATCTAGGCGCTGCATCTGACTCAGCCCCAGCGCGGCTTGGATATCGGTCATCCGGTAATTGAAACCCAACTCGATCTGCTGATAGTACCAGGGACCGTCAGCGGGTTGGGTCATCTCGGTCGGGTCACGGGTAATGCCGTGGGTGCGTAACCGCGCCAGGCGCTGGGCCAGTCGCGGATCGTTAGTCAGCGCCATGCCGCCTTCACCGGTGGTAATCATTTTGACCGGGTGAAAGCTGAAAACCGTGATGTCGCTGTAACGGCTGTTGCCGATGGGTTCGTCACGATAGCGCCCCCCCAGAGCATGGGAGGCATCCTCGATAATGCGAAAACCGTATTCCCGCCCCAGTTCGTGAATGGCCGCCATGTGGCAGGATTGCCCCGCCAAGTGTACCGGGATCACCACCTTTGGCAGGGTATCGCTAGCCTTCGCCTGCTGGAGTTTGTCCGCCAGGCGTTCAACGCTCAGGTTATAGGTGAGTGGATCAATATCCACGAAGTCCACCCGCGCCCCGAGATATAAGGCACAGTTGGCGCTGGCCACAAAGGTAATCGGGCTTGTCCAGACCCGGTCGCCGGGGCCGACACCCAGGGCCTGGCAGGCTATATGCAACGCGCTGGTGCCGCTGCTGACCGCCACTGCGTGGGCGGCGTTGCAGTATTCCGCCACTGCCTGCTCGAAAGCAGGAACCACAGGTCCCTGGGTCAGAAAATCCGAGCGCAGCACCTCAACAACGGCGTCGATATCCGCCTGGGATATGGATTGATGGCCGTAGGGGATCATGACAGATTATTCAGGGTTGCTAGTTCTTCCACACTCAGAAAATGTGGATTGTTTCCAGATTCATACTCAAAACCTAGCTCGACCGGCTTGGCTTCTTCTTGCATTCGATTTTTAACATAGTCAACTTCGTGAGCGAAGCGAATACTGGGCCTGATAACGTAATGGTCATTGAACTCGATGGTCAGATGCGAGTCGTCCTTGGGACACATCACTTCATGGAGCTTCTCTCCGGGGCGGATACCAATGATTTTATGGGGCAGTTCCGGCGCCAGGGAGTGCGCCAGATCAACCACCCGAATGGATGGAATTTTTGGAACGAATAACTCGCCACCCTGCATGCGTTGAAAGTTATTGAAGACGAAATCGACCCCTTGCTGAAGGGTGATCCAAAAGCGGGTCATTTCAGGGTGGGTGATGGGAATTTCCTTGGCGCCTTCAGCGATAAGTTTCTTGAAAAATGGCAAGACCGATCCACGAGAGCCAACAACATTGCCATAGCGGACCACAGAAAAGCGTGTGCGGTGTCCACCGGTGAGGTTGTTTGCCGCTACAAAGAGCTTATCCGACGCCAGTTTTGTAGCGCCATATAAATTAATGGGGTTTGCCGCCTTGTCAGTGGATAGGGCAATAACTTTCTCCACTTCATTAGCGATGGCGGCCTTGATTACGTTTTCGGCGCCGTGGATATTGGTTTTGATGCACTCCATGGGGTTGTATTCAGCGGCTGGAACCTGCTTTAGCGCCGCTGCATGCACTACATAATCAATGCCTCTCATGGCTTGCTGGAGACGTTCTCCGTCCCGAACATCGCCTAAAAAATAGCGCATGACCGGCGAGTTAAATACGTGTGACATCTCGAACTGCTTCAGTTCGTCACGGGAGAAGACAACAACACGTTTTGGCTGATAGGTGGCAAGAAGCGACTTGATGAATTGTTTGCCGAAGGAGCCTGTGCCGCCTGTGATAAGAATCGATTTGTCGTTAAACATATATAGTCGTCCCATATCTGATTGAAATAGATGGGCAGGCTCAATTAAAGGAGTAATTGACCTATTTAAAATGGCTGCCCATCTAAATGCTGCGCAAAAATGAAAACTTCAAAACCAGGAATCTGTCAAGGTTCATTTGATTTGTACTAATTATAGACCATGCGACGTCTTTATTTCTTTGAACAAAGAGTCTTTAAAAAATTGTAAAAAAGCATCTGGATTGATACTGTAATTGACTAAAGCAGCCGATTTTAAAAATGCATCGCTAATGTTTTCCACGGAATCATCATTGAGTTCCAGGTCTTGAATAATGTCTTTTGGAACCAAATAAGTGCTTGCTTCATCGTAATTCGCACGATTCGAAATAAGAGACACTGTGTTGCCATGCAGAACACCTGGCCGCTTGCAAACATTTGAAACCCAGTTCGAAGGCGTTCCCGCGCCAGTGATAAAAAAAGCACACTGGCTAGCAAATGCGATTTTCCGCATAATTTGAGCACCGATGACAGAACACCATTCGTTATCTGAAAGTTCTAAATTATGCACAACATCTTTTAATAATTGCGAGTGATAATCTATGTGTTTATGGTCGCTTTCCGATGAGAACAGTCTGCCGGTATAGCCATCAAAAACGAAATATGAGTTTTTAATATTCTCTCTCAACCAACGCACAACTTTTTCAATCCCCTGCTGTTCTTCCAACCAACTTCTACGCTCTCCGCCAACAAAACCGATCCAAAAAATGTTTTTTCCCGCCAAGGCGTTGACTTCCGCGACGTAGCTTGCCAAGGAAAGATGTTTGAGCCACAACCGATACCGGTCACCCGATTCTCCTGGATACAATCGCTCGATGCAGCGAAATAATATATGTCTTTTGCCTAGATCATTGATAGCCTCGCTGGACTGCCAGTATCCTAGGGAGCCAGGAATAGAGTTGGCTTCGATATACGAGGCTGCGGTAGAGAAAACCTTTAGAAAACTTTCTCCGGTTTCATTTTCGGCCAGGTAAACGCCGCTCAGTTCATCAAAAAACACATGGGCTGGCCGTTTATCTTTAATTAGGGCCAAAAGCCTTCGTTCAGTATATTTTTTAAATTCCAATTCATTAGCGTTATTCAATAAATAATTGAATAATTGCCTGATTGCACGCTGTACTTCGTATTGTTGTTGTTTGGCCCTCAAAAATAAATGATGACTAGGTAGTAAAACGCCGTCAATGGGAGACGTTAAGCTGACAATAAAAAACCTCAGGCCGAAGCCTTCAATAAGGGTAAACGGGCAATTGGCGTATATTGATGGCCCGACTTTAAAACCCATTTCACTAGATCGTTCACTTAAATTTTTAAGGAACTCAAGCTTCTCTCGATTGGTTGCATCTATTCGATCAAACAGTTGCGCCAATCCTTGATGAAAAAGCTCACGATAACTAAGTTTAGCGTCATCTACAGATATTTCTTGAATTTTGTTATTATCAAAATAAATTTTTGCAAGCGTATTTCGAAGCGGCCGACTGTCGTTCTTTAATATAAATTCAAGTGTTGATTTTTTTGCGAGGAAAAAATCATTAATCTCGGCTT
Source organism: uncultured Candidatus Competibacteraceae bacterium (assembly GCA_964597315.1). Classification (GTDB taxonomy): domain Bacteria; phylum Pseudomonadota; class Gammaproteobacteria; order Competibacterales; family Competibacteraceae; genus CAZQXD01. The sequence goes on from CAZQXD010000084.1 coordinate 15,603, forward strand.
TGACAATATTATACCGCTCACTGAAAATTGCAGATTTTGAGACTTGGATAAAATTGTCTTTTATGGAAAAATCAATAGAGTGAATTTGTTTGTAGAATTCCTTTTTGCCCGTTGTCAAAAAATTATTCCACAGCATTTCGAGATTAGGCCAAGCTTTGCTATTCATGTTGGTCGCGGCGAATTGGGTAGTATTATGTGGATTGTTGCGGTGAGCAAATCGTAAAAAAAATTTGGCTCAAATCGTTGATTTGATTTAATTGTGATGGTTCCCTCGGCCTTTAATCCATTCCGAATGTTTGGATATAATTTTTCCACAATACAATTCTGCAAGCTATTTGGCGATTTCATTATTCGATTTGGGTTCAGAATATGCGTCAATCAGTTTGAGTTCCTGAGGAATTATTCTTTCCTGAGAGGTTTGCGCACGGACCCGTTGTGCGGCATTGCTCGACATAACTTCGAATCGCTCTGGATTATTGAATATTTGTTCTATCCCCGCCGCCATCTGCTCAACTTCCTCGGGAGGCGCAAGAACTCCACATCCATCGTCTACAAACTCGGGAATCGCCGCTGTTTTGTTGGTGATGGGAACCAGCCCCGAAGCCATGGCCTCATCCCGCGAGACACCTTGGCTATCCCAGCGGGTCGGACATAAAAATAACCCGTATTCTTTATGTAGCCGTGCAATCTCCGGTTGGATCAGAAAGCGTCGCTCTATGGTTACATTCTCCATGCCCTTTAGTGGCGCTAGGGTGGCTTCAAACAGCTTGCCGTCACCAATCAGACGAAACTCCAACTCTTTGAAGAAGGGCTTGTCCGCAAGTAAGCGAATAGC
>CAZQXD010000085.1:0-16421 GCA_964597315.1 uncultured Candidatus Competibacteraceae bacterium
AGAGCAGCGGTCTCCAAAACCGCAGGTTGGGGGTTCGAGTCCCTCCTGGCCTGCCATTCCTGTGATTGCATCCCGGGGTTGCTGTTAGGCATCTGGAGAGTATTTTGGACACGTTTTGCGCCAGCCATCCCGAATTGCGAATCTGACAACATGAACCCAAAACCCGAAATTCAAGCTTCTCGGGCTGACACCCTAAAACTCGCCTCGGCCATTCTGATCGCCCTTATTGGACTGACAGGCTTTTACTGGTTTTCCGAACATCTACTGCTGGTGCGAGTGCTGGGCCTATTGGTGGCGGTGGGCGTCGCGGTAGGTATCGCGCTCACGACCGAGCGGGGCGCCAGTGTGCTGGATTTCGCCCAGAACGCCAGGGCTGAGTTGCGTAAGGTCGTATGGCCATCCCGTGCCGAAACCTTGCAGACCAGTTTGGCGGTTTTTGTCATGGTGGTGATCATGGGGCTTTTCCTCTGGCTGCTGGACATGCTGCTGTTTTGGGTGGTTCGGCTGTTGACTGGCCAGTAAACCAAGGGGTCATGACCATGCGTTGGTATGTCGTACAGGCCTATTCAGGCTTTGAGCATCAGGTCAAGCGTTCCCTTGAAGAACGGGTTAGGCGTGAAAACCTGACCGAGCGTTTCGGGCAGGTGCTGGTCCCCACCGAAGAAGTCATCGAGATGCGGGACGGCCAAAAACGCAAAAGCGAACGTAAATTCTTTCCCGGCTATGTGCTGGTGCAAATGGAGATGGATGACGAAACCTGGCATCTGGTGAAGAGCGTGCCCAAGGTGCTGGGTTTTATCGGTGGCTCCAGTGATAAGCCGGCGCCCATTACCGAGAAAGAAGCGGAAACTATCATTCACCGCATCCAAGAGGGCGTCGATAAGCCTCGGCCCAAGGTCTTGTACGAGCCGGGTGAGGTGGTTCGGGTCACCGATGGCCCCTTCAACGACTTCAATGGTGTCGTCGAAGAGGTGAACTATGAGAAGAACCGCTTACGTGTGGCGGTATTGATTTTTGGACGCTCCACGCCGGTGGAACTGGAATTCGGTCAGGTTGAAAAGGCCTGACCGCCGTGTTTTCGGGGAGCCGTAAGGCGCTAGTACCCATACCAGGAGAGTTTCATGGCTAAAAAAGTCACGGCTTATGTAAAGTTGCAGGTGGCGGCGGGAAAAGCCAATCCGAGTCCGCCCGTGGGACCCGCGTTGGGTCAGCATGGCGTCAACATCATGGAGTTCTGTAAGGCGTTTAACGCCCAGACCCAGCAGTTGGAACAGGGGTTGCCGATTCCGGTGGTGATCACCGTCTATAGCGACCGCAGCTTTACTTTCATCATGAAGACGCCCCCGGCGGCGATCTTGCTGAAAAAAGCACTCGGCATTGGCAAGGGTAGCTCCACCCCCAACACCGTGAAGGTGGGAACAGTGACTCGGGCGCAACTTGAAGAGATCGCCAAGGCCAAGGAGCCTGATCTGACGGCGGCTGATCTGGATGCCGCTGTGCGCACTATCGCTGGCAGCGCCCGCTCCATGGGCCTGAATGTCGAGGGGGTATAAACCATGGCCAAGCTATCCAAGCGCATGCAGGCGATTCGCGACAAAGTTACCCCGGGCAAACTGTACCCCGTGGACGAGGCGCTCTCGCTTCTTAAAGAATTGTCCGCCACAAAATTCAAGGAGTCGGTAGACGCCGCTGTCAATTTGGGTGTCGATCCTCGCAAATCCGATCAGGTGGTTCGCAGTTCCACCGTGCTGCCCCACGGGACTGGTAAGAGTGTCCGGGTAGCGGTATTCGCCCAGGGCGCCAATGGCGATGCCGCCAAGGAAGCCGGGGCTGACATCGTGGGATTTGAAGACCTGGCCCAGTCCATCAAAGATGGGAATCTCGATTTCGACGTTGTGATCGCCTCCCCCGATGCCATGCGCATAGTGGGCCAGTTGGGCCAGATTTTGGGACCTCGCGGGCTGATGCCCAATCCCAAAGTGGGCACTGTGACACCGGATGTGGCCACAGCGGTCAAGAACGCCAAGGCAGGGCAGGTTCGTTATCGAACCGACAAGGCGGGGATTATTCATTGCACTATCGGTAAGGTGGATTTCGAGTCAGCCAAGTTGCAAGAGAACCTGCAAGCCTTACTGACGGATCTTCAAAAGATCAAGCCCTCGACTTCCAAGGGCGTTTATATTCGGAAAGTGGCTGTATCCACGACCATGGGCCCTGGGCTGGCCGTGGATCAATCCACTTTATCGTTCTGATTGATATGGCTTTGGGCGGCCGGCCTAATGATTGGCTTGTCCGGTCGCCGTCAAAGACCGCGGGCGCTTGTGCTTAATCGGGGTGAATCATCTCCCTGGCCCGCGCAGACGGTATAGCCCTAGCAGGATTGTCCTGGTGAAGGCTGCCGTTGGGATGATCACTCCCTCGGGGAGTGATTTTGGGTCTACCGTTGGGAAGAGCAGGTTCAATCCCTGGCTCTGGAGGTAGCTTGTATGAGTCTGAATCTGGCAGAAAAGAAAGCTGTTGTCACCGAGGTCAACGAGGTGGCTGTCAGTGCGCACTCTGCCATTGCCGCAGAATACCGCGGGCTGACCGTGGCTCAAATGACGGCCTTGCGCGCCCAGGCAAGGGCGGGTGGCGTCTATCTGCGCGTGGTCAAGAATACCTTGGCGCGTCGCGCCGTGGAGGGAACCGGCTTCGAGTGCATGCAGAAGAGCCTTGTCGGTCCACTAGTCCTGGCATTCTCTCTGGAGGAGCCGGGAGCGGTGGCGCGACTGTTCAAAGGTTTCCTCAAGGAAAAAGGCAACGAGAAGCTGGAGGTTAAGGCTTTATCCGTGGGTGGCAAGCTGTTGCCGGCCGCTGATCTGGATCGCTTAGCCAGCATGCCGACCCGTGAACAGGCGATCAGCATGCTGATGGCCTGCATGAAGGCGCCGCTGGACAAGTTCGCCCGCACCCTCAACGAAGTGCCCGGCAAATTGGTGCGCACTATCGAAGCCGTTCGTCAGCAGAAAGAAGCTGCTTGAGCTGATTGACGCCAACAGCATTCCCTCAATCTTTATCAGGAGTCATTCGTAATGGCCGTTTCTAAAGAAGACATTCTCGACACCATCTCCAATATGACCGTGATGGAAATTGTCGATCTGATTTCCGCCATGGAAGAGAAATTCGGCGTCAGCGCCGCCGCCGCCGTGGCTGCGGCCCCGGCCGCTGCTGGCGCTGCGGCTGCCGAACCCGTCGAGGAACAGACCGAGTTCGACGTGGTTATGAGCAGCTTTGGAGCCAATAAGGTCAACGTCATTAAGGTGGTGCGCGCCTTGACCGGGCTTGGTCTGAAAGAAGCCAAGGATCTGGTGGAGGGTGTCCCCTCTACCATTAAGGAAGCGGTGCCCAAGGCCGAGGCCGAGGACATCAAGAAGAAACTGGAAGAGGCTGGCGCTACTGTCGATATCAAGTAATTGCCCGCTCCCCGCGACAGCGCGGACAGCGTTTGCTCGCAGGCCGGGCAGCTTTACCGGGTGGCTGGTGGTCTTGTACCACCGGCCTTTCCCTGCTTAGGCAAAACAGTTATGTGGATTCTCCAACCTCGCCAGGCGGTGTACTACCGTGGTTGGAGCGGCGTTCCAGTGGCCGAACGCGTCATTCCTGGTTTGTATTCCCGTTATTGAGGAACCCCGATGGCCTACACTTTCACTGAAAAGAAACGTATTCGTAAGGACTTCGGTAAGCGCTCCAGTATTCTGGAAGTGCCCTACCTGCTGGCAATACAGTTAAATTCCTACAGGGAGTTTTTGCAAGCCGACGTTTCCCCGGAGATGCGCCGGGAGATGGGTCTGCATGCCGCGTTTCGTTCGGTGTTTCCCATCTCCAGCTACTCCGGCAACGCCATTCTTGAATACGTCACTTATCAATTGGGTGAACCTGCGTTTGACGTGCGGGAATGCCAACTCCGGGGGCTGACTTATGCGGCGCCATTGCGGGTGAAACTGCGTTTGGTCATCTTGGATAAGGACGCCCAGGCCGGGTCCCAGTCAGTCAAGGACATCAAGGAAAACGAAGTGTACATGGGCGAATTGCCGCTCATGACCGAAAACGGGACATTTGTGATCAACGGTACCGAGCGGGTCATCGTTTCGCAACTGCACCGTTCGCCCGGGGTGTTCTTCGATCACGACAAAGGCAAGACCCACTCTTCCGGCAAGTTGCTATTCTCGGCGCGAATTATTCCGTACCGGGGTTCTTGGCTGGACTTTGAGTTCGATGCCAAGGACTTGCTGTTCGTCCGTATTGACCGTCGGCGCAAGCTGCCGGTGACAGTCCTGCTCAGGGCGCTTGGGCTTTCCACCGAGCAGATTCTGGATATGTTCTTCGAGACCAATATATTCCAGATTGAAGATGGCAGCCTGATCATGGAGTTAATCCCTGATCGCCTGCGGGGCGAGACCGCCGGTTTCGATATCCAGATTGGTGACCAGATTTTGGTGGAAGCGGGCCGACGCATTACCGCCAAGCACATCCGCGACCTCAAGAAGACCGACCTCAAAACCCTAGCCGTCCCGAATGAATATGCCGCCGGTAAGGTTTTGGCCCATGATATTGTGGACCCGGGCACCGGCGAGCTGTTGGCTAACGCCAATGATGAAATCACCCTGGAGACGCTGGAAAAGATTCGCGACAGTGGTATTCGGGAAATTCGGACGCTGTATATCAATGAATTGGATCGTGGACCTTATCTATCCAATTCTCTGCGCATGGACGCTACCCGCACTGAATTGGAAGCCCAGGTGGAAATCTACCGGATGATGCGTCCCGGGGAGCCGCCCACCAAGGAAGCCGCCCAGAATCTGTTCAATAATCTGTTTTTCTCCGAGGATCGTTACGACCTGTCCCCGGTGGGGCGGATGAAGTTCAATCGTCGCGTGGGGCGCGAAGATGAAGTCGGTCCCGGCGTGCTGTCCAACGAGGATATCATTGATGTTCTCAAGGTGCTGATTGCCATTAAGAACGGCAATGGCACGGTTGACGATATAGATCATTTGGGTAATCGGCGTATCCGGTGTGTCGGCGAGATGGCCGAGAACGTATTTCGGGTCGGATTGGTTCGGGTAGAGCGGGCTGTCAAAGAGCGCCTGTCCCTGGCCGAGTCCGAGGGACTGACCCCCCAGGACTTGATCAACGCCAAACCAGTGGCGGCGGCCATCAAGGAGTTTTTTGGTTCCAGTCAGTTGTCCCAGTTTATGGACCAGAACAATCCCCTGTCCGAGGTGACCCACAAGCGCCGGGTTTCAGCCTTGGGGCCAGGCGGTCTAACTCGGGAAAGGGCGGGTTTTGAAGTACGCGACGTACATCCCACCCACTATGGCCGGGTCTGTCCCATCGAGACGCCGGAAGGTCCCAATATCGGCTTGATCAACTCCTTAGCGGTCTATGCCCGTACCAACCCCTATGGGTTTTTGGAGACGCCATACCGGCGAGTGGAGAATAACAAGGTCACCGATCAGATCGACTATTTGTCGGCTATTGAGGAGGGCAATTATGTTATCGCCCAGGCCAACGCCACCTTGGATGCCGAGGGTCGGCTGGTGGACGATTTGGTGTCTTCCCGGCACATGAACGAGTTCACTTTGTCTATCCCGGACAAAGTGCAATATATCGATGTGTCTCCCAAGCAGATCGTCTCGGTGGCCGCCGCGCTAATTCCCTTTCTGGAGCATGATGACGCCAACCGGGCCTTGATGGGTTCCAATATGCAGCGCCAAGCGGTGCCCACCCTGCGCGCCGAGAAACCTTTGGTGGGCACGGGTATCGAGCGTACTGTCGCCATCGACTCGGGGGTGACCGTGGTGGCCCGGCGTGGCGGTGTAGTGGATTCGGTGGATGCCGGGCGTGTCGTGGTGCGCGTCAAGGACGAGGAGACCGAGGCCGGTGAACCGGGCGTGGATATTTATAATCTGACCAAGTACACCCGATCCAATCAAAATACCTGCATCAACCAGCGGCCGCTGGTGAACCCAGGCGAGGCGGTGGAACGGGGCGATGTGTTGGCCGATGGCCCTTCCACGGATCTGGGCGAACTGGCCTTGGGCCAGAACTTGCTCGTGGCCTTCATGCCCTGGAACGGTTACAACTTCGAGGATTCCATCCTGATCTCCGAGCGGGTGGTTCAGGAGGATCGCTTCACCACGATTCACATCGAAGAGCTGACCTGCGTGGCTCGGGATACCAAGCTGGGACCGGAGGAAATCACCGCCGACATCCCCAATGTAGGTGAAAGCGCCCTGGCTAAGCTCGATGAGGCTGGCATTGTCTATATCGGCGCCGAGGTCAAGACCGGCGATATTCTGGTGGGTAAGGTCACGCCGAAAGGAGAAACCCAGCTTACGCCCGAAGAAAAACTGCTGCGCGCTATTTTCGGCGAGAAGGCATCGGACGTTAAAGACACCTCCCTGCGCGTGCCTTCCGGTATGGACGGCACTGTTATCGACGTACGGGTGTTCACTCGCGACGGGGTCGAAAAAGACTCACGGGCCAAGCAGATCGAGCAGGCTGAATTGGCCCGTATCCGCAAAGATCTGAACGATCAACTGCGGATACTTGAAGACGACACCTACCAACGGGTAGAGAAAATGCTCATTGGCAGAGTGGCCGAAGGGGGGCCTGAGGGTTTCGCCGCTGGCAATAAGATCGCCAAGTCTTACCTGTCCAAGCTGTCCCGGGAGCGTTGGTTCGAGATACGGATGCGGGACGAGGATGCGAATGAACAATTGGAGATCATCAGCGACCAGCTTCGTCAACAGCGCGAGGATTTTGATAAAAAATTCGAGGAGAAGCGGGAGAAACTGACGCAAGGGGACGATCTCGCGCCGGGTGTGCTGAAGATGGTCAAGGTTTACCTGGCTGTCAAACGACGTGTCCAGCCCGGCGACAAGATGGCGGGCCGTCACGGCAATAAAGGCGTGGTGTCCATGATTGTTCCCCAGGAGGACATGCCTTACCTGGACGATGGCACGCCGGTGGATATCGTGCTCAACCCCCTGGGTGTGCCCTCCCGGATGAATGTCGGCCAGGTCCTAGAAACCCACCTGGGGTGGGCCGCCAAGGGCTTGGGGCTTAGAATTGGTCGCCTGCTGGAGGCCCAGGCCGCTGTTCAGGAACTGCGGAGTTTTCTGGAACGGATCTACAACGTCGGTGCCAAAAAGCAAGTGGATTTTGGGCAATTCAGTGATCAGGAGGTGGTTCAGTTGTGCCGCAATTTGAGTGGCGGCGTACCGATGGCTACCCCGGTGTTTGACGGTGCGGCCGAGACTGAGCTGCGGGATATGCTGCGGTTGGCCGAACTGCCGGAAACCGGACAGGCCCGGTTGTGCGACGGTCGCACCGGCGAGGTTTTCGACCGCCCAGTGACCGTGGGTTATATGTATATGTTGAAGCTGAATCACCTGGTGGACGACAAAATGCATGCCCGCTCCACAGGACCCTACAGTCTGGTGACGCAGCAGCCCCTGGGCGGAAAAGCTCAGTTCGGTGGCCAGCGTTTTGGCGAGATGGAAGTCTGGGCGCTGGAAGCCTATGGCGCGGCCTATACCCTGCAAGAAATGCTTACCGTGAAGTCGGATGATGTGAATGGTCGGACCAAGGTCTACAAAAACATCGTTGACGGCGACCACCGCATGGAGGCCGGCATGCCCGAGTCCTTCAACGTGTTGGTTAAGGAAATCCGTTCTTTGGGTATCAATATCGAACTGGAGCACGATGGCTAGTTCCGGGCGATCCTTATAACCATAGGGGCTGGCAGTTGCTCCCACGTCGAGTGGTCATGACATGAAAGATTTACTGAACCTTTTCAAGCAGCAGGGCAATATCGAGGATTTTGACGCCATCCGCATCGGTCTGGCGTCCCCGGACATGATCCGTTCCTGGTCCTTTGGTGAGGTCAAAAAACCCGAAACCATCAACTACCGTACGTTCAAACCCGAGCGGGATGGCCTGTTCTGCGCCAAAATTTTCGGACCCACCAAGGACTACGAGTGCCTGTGCGGCAAGTATAAGCGCCTGAAACACCGGGGTGTGGTCTGCGAGAAGTGTGGCGTCGAAGTGACTTTGGCCAAGGTGCGTCGGGAGCGCATGGGCCATATCGAGCTGGCCAGTCCGGTCGCCCATATCTGGTTTCTCAAATCCCTGCCATCTCGCATTGGTCTACTGCTGGATATGACCCTTCGGGACATTGAGCGAGTGCTGTACTTCGAATCCTTTGTAGTGATCGAACCGGGCATGACTCCCCTGGAGCGCGGCCATCTGCTGTCCGACGAGACTTATCTGGAAGCTATCGAAAAGTATGGTGACGATTTCGACGCCCGCATGGGCGCGGAGGCTGTCTACCAACTTCTAAAGAACATTGATCTCAAAGGGGACTCCGCCAAGCTTCGCGAGGATCTGGCCGAATGCACCTCGGAAACCAAGCTCAAGCGCATCGCCAAACGCCTAAAGTTGATGGAGTCGTTTCTCGACTCCGGCAACCGCCCGGAATGGATGGTCATGACGGTATTGCCGGTGCTGCCGCCGGACCTGCGTCCCCTGGTGCCCCTGGACGGCGGCCGTTTCGCCACCAGCGACCTGAACGACCTTTATCGGCGGGTTATCAACCGTAACAACCGTCTCAAACGGCTGCTGGAACTGAACGCACCGGACATCATCGTGCGTAACGAAAAGCGGATGCTGCAAGAGGCAGTGGACTCCCTGCTGGATAACGGTCGTCGTGGCCGGGCCATCACCGGCACCAACAAACGGCCCCTCAAGTCCCTGGCGGACATGATCAAAGGCAAGCAGGGCCGGTTCCGCCAGAACCTTCTCGGCAAGCGGGTGGATTACTCCGGCCGCTCCGTGATCGTGGTGGGTCCCAGCCTGCGCCTGCACCAGTGTGGGCTGCCCAAGAAAATGGCGTTGGAACTGTTCAAGCCGTTTATTTTCTCCAAGCTGATCCGTCGCGGCATCGCCACTACTATCAAGGCCGCCAAGAAAATGGTGGAGCGGGAGGATAAGGAGGTATGGGATATCCTGGAGGAGGTGATTCGGGAACATCCGGTGATGCTCAATCGGGCGCCCACCCTCCACCGGCTGGGCATTCAGGCTTTCGAGCCGGTGCTTATCGAGGGCAAGGCCATCCAGCTTCATCCACTGGTATGTACGGCGTTTAACGCCGACTTCGACGGCGACCAGATGGCGGTGCATGTGCCTTTGTCCATTGAGGCGCAGTTGGAGGCGCGCGCCTTGATGATGTCCACCAATAACATTCTATCGCCCGCCAACGGTGAACCCATCATCGTACCATCCCAGGACGTGGTGCTTGGGCTTTACTATATGACCCGTGAGCGAGTCAATGCTCGGGGTGAGGGCATGGCCTTCACGAATGTGGCCGAAGTACATCGGGCCTATGAAAACCGCCTGGTGGAATTACAGGCTCGGGTTCAGGTACGCCTAGCTATTTCCGAAACCGTGGAAGAAGGCGATAGCCGCACAGTCACCAAGCGGGTGGAGACCACCGTAGGCCGCGCCCTGCTGTCTGACATTCTGCCTGAGGGACTGCCTTTCGAACTGGTCAACCAGGTACTCAACAAAAAGGCAATTTCCCGCCTGATCAATGCCTGTTATCGGCGGGTGGGCCTCAAAGAGACAGTCATTTTCGCCGACCAGTTGATGTATACCGGATTCTATTATGCCATGCGTTCTGGTTCGTCCATTGGCTTTGAGGATCTGGTTATTCCAGAACAGAAGAGCGCGATCCTAGCCAAGGCCGAGGTTGAGGTTAAGGAGATCGAGAACCAGTATGCCTCCGGTCTGGTGACCAACGGCGAGCGCTACAACAAGGTGGTGGACATCTGGTCGCGCACCAATGATCAAGTGGCCAAGGCTATGATGGATAAGCTCGGGACCGACACCGTGGAGGACCGGGATGGCAACGATGTCAAACAGCCTTCCTTCAACTCGGTGTTCATGATGGCCGACTCAGGGGCACGGGGTAGCGCTGCCCAGATTCGTCAGTTGGCTGGCATGCGCGGCCTAATGGCCAAGCCGGACGGGTCTATCATTGAGACCCCCATTACCGCCAACTTCCGGGAAGGTCTGGACGTTTTGCAGTACTTCATTTCCACTCATGGCGCCCGTAAAGGTTTGGCGGATACGGCTCTCAAAACCGCCAACTCCGGTTACCTAACCCGACGGTTGGTGGATGTGGCCCAGGATTTGGTGGTAACGGAAGATGACTGCGGAACCCGGGAAGGGGTGTGGATGACACCCATCGTGGAGGGCGGCGACGTCGTGGAGCCGCTGCATGAGCGGGTATTGGGCCGGGTGCTGGTGGAGGATGTGCTTCAGCCCGGTGGCGACGATGTGCTGGCTCCCTTGGGTACGCTGCTGGATGAGGGTTGGGTGGAAAAACTGGAAGAACTGGGCATCGACCAAGTCGTGGTCCGTTCGCCAATCACCTGCGAGACTCGCCACGGGGTGTGCGCCTCCTGCTATGGCCGAGATTTGGCCCGTGGCCACAAGGTCAACAGCGGTGAAGCCGTGGGCGTGATCGCCGCTCAGAGTATCGGCGAACCGGGCACCCAGTTGACCATGCGGACCTTCCATATCGGTGGCGCCGCCTCTCGGGCTGCGGCGGTCAGCAATGTTCAGGTGAAGTCCAAAGGCTTCATCAAGCTCAACAATATGAAGACGGTGCGCAATAAGGACGGCAATTTAGTGGCGGTGTCCCGCTCCGGGGAAATCACCGTGGTGGATGACGCCGGACGCGAACGAGAGCGTTATAAGGTGCCCTACGGCGCGGTGGTGCAGGTAGACGATGGGCATTCGGTGCAGGCGGGGCAGGTAGTCGCCAATTGGGACCCTCATACCCATCCTGTGGTCACCGAAGTGGCTGGCCGGGTGCAGTTCCATGACTTCGAGGAACACGTCACCGTCCAGCGTCAGACAGATGACATAACTGGGGTCAGCAGCCTGATCATCACCGATCCCAAGCAGCGTGGTTCTCTGGGCAAGGACAAACGACCGACCGTGAAACTGGTGGACGAGGCCGGTAGCGATTTGTGCATCGCCGGCACCGAGTTGCCGGCTCACTATCCCCTGCCGCCCGGCGCTATCGTCAACCTGGCCGATAAGGCTCCGGTGGAAGTGGGCGACGTTATTGCCCGTATCCCCCAGGAGTCGAGCAAGACTCGTGATATCACCGGTGGTCTACCACGGGTGGCCGATTTGTTCGAGGCGCGAAAACCGAAGGAGCCTGCGATCCTGGCCGAAATCTCCGGTACCGTGAGCTTCGGCAAGGACACCAAGGGTAAGCAGCGTCTGGTGATTACTGACAAGGACGGTGACCAGTACGAGGAACTGATACCCAAGTGGCGACATGTTAATGTCTTCGAAGGTGAGACCGTGCAAAAAGGCGAGGTTATCGCCGACGGTGAACCTAACCCCCATGATATTTTACGGTTATTGGGGGTGCGGGAACTGGCCGCTTATCTGGTGAAGGAAATCCAGGACGTCTACCGTTTGCAAGGCGTTAAGATCAACGACAAGCATATCGAAGTCATTATTCGGCAGATGATGCGCAAGGTCGAGATCATTGCTCCTGGTGATGCCCGATTCATCAAGGGCGAGCAGGTGGAACGAACGCGAGTGTTCGAGGAGAACGACCGGGTCAAGGCCCAGGATGGCGTTCTCGCCACTTGCCAGACCCTGCTGCTGGGCATCACCAAGGCGTCTTTGGCCACCGAGTCCTTTATCTCCGCCGCGTCTTTCCAAGAGACGACTCGGGTGTTGACGGAAGCCGCCGTACGAGGGATGCGTGATGATTTGCGAGGATTGAAAGAAAACGTAATCGTCGGTCGGCTAATCCCGGCGGGAACTGGTCTGGCTTATCACTCCGAGCGCCGGACCCATGGCAGCAACCCCATGCTGGGCGGTGATTTTAACGTCGAACTGGGTTCCGAGGCCGAAGTGGACAATTAGCCCTCTGGGGCTGTTCAGCCATGCTGAGAAGGCATCCCGTCAAGGGATGCCTCTGTTTGAGCCTGGCCAATCAGCAACCACGGCATTTTCCCTGCTTGCTTGACAGGGGTGGAGCAGCCGCATACAATTCCGCGCCTTTGGCAGGCCGTGGCCGTACTGCGGGCTGTCCTTTATTTTTTAAGGTATAGCTCTATTTGGAGTAAAAAAGCCAATGGCGACGATTAACCAGCTGGTGCGCAAGCCGCGGGCCAGCAAAAAGGAAAAGAGCACCGTTCCGGCGCTGGAGGGATGTCCCCAGAAGCGTGGCGTTTGCACCCGTGTCTACACCACGACCCCCAAGAAACCCAATTCGGCCTTACGAAAAGTAGCCCGTGTGCGTCTGACCAATGGCTACGAGGTCACCAGCTATATCGGTGGTGAAGGGCATAACCTTCAAGAACACTCCGTGGTGTTGATTCGGGGCGGTCGCGTCAAGGACTTGCCCGGCGTTCGTTACCACACCGTTCGCGGTAGCCTGGATACCTCTGGCGTCAATAACCGCCGCCAGGGCCGATCCAAGTACGGCGCCAAGCGTCCTAAGTCCTGAGTCCGGCGCGTTGCCCTAGTCGAGTAAAGTCCTATGCCGAGAAGAAGAGAGATTCCCAAGCGCATCATCCTGCCTGACCCCAAGTTCGGGAGCGAGATGCTGGCCAAGTTCATCAATATGGTGATGGAGCGGGGCAAAAAGTCCGTGGCTGAGCATATCGTCTACGGTGCCATGGAGCAGATGGCGGAGCGCAGCAAGTCTGAAGCCATGCCACTGCTAGAGCAGGCTCTGGATAACGTCAGGCCCATGGTGGAAGTCAAGTCTCGTCGAGTGGGCGGCGCCACCTATCAGGTTCCGGTCGAAGTCCGCTCGGTGCGTCGTAATACCCTGGCAATGCGCTGGATTATTGACTCCGCTCGCAAACGCAGCGAGAAGTCCATGTCCCGGCGGCTGGCTGGAGAGTTGTTGGATGCGGCCGAAAATCGTGGTTCGGCTGTTAAGAAGCGTGAAGACACCCATCGCATGGCGGAAGCTAATAAAGCCTTCGCGCATTATCGCTGGTAAATAGTGAGGAACTGACTGTGGCGCGTAAAACCCCTATCGAGCGTTATCGTAATCTCGGGATTATGGCGCACATCGATGCCGGGAAAACCACTACGACAGAACGTATTCTGTTCTATACGGGGGTTTCTCATAAAATCGGTGAGGTGCACGATGGGGCCGCCGTGATGGACTGGATGGTTCAGGAGCAGGAGCGGGGGATTACCATTACTTCCGCTGCGACTACCTGTTTCTGGAGCGGTATGGGCAAACAGTTTCCAGAGCATCGTATCAATATCATCGATACCCCCGGCCATGTGGACTTTACCATTGAGGTAGAGCGCTCCCTGCGGGTGTTGGATGGCGCTTGCGCCGTGTTTTGCGCGGTCGGTGGTGTAGAGCCACAGTCTGAAACTGTCTGGCGCCAGGCCAACAAGTACAAAGTGCCGCGGCTGGCCTTCGTCAACAAGATGGACCGGGCTGGAGCTAATTTTCTGCGGGTGGTGAAGCAGATCAAGGAGCGTTTGGGCGCTAATCCAGTGCCCATTCAACTACCCATTGGCGCCGAAGAGAAATTCAAGGGCGTGGTGGATCTCATCAAGATGAAAGCCATCTGGTGGGATGAGGCCACCATGGGCGCTAATTTTGAGTACGGCGACATTCCCGCCGATATGCGGGATGCCTGCCAAGAGTGGCATGAGCATCTGGTTGAAGCGGCTGCCGAGGCCAACGAAGAGTACATGGAAAAGTACCTCGAAGGAGACGAGTTGACGGAAGCGGAGATCCGCAAGGGTCTACGCATGCGCACCTTGGCCAATGAGATTGTCCTGACTCTGTGTGGTTCGGCTTTCAAGAACAAAGGTGTACAGGCCATGCTCGATGCGGTTGTCGAGTTTATGCCCTCGCCCGTGGACGTGCCTGCCATCAAGGGGCATCTAGACGATGCGGCGGAGACCGTCGCCGAGCGTCATTCGTCCGATGACGAGCCGTTTGCGGCCCTGGCGTTCAAAATCGCGACCGATCCCTATGTCGGCACGCTGTCGTTTTTCCGGGTGTATTCCGGTGTGCTGAGTTCCGGCGACACGGTCTACAACCCCGTTAAAAGCAAAAAAGAGCGTATCGGCCGCATCCTGCAAATGCATGCCAACAGCCGTGAGGAAATCAAAGAAGTGCGCGCCGGCGACATTGCTGCGGCGGTGGGCCTCAAGGACGTATCGACAGGCGATACCCTGTGCAGCCAGAACCAAGTGATTACCCTGGAGCGCATGGAGTTCCCGGAGCCGGTGATTTCCGTGGCTGTCGAGCCCAAGACCAAAGTTGATCAGGAAAAAATGGGCATGGCGCTCAGCAAGCTGGCCCAGGAGGACCCGTCTTTCCGGGTTCACACCGACGAGGAGTCGGGACAGACCATTATTTCTGGAATGGGTGAACTGCATCTGGAGATCATCGTCGATCGGCTCAAGCGAGAGTTCAAGGTGGAGGCCAACGTTGGCGCCCCCCAGGTTGCTTACCGGGAAACCATTCGCAAAACCGTGGAGCAGGAAGGCAAATTTGTCCGCCAGTCCGGTGGTCGAGGGCAGTACGGCCATGTCTGGCTGCGTCTCGAACCCAGGGAGCCTGGAGAGGGCTACGAGTTCGTCAATTCCATCGTGGGTGGTGTCGTGCCCAGGGAGTACATCCCAGCGGTGGATAAGGGCATCAAGGAACAGATGGAAAATGGCGTGCTGGCGGGCTATCCGGTGGTGGATCTCAAAGTCACTCTGTTCGACGGCTCTTACCATGATGTGGACTCCTCGGAAATGGCCTTTAAGATCGCCGGCTCCATGGGCTTCAAAGAGGGCGCTCGCAAAGCCAGTCCAGTATTGCTGGAGCCGATCATGAAGGTGGAAGTGGTTACGCCTGAAGACTATATGGGCGATGTGATGGGCGATCTCAATCGGCGCCGTGGTTTGGTGCAGGGCATGGAAGATGCTCCTGCGGGAAAAATCATTCGCGCCGAAGTGCCTCTGGCCGAAATGTTCGGCTATGCCACCGATCTTCGTTCAGCCACTCAGGGCCGAGCCACCTACTCCATGGAGTTTGCCAAGTACAACGAGGCGCCCGCCAATGTGGCGGAAGCTGTCATCAAAAAAGCGTCGTAACTTACAGTTTTTAATGAGGTGACACGGTGTCCAAAGAAAAATTCAAGCGCAGCAAGCCGCATGTTAACGTCGGGACGATTGGTCACGTGGACCATGGCAAGACCACGCTGACGGCGGCGATCACGAAGGTGATGGCCGAGAAGCACGGAGGCGAATTCAAAGCCTACGACCAGATTGACGCGGCGCCGGAGGAACGCGCCCGTGGGATCACGATTGCCACGGCGCACGTGGAGTACGAATCGGACACGCGGCACTACGCGCACGTAGACTGCCCGGGTCACGCGGACTACGTGAAGAACATGATCACGGGCGCGGCGCAGATGGACGGGGCGATACTGGTGGTTTCGGCGGCTGATGGACCGATGCCCCAGACCCGGGAGCATATCCTGCTGTCGCGTCAGGTAGGCGTGCCCTACGTTGTGGTGTACATGAACAAAGCGGACATGGTGGACGACGCGGAGTTGCTGGAGTTGGTAGAGATGGAGGTCCGGGATCTGCTGTCGAGCTATGATTTTCCGGGAGATGACACGCCGATAGTGACGGGTTCGGCGCTCAAGGCGCTGGAAGGTGACAGCTCGGAGATTGGCGTGGCGTCGGTGCTGAAGCTGGTTGAAGAGATGGACCAGTATTTTCCGGAACCGGAGCGGGACATTGACCGGCCGTTTTTGATGCCGATTGAGGATGTTTTTTCGATTTCGGGACGCGGGACGGTGGTGACGGGTCGCATAGAGCGTGGCCGGGTGAAGGTGGGTGACGAGATTGAGATTGTGGGGATACACAAGACCACGAAGACCACCTGCACGGGCGTGGAGATGTTCCGCAAGTTGTTGGATGAAGGCCAGGCGGGTGACAACGTAGGCGTGCTGTTGCGGGGCACGAAGCGAGATGGAGTGGAGCGAGGCCAGGTGTTGGCCAAGCCAGGGACGATCACGCCGCACACGAAGTTTGAGGCGGAGGTGTATGTGCTGTCCAAGGAGGAGGGTGGTCGCCACACGCCGTTTTTCAAGGGGTATCGGCCGCAGTTTTACTTTCGCACGACGGACGTGACGGGGTCGGTGGACCTGCCCGAGGGGGTGGAGATGGTGATGCCGGGAGACAACATCCAGATGGTGGTGAGTCTGATAGCGCCGATTGCCATGGAAGAAGGGCTGCGGTTTGCGGTACGCGAGGGCGGCCGTACCGTGGGCGCCGGCGTCGTCGCTAAAATTATCGAGTAA
>CAZQXD010000086.1:0-15855 GCA_964597315.1 uncultured Candidatus Competibacteraceae bacterium
CCATCGCCTATGTGAGCCTGAACACCGTCATTTCCCTATCGGTGGCCCTACCGGCGGCCTATGCCTTCTCCCGGTATCATTTCATGGGCGACAAGCATTTATTCTTCTGGCTGCTCACCAACCGCATGTCGCCCCCGGCGGCCTTTCTGCTGCCCTTTTTCTCTTTGTATCAGGCGGTGAACCTGTTCGATACCTACTGGGCGGTGGCCATCGCCCACTGCCTGTTCAATGTGCCCCTGGCGGTGTGGATACTAGAAGGCTTTATGTCCGGCATTCCCAAAGAGATCGACGAGACGGCCTATATCGACGGCTACAGCTTTCCGAAGTTTTTCTTCACTATTTTCATCCCCCTGATCAAGGCCGGCATCGGCGTGACCGCCTTCTTCTGCTTTATGTTCAGTTGGGTGGAATTGCTGTTGGCCCGCACCCTGACCTCCAGCAACGCCACCCCCATCACGGTGGTCATGACCAGCACCGTGGGCGCCTCGGGCGTGGATTGGGGGGTGTTGGCCGCCGCCGGTGTACTCACCATCATTCCGGGCGCCCTGGTGATTTGGTTCGTCCGCAAACATGTGGCCAAGGGCTTTGCCCTGGGCCGTGTCTAGAGGAGCCGCGTTATGGAAGGGGAAAGCTGGTTGTTCTCCAATATCGGCGCCACCTGGATGCAATGGACCGGCATCGCCGCCGTGTTTTTCAGTGGCGTAATCATCATGCTGATCGGCATGACCATTGCCCAGATCATCTATCCCACCGTGGAGCGGCGGGGCTTTTTGCCCCTAGTCACCACCCGGGGGGACCGGCTCTTTATCGGTCTGTTGAGCAGCGGCTATATCCATCTGCTCTGGATCGGGCTGTTGCCGGCCGCCTGGCCCCTGTGGATCGCCACCCTCATCAGCTTTGTCTGGGTGGTGATCGTCATAGCCAAGGGCTAGCCGGTTAGGGCCGCCAAGGTTTCGCGGGCCTTATCCGCGAACGGCGGCAGGGAGCGCCGCCGGGGTTCCGGGTCCGATGCAAGGGGGGCGACCCAGAGCCACTCTCAACCAGAGTGATTGTCGACAATCCCAACAAATCCTTCAAAGGAGGATGCCATGGAGCAAACCAATCTGATGCCAGGCACGGGCCGCAGGCTGTTGTGTACGGCCATTTCCGCCGCTCTGGCGGCCTTCGCGGGCCTGCCCCTATCCGCCAGCGCCGACATGGCGGCGGCGGAAAAGTGGGTGGACAATGAGTTCCAGCCCTCCACCCTGTCCCGGGAAGAACAGCTCAAGGAGATGGAGTGGTTCATCAAGGCCGCCGAGCCTTTCAAGGGCATGCAAATCAATGTGGTCTCGGAAACCATCACCACCCACGAATACGAGTCCAAGACCCTGGCCAAGGCGTTTACGGAAATCACCGGTATCCCCCTCAAACACGATCTGATCGGCGAGGGGGACGTCATCGACAAACTAACCACCCAGATGAATACCGGCAACAATATCTACGACGCCTACGTCAACGACTCCGATCTGATCGGCACCCACTACCGCTACGGCAAGGCCGTGCCCCTTTCCGATTGGATTGCCGGGGACGGCAAGGAGGTCACCAATCCAGGCTTGGATGTGGATGATTTCATCGGCAAGTCCTTCACCACCGGCCCGGATGGCAAGCTCTACCAGCTTCCGGATCAGCAGTTCGCCAATCTGTACTGGTTCCGCTATGACTGGTTCCAGCGGGAGGATTTGCAAAGCCAGTTCAAGGAGAAGTACGGCTATGACCTAGGTGTGCCCGTAAACTGGTCCGCCTATGAGGACATCGCCGATTTCTTCACCAACGACGTCAAGGAAATCGACGGCAAGCGAGTTTACGGGCATATGGACTATGGCAAGAAGGACCCGTCCCTGGGTTGGCGCTTCACCGACGCCTGGCTGTCCATGGCCGGCGCCGGCGACAAGGGCATTCCTAACGGGGTGCCGGTGGACGAATGGGGGATTCGCGCCGAGGACTGTCATCCGGTGGGGTCCAGCGTGGAGCGGGGTGGCGCCACCGACGGCCCGGCCGCAGTCTACGCCTTGCAGAAGTACATCGACTGGCTGAAAGCCTACGCCCCCCCCGAAGCTAGCGGCATGACCTTTGGGGAGGCCGGCCCGGTGCCCGCCCAGGGCCAGATCGCCCAGCAGATTTTCTGGTATACCGCCTTCACCGCCAGCATGACCCAGCCGGGTCTGCCGGTGGTTAACGACGACGGCACCCCCAAGTGGCGGATGGCGCCCTCGCCCCACGGCCCCTATTGGGAGGAAGGCATGAAGCTGGGCTATCAGGACGCCGGCTCCTGGACGCTGCTGGATTCCACGCCGGTGGAGCGGCGCAAGGCCGCCTGGCTGTATGCCCAATTCGTGATCTCCAAGACCGTGTCCCTGAAGAAAACCCTGGTGGGACTGACCCCCATCCGGGAATCGGATCTCCAGCATGACGCCATGACCGAAGCCGCCCCCAAGCTGGGCGGCCTGGTGGAGTTCTATCGCAGCCCGGCCCGGGTGGCCTGGACCCCCACCGGCACCAACGTGCCCGATTATCCCAAGCTGGCCGTGCTCTGGTGGCAGGCGGTGGCCGAAGCCGTCACCGGCGAGAAAACCGCCCAGGAGGCCATGACCCGGCTGGCGGAGCAGCAGGACCGCATTCTGCAACGCCTGGAGCGGGCCAGGGTGCAAAAAACCTGTGGACCCAAACTCAACGACAAGATGGATCGGGAGCATTGGCTGAACCAGCCCGGCTCTCCCAAGGCCAAACTGGATAACGAGAAGCCCCAGGGCGAGACCGTGAGCTATGACGCCCTTATCCAAGCCTGGAAAGAAGGCAAGGTGATGCCCGAATAAGGGGGTCATCATCAAACCTGCCAGCCCTACCCCCTCCCCGCCTCTGACCCAGAGGCGGGATTTTGCCTCCAGTTTGAACATCGTCAAACCCAGGCCGGGAGTTCGAGCCTGTGTTCGTCCAAGCCGACCATCACTTCCCATGCATGGTAGCGTTTTTTTTGTCGCCGAATGCCAAAAAAACGGCTATTACTTAAAGGAAACCGATGTTGGCTGGATGGTGATATCCGACTTTTTCAGTGTCGTTTCACTCGATGATAACCTCACAGTCGTTCCATTAAGCGATAACTCATCTATTGTTCCACTAGGTGATAACTCAATCGTCCCAAGAGTAAGATCACAAACAAGGGGCACAACCGCCAAGGGCGCGCAAGAGGATAATTATGGACCCCAGCAATCGAGATCCACGCTACGTCAGTCGTTTAGCCAAACAAACCCTGGCCCTAGTCCTGGCCGGCGGCCGCGGCTCACGCCTGTATGAACTCACCGACTGGCGAGCCAAACCCGGCGTCCCCTTCGGGGGCAAGTTCCGAATCATCGACTTCCCCCTCTCCAACTGCGTCAACTCCGGCATTCGCCGCATCGGCGTACTCACCCAATACAAGGCCCACTCCCTGATCCGTCACCTGGTCAGCGGCTGGAGCAAGTTTCAGGGTGAACTGGGGGAGTTCGTGGAGATCCTGCCCGCCTCCCAACGCACCGGCGACGAGTGGTACGAGGGCACCGCCGACGCGGTCTATCAGAACCTGGATATTCTGCGCACCTACCAGCCCGAATACGTTCTAATCCTCTCCGGGGACCATATCTACAAAATGGACTATGGCCATATGCTGGCCTTCCACGCGGACAACAACGCCGATATGACCGTCTCCTGTCTGGAAGTTCCTCTGGCCGAGGCCGCCGGGGCCTTCGGGGTGATGGAAGTCAACGAGCAACTCCAGGTCTACGGCTTTCAGGAAAAGCCCGCCCAACCCACCCCCATCCCCGGACGCTCCGGGCTGTGTCTGGCCTCCATGGGCAATTATGTCTTCAACACCGAGTTCCTCTACAAGCAACTGATCAAGGACGCCGACGACCCCAACTCCAAGCACGACTTCGGCTTTAACATCATCCCCCGGATCGTCGACGATCACCGGGTGTTCGCCTATCCGTTCCGGGACCCCAAGACCGACCAACAGGCGTACTGGCGGGACGTGGGCACGGTGGACGCCTTCTGGGAGGCCAATCTGGAGCTGGTGGAGCTGAACCCCGATCTGAACCTCTACGACCGGGTTTGGCCGATCCTCACCCACCAGGCCCAATTGCCCCCGGCCAAGTTTATCCACAACGAAGATGGGCGCCGGGGCGAGGCCATTAACTCCATGGTCTCGGGCGGCTGCGTGGTCTCCGGGGCGCATGTGGAACACTCCTTGCTCTTTAATGACTGCAAGGTCCATTCCTATGCCAAGATCACCGATTCGGTGCTGCTGCCGGAGGTGGAGGTAGGCCGCCATGCCCGCATCCACAAGGCGGTCATCGACCGGGGCACGAAGATACCCGAGAGCATGGTCATCGGCGAGGATCACGACGAGGACCGCCGTCGAGGTTTTCGGGTCACCGACCAGGGTGTAGTGCTGGTCACCCCCGATATGCTCGGCCAGCCCCTGCACCACTCTCGCTAAAGGAGTGAACCGAATGGGCATCCAGACCCAAACGACCCAGCCCTTCGACGGCCAGAAACCGGGCACGTCGGGATTGCGTAAGAAGGTCAAAATCTTCCAGCAGCCCCGCTACCTGGAGAACTTCGTTCAAGCCATTTTCGATACCTTGGAGGGCTATCAGGGTCAAACCCTGGTGGTGGGCGGCGATGGCCGGTTCTACAATCGTCAAGCCCTGGGCATCATCCTGCCCATGGCCGCCGCCAACGGTTTCGGTCGGGTACTGGTGGGCCAGGGGGGTATTCTCTCCACCCCGGCGGCCTCCTGCGTGATCCGCAAGCACGGCGCCTTCGGGGGCATCGTGCTATCGGCCTCCCACAATCCAGGGGGTCCGGACGAGGACTTCGGCATCAAGTACAACACCGGCAATGGCGGCCCGGCCCCGGAGTCCATCACCAACGCCATTTACCAGCGCACCCAAAGCCTGGACCGCTACCTGATTCATGACGATCCAATCCCGGACCTGGACCGCCTGGGTGAATCCCGGCTGGGGGACATGACCGTGGAGGTCATCGATTCGGTGGCGGACTATGCCGAACTCATGGAAACCCTGTTCGACTTCGACAAACTCCGGGCGCTGCTCACCGGCGGCCAATTCACCATGCGCATGGACACCATGAACGCCGTCACCGGTCCCTATGCCAAGGCCATCCTGGAAGAGCGCCTAGGCGCGCCCCCGGGCACGGTCATGCGCGGCCAGCCCCTGGAGGATTTCGGGGGCGCCCACCCAGACCCCAATCTGGTCCACGCCCATGACCTGGTGGAGGTGATGTTCGGCGCCAACGCCCCCGACTTCGGCGCCGCCTCGGACGGCGACGGGGATCGCAATATGATTCTGGGCCGGGAATTTTATGTGACCCCCTCGGACTCCCTGGCGGTGCTGGCCGCCAATGCCACTCTGGCGCCCGGCTACGCCAAAGGTCTGGCCGGGGTGGCCCGCTCCATGCCCACCTCCCAGGCGGTGGATCGGGTGGCCGAAAAAATGGGACTAGCCTGCTTCGAGACCCCTACCGGCTGGAAGTTTTTCGGCAATCTGCTGGACGCCGGGCGAATCACTTTGTGTGGCGAGGAATCCTTCGGCACCGGCTCCGACCATGTGCGAGAGAAAGACGGCCTGTGGGCGGTATTGTTCTGGCTGAATATCCTGGCCGAGCGCCGGGAGAGCGTAGCCGACATCGTCCGCGCCCACTGGCAACAATACGGGCGCAATTTCTACACTCGCCATGACTATGAGGGGGTGAACGCCGAGCGCGCCCAAACCCTGATGGACGGACTACGCGCCAAGGTGAAGGACCTGGCCGGTCAGGATCTCGGCGGACACACGGTGCGTCTGGGGGATGATTTCTGCTACACCGATCCGGTGGACGGCAGCGTCAGTGGTCAACAAGGGGTACGGATACTGTTCGAGGGCGGCGGGCGGATCGTCTTCCGGCTGTCGGGCACCGGCACCGAGGGGGCCACACTGCGGGTCTATATCGAGGACCACGAACCCGACCCGGCACGTCACGACCGCGACCCCCAGGAGGCGTTGTCCGAGTTGATCAACATCGCCGAACGCATCGCCGGTATTCGGGACCATACCGGACGGGACCGGCCCAGCGTAATTACTTGATCGCCAACTATTCCACTTTAGCCCCAACTTCAGGAATGCTACTCATGCGACGGCAACGTAATGCTAAAATTCTTGCCACTCTCGGTCCGGCCAGCTCCACGGAGGAGATGATCCGCACCCTGTTCGAAGCCGGGGCCGATGTGTTCCGACTCAACTTCAGCCACGGCAGCCACGATGATCACCGGGAGCGCCTGGATACCATCCGCCGGGTAGAGCAGCAGGTGGGCCGTCCCATTGGCGTGCTGCTGGACCTGCAAGGTCCCAAGCTCCGCATCGGCACATTCGCCGACGGCAAGATCCAGCTCAACCCCGGGGACCCGTTCCGCCTGGACCTGGACGAGACTCCCGGCGATCAGCGCCGCGCCCCTCTCCCCCATCCAGAGATCCTGTCCGCCTTGGAGCCTGGGGCCGATCTGCTTCTGGACGACGGCAAGGTGCGGCTGCGGGTGAACCAGTGCGGTCCCGACTTCGCCGAGACCGACGTGGTGGTGGGCGGCGCTCTGTCCAACCGCAAGGGCGTCAACGTCCCTGGCGTGGTCCTGCCCCTGTCTCCCCTGACCCCCAAGGATCGAGCCGACCTGGCATTCGGCCTGGAACTGGGGGTGGACTGGGTGGCCCTGTCCTTTGTGCAAGGCCCCGACGATGTGCGGGAACTGCGTAGCCTGGTGGGAGACCGGGCCGGAGTACTGTCCAAGCTGGAGAAACCCAAGGCCATTGAGCGCCTGGATGAGATCGTGGCCTTGAGCGACGCCGTTATGGTGGCCCGGGGCGATCTGGGGGTGGAACTGCCCCCGGAACAGGTCCCCTCCGTGCAAAAGCGCATCGTGCGCAGTTGCCGCCAGGCCGGCAAGCCGGTGGTGGTGGCGACCCAGATGCTGGAGTCCATGATCAACGCCCCCACCCCCACCCGGGCCGAAGCCTCGGACGTGGCCACTGCCGTTTACGACGGCGCCGATGCGGTGATGCTGTCGGCGGAAACCGCCGCTGGCCAGTTCCCGGTGGAAGCGGTGTCCATCATGAACCGGATCATCCTGCGCACTGAGGAGGACAGTCATTACCGACGGATCATGGATGCCGAGCGCCCGGTGGCCGAATCCACCACCGGCGACGCCATCTGCACCGCCCTACGGGCCATCACCCATGCCCTACCCATCGCCGCCACCGTCACTTTCACCAGTTCCGGCTTCACCAGCCTGAGGGCGGCCCGGGAGCGTCCCAAGGCCCCCATCCTCAGCCTGACCCCGGAACTGTCCACCGCCCGGCGCCTGGCCCTGGTGTGGGGGGTGCATTCGGTGCGCACGGAGATGGTCGAGCGGATTATCGAAGTGGTCCATAACGCCAGCCGCATCGCCGTGGAAGAAGGCTTCGCCAAGCCGGGACAGGCGCTAGCCATCACCGCCGGTCAGCCCTTCGGCCGCTCCGGCACCACCAACCTGCTGCGTATCGCCTGGGTGGGGGAGGACTAAGGCCAACCCGGCCTGCTCTCTGAGTATCCCGGTCAATCACCGGCCAAGACCCATGGGCTGCTCCGGGGCAGGATGCCGACGACCATCGCCCCCCTTTGGCCAAGGGGGGGCGGTGGGGATTTTTCTGCTCCCTCTCCTGCTTCTGCTTCTAGCCGCCTGTACCCAGACGGACCCCCGGCTGCCCCGATTGCCCGCCGATGCCGTGATTCTGGCCTTCGGCGACAGCCTCACCCGGGGCGTCGGCGCCGGAGAGGGCCAAGGCTACCCGGATGTGCTGGCCACGCTCACTGGCCGACGGGTGATCAACGCCGGCATCCCTGGAGAAGTCAGCGCCCAGGGCCTTGAGCGCCTGCCCGGAGTCTTGGACAAGCTGCGCCCGGACCTGCTGATTCTTTGCCATGGAGGCAATGATTTGCTGCGTCGCCTGGACCCGGCTCGCGCCACCGACAACCTCAAGACCATGATTCGCGAAGCCCACGTCCGAGGCATTCCAGTGGTGTTGATCGGTGTGCCGAAACCGGGTATATGGCTGGAAACGGCGGCCTTTTACGGGGCGGTGGCCGCGGAGCTAGACATTCCCCTGGAGGACGAGGCGCTGACGGCGATCATCGGCGATACCCGTCTCAAGGCAGACCAGGTTCACCCCAACGCCGCTGGCTACCGGCGCTTGGCAGAGGCCATCTATGAACTGCTCAAAAAGACCGGGGCCGTTTAGGCGGGGCCAGTCGAGGGGGGGCAATACGAGGCGCGCGGACCAAGCCACCGATCAGTTACAGGTAATCTCCGCCCGGCGTAACACCTCGTCGATTTGGGCCGCCTCCCTGAGTCCAAGACGGCTGGCGTCTCGCAGGGCCGTGCATAAAATCTCGCCGGCCCGTTTGCGATCACTTTTAACCAGATACAAGATCCCCAATTTGGTGCGACAGACCGTCAGTTCCCGGATATCCCCGAGCTGTTCGCACAGGGGTAGTTGCCGGTCCCGGCGCACCGTCAGAGCTTCGTCCCACCGCCCCTGGGTGAACAGCAGATCGGCGATTCGACCCAGAATGCTCGCCAGTTCGGAGTTCAGCCGCAGTTGTTCGTACACCGGCACTTGCGCTTCATAAAGCCCCAGGGCCTGCCCCTGTTCCCCCTTGAGGGTCAAAATCCCGGCGATCCGCTCCTGAACGCCAGCCCGCTCCCGGGCATCTGCGGGCCGGGCCAGTACCGGCAGCACAGCGTTTTGTAGCACCGCCAGCGCCCCGTCGAGATCACCTTGGGCCACCAGGCTGTCGGCGATCCGGCTTTGCACCTCGGCCTGGCAGCGAGCGTCGTTCAGACGCTGGTAAATGGGTAGTTCCTCTCCGCGACGGATGGCCAGAGCTTGATCATGCTCCCCCTTAGCGGCCAAGACTTCCGCCACCTGTCCCCGGACCCGGGCAATCTCCCGTTGAGAGAGTTCCTCGGCCGCCTCCAGGGCAGTGTCCAACAGCCCACCCTGGAACGCCGCCCGATTCAGGGCGTGGAGAACCCGACAGCGGTCTTCCAGACCGAGATCCTGGGCCAGCACCCGCTTGAGAAATCCCACCCAAGCCTGAAACGGGCCGCGCCTGCCAATATAGTCGGCTCCCACCGTGACTGCTCGTAGCTGATAATCCTCGGGCAGGCGTCCCAGCCATTCCACCAAGCTGCCCCGCTCCTCGTCCAAGGACTTCCAGGCTCGTTGCCGGGCCGTCGGGTCGGCATCGCTGGCTCCCAAGCATCCCAGAAACCATACGCTCATCCGCTCTAACACTGGCTGTTCACTACAGCGCAGCCGTAACATCTCCGCTAATAGTCGATGCAGCCGCCAGATGGCCCGGCCGCCGCGCTCGTCCCATACCCGGTCCAACAGCGACAGCTCATGGGCGCGGTCGATCAACTCCTCGAACTCGGCCGCCGACAGCCCGGCTGCGGCCGCCCCCAGTTCGGCGCCGAAACCGCCAGCCGGTCCCTGGCTGAGAGCAAAGAACCCAGCCATCAACCGCTCCGCCTCTGGCCCCAGCCGGGTGCGCAGCAAATCCAAGGATAGCTCCAGAACGGTAACTAGCACCGCCCTGGTCAGTTCCGGGGAGCCTGCCCCGGCCTCGGGCCCCGTCTCCGTATTCAGCCCATGGGCGCGCAGAAACTCCAGAAAAGCCAATGGGCTGCGCCCGGTTCGTAAATGTCCGGCGGCCAGATGCACGGTCAGGGGCAAGCAACCCAGGGTTCGCACCAGTGACTCCAATTGGCCGTCCTGGGCCATGCCCACCTCGGCGCTGAGTTGCTCCATGGCGGTGTCGGCATCGAACGCTGTCAGCCGTAGTTGCTCCCAACCCGCCCGCAGGCCCAGTTTCGGCAGACGTCCGCTCACCACCACGGCGCAGCCTAGGCTCTCCACCAGTTCCAATACCGGACCCACCTGCTCCCGGGTGTCCACATTATCAATATTGACCAGGGTGGCCGGGGAGCGCAGCCGCTCCCGCAGCACGGCCAGGGGGTCGGCCCCGTCCACGGGCAATTCCAGGCGATCCAGCAGCCCCAGCGCCAGGTCCCGGGCATTGGGCGATTCGAAGAGATCCAGCACCAACCGCGGATAACCACCGGGAAAATGCGACTGATGCAGCGCAAAGAACTGATCCACCAGAAACGACTTGCCCACCCCGGGGATACCCTGGACACAGCACACAGTGGGCCGGGCATCGCCCGTGGGGAGCAAAGCCCGGCGCAGAACGGCCAATTCCCGTTCGCGACCCACGAACACCGCCGCGCTAGGGTCGTCGTCGGCCCCACCCCCGGCCCGGCCGCCCACCCACCAGTGCAGCCGACCCTCTCGGGCGCCTGGGTGGCGGCTATTGTCGTCAAACCAGCCAGCGGCCGGGGACCAGCGGCGAAACCGCAGATCGTATTGACGCGGTCGGCCCGCCTCGTCCAGGGTCACTTCGATGACTTGACAGGTACAAGGGGGTTGGGGAGGGTTCTCCCGCTGGTAGAGACAGCCCGTGGATATTTGGTGCGGAGTCACCGGGCCGAGTTCCGCCTCAGCCACGCCCGGGTAGCCCCGAAGCAGGAGATCGGTTCGGTTCAAGAGCCGCGCTCCACTGTCATGGCCGTCGGCCAGCCAGTCCAGGGGGTGGTGCAGCAATGCCAGCCGAAACCCAGGCAAAGACTCGCCGTCGTCGGCCTCGCATAAGCCATCTACCTGATTGGCCGTCAGCCATAGCCGCCCTGGGTCATGATCGTCGCCGGACAACCAGGCGGAATCCAGACCGATGATCTGGACCACAAACGGCAACCCCGGCAGTTCCAGGCCGCGCCGGTAGCCTAGGCGTGGGTGATGTAACGGGTCCGGCAACAAGTCCGAGCGGCCCAGTCCGTATTCCAGCCAGTGCCGGTAATTTGCCTGGCGGCCCAGAACCGCATCCAGCACCGCTCGTTGCGTCCCCTTGGGGGTCTCGCCACCCGCCAGCCAGGCGGAATAAGCGGCGACGCTGTCCGGGGTCAGCTCGCTTCGCAGCCGCCGCCAGGCAGCGGTGTTACGCTCCCGTTGCATGTCGTGATTGCCCGGCACCGGAAAGAATCGCTGCTCCGGGACTCCCAGACGGTCGAGGGTAGCCAGAAAAAAATCCGTAGCCTGGCGGAACTCATCCACCAACCCTCGCTCGGCGGTATCGCCGGTAAAGCAGACCAGATCCACGGGACCATCGGCGCGCAGGGCGTCCAGATTGTCCTCCCAGGCCCGTCCCAGGACGCCGCGTCGCCGCCAATGCGCGCCCTCTTTAAAACCCCGCTCATGCAGATCGGAAAGGTGCAGTATCCTGAGTCGGTAGGAAGACATCCCGGTATTCGCCCCGCGGCTTCGTTATCGGTTCGGCACCTGTTTATAACAGGACCGACGGCCTACGGGAATACGCGGCGGTGGGATTTGTCCGGGTAACCGGCGAAACCCCACCCACGCCAGCCGGATTCCATGGATCAGCGACCACCGGCCGACCGACCGGTCATCTGGATGCGGGCCACCAGATCACCTTTGCAAAGCAGGGGCTGGCGGCGCAGGCCGCAGAGTAAACCCGATACCGGGGAGGCCAGTTGGGCGCGGACCTCGCCGGTGAAACCATCGTAGATATGGCCGATGGGATCACCGGCGCGGACCCAATAGCCCACGTCCTGGCGGGTGATGAATATGCCCGGCTGGTCGGATACCAGGGCGAATGCCTGATCCGTGCCGAAGTAGTGCAGATCCTCCTCGTACTCGGCCAGGCGGATGCCGGTGAGAATGCCGGTGCGGTCCATGAAAGCCACCAAAGCCCTGAACAGGGCTTCGCAATGATGGACTTGGAGATTACCGGCCTGACCGGCCTGAATGACGAAGTTTTCGCCGCCACTCTCCCGCCAGCGGCTCAGCAGAGGAAAGTCGGCCAGATTGTCCAGGGGCCGCTCCACCACCGCCGGCAGCCCGAACAAGCAGGCGCTGGCCCGCTCATCGTCGTTTGGCCGGTATATCCGCACTTGGGGCAGTTCTTCGATATCCAGGCTGGAGTTATGAATCTCCACCCGATAATAGGCATGCCGGGTCAGTTCCCACACCGTCTCGACCCGGCCCCGGTCATCGTCGCCTTCAGCCCCCGGAACGATCAGCACCCGCTGCCCCATAACCTGGCCTGGCCGCTGCCTGGACTGGATACTTTTAAGGTAGGCCGCCAGCCGGGATAGCACAAAAATGCCGTTCAGCTCATTGCCATGGAGACCGGCCACCAGGGCGAGTTGGGGACTGCGATCCTGAGGACCGATGTCATGGTAAGGCATATGGCGGTCAGACCGCGGCAGAATGCACCTATGTCGCTGGGCTAGGCTGGTCATTATCCTCTCTCCGTGGCAGCCTGACGTCTGCCTTCGGCTAGGGGTTTTGGCTTCCGATATCTGCATATGATACCTAAGCTCGAATAGGCATAAAAAATGCTTATTGCTCTGACCCCTGACGCCATATTTCCCAAAGCGGGCCACAGGCAGGACGTCAAGGCCGCATTTCCGGCATAAGGTCTATCCAGGTTGTCTTGATTGCTTCGCGACTCGCCATTGAAGGGATAATACATGCAGGTGACCGGGAAAGCCGCGTATCTTGACACACCTCCCAGGAGTATCTCTACCTGGACCAGTATATTCCTTCCCGGGAGCGGCGGGTGTGAAAGACTGTAAACCCATGGTCTGCGGATCGCAGCGAGGCTATCATTGGCAAGCATGGACTTTCTCCTCGAACTCGACCATATCCACTGTCAATATGGCGACCAGCCAGTCATCCACGGGCTATCCCTGCGGTTGCGCCGGGGCAGCCTGGCGGGGCTGCTGGGACCCAGTGGCTGCGGTAAGACCACGGCCCTGCGGGCCATTGCCGGCTTTCAGGCCCTGTCCCGAGGGGCGATCCACTTGCATGACCGCTGCGTATCCAGACCCGGTTATACCCTGCCCCCGGAGCAGCGGCGGCTAGGCATGGTGTTCCAAGATTACGCCCTGTTTCCCCATTTGGATGTGTTGGGCAACGTCACCTTCGGCATTCGCCATCTGCCACGCTCCCGTCGCCGCCGCGACGGCCTGGAGATGCTGGAACTGGTGGGGCTGGCCGCCCTGGCTAATCGCTATCCCCACGAGCTGTCCGGGGGGCAACAGCAACGGGTGGCCCTGGCCCGAGCTTTGGCGCCGCGCCCGGAGCTGGTGCTGCTGGATGAACCCTTCTCCAGTCTGGACGTGGAATTGCGCGAGCGACTGGCCTACGAGGTCCGCGATATCCTCAAGTCCCAGGGCATCTCGGGGGTTATCGTCACCCATGACCAGCTCGAAGCCTTCGCCATCGGCGAGCAAGTGGGGGTGATGCGCGAAGGCCGACTACTGCAATGGGATACACCCTACAATCTCTATCACGAACCAGCCGACCGGTTTGTCGCCGATTTTGTGGGCCAAGGCCGGTTTGTTCGCGGCGCCCTGCTGACCCCAGACACCCTGGAGACCGAGGCCGGCATCATTACTGGCAACCGGGCGTTTCTGTGGTCTCCGGGCACCCGCCTGGATGTATTGTTACGCCCCGATGACGTCCTCCCCGACACTAACCCCAATGCCCAGCTCACCGCTCAAGTGGTCAAAAAAGCCTTCAAGGGCGCGGAGACGCTCTATACCTTACGCCTGAACAATGGCGTGGAGCTGGTGTCCCTGTTCCCCAGCCATCGGGATCACCTCCCTGGGGATCGGGTGGGCATCCGCATCCAGGCCGACCATTTGGTGGCATTCGCCGCCTAGGTCCCTCCGTGACCGTGGCTTGCTATTGCACCGCAGCATTCGATTTGTTATGCTGCGTCGCAATATAGAGTATTAATTTGCTGACCCAGCAAGGGGAACACGTCATGAACAACGAATTCTTTTTCAAGGTTGCTGACCAGTACGAAGCCTTCCTGGTTCCCATGGTCAAGGCCAACAAACTGGCTGTTGTCAATTTCGAGAAGCTGGTTGGCTTCCAGATGGGCGCCTTACGCGGCTATGCGGAGCTGGGCCTGGAGCGCATGAAGGCCGCCTCCCAGATCAACGATCCGCAAAGCTGCCAGGCGTTCCTGAACGATCAACTACAGGTGGCCGAGGTGGTGGGCCAGAAGTTGCTGGACGACGCCAAGGCCCTGGCCGATCTGGGCGCCGGTTTCAAAGCCGACCTCGACGCCCTGGTCAAGGAAAGCGCCGCCATTCTCAACAAGGCCACCAAAGCCACCGTCACCAAGGCTGCCTGAGCCGTCCCACCCGATTCCACCCCCTCTCCCAGAGAGGGGGTTTTTATTGCCTGCGGCGGCTACAATGGCCGGAAGCAACCATCCCGGCCCGCCCTTGACTTCCGAGCGCCCCCCTTTCGCCGTGGCCATTGCTGCGGCCACCCCCGAATGCCGACCCCCGGCCCAGAGCCTGGCTCTGGAATTGGCCTTACCCCTGGTCAATCCTGGGGATAACCGGTTCGGCCACCTGCTGATGGTCACCCCTCAACGTCTGGAGCTTATCGCCACCGGTCCCGGCGCTCCCGGTCCAATCTATGCCGAGTTCGCTACCGGTCGGGCCGGTCATCGGCGTCGCTTCGGAGGCGGCCGAGGCCAGCCCCTAGCCCGGGCGGTGGGTCTTAAGCACGGCGCCGCTCCCTGGGTGCTGGACGCCACCGCCGGCCTGGGTCAGGACGGCTTTGTGCTGGCCTGCCTGGGCTGTAGGGTCACTCTAGTGGAACGCTCGCCGGTGGTGGCGGCGCTGCTGCGAGACGGCTTAGGTCGGGCGGCGGCAGACCCCGGGATCGGCGCCCTAGTCCGGGAACGGCTGCGCCTGGAGGTGGCCGATGGGACGGCTTATCTAGGCAACCTTCACGCCAATCCGCCGGATGTGGTGTACCTGGACCCGATGTATCCCCACCGGAATAAAACGGCCCTGGTCAAAAAGGAAATGCGGCTGCTGCGAGCCATGGTGGGAGACGATGGGGATGCCTCCTGGCTATTGTCCGCCGCCCTGGAGCGGGCACGGCGGCGGGTGGTGGTCAAACGCCCCCGGCCAGCCCCACCCCTGGAGGGAGCGCCGCCCACAATGGCCATTGAAGGAGAAAACACCCGTTACGATGTGTACCTGACAACCCCGGCGGAGCCAGGCTAGCCGGAATCGAGACAACTAAAGCATCGGGATGGCGGGCTAAGGTCGCACCGTCACCACGAATTGGGTATCGGCGCTGCCGCTTTTATTGTCGTCCCAAGTCACGGTAATCGTGAATACCGTTCCGGCGCCGGCACCGGCCACCGTGCCGTTGCCATTGGGCAGCAAGCCAGCATTGGCGGTATTCCACTGAAACGCATCGGAGGCCGCCATTTGCAGGGGCGTGCAGTCGACGGCCAGGCAGCCGGGATCACTGCCCGGGCCGGTAATGGCGTTGTAGCCCCCAGCCTCTAGGCCGGCCAGATTGGCGCGCATCCGATCCACCATGTCGTAAGCCTGTAAGGTGGCCTGACTACGTAGATAGGCGCTTTCGTTGTCGCGCAGTCCGCTGAGGTGCAGTCCCGCCAGCCCCAGCAAGCCCACGGACAGGATCACCAGGGACACTAGCACTTCCACCAAAGTGAAGCCTCGTAGTATGCGTTCTCCTATCATGTTTTAGTCCTATGCTGCTACCCGTATCAATTGCAGGTCAGGTTACGCACCCCCACCCGCCCGGTGGGCAGTATGCTGACTTCCCG
>CAZQXD010000087.1:0-15409 GCA_964597315.1 uncultured Candidatus Competibacteraceae bacterium
GACAGATAGCCGCGGTCGAACTGCATGCCCTCCACCACGTCCAGGCTGTTCTCCAAACCGGAGCCTTCCTCCACGGTGATGACCCCTTCCTTGCCCACCTTGTCCATGGCGTCGGCGATAATCTTGCCGATGGACTCGTCGGCGTTGGCAGAGATGGCGCCCACCTGGGCGATGGCCTTGCTATCGGCACAGGGCTTGGATAGGGTCTTGAGCTGCTCCACGGCGGCGACCACCGCCTTGTCGATGCCGCGCTTGATATCCATGGGGTTGACGCCGGCGGCCACGGCCTTGAGTCCCTCCCGAACGATGGCTTGGGCCAGCACGGTGGCGGTGGTGGTGCCATCGCCAGCCACGTCGGAAGTCTTGGAAGCAACCTCCTTGACCATCTGGGCGCCCATGTTTTCGAACTTGTCTTCTAGTTCGATCTCCTTGGCCACGGATACGCCGTCCTTGGTCACGGTGGGGGCGCCGAAGGACTTCTCCAGCACCACGTTTCGGCCCCGGGGGCCGAGAGTCTGCTTGACGGCATCAGCCAGAATGTTGACGCCCTTAACCATACGGGAGCGGGCGTCGTCGGAAAACCGTACCTGCTTGGCGGCCATGGTGTTTAACCTCCTGAGAATTCAGCTACTGCGCGTGGAATGGATTCAGCCTTCCAGAACGGCCATGATGTCGTCTTCCCGCATCACCAGGTACTCGACGCCATCGACCTTGACCTCGGTGCCGGAATATTTGCCGAACAGCACCTTGTCCCCGACTTTTAAGTCCAGGGGACGGTTCTCGCCATTGTCCAGAATCTTGCCCCGACCCACGGCCACCACCTCACCCTTAACGGGCTTCTCGGCCGCTGTGTCGGGAATGACGATGCCGCCTGGGGTCTGTCGCTCTTCTTCCCAGCGCTGAACGATGACTCGGTCATGTAGCGGACGAATTTTCATCTTATCTGTCTCCAATCAACCACCTGTATTAAAAAGAAAATGACAATTTTATTAGCACTCTCGGAAAGAGAGTGACAGGAAATATAAGGGCGATTCCAGAATTGTCAAGAGGGCTGACTGAAGAATGTCGCAAAGCCACCACGGGGCACGCTACACTTCCCTACACAGGCCACAGGACCACACGGACCATCATGTACAGCAAAGACCCTAGCACCAGCGCCAAACGGCTTCAGGAACTGCGCATCGAACACCGGGACTTGGATGAGATCATCAGCCGACTGGTCGAGGACGCCCATGTGGATCAGTTGCAATTACGCCGACTCAAAAAGCGCAAGCTGTATTTGAAGGACATGATTTCCCGCCTGGAAAGCGGCCTGATACCGGATCTAGATGCTTAGCCTCCTAGACCTTGGCGTCCCAAGGACTCGCTATGGCAGTTTCCAGGGTTCCCATAACGTCGCCGGGCCACGGGGCGGGCTACGATCCGTAGCCTCCCGTTCCGGCACTAACCAGTCTCGCCGGGCCGGCTGCCGGGCGCCTAAAGTCTGAAAATCGAACAGGACCGGATCGGCCAGATGGGAAGGCGTCACATTGCGCAACCCGGTGAATATCGTTTCCAGCCGTCCTGGCGTCTGCTTCTCCCACGCTTGTAGCATCTCCTTAATCGCCTGGCGTTGCAGATTGGGCTGAGAGCCGCACAGCGTACAGGGGATGATGGGAAAGCCCTTGATCCGGGCGTAGGCAGCGATATCCTGCTCCTTGCAATAGGCCAGGGGCCGGACCACCACATGCTTGCCGTCCTCGGAGCGTAGCTTGGGAGGCATGGCCTTGAGTTTGCCGCCGTGGAACAGGTTCAAAAACAATGTCTCGATAATATCGTCCCGGTGATGGCCCAAAGCAATTTTGGTCATGCCGTGGGCCTCGGCGAAAGCATACAGATTGCCCCGGCGTAGCCGCGAGCATAGGGAACACATCGTCTTGCCTTCGGGAATCACCCTCTTGACGGTGCTATAGGTGTCCTTTTCGATAATATGGAAGGGCACCCCCAGGCCGCGCAGATAGTTGGGCAGCACCTGCTCGGGAAAGCCCGGCTGCTTCTGGTCCAGATTGACGGCCACCAGTTCGAAGCGCACCGGGGCGCTGCGCTGGAGGTTGAGCAGGATATCCAGCAGGGTGTAGGAGTCCTTGCCCCCAGACAGGCAAACCATTACCCGATCCCCCTCCTCGATCATGTTGTAATCCTGGATGGCCTGACCGGCGTGGCGCCGCAGTCGTTTGTGCAGTTTGTTGATATTGACCTGCTGCCTGGCGGAATCCTGCATGGTTGACCTTGAAATGACGGAAACAGAGGGCGCTAAAGTATCCTATAGATGACCGCCAGTCGCCAATGACGCCAGGAGAAGGCCCCCTTTGAGTACCGTTCACAAACTGATTCTGTACGGCCTGCTGGGTTTGCTGGGCCTGAGCCTGCTGCTGCCGGGGCTATGGGAGATGTTCCGGTCCGAGCCTGGGACCACGGGTCTGACAGCCGCCAACACCCCTGGGCGCAACCAGTGGCGGGGTCTCAACGGCATGCTGGTCGGCCTCGGAGTCCTGGCCCTATGGGCCTGCTGGAACCTGGAGCAGTCGCGGTCGCTGGTGCTGGCCCTAGGGGTAGTGCTGGCCGGGGTGGCGGTGGCGCGGCTGGTATCCTTGTGGCTAGACGGCTGGCCGGGGACCGCCGCGTTGGTTTATCTGGGAGCGGAACTGACCATGGCGACGGTGTTCCTGCTATGGCCTCCACCGGTTTGAGGGTGATCAATAAAAAAAGGCCGAGGCGGGCGCCTCGGCCAAACAACCACCAAAGGAGGATATGGAGAAGAGACATCCGAAGATGTCGAGAGACAGATTACATAATTTTGCTGCGTCGCAACAAGCGGTAAATTCTAATGCGCCCGATTAGTTTTTCTCACAGGCCCCGCGTTGCCGACCGCCGAGGTGGTAAAAGGACCACCGCAAGGCTATTGAGGCTGAAGCACCACCCAGGGAATGCCTGCCCACCCCGGATTGCTGATGTTTAAAATGGCAGTCTCTGTTGGTCCGCAGATAATGCACGGCCCGGCCAGGGCGCTAGATTGGGCAGTTCCGGTCGATGCTCCTGTAATGCAGCGTGAAACCGCTCCGCCAGCTCCGGCGCCCGTTGGTTATCGGGGGTGTGTGTGAAAAACACCGGCCGTCGCCCCTCGCTTAACCACTGAGCTATTTTGCCCGCCCACTGCGCCAGGTATTGGCGATTTTCCTCCACCTCGGGATGGCCGATGTAGCGCACCAAAGGTTGTGGTCCCAAGGCCAGGGGATGCACGGGCAGGCGCGGCTTGCGGGCCTGGGCTTCACGGGTGGCGACGGCATCGGGACGGGCGGTAAACAGAGCGCGGCTGTCCAGGCAAACTCGGTCCATGCCCCGATCATGGAGTAGCCGGTTTAGCGCTTTTTCGGCCTCGCCCTTGGCAAAAAAATCTGGGTGACGAACTTCCACGGCATAGGCAAGCGACGTCGGCAAGCCGTCCAGGTAAGCGGCCAAGGTGGGCAGGGCCGGTGGGCCGAAATCTTGATGCAGTTGCAGGAATAAAGGCCCTAGGCGTTCTTCCAAGGGTAGCAGTCGTTTCAGAAACTCATGGGTTTCGGCGTCGGCATGACACAAGCGCAGCTCGTGGCTGATCCGCCGGGGAAATTTAAAACAAAACCGAAACGCCCCACCGGTCTCCTCCCGCCAACGCGCCACGACTGCGGGTTTGGGCAGGCCATAAAAAGTGGAATTGCCTTCCACGGCTGTGAATACCGAAGCATACTGACGCAACCAGTCCCCACGCCGGGCATCGGCACTATACAAGCGACTGTTCCAATCGGGGTTGCTCCAGATGGGACACCCCAGATGATAGGGGGGCGCCGTCATGGGGCCAGGGACCCGGCATGGCCTCTTGATCGGGCTTCGGCTTGTCGGTTATACAACGAGTCTGGCATGACAAAAAAGGCGATTCACGATGGCGTTCATCAACGATTGCGTTGGGAAAGATGGGCAAAACGACCATCGGGATGTGATGATCGTGCAGCAAATACTTAGCCGTCACCCCGACTCTCCCAACCGGTTGTTGACCGTGGATGGCCACTGCGGTTCCCAGACCTTGGACTGCATCCTGGCTTTCCAGGCCGGATTTATGGACACTCCCGACGGACGGGTCGTCCCCTTCGGCGACACTATATGCCGACTCTGGCCCCGAACCTTCGCCAACCCCACCGGCAAATGCGTGCGACAACGAGACCGCTACGGCTCCGGGCATTTCAAAGCGCCCGACGCCCGGGGGCTGAGACTGGGTACCGATTATACCGCCGCCCCCGGACAGATCGTCCGAGCGATCATGGCTGGCCGGGTGGTAGAGGTGTTCCAGCCCTACCAGGACGGTATCGACGCCACCGAACTCCAGGGAGTGGTGGTGGAGTCTAGCGGCGGCGCCCGCTGCGCCATCTGGCACTTGACGCCCTTGCCGGGCATCCTGGGCAAGCTGGTGCGGGCCAGCGACACCGTGGGCCATGCCCGCAGCCTACAAAACCGCCATCCGGGCATCACCGACCATATCCATGTGCAGCTCTCCAGCCGCTGGGGCGAGCGCCTCGATCCCGCAACCCTGATCCGTTGATCCACGCCGGGCATCACCCCACCGACGACCCAACTTTCCAAGCGAGAAACCGGTCTTGGCCGCCTGCCCGGGAGGCGGCGATTCGAGGCCATCAGACCAAGAACGCCCCTTTAATGGCAAAGGTCGACAACACACCT
Source organism: uncultured Candidatus Competibacteraceae bacterium (assembly GCA_964597315.1). GTDB lineage: Bacteria > Pseudomonadota > Gammaproteobacteria > Competibacterales > Competibacteraceae > CAZQXD01. The sequence continues at coordinate 4,750 of CAZQXD010000087.1, forward strand.
TGGTTGTGGTCTATGCTCAGACAATGTAGGGACCAAACCCGAAGCAAAAACAAGGCAAAATGAATCATGCAGAGCAATTCAAAGGGCAATAGAGGGCAATAAAGCGCAATTATGGGGCAATGAAGAATAATGAAGAGCAATTAAAGGGCAATGAAGAGCAATGAAGAGTAATAAAGAGCATTTAAAGGGCATTAGGGGAGAAAATATATGGCATTTTTAGAAAACATCTTTGGCTATATCGGGGACGCTACCTGGGGATGGGCGCTCATACCCTTCCTGGTTGTCCTCGGCGTGTTCTTCACCCTGGCCTCGGGACTGGTTCAGCTTCGATTTTTCGGTCGCATGTTCCGTGTTCTTTTTCCGGGAGGCCAGGCTGAACCCGGGGGACATGTCAGTTCCAGAGAGGCCCTACTCGTCAGTGTCGGTGGCCGAGTGGGCGGTGGCAACATCGCCGGGGTGGCCGTAGCCATAACACTCGGTGGCCCTGGAGCGGTTTTCTGGATGTGGATCATCGCGCTGATTGGCATGGCCACCAGCCTCTTCGAATGTACCCTGGCCCAGGTCTTCAAGCGAAGCGACGAGAACGGGACCTATCGAGGCGGTCCGGCCCAATACATCCTGCACGGGCTAGGCAGCCATTTCGGTTGGCTGGCGGGAATCTACGCGGTTTGCCTGATCGCGGCGTTTGCCCTGGGATTCAATGCGTTCCAGGGTAACACCGTGGCCGGCGCGGCCCAGGACAGCCTTGGGATAGACCGGATCTGGACCGGATTAGGCCTCGCTATCATCACCGGTTTCGTCGTCTACGGTGGGATCAAGCGGATCGCCAAGGTCGCCGACGTGGTGGTTCCCATCATGGCCATCGGTTATATCGGCATGGCCTTGCTTGTCATAGTGTTGAATATCGGGGAGATACCCGGAGTATTGGCCTTGATCGTGAAAAGCGCCTTCGGTCTTGAGGAAACCATTGCCGGTGGCATGGGCGCTGCGGTCGCCCAGGGACTTCGCCGGGGTTTGTTTTCTAACGAAGCGGGCCTGGGGAGCGCACCCAATGTGGCCGCAGTGGCCTACGTCCGCCACCCCATCAGCCAGGGGATCGTGCAATCCCTTTCTGTATTCATTGACACCATTATTATCTGCTCTTGCACAGCCTTCGTGATCCTTTTGGGTGACGTTTATGTCCCCGGGGCGGCCGATGTCAATGGTGTCGTGCTAACCCAGCAATCCCTGGTGTCACACTTTGGGGAGTGGAGCCAATATTTCCTGACGCTGGCCATTCTGCTCTTTGCGTTCAGCTCCATTATTTACAATTACTACCTAGGTGAGAACGCCCTTACGGTTTTCACCCAGAATGAAATATCCCGTCATGTTCTGCGCATTTTGGTGGTATGCCTGGTGTTTCTCGGAGCTTCGGCTCCAGGGGCGACAGCGGTGTTCTTTTTCTCCGATCCTATGATGGGCATTCTGGCTCTCGTCAACCTGCTTGCCATTGCCATGTTATTCCCGGTTGGCTTGAGGATATTGAATGATTATCGCAACCAGTTGAAACAGGGGATCGAGCATCCCCACTTCGAGCCAGAGAAATTCCCTGATCTGGACATCGATAAGTCGGCCTGGGATTAAGGACTGATCCGCATGCGCGTATCGTCGGCCTAGCCGACGATACGCGCTGAAGGTCTCCCTCATACCCACCGGGACCGCTAGCACCGTTCAGTTGCGGATACCGACCCCTCGGTTTAGGAGGTCCAGGGCGAACAGAAACAGCCCCACCACGAACGCCATGATGATCAATAAGGCGAAGCTGATGGGAATATCCGACACCCCCAGAAAGCCGTAACGAAAAGCGTTGACCATGTACAAAATGGGGTTGGCCAGGGACACGGTCTGCCAGAAGCCCGATAGCAGGGTGATGGAATAAAACACCCCCCCCAGATAGGTGAGCGGCGTCAACACAAAGGTAGGGATGATGGAAATATCGTCGAAGCTCTTGGCGTAGACACCGTTGATAAAGCCCCCCAGGGAGAACAACACGGCGGTGAGAAACACCACGGCCAGCATCATCCCCAGATGGTGGACTTGCAAATCGGTGAAGAACATGGAAATGAGCGTCACCACCAACCCCACGCACAGGCCCCGGGCTACCCCGCCGGCTACGAAGCCTAGCAGAATCAGATAATTGGGTATCGGCGACACCAGCATTTCCTCGATATGATGCTGGAACTTGGAACTGTAGAAAGACGACACCACATTGGAATAGGCGTTGTTGATCACCGACATCATGATCAACCCGGGCACGATAAAGTCCATATAGCGCAACCCTTCCATCTCACCAATTCGCGGCCCGATCAAATTGCCGAAAATCACGAAGTACAAGGCCATGGTGATGCCGGCGGGCAGAATAGTCTGCACCCAAATCCGGGCGAAGCGCAGAATCTCCTTAATCAGAATGGTTTGAAAAGCAACGTATTTTTCCTTGGCCGTCATGCCGCCGCCCCCCGCGCGTGTTTCTTTTTCACCAACCTCATAAACAGTTCCTCCAGGCGATTGGACTTATTGCGCATGGACAAAACGTCCACCCCTTGCCCGGACAACTGCCGGAATACCCCGTTCAGGCGCTGGGCCTTGTCCACGTCCACTTCCAGGGTATAGGCGTCGGTCAGCCGCGCCGGATAGCCGTCTAGGCTCGGCGCCTGGCTCAGGGGCGCGGCCAGATCCAGCACGAAGGTTTCCATATGCAGCTTGGCCAGCAGGGATTTCATGGAGGAATACTCGGCGATCAGCCCGTGGTCGATGATGGCGATATTACGGCACAGGCTCTCGGCTTCTTCCAGATAATGGGTGGTGAGGATGATCGTCGTGCCCTGGGCGTTGATCTCCCGCAGAAACGCCCACATGGAGCGACGGATTTCGATATCCACCCCGGCGGTGGGTTCATCCAGAATTAGCAATCGCGGCTGGTGCACCAAGGCCCGGGCGATCATCAGCCGCCGCTTCATGCCCCCGGACAGGTTGCGGGCCATTTCCCGGCGCTTGTCCCACAGATCCAGTTGCTTCAAGTATTGCTCGGCCCGGTGGAACGCAGTAGCCCGGTCGATGCCGTAATAGCCGGCCTGGTTGACCAGAATCTCCACGATAGGCTCGAAGACATTGAAATTGAACTCCTGGGGCACCAGGCCGATGCACTGTTTGACCTTGGATGGCTCGGTGTCCAGGTCATGACCGAACACCTGCACCGCCCCCGCCGACTTGTTGACAAGCGAGGTGACAATGCCGATGGTGGTGGACTTGCCAGCCCCATTAGGTCCCAGCAGGGCAAAAAAATCCCCCTCCTCCACCGTCAGGCTGACGCCCTTGAGGGCCTGGAAACCGTTGCGGTAAGTCTTGGTAAGATGTTCTATGGAGAGTGCCTGCATTGTCGAGCCGTCATCGCTTATAAAAAGAATGCAAGGGTGCGGCAGGGCCGAGTATCAGTCAACCACCGCCCCCGCCTTCCCCCACCGGAGACCGCCATGACCACTGCTTTGGATCAACTCAGGACCATCGTCGGCCCACCCGGCTGGCTAGACCAGCCCGCCGACCTAGAACCCTATCTCGGGGAAACCCGGGGCCGGTTCCGGGGCCAGGCCAGGGCCGTGGTCAGTCCTGCCGATACCGCCCAGGTGGCGGCGGTGCTGGCCGTCTGCCATAAAGCCGGTATTCCAGTCACCCCCCAGGGAGGCAACACCGGACTCTGCGGGGGCGCCGTGCCCCATGGGGGTATCGTGCTGAGCCTACGGCGGCTGAATCACATCCGCGCCCTGGACCCTGCCGATAACTCCATCATCGCCGAGGCCGGCTGCGTACTGGCCGACATCCAGGCCGCCGCCCGCGCCCATGATCGGCTGTTTCCCCTCAGCCTGGGCGCCGAGGGCAGTTGCCAGATCGGTGGCAATCTGGCCACCAACGCCGGCGGCCTTAACGTACTGCGCTACGGCAACGCCCGGGAGCTGACCCTGGGCCTGGAAGTGGTGTTGGCCGACGGTCGGATCTGGGATGGCTTGAATCGCTTACGCAAAAACAACACCGGCTATGACCTAAAAAACCTGTTCATCGGCGCCGAGGGCACTCTGGGCGTGATTACTGCGGCGGTGCTGAAGCTGTTTCCCCTGCCCCGGGACCGGCAGACCGCTCTGGTGGCCTTGCGGGATCTGGACGCCTGCCTGGAACTGCTGGACCGGGCGCGGGCGGCCAGCGACGACGCGATATCTAGTTTTGAGTTGCTGCCCCGGCTGGGTCTGGAATTCGCCACCCAGCATGTGACCGGCTGTGACGAACCTTTCGACCAGCCCCATGACTGGTGTGCGCTGCTGGAACTGAGCGGCGCTCTGGATCGAGGTCTGCGCTCTAGCCTGGAGTCTCTGCTAGCGGCGGCCCTGGACGACGGGGTGATTGCGGATGCCGTACTGGCCGCCAGCGAGGCCCAGTCCCGGAGCTTGTGGCGGCTACGGGAGGGACTGGTGGAAGCCCAGCGCCATGAAGGGGGGTCCATCAAGCACGACGTGGCGGTGCCGGTGTCCCGGCTGCCCGCTTTTGTCCACGCCGCCACGGCAGCGGTGGAAAAGGCTTTGCCGGGGGCTCGGGTGCTGGCCTTCGGACATGTGGGGGATGGCAATGTGCATTTCAATCTGTCCCAGCCCCCGGGCATGGATACGGGGGCTTTTCTGGAACACTGGGAACTGGCCAACCGTATCGTCCACGATATCGTCCACCAAATGGGCGGCTCCTTTAGCGCCGAACACGGGGTGGGCCGACTCAAGCGCCTCGAAATGGCCCGCTACAAATCCCCCGTGGAGCTGGAACTGATGGCCGAAATCAAGAGGCTGCTGGATCCCATGGCGATCCTGAATCCGGGCAAAGTGTTGCCCCCCTCCTTAGCCGAAAAACAGATAAGCCACTAAAATGGCCGCAGTAATACCGGCACCGTCGGCGATCAGGGCGCAGGGCACGGCATGGCGGGCATGACGAATCCCCACCGAGCCGAAATACACCGCTAACACATAAAACGTGGTCTCGGTGCTGCCCTGGATGACCGAGGCCAGCCGCCCAGCGAAAGAGTCGGCGCCGTGGGTCTGCATGGTGTCCACCATCATGCCCCGAGCGCCACTGCCACTCAGGGGTTTCATGAAGGCCGTGGGCAGGCCATCTACAAAGCGGGTGTCCAGACCCAGTCCCACAAGCAGCCAGCGTAGCCCCCCCAGAATCAGGTCCAGGGCGCCGCTGGCCCGGAACACCCCGATGGCCACCAGCATCCCCACCAGATAGGGGATGATCCGCACGGCGGTGTCGAAACCCTCTTTCGCCCCCTCGATAAAAGCGTCATAGGCATTGACCTTTTTAAGGGCCGCTCCACCCACGAACAGCACCACCAGGCTGAACAGTAATACACTGCTGATCAGCGCCGACTGGGCCTGCATCTGCTCGGTGCCCAGGGTAGCGAAATAGGCCACCAACCCCGCCACCAGGGCCGATAATCCCCCCAGATAGGCCAGCACCACCGGCTCCAGCAGATTGATCCGTTGCACCACGGACACCGCCACCAACCCGGCCAGGGTGGAAGCGTAGGTGGCGATGAGGATAGGGATGAAGACATCAGTGGGGTCCGCCGCCCCCAGTTGCGCCCGATAGGTAAAAACCGCGATGGGGAACAGGGTCACCGAGGAGGTGTTGATCACCAAAAATAAGATTTGGGCGTTGCTGGCCCGATCCGGCTCCGGGTTCAGGGTTTGCAATTCCTTCATGGCCTTCAAACCCAGAGGGGTGGCGGCATTATCCAGCCCCAGCATATTGGCGGCCATGTTCATGGTAATGCCCCCCAGGGCCGGATGACCGGCGGGCACGTCTGGAAACAGCCGTCGGAACAGCGGCGTCAGTGCCCGGGTCAGGATTGCCATAAAGCCCGCCCGCTCGCCGATACGCATCAGCCCCAGCCACAGCGTCATCACCCCGGTCAAGCCCAGGGCGATCTCGAATCCCACCTTAGCCATGTCGAAGGTGGATTTCATAATCTCAACAAAAATATCTGGCCGGTCCAGAAACAGCATTTGCACAAGGCCCATTCCGAAGGCCACGACGAAGAATCCCACCCAGATGGCGTTCAGCAAGACGGTCGCTCCGCAAAAGTAAGCTAAAGAGGGTCGTTTAAACCCCGCGGATTATAGGTCGATGGCTGGAGAACAACAGTATTGATGGGATTTTCAGGTCGGTGAAAACCCGACGGCCCGAACCTGGGTCCGGGCCGCCAAGCGGGAAAAACGGAACGGCGATCAGTAGATCAGGGATTTATCCCCGATTTCGGCCCGCCGCCGCTCATACTCGTCGCGACTGATATGGCCCCGACGGTAATCATTTTCCAGTTGGTCCATGGCCTCCTTGTTCTGATATTCGTAGGCGCCGCCCACGGCCGCCGCACCAACAGCGGCGCCGGTCACCGCCCTGCTGCCACAACCGGCCAATACCAGGCCGGCGAATACTGCGGGAATTAGAATCAGCGATTTTTTCAAGGTCGTGGTCATGGTCTATCCTCCAATTGTGATCCTTTATAGATTTAAGCAATATCCAGACCACATTTATTTATTCTTATAAAACAGCGGAATGAGGAACTCATCCGGGAACACCAAGGGTGCCGATCCAATGATACGAAAATTTATGTCGCCAATTAAAGACGGTTTCAAGGCAGGAGAATCAAGTTCTGAATTTGTGGGCGTATGATTGTAGCCAGGGGGCGACGGTGTCGCCTTGGCATACTGTTGAACCTCGTTGACCGAAAGTAAAACGCCCCCGACCGGTATGGTGGTGGCAACGGCGGGACTCAGCAATGCCCACACGGGCGCGTGTAACATCAGCCGATACTTGTAAGTTTTGCAAGTCCCGCCGGTTCTGGGTGACGTAGGAATCCGATCCCATGGGATGGCCGATCAACGCCGGGCGATGATCCACACCGCATGAATGATGCCAGGGATATAACCTAGCAGGGTCAACAGGATATTGAGCCAGAACTGGCCCCCCAACCCCACCTGCAGAAACACGCCCAGGGGCGGCAACAGAATCGCGAACAGAATGCGGACGAGGTCCATGGTTTACCCTCCAGAGTGAATGTTCACTCTGAAGTAGCAGAATATATGCCAGTTTCTCAGGCGAAAACGTCCACTCCTGCTTCCGGCTCCGGCTCCTCTGGTGCGGCCTCGGTCCGTTGCGTCTGTAGTCGTTCCGCCAGCAGTTCGGCCCGGGCCTGGGCGGCGGTGGCGGCGGCCTCGGCGGCGACCCGTTGGTCTTGAGCCGAGGGCTGAGCCGGAGCCAGGGCGGCCCGCTGCACTGTTTCCATTTTGCGCAGGGTGGCTTCCGGGTTCCCGGGCACCGGCGAACGGTCGATCTGTACCTCGCCCCCCACCGCGTAGCGTACCCCGTCCGGGCCGCGCTGATAGGTCAGGGACAGGCCCCGGAAATACGCCCCGGCGGCGGACCGGTGGGCGTCCTCGTGGGCGCGCACTTCCCGGTCCCGGGCGGCAAGCTGACTGATCAGTTGCTGCTCCGTGGTCTGCTGGCGAGCCTCCTGGCGACGACGCACCACCGACTCGTCGTTGGCGGCCGCAGCAGACTGCTTTACGCCGTCGGTCAGTTCCTCGGGGCCCTCGCCGGGCTGAGTAACGGGATCGTTTTCCGCCGGACGACGCACCTGGACGGCGACGCCGTGGAAGGCGGGGGTGAGTTGACTGGCAAACGAATGGATGTCCATGGCATGGTTATCGGCTGGTATCCAGGGAACTTTAGAAAAAAATTATCGCGCCCGCTTGCGATCCAATCGCCAGACCAGATCTTCGATAACCGTCTGGTATAACTCCTCTTTGAGCACGAGATCTTCCACCCCGGCGTCAATATTGGGATTATCGTTGACTTCGATGACCACGATATCCTTGTCGGTCTGCTTGAGGTCTACCCCATACAGGCTGCTACCGATCAGATTAGCTGCCTTCAGGGCGGTCTTGATCACATCCTCCGGGGCATCCTCCACCCGGAAAGTCTTGAAGGCGCCCTCTTTGCTGGTGGATTTATCATGATTGTAGATCTGCCAATGTTCTTTGGACATAAAGTACTGGCAAGCAAAAATTGGAACTTTATTGAGAATACCCACCCGCCAGTCGTACTCGGTATACAGGTACTCCTGAGCTAGGATCAGTTCCGAGGACTTGAACAGCCGGTTGGCGATCTCCATCAGTTCAGCCCGATTCTTGGCCTTGAACACCCCCCGGGAGAAGGAACCATCGGGGATTTTCAGTACGATGGGATAGGGGATTTCGGTATCTAGCTTGTCCAGGTTATCCCGACTGACGATCACCGTGCGGGGCGTGCGGACCCGGTGAGCGCGAAGCAACTCCTCTAGATAGACCTTATTGGTACAGCGGAGGATGGAGTTGGGATCGTCGATCACCACCATGCCCTCGCTTTCGGCCTTTTTAGCGAACTGGTAGGTGTAGTGGTCGATGCCAGTGGTCTCGCGGATGAACAGGGCGTCGAACTCCGCTAGGCGGCCGAAATCTTTACGCTGGATCAGTTCCACGTTGACCCCGCGCTCCTTGCCGGCCTTAACGAAGAGTTGTAGGGCCTTGGGGCTGGACGGGGGCAGAGCCTCTTTGGGGTTGTGGAGGATGGCCAGATCGTAGCGGGACGGGTTGCGGGATTTAGGCTGGCGCCAGCGTTTGTTCATATAGGCGCCTAGGGCGACCACGAAGGATTCCTGCTGGGCTGGGGTCAGGTTATGCAAATGCATGGCCTTGAGGGCGGCGATTCGCCACTTGCCGGACAGCCGGAATTCCACCTTGAGCAGCGGCGCTCGAAACACGTCAAACAACTGCCGGGCCAGTTCCTGCAAGTCCTTGATGGGGGACTGGCCGAAGAACACGTCCAGCTCGAAGGCAGTAGCGGTGAAGCCCGGGCTGGGTTTACCTAGGGTGCGCTGCACCTTGTCGTCCAGGTCCTCAATATCCAGACTGTAAATGGCCTTACGGGACAGGTCGTTGATGGTGCGCACCGTGGGAATGACCCGGTGATGGCGGGCCTCGGCCAGCAACGAGCAATAATAGCCCACGCTCAGATACCGGTAGCTGCGGCACAAATTCAGCACCCGGGGATTGCGGACCTTGGAGTATTCGGGTTTGTTCAGATAATCCTTGGCGCTCACCACCGGGATGGCCGGAAAACTGTCCTTCCAATCCGCAGGGTTGTCCACGAGCACAATATGATCGGCCATCGACTCAGGTCTCGTCAGGCAAGGGAGGGGGCTGCATCCAGGGGACGACGCAGAATCAGCACGGCTTTCTGTCCGGCCTTGCCGTAGCGCGCCATGCGCTGAAACTCTCGTCGCGGGATGGGCATATTAAGGGAATCCATGACGGTTTCGTCATACTCATAGTCCACAAAGGGGTCATGGACATAGATATAGTGTTCGTCAAAGCCGGTGACCACCACCCAATGGGGGAACCGCTCCCCGTAAATCCGCCAGGAACTGATCAACACCACCGGGATACCGCCCGCCTCGAACTTACACTGCAACTCGTCCACCCCCAGGGTGGCGTGGTGGACGGTGACAGGCAGGTGGCGAATCTCTTCTAAGAAATCCTCCTGGACCAGGCGCATGACTTCTTTTTTTTCGGGGCTTCTGACCGAATCCACCAGAAACACATTGTCGGCGTTGACGTAGATTTCCAAGTCGAAGCCCCGGTGATAGGCGGATAGAGCCAGTCCATACGGGCCACAGCCGCCATGACCGGCGGTCATAAAAATGGTTGTGGACTCCCGCCAGATGCGCAGTTCCAGCTTACGGTTCAGCTCCAGGGCCGGGTCCAGGGCCTTCATGGCCATCATCACCGCCGAGGGACCGCAGGTGAAATCCAGAGTCTGCTCATAATAGGGCACTTTGAACAGATCGGGGTTGAGGTAGGGGGCCAAGCTTTTTTCGAAGCGTAGGGCGTCCATATGATCTTCGTAGTAATCCAGAACCTCCTCGAACTGCTTGTAGCCGTGTCGGCGGAACAGGGCCAGAGAGGCCGCGTTGTCTTTGCGTATCTCCAGGCGCATGGACACGCAATCATGCTCCACGGCGGCCTTTTCGGCGGCTTCCAGCAGCCGTGTCCCCACGCCTTGTCCTTTGCAGGCTGGCTCCACGGCGATGGAGTACAGCCGGGCCAAGGCCGTGCCCCGAGAGAACAGCAGCAGCACATAGCCGCACAGTCGCCCGTCCATTTCATCCACCCAAGTGGTGGCGTGGGCCTTAGTGAGCATATAGCGGAATCGGCGCCGAGACAGTTTATCGCTGCGAAAGCAACGGTTTTCGATATCGACCAGGTCGTTAAGGTCGTTCAGGTCGGCTTGGCGGAGCATGGAAAGTCGTGGCGGCTCTTCTGGTGATGGAACGATCATAGGACCAAAGACCGGACCTGGCTACTTGATGTTCGTCCGGGATTCCAGTGTTTCGGCGGGTAAAGCTCATGGGAGTCAAAAAGCTTTGCGATCGACGATGACCTGCTAGGCGATGGTTTGGAAGGTATTGGCGACGAGAAAAAAAAACCCCCGTCTAGAAACGGGGGTTGAGTGATAAGCGCCTGGCGATGACCTACGTTCACATGGG
>CAZQXD010000088.1:0-15360 GCA_964597315.1 uncultured Candidatus Competibacteraceae bacterium
AGAGGTCCTGGCGAGGGCCATCAACCCGTGGTTCATTGATGAGGGTGACACCGCCGTCGGCCCGCCGCAAGGGCTAGCCCGGTGGCCGGGCGCCTATGGCGGAAGGGCCAGCCTAGATGGCCTGTCGGGAGGTGGAAACAGCCTTGCATTTGCAGCCGGTAGTCATTACTATGAAACCGGTTACATTAAGGCAAACGCCTCGGATACCACCGACGAGGAGCACTGTTATGAGCAGACACCGCAAGATTCTGGCCAGCGTAGCGCTGGCCGCCAGCATGGCTTCGGTCGCCTGGGCCGACACCACCGTCAAGATTCTGCACATCCAGAATGTCCCGCAGTTTCTGGAACTCTGGCAGCAGATAGGCGCCGAGTTCGAGCAGAACAACCCCGGCGTGAAGATCGAGTGGCAGTTTCTCGAGAACGAAGCCTTCAAGGCCAAGCTACCCACCACCCTGCAATCCGAAGAGCGTCCCCACCTCTTCTACAGTTGGTCCGGTGGCGTCTTCTTCGATCAAGCCGAGGCCGGGGTGCTGCGGGACATCACCGAGTTCGTGCAGGGTGAGTGGGCCGATTCGCTGGCTTCAGCCGGCGTCAAGGCCTTCGCCTACGAGGGCCGCGTCTATGGCGTCCCCATGAAGACCTCTCTGGAATTACTCTGGTACAACAAGGCCCTGCTGGAGAAGGCCGGTGCCGAGGCGGCGGATCTCGCCACCTGGAGCGGATTCCTCGAGACAGTGGACAAGTGCAAGGCCGCAGACGTCACCCCCATCGCCGTGGGTGGAGGCGATAAATGGCCGCTGCACTTCTACTGGACCATGCTGGCGCTGCGCGTCGGCGGGCAGGAGGCCTTTGAGGCCGCCTACAACCGCACGGGCGAGGGCTTTGACGGTCCTGCGTTCGTACGGGCCGGCGAGCTGTTCAAGGAGCTGGTGGACCGCGAGCCCTTCCAGCGCGGCTTCCTCGCAGCCAAGTACGACGATGCGTCCGGCCACTTCGGCGACGGCAAGGCCTGCATGCACTTCATGGGCGACTTCGATTACGCGGTCCAGAAGAACTCCAGCCAGAGCGGGGAGGGTATTGCGGACGAGTACATCGATTTCACTGCCTTCCCTGCGGTGGAGGGCGGCCAGGGCAATGAGGCGGTCCTGGGTGTGATCGAGGGATGGCTGGTGACCGATGGAGCGCCCGACGAGGCCGTACACTTCCTGCGCTTCTGGCTGAACGAGGAGAACCAGCGCAAGATGGCTGCTGCGGGCATGCACATCCCCTTGACCATCGGCGCCGAGGAAGCCCTGGACAACCCCTACTTCCGTCGGGTCGCGGAGGCCGTCAAAATGGCGCCCTACGTGCAGATCGTCTACGACCAGCTGCTGGGCGCCAACGTGGGCCGGGTGGTGAACGACATCTCCGCGGATCTGGCCGCCGGCGCCATCACCCCCGAGGAGGCGGCCGAGACGCTCCAGCAGGAGTGGGAGTTCGAGCAGTAGCCGACAGGCTGCGACGCGGCTGGAAGGGGGCGACGCCCTCTTTCGGTCACACCCCCGTTCCGCGACACACCCAGGGGATAGTCCATGCACAGCACGCCACCCTCCGCAGCGACCGCCAATGGCTGGCTCGCTCGGGCGGCCGACTTTTGGCGCCGGGCGAACGCCGGCCATAAGGCCGCCGACAAGTACCTCACCGCCGTCCTCTTCCTGATCCCGGCCCTGACGCTCTTTACGCTGTTCGTCATCCTGCCGATGATCGAGGCGGGCTACTACAGCTTCTTCGACTGGAACGGCTACGGTGATCCCACCAAGGTCGTTGGCCTGCGCAACTACGAGATCGTGGTCGGCCACCGTGTGTTCCATTCGGCGCTGTGGAACACGTTCCTGGTGATCGCGGTGTCACTGCTGGTGCAGCTTCCGCTGGCCATGTGGATGGCGCTCATCGTGGCCGAGAAGATCCCGGGCAACTACCTGTTCCGGACGCTCTTCTTCTTACCTTTCATCCTGGCCGAGATCGCGGCCGGCCTGATCTGGAAGTTCGTCTACGACGGCGACTACGGGTTGCTGGCCGGGGTCTTCGGCTGGTTCGGCGCGGAGGCGCCGTTCATCCTGGCGGAACGGGAGTGGGCGTTCTATGCCATCCTCGTGGTGCTGGTGTGGAAGTACTTCGGCTTCCACATGATGATCTTCATCGCAGGTATCCAGAGCATCTCCCACGAGATCATCGAAGCCGCCCGAATCGACGGCGCTACCCGTCGGCAGATCAGCTGGTACGTGAAGATCCCCATGCTGGCGCCGACGATCCGCCTCTCCATCTTCTTCTCCGTCCTCGGCTCGCTGCAACTCTTCGATCTCATCATTCCGCTCACCGGCGGCGGTCCCGCGAATTCCAGCCACTCGGTGGTCAGCTACCTGTACTACTTCGGCATAGGACGGATGAAGATCGGTTTCGGCAGCGCCATCGGGGTCATCCTGTTTGTCCTTTGCGTTGTGTTCGCCTTTACCTACCGCAGGACGTTAATGCGCCATGACTAGACTGTTTCGCTCGGGCAGAGAGCAAAATCGTCTGCCGCAATACCTGACGCTTCTACTGGTCGCCGGCCTGGTGATCATTCCACTCTACGCCACGGTGGTCGGAGGCCTGAAGACCACGGGCGAGCTGCGCACCAGCCCCTTCGCTCTGCCTGCAGACTGGCTGTGGCAGAACTACTGGGAAGTGATCGCCGATCCGCGGTTGTGGCGGCTGATGTTCAATTCCCTGCTGATCGCCGGCGCCAGCGTGGTGCTGACGCTGCTCCTGGGCTCCATGGCAGCGTTCGTGTTCGCCCAGATGCAGTTCTTCGGCAGCCAGATGCTGCTGAACTACATCCTGCTGGGTATGATGTTTCCAGCGGCCACGGCCATCCTGCCGCTGTTCATCAAGATTCGCGACTTCGGCCTGCTGGACTCGGCCTGGGGCGTGATCCTACCCCAGGTGGCCTTCGGGCTGGGCTTCAGCATCGTGCTGATGCGGGGTTTCTTCAAGCAGCTCCCCCAGGACCTGTGGGAGGCCGCCCGCATCGACGGCTGTGGCTACGCCTACTTCTACTGGTCCATCACACTGCCGCTTTCGAGGCCCATCCTGGCCACGGTGGCCGTGTTCACCCTGGTGAACTCGTGGAACAACTACCTGCTTCCGCTGGTGGTGCTGAACCGCGAAGAGGCTTACACCTGGCCCCTGGGCATCATGCAGTTCCAGGGCCAGTACGCCACCGACTGGCCCCTGGTTCTGGCCTACATTACCGTGACGATCCTGCCGGCCATCGTGTTCTACCTGCTGGCCCAGAAGCACATCGTCGCCGGGCTCACCGGCGGTGCGGTCAAGGGGTGAGACCATGAAGAATCGCATCGAGATCTTCCGCAGGCGTGGTTCCGACGCCACCCCAAAGGCGAGGGCGCTTTGGAGCAGGTTCACGATCACGGGCATCATGACAGCCCTGTTGCTGTCCGTACCGGCACTGACCCCTGGGCCGCCACCACGGTGCGGCTCCTGCACATCGAGAACGACCCGGTCAAAGTCTCCCTCTGGGACGGGATCGCCCGAGAGTACGAAACGGTGAACCCTGGGGTGCGGATCGAGCTGAGCACCCTGGACAATCAGCGCTTCAAGCTCTGGCTGCCCCACCTGCTGGAATCCGATCAGCGGCCACATATCATCCCGAACTGGCGTTCGCTCTCGCGGCAGGCAGCATAACGCCCGAAGAGGCCGCCCGGGACCTGCAAGACGAATGGCAACTGCAACTACGAACCGAGGAACAACCATGAGCAAGCAATTTCCCAATGGTTTTGTCTGGGGCGCCTCCACGGCCAGCTACCAGATCGAGGGGGCTGCCACCGAGGACGGCCGCAGCCCCAGCATCTGGGACACCTTCAGCCGCACCCCGGGCAAGGTGGAGAACGGCGACACCGGCGACGTGGCCTGCGACCACTACCATCGCTATCCCGAAGACATCGCCCTGATGCAGCGCCTGGGGATCTCGGCCTACCGCTTCTCCACGGCCTGGCCGCGCATCCTGCCCCAGGGCGTGGGACAGGTGAACGAGGCCGGGCTCGCCTTCTACGACCGCCTGGTGGATGCCGTCCTGGCGGCCGACCTCACTCCCTGGCTGTGCTTCTACCACTGGGACCTGCCCCAGGCCCTCGAGAACAAGGGTGGCTGGCGCAACCGGGACATCGCCGAGTGGTACCGCGACTATGCCATGGCCGTGCACCGTCGGCTGGGCGACCGGGTCCGGCACTACGCCACCTTCAACGAGCAGAACGTGTTCACCATCCTGGGTCACGCCGAGGGGGTGCACGCACCCGGACTCAGAGACCGTGAGGCCACCCTCAAGGCCATCCACCACGTGAATCTGGCTCACGGCAAGGCCATCGCCGAGTTGCGGGCCGACGACCCGGATCTGACCCTCGGCATCGTTCACAACATGCAGCCCATCCTGCCGGCCTCGGACTCGGAGGCCGACCGTAAGACCGCCGAACGGGCCGATGCCCTATGGAACCGGGCCTTCGCCGATCCGCAGTACCTGGGACGCTATCCGGCCGTCCTGGAGCCGGATATGGCGCCCTACGTCCGCGACGGCGACCTGGCCGCTATCCACCAGCGCCTGGACTACTTCGGGATTAACCACTACTCGCGGAACTTCGTCCGCCACGATCCGAACGCCATGTTCGGCTTCGGGCAGAAGCCGCTTCCAGAGGGGACACCGGTGACCGGTATGGGCTGGGAGATCGCCCCGGGGGCCTTCAAGGACCAGCTCATGGACATCCACCACCGTTACGGGCCCATACCCATCTACATCACCGAGAACGGTGCCGGCTACGAGGACGTGATGGACGCCGATGGGCAGGTCCACGACGACTACCGGGTCGACTACCTGGAGAAGTACCTGGGCGCCGTCCACGATGCCATCGCCGAAGGCGCCGACATACGCGGCTATTTCGTGTGGTCGCTGCTGGATAACTTCGAGTGGGCCTTCGGTTACGCCAAACGCTTCGGCCTGGTGTACGTGGACTACGAGACCCTGGAGCGCATCCCGAAGCAGTCCTTCGAGTACTATCGACAAGTGGCGGCTGCCAATGCCGTCGTACCGGCGGGTCGGCCCTGAGCAGGGGGCGCCCGCCATGATTGCCATCACTCGAGAGGAGGCTTCCCACAACATTAGAACCTATCGAATCTCGTTCCGAAACCCTCGTCGGCTGCACTCGTCACTCGGGTACCGCACCTCGGGGGACCATGAAACATCCCATCTTGATTGATGGCGGTTGGCGGTCTTGTTTGACCATGACAGACGAACTCCAAGTGGAGGAGAAGAGATGCCTGACATACGTATCGATATACCAATACCATCAGCCACAGGTAGGCAACCGTCCATCGGACATGCCAGGCTGCCGTGGCACTTGGGGGTCGCGCTGACGACGGCTTTCGCCCTCACGGCGACTGCTGCCCCACCCCAGAAGATGGACCCTACGAATCCGGACTTCGGTCCCAACGTGATGATCTTCGACCCGAGCATGCCGACCAGCGAGATTCAGGCGGCGTTCGACGCGATTCACGCCCGGCAGGTCGACAACGAGATGGGCCCCGCGCGCTACGGCCTCTACTTCATGCCGGGAACATACGGCACCGATGAGGAGCCGCTGCAGGTCCAGGTGGGCTACTACACCGAGATCGCGGGTTTGGGCGCCTCGCCGGGTGAAGTACAGATCAACGGGGCGATCGAAGTTTACAACCGCTGCTTCGACGATCCGGAGAACCCGGAGTTCATCGGTTGCTTCGCCCTGAACAACTTCTGGCGCGCTCTTTCCAACCTCACGATCAACGTGAACACGAGCGGCCAGCCCGGTTGCGAGGCCTCGGCGAACATGTGGGCCGTGTCCCAAGCGGTCTCGATGCGCCGGGTGGACGTCAAGGGCGGCAATCTCACCCTCATGGACTATTGCTCCGGGCCGTCCTTCGCCAGCGGCGGCTTCATCGCCGATTCGAGGGTTGCGGACGCATTGAACCCCGATCAGGCGCTGATCAACGGCTCCCAGCAGCAATGGTACACGCGCAACAGCGAGGTCGGTGTTTGGACGAACGCCGTGTGGAATCAGGTCTTCTCCGGCGTGATCGGTGCGCCGGCTCCTCCCATCGGCACACCCGGCGATACCTACCCAAACCCGCCGTACACGGTGCTCGAGACGACCCCGGTGAGCCGGGAGAAGCCTTACCTCTTCGTCGACGCCCAGGGCGAGTACGTGGTGCACGTCCCGTCTGCGCAGCACGACACGAAGGGCATCAGCTGGGCCGATGACATGACACCCGGCCGGAGCATCCCGATTACGGACTTCTTCATCGCCAGGCCGAGCGACTCGATTCAGGAGATCAACAACCAGCTCGCCCGCGGCAAGCACCTGATTCTCACCCCCGGCATCTACGAGGTCTCGAAGAGCATCGAGGTGAAGCGCGCCGACACGGTCGTCCTTGGCATGGGACTGGCGACACTGAACGCCGCCGATGGGGCCATTCCGCTCAAGATCGCCGACAGGCCGGGCATCATCCTGGCCGGCGTGACCATCGACGCGGGCTCGTGCCAAATGACCGAGTCGGGCTCCTGCACACAGGTCGGCCGTACTCCGGGCGGAACCCTGCTGGACCCGAACCCGGCCGAATCACCGATGCTGCTACAGGTCGGCAAGCCGAACGGCAATAACGGCGCCAGGAAGTCCGACCCCAACAACCCGACGACACTCAGCGACGTGTACTTCCGAGTGGGCGGTCCGCACACTGGCCGGGTCGACACTGCCCTCCAGGTCAACCTCGACCACGTCCTCATCGATCACATCTGGGTATGGCGAGCCGACCACGGCATCGAGGGTTTCGACCGCACAGCCGGAACGTTCGGTGACAACGAGCGGTGGGTGACCAACATCGGCCGCACCGGCGTCGTAGTCAACGGTGATCACGTCACGGCTACCGGCCTGTTCGTCGAGCACTTCCAAGAGCACAACACGGTCTGGAATGGCGAGGGGGGACGCGTGATCCTGTACCAGTGCGAGTTGCCCTACGATCCGCCCACCCAGGCGGACTGGATGAAGCCCAACGGCACGCTCGGCTGGGCCGGCTACAAGGTCGACCACAATGTCGCGACGCACGAACTCTGGGGCGGCGGCGTCTACGTGTTCAACCGCAACGACCCCTCGATCCTGACCGACAACGGCTACGAGGTACCGATGACATCGGGCGTGAAGCTGAACCACGTCATGACGAAGAACCTCAGCGGCCCGGGCACGATCATTGCCGTGGTGAATGGCGTCGGCGACACGGTGGACGGCATTCTGCCCTGCGCCGACCCGGACGTTCCAGACGATCCGCCCAACTGCGGCCCCGACAAGGGCCCCTTCGAGGCTCCCAGTTACGTCGTCGAGTACCCGTGACCGCGAGGGATGCGGTCGGGGTCCGTGAAGGGCCTCGACGCATCCCTGGCCACGGGCGGAGGTCACGTTCGGGGTGGGGACGGTGTATCCAACACGGGGTCAGCTCACGAAACGGAAAAAATCGTACGCAAAGGCTTTTTGGTGTCCAATTGAAGCACGCCTTAACCGCACGTCAGGAATCGCTGCAAATAATATCAGGTTAGAGCCTTTTACAGCTTTATCTGACCCTGGCCGAGAACCTGGCCGGAGAACCGGACCAAGACCGGACCGCCCTGAAGGCCCACGGATAAGACCAGGAGCAGGCCCGCCAGCAGGTCCAGGAGGCCACCACCCAGGAAGGGAAAGCGGGAAAGCAGCATTAGACCCCTGTCACCTGCAGGGGATAGCTGCCTACGGGCCGTTCAGAGTTTCCCTAAGCCCGCCACTGGATATCAAGCTTTCGATGATGGTTGGCACAATCGCGCAGATACAGGTTTATTAAACTTTGATAGGGAATGCCAGACTCTTCCGACATATTCTTGAAATATTCGATGACATCCTCGCTAAGACGGATAGTGACCGATTTTTTTAGCTTGGAAGCATAGGGATTTTTACGCGACTTCATTTTTGAAAAATCATATTCTTTTTTCATAATATTTCACCTCTATAATATTTCTGTTCATTTTTGGTCGCTTTGCGAGCGGAAATAATGCGTAGGGTTTCATTGCTTTTACCTCTTTCATAGTGAACTACCACCAGCAAGCGGGAAAGATTACTCATGCCGAGTAAGATGAATCTTTCTTCACCCAGGTATGTATATAGCGGGGTAAGTCAAGGGATCTTAATAAGGGCACACGGCCTCAGAGAGGCACACAAACGCCCGCAGGGCACAGGTGTACCCATGGTGGCCATGGAGCCGCGCCACGGCGTGATGCAAGGTCAAGGCGGTCAAGGCTGTCGCAAGCCTCCCGGACGGGCCGCCCCCAAGGGCCTTCGGCATGGCGACGGGATTGCCGCCATCAGCGCCGGAGTGCCGCTAAATATGCTGCGCCGGTGGATGGGATATACTAGTATCGAAACCACGGCCATTAATGTTGAGGCCATCGGACCCGAAGAACAGGATATTCTCAGCAGGATGTGGGATCGAATCGTTTCACGGTAATGGTTCTTTGTTTCTTCCAAAGAGTTTTCTAAGCCCTATACTTATAAAAAATTATGCCAAGACTAGAAAATAAAATCGCATTAATCACTGGCGCGGCCAGGGGTATCGGCAAAGCCATTGCCGAGCTGTTCTCCGCTGAAGGCGCACAGGTTATTCTATCTGACATAAACGACATTCTTGGGCAAGACGTAGCCGATAAAATCGGCGCTTGTTCTAAATATATTCATCTCGACGTCTCCAAAGAATCAGACTGGGAATTTGTCTCAACATTTATTGAAAAAGAATATGGGCGGCTGGATGTTATTGTCAACAATGCCGGTATAACAGGCTTTCTTGAAACCCAAGGCCCACATGATCCCGAAAATCTTGATCTCGAAAGCTGGCATCACGTCCACAGGACAAATTTAGATGGCGTGGCGCTCGGGTGTAAGTACGGCATTCGGTTAATGAGACATTCAAAGCACGCCAGTATCATCAATATTTCTTCCAGATCGGGTATCGTGGGAATTCCTGGCGCTGCCGCCTATGCTTCGAGCAAAGCAGCAGTACGTAACCATACAAAATCAGTGGCCCTTTACTGCGCGGAACAAGCCTATCCGATTCGCTGTAACTCGATCCACCCAGGCGCGATACTGACACCCATGTGGGATGCCATGCTCGGTGAAGGAGCGCAAAGAGAGGCCACAATCAAGGACATCGCCGCCGAGGTTCCCCTTGGCATTATGGGCGCACCAGAGGACGTGGCCTATGGGGCGCTGTATTTGGCCTCCGATGAATCGAAGTATGTTACGGGGATCGAACTCAACATTGATGGTGGCATTCTCGCCGGTAGCGCGGCCGCCCCATCCAGCAAATAGCAGGATTATCGTGTTGGGTTGTGGCGGGTCGCCGGGTTTGATTTATTCTATTTGGCGTGTAGCTTTCTGATAAAGTTATGAATTTTGTAAGATTCGGTTCGTGCCTCACCGCATCCTACAAAACTGCAATAGGTTGATAATTGTAGGATGTGGTGAGCGACGCGAACCGCATCATGGTCCTAACGCGATGTCGCAATAAAAAGACGGTTCTTCCAGAATTATTCAGCGGCGCAGTAGGCACGATCCACGTCACTTTTACACTTCGTCGATTGTTATAATAATGATAATGCAAAATTTGACTTCTTTGCTTATACTCAATAGAACGGTATATGTGGAATACGCATGCGGCGCTTAGACGTGAACTTGCTTTGCTTAAACGGTTTCGATCTTGTTGACTCAAACATGACCCATTCGAGAAGTGGAGTTCAAAACGAGATGCGATTAAAACATTTTGGATCATTCCATGGCAAATAAGACTCTAAAAGGGCCAGTCGGGTTGCGGTGGCGCAATGTAAATGTTGCGAATTTAGCTTTTGATCAAAACACGATTATTGAGCTTTTAGCCGCTATCCCCAACGCTCAGGGCGGCCAAAAGGAATCATGGAGAACCCCACCAGCTCCAGGCAATAACGGTACTTGCCCCAAAGTTCTGGCGGAGGCGATATGGCATTTTCAAGTACACTGGAAAAACCAAGGAGTATTTAAAATTATCGACGGCGTGGTTGATCCTGGTATGAACACGCTTCGGAAAATGAACGAACTCGCCCCAGATGCGCCGCCACAGCCACAGCCACAGCCACAGCCACCACCGCCATCAATGCGTAATGAGTTGGTCTCTAGAACCCACGAAGGCTGGCCCCACGATCACAGTAGCTGTC
This sequence comes from uncultured Candidatus Competibacteraceae bacterium, assembly GCA_964597315.1. GTDB lineage: Bacteria > Pseudomonadota > Gammaproteobacteria > Competibacterales > Competibacteraceae > CAZQXD01. Next base: position 10,319 of record CAZQXD010000088.1, read on the forward strand.
CCCTAGCGAAAAATATCACCGGTGATCCGACTCATGGTCCTGAGGGCCGCATCACCCACATCGCTACGCCGGTAAACCCGCGTCGTATCGGCAGGATGATTTCCATTGGAGGTATGCGCGAGGTGCAGTATCTGGGGTTTGAAGATTTTGTGCCTGATCCCAAAAAAGATCCGTCCATGCCGCCCCAATGGGTGCATGGCCGTCCCTTCACCACGACCATAAAGGATAAATCAGTCAGTGATATTTGCTTTAGGTCCGTTCCCATTGACAAATATATGCGAGAGGTCGAACTACCGAGAATCTGCGCGGTGGGATGCCGTCTGACATATGCGGCCAATTCCTGGAGCAAATTTGTACACTACCTGCCCTACTTCAGAAGCCTAGGGCCGATTATCCATCATGAAATCATTTATAACTCAGAACCCCCCTTCCAAGGTTGGATAAGAGCTTCACACGTTGCCGTTGTGAACATGCTATTGCACAGCCGCCTGTAGCGGAATTGCCTTGGGCAGACCCCCAATTTGGGGTGCTGCCCGGTTGTGTTAGGGGGTTTCGGCGGAGGCGGTTTGATAACCGGCCGGAACGGGCGGGGCGTTTCGGTTTGGCCAAAGAACCCGCCGCTCCCAGGCCAGGGCCAGTTCCCCCAGTCGGCCTTGGCGGGCGATGACAAAGCGGTGCAGTTCTTCTTCATAGTCCGGTCCCACGGCGGTTTGGACCGATGGCCTTGCCGCCAGGGCCGAACGCCATCGCCGGACCTTGGGGGTGTGGTCGAAGATGCCTAGCTCCCCGTAGCGCTCGAATACGTCGAAATACCGGAATATCGGGCCGAACACCGCATCCACCAGAGAAAAATCCCCGCCCCCGAAATAGGGTCCGGTCCCCAGTTCCTGTTCCAGACGGGCGAACAGGGCGGCCAGTTGATCGCGTTTGCGTTCCAGGGCGGCGGTGTCCTTGGCCGAGTAATACCCCCCGATAGTGTCGAGAATCGACGAGCCGTACTCCATCCAGGCCCGATGTTGGGATTTCTCGAAGGGATCAGTCGGGTGCAGGCTGTTGGGGGTCAATTCGTCTAGGTATTCCACGATCACGGTGGATTCGAACAGGGGGCGACCGTCCACCAGCAGCACCGGCACCCTGCCTAGGGGCGAGATCCGCTTAAACCAGTCCGGTGGATCGTCCAGGTGGATGTAGATGCGTTCGTGGTCGATAGCTTTTTCGGTCAGGGTGATAACCGCCCGTTGTACATAGGGGCACAGGGTATGGCTGATCAGGGTTAGGGTTGGCGTATTCATGGCGCGGCGTTGCCTCGGCTTGGGGGTCACCAGGGACCCGGTTTAGGGTTGGGGTTGGGGTTGGAGTACGGGGTAACCTTGGGTGTACACCCAGTCCGTGTCCCGCGCCGGCACATGGCAAGCGATGCACTCGGCCTGGTAATCCTTGGTGGCGGTGTTGACCGGATCATCGGCGTCGAAATACGCCCAGCCCCAACCGTCGCCCCATAAGCCGCTGTCCGGGAACCGGCCCTGGCGGTCCTTGATCATCACGAACCAGCCCTTGATCGTCCGCGCCCAACTGACCCGACCGGTGGTCAGCTCCCCGGTGTCGGTGGTCAGCAGTTCCTTCACCAGCACCGCCCCATCGGGGAACTGACCCGTGGTCCGAAATGCCGCGATGGCGCCCGGCTGGGTATAAACGCCATGGAATTCGGCGGCGCCTCCTTCGGGCTGTTTGTCGGCGATGGACCAGGTGCCTAGAAAATCCCAGTCGGTGCGGTAATTGTCGGGGACCCGGATAGCGCCGGACTGATCCACATAGGGGGAGAATTCCGGTTCGGCGTTGCTGGAAAAGGCCACCAGCAGGCCAACGGCGGCAAGATACGGAAGTTGTCGCTTCATGGCGGCATCCTCTGGGTTCGATAGGAAAAAGTATGGGCTGGGGCCTTCCTTGGCCCGAGGGAGGTACGGTTATTTACCGGCTTCGGCCCCGGCGGCCCGCAGCACCGGGTAATACTGGGTGAAGACCAAGTCCTGCTCGGCGGACGCTTGATGGCAGGCGCTGCATGCTGCGGTGGGGAAGGCTTGGGCGGTGTCTTTCAGGCTGCCATGGTCCTCGCTGGTGAAACTGAAATACGCCCAGTTACCCGGCTCATCAGGGAAGTGTTTGGCGCTTTTTACCGTTGCCTCCAGGCCGATGAACTCACCCATGAAATAACCGTTGCCACTGGCGGCGGCCTTGGAGCCGACGCTGACCAGCTCCTTGGTGAGAATGGCGCCGTCTCGGAATTCGCCAGTTTGCTTGTAGTGCGCCCAACTGTCCGGGTCAATATACACATTGTGAAATTCTGGAAACGCGGCTTTACCGTCGTTCAGATCATTGGGTGTTACCGGCGTACCCACATACACCCATTCCCGATACCCTTCGGGCCGGACCAGTTCGCCGTCGGCGTTAAATTGGGCTGCGGAATCCTCGTCGGCCCACAACACCGATACGGTGCTGAAACCGCCCAGCAAAACCGCCGCCGATACGATGGCCAGGTAATGGTGTAATGAAAACAGCTTGTTTTGGTCAGTCATGGGTGATTCCTCCAGGAGGGCAACGATGCCCAAAAGTCTGTTTGTGACATGGGCGCTTGTTCAAGCTTGCCGGAGGCAGTGCATTCCGACGGGAAGTACATCGCAATCACCGTGCCAGTGCCATGGGTTTTTCAATGGGGATTAAAAAATGCTTATGAGATAAAAACCTACACGTATCCATAAGGAGGTTGTGCTGGAGAGGACAGGGTTTTTCGGGACTATTGGGCGGGATATTTCGCGGATCGTGATATATCACGGCTAGGCGTAGGCAGTTGCCGTCGCAGCGTGATCGGCGGCCAGGGCGGAATGTTCAATAGCAGAGAAAAAAAGCCCGACTCAACTCGGCATCGGAGCGGCAAATTGGCCGTGTATTAGTATCTTGTTTTCCATACCACAAAAGATTCTCTGAATGGTCATGTATCCAAGTCATCCCAAGCGTGACATTTTCATCGGCGTGGACGGGGGCGCCACCAAAACCCTGGTCCGGGTGGAGTCCGCCGATGGCGCTTTGCTGGGGGAGGGCCGGGGCGGTTCCGCCAATATCTGCCAGTCCGTGGAAGAAAGCTGGGGTTCCATCCACCAGGCCCTGGATCAGGCCCTCGCCAAGGCCGGGTTGCGCCTGGACGATGGAGACCACCAATTCCATTGCGGCGTGGGGCTGGCGGGCACCGAACTGCCCTCGGCCCGGGAGCGGTTCTACAACACCCCCCATCCCTTCGCCCGGCTGCTGCTCAAATCCGATGCCTATACCTCCTGTCTAGGCGCTCATGACGGCGCCGACGGGGCCGTGATCGCCATTGGCACCGGCACCGTGGCCTATCAAATCGAGGCTGGCCGGGAATACCAGGTGAGCGGCTGGGGCTTTCCCCACGGCGACGAGGGCAGCGGCGCTTGGCTGGGGCTGGAGGCGGTGCGCCTGACCCTGCAATGGCGGGATGGCCGCCAGCCGACCTCCCCCCTGGTGGCGGCCGTGTTCGCCCACTTCGACGACGATCTATCCCGGCTGATGGCCTGGGTCAATCAGGCCACCGCCACCCGGTTTGCCCAACTGGCCCCCCTGGTCATCGAGCAGGTGGAGCAGGGCGCGCCCCTGGCCGTGGCCTTGATTCGCCGGGGGGCCGCCGAAATCGACCGCATCGGCGCCGCCCTGGAGGCTGCCGCCAGTCGGCCGCTGCCCTGCTGTTTGCAAGGGGGCCTGGCGCCGTTTCTGGAACCCTGGCTGGAAGAAGCCTTGCGCGTCCGGCTTGTCCCCAAGCGGGCCGAGGCCGTATACGGGGCGCTGCTGATGATCCGCCGGGCCGTACAGCATGCCAACCAGGATACCGCGAGCTAAGCCATGAGCGACCACAACCCCTACCAGGACTGGGTGAGCGGTTTCGTCCGGCTGCTAGAGCAGGGCCGGGCCATCGCCGCCCGGTCCCGACCGGCCCCGCCGCCCGGGCCGGTCCCCGGCGCCCCTCAGGCCCTGATCTTCGCCCCCCACCCAGACGACGAGGCGATTATCGGCGGTCTACCCCTGCGGCTAGCCCGGCAGGGGGGCTGGCGGATAACCGACGTGGCCGTGACCCTGGGCAGCCGCCAGGCGCGGCGGACGGCGCGGCGGCGGGAGCTGACCGACGCTTGCGCGTATCTAGGCTTCGGGTTGCGCGTTCTGGGCGAGGACGGCTTGGAGGCTATCAACCCCACGGCCCGCCAGGAACGGCCCGGGCAGTGGGCGGCCAGCGTGGAAACCGTGGCCGGGGTGCTGGCCGCCGAGCGCCCGGCGATGATTTTTCTGCCCCACGCCGGGGACTGGAACCGCACCCATCTGGGGGTGCATCTGCTGGTGATGGAGGCCCTGGCCCGCCAGCCGGGGGCGTTTGCCTGCCAGGTGGTGGAGACGGAGTTCTGGAGTCCCATGGACGACCCCAATCTGCTGGTGGAATCCAGCGTGGAGGAGGTGGCCGAACTGGTGGCGGCCCTGTCCCTGCACACCGGGGAGGTGGCCCGCAACCCCTATCATCTGCGCCTGCCCGCCTGGATGGTGGATAACGTGCGCCGGGGCGGCGAACTGGTGGGCGGGCAGGGGGCGGCGGCGCCAAATTTCCCCTTCGCCACCCTGTACCGGCTGCGCCACTGGCGTGGGGGGCGGCTGCGGCCGGTGTTGAAGGCCGGTCGGGTGCTGGCTCGGGGCGATGACCTGAATACCTTGTTTCCGCAATCCATCCTGACTGACGCGGAGAGCTGAGACGACATTGCTCTGTGCGTCGGCGCGTATCCTCCTGACGCCAGGACCGGGCCGCTCAAATGGCCGCCGTGGCCGCCGCGCCGACCGGTCCCTCCCGCCGCCGGGCCAGCAGGGTATACACCGTCGGCACCACGAACAGGGTCAGCAAGGTCCCGAAAGTCATTCCTCCCACGATCACCCAGCCGATCTCCTGGCGGCTTTCGGCGCCGGGCTGTCGTTTCGCAGCGGCGATCTGGTCAACG
>CAZQXD010000089.1:0-14721 GCA_964597315.1 uncultured Candidatus Competibacteraceae bacterium
CGGCAATATACGGGAACTGGCGAATCTGATGGAGCGCCTGGCGATTCTGCACCCCGATGGCCTGGTGGATGTCGCGCAACTCCCTGAAAAGTTCCGGGAGGGTTATCTGACCCAGCAGTTCCCTTCATCGGCGCAAGCGGCCCGGCCCGAATCCCCGCCACGGAGCATAGCCATACCGCCCGCGCCTTCAGCGCCCGGTGGTCTTCCCACCCCTTTGGCCCGGGTCCCCGAAGGGGGCATGGATCTAAAACAATATATGGCGGATCTGGAGACCGCTCTGATCCGGGCCGCCCTGAGCCAAGCCAATGGCGTGGTGGCCCATGCCGCCACCCTGCTGGGGCTGCGGCGCACCACCCTCACGGAAAAAATCCGTAAACACGGTCTGGCCAAGGCGGAAACCGTCGATTGATCCTCACCGGGCATCGGTCTGTGTGGGTGGCTCCAGCTCCAGGGCCAACTGGGGGCTTTCCTGGGTTCGCGGGTCCAATTCCATGGCCACCGGCATGGCCATGGCCTCTGGCATGACCACGAAAGATTCCTTCTCCATGACCGGCACCCAACTCCGCCGCCGGGTACGATACAGGGCGAACGCCACCAACATCGCTGCGGCGAACCCGGTGAAAATAAACAGTCCCGCAGGACCGAGTGGTTTCATCAACCCCGCTGCCGCTACCGGCCCAAGGGCGGCGCCGATACCAAAGGCCAGCACCAATCCGCCGGTGGCCTGAACCATATCCTTGGGATCGATATAGTCGTTGGCGTAAGCCACGCTTAGGGGATAAAGGGTGGCCACGAAGCCGCCGTAGGCCGCCGCCATTGCTTGCAGGGACGTGGACTGCATCTCCCACAGGGAGTCCACCGCCCCGGTCGGGGTCATCATCTGATAGGAACCCAAGCGCATCAGCAGCACCATTCCCACGCAACTCAAGGCCGAGGCGATGGCCACGCCGATGATGATCCAGCGCCGGTCATAGCGATCCGACAGGCGGCCGATGGGTAGTTGCAGGAACAGGCCGCTAATCACGATAACGCCCATGAAGCGGGAGATATCCGCCACCGACAGGCCCAGGTTCTTGGCGAACACCGGTCCCATTCCGTAGATGGCGCCGCTGGATAGGCCCGCGCACAAACAACCCATTACCGCTGTGGGGGAGATCCGATACAACTCCCGGAACCCAAAGTGGGACGATTCCACCGGCGCCGGGTAGCTGGCGCGGGTCACCGCCACCGGAATCAGGGCTAGGCAGAACAACAGGGTGGTCAGCATGAACAACTGGGGTTCGTAAGGATCGCCCAAGTTGAGCATGAATTGGCCGCTGCCCATGGCCAGATAGCTGACCATCATATACAGGGACATCACCGTGCCTCGGGTCTCGCCCGTGGCCCGGTCGTTAAGCCAGGACTCCACTACCATGAACAGCCCGGCCATGCTGAAGCCGATGATCCCTCGCAGCAGAATCCATAACGGCGCCGAGGCATAAAACGGAAACGTGATGGCAGCGGCGGCGGCGATGGCGCAAAAGGCGGCGAAAGCGCGAATATGACCGATGCGGTTGACCAGTGGCCCGATCCGCAGGGTGCCCACGATCAGCCCCACATAATAGGCCGACATCATCAGACCCACCACGGTCTGGGAAAAGCCCTCCAGGGAGGAGCGCAGACCGATAAAAGTGCCGAACAGGCCACTGGCCAGCATCAGCAGGCTGATGGCTAGCAGCAGGGCGCCCACGGAGGCAAGAATTTGTTTCATGATTGTCCTGGTTCGAGGCTGCCGACTGGGGTGGTGTCGCACGCGGATGAATGATGCTTTCGGCGCCGCGGTCTCGGCCTTGAACACCGTGGACCAAAGTTTAGCCGTAGGCCGCCCATGACGCATCTGTGCAAACGACGGTCGCACGCTGGCCGATGCGGGCTGCGGCCCAAGGGCTACACTCCGAGAACACCGGCTTAGGTCTGAATCCCTATGACCCGCCCGCAATCCTGGCCGATGGCTTCCGCAAACCCTAACCGCAGAGGAGAAGGGCAATGAAAACCCATGTACGAGTCGTCGTCATCGGCGGCGGCGTCGTCGGCGTCAGCACCCTGTACCACTTGGCCAAAAAGGGCTGGTCCGACGTGGTGCTGCTGGAGCGCAAGGAGCTGACCTCCGGCTCCACCTGGCATGCCGCCGGTTTGCTGCCGCTATTTAATATGAGCTACTCGGTAGGCCAGATTCACAAATACTCGGTCGGGCTATATAAGACCCTGGAAGCCGAAACCGGCCAGGACGTGGGCTTTCGGCAAGTTTCCAATATCCGCCTGGCCAACTCTCGGGACCGGCTGGACGAATACCAGTTCTATGCGGGGGTGGCCAAGACCATCGGTGTGGAGGTGCGGTTGCTGACCCCCGAGCAGGTCAAGGCCATTTGGCCCCTATGCAATACTGACGGGGTCATCGGCGCCATTCAGCATCCAGACGACGGTTATATCCAGCCGGCCGACCTCACCCAGGCCCTGGCCAAGGGCGCACGGGCCGGGGGCGCCCAGATTTACCGTAATACCACGGTCACCGGCATCAGCCGCGCGCCTGGCGGCGAGTGGCTGGTGAGCACCGACCAGGGGGATATCCAGTGCGAGCATGTGGTCTCGGCCACCGGCAACTTCGCTCGCCGGACCGGGGCCATGGTGGGCCTGGACGTGCCGGTGATCCCGGTGGAGCACCAGTACATCGTCACCGAACCCCACCCGGAAATTCAGGCTCGCAAGCGCCAGGGCCTACCGGAGATGGGTGTGCTGCGGGAGTCCGATGCCTCCTATTACATGCGCGAGGAGGCCGGCGGCCTGCTGCTGGGGCCTTACGAGAAAGGCGCGCCCTGCTGTTACGTGGACGGCCCTCACAAAGATTCCGAGTACGAGTTATTCCAAGAGGATCTGGACCGGCTAATGCCCCATATCGAGGCGGCGGTGAATCGGGTGCCGGCCTTCGGCGAGGTGGGCATCAAGCAAGTCTATAACGGCGCCATCGCATACACTCCGGACGGCTCGCCCATTATCGGCCCGGCCCCGGGCCTGCGCAATTTCTGGCTCAACGAGGGGCATAGCTTCGGGATCACCGCCGCCGGCGGCGCCGGCTGGCAACTGGCGGAATGGATCGTGGAAGGAGAGCCGTCCATCGACATGTTGGGCGTGGACCCCCGGCGGTTCGGTCCCTATGCCACCCGGGGTTATCTGCGCCGCAAAAACCAGGAAGCCTACGCCAACGTGTTTACCGTCCATTACCCGGATGAGGAACGCCCGGCGGCCCGGCCCCTGAAGCAGTCCCCCTGCCATGATCGGATGCGGGCCTTGGGCGCGGTGTTCGGGGTCAAATACGGCTGGGAGCGGCCTAACTGGTTCGCGCCCCCTAATTACGGGTTGTCCGAAGCGGAACTGGACAAGCCCGACGTATTGCTTAACGAAAATCATCCCCCCGTCAAACCTGAGGAGCGGCCCCGGGAAAAATACAGCTTCCGCCGCTCCAATTATTTCGAGTTCGTAGGCCAGGAGTGCCGCCACGTACAGGAGAATGTAGGGTTACTGGACATGACCGCCTTCGCTAAATGCGAAGTATCCGGCCCCGGGGCCGAAGCCTGGCTGAACAGCTTGCTGGCCAACCGGGTGCCCAAGAAGGTGGGTCGCATGGCCCTGGCCCATCTGCTGACCCAAAACGGTGGGGTGCGGGCCGAGTTCACCGTGTTCCGGGAGGGGGAGGAGCAGTTCTATCTGGTCTCCGCCGGAGCCTTGGAGCGCCACGACCACGATTATCTGGCCAAGCTGGTCCCCGCCGACGCCAGCGTGCGCCTGGACTTTGTGACCAGCCGCTACGGGGTGCTGGTGCTGGCTGGTCCCCGTTCCCGGGAGGTGCTGCAAAAGCTCACTGACGCCGACCTCTCCAATGGGGCTTTTCCCTGGCTGTCGGGGCAGTGGATCAATGTGGAGGCCGCCCAGGCCCGGGCATTGCGGGTCAACTTCGTGGGCGAATTGGGCTGGGAACTGCACCATCCCATCGAAATGCAGAACTATATCTTTGACCGGCTGCTGGAGGCGGGCGCGGCGTTCAATCTCAAGCCCTTCGGCATCCGCGCCATGGACGCCCTGCGTCTGGAAAAATCCTATCGGATGGTGGGCGCCGAGCTGTCCATCGAGTACGCAGCCCTGGAGTCGGGCCTGGACCGCTTCGTGCGTCCAGAGAAAGGGGAATTTGTCGGCCGCGACGGCCTGCTGGCCTGGCAGCGGCAGGGTTTCAAAAATGCCTTCGTGACCCTGGAGGTCCATGGCATCAAAGACGCCGACGCCCGAGGCTCCGAACCCCTTTACCAAAACGGCGAGTTGGTGGGCCGGGCCACCAGCGGCGGCTATGGCTGGCGGCTGGGCAAGAGCCTGGCCCTGGCTATGGTGCGCTCGGACCTGGCGGCGGTAGGCGCCGAGTTTCAGATCCGTATTCTGGGTGAATCTTACCGGGCCACGGTGATCCCGGAGTCTCCTTACGATCCAGATAATCAGCGGTTGCGGGCCTGATTGGCTGCCGCCGACGTTCAAGGTCGAGGTAGCCCTCGGCCTTGGCGGCTCCAGGAGCTACGCTGGGTTCGACAGCGTCCGCTGCTGGGCTATGCTGAGTGGTCATGACCCAAAGCCATACAGCCTATCAAGTCTACTTTGCCGGTTCCTTGTTCGATCACAAGCAGTTGACCGGCAACGCGCTGCTGGCCGCTGCCGTGGCACAGGTGTCCGCCGGACGCTATCGTTGCCTGCTGCCCCAGGATCTGGAACATCCGGAAGGGCGGGCCATGGATATTCGTGATCAGGACCTGTACCAGGTGTTGGCCGCAGATCTGGCGGTGTTCAATTTCGACGGCGCCGAGCTGGATGCCGGTACCGTGGTGGAGTTCGTGTTCGCAAAGTGCTTGGATATTCCGGCGGTGATCCTGCGTTCCGACTTTCGGGCCGCCGGCGACCAGGCGCCGGGGGGCGAGTCCTGGAATCTGATGTGTTCGTTTTTCCCCCGCACTCGCACGGTCAGCTTTAACGCTATGGCCTGGTATCGTCAAGCCCGGACCGGGGGAGCGGATCTGGAACAGGCCCTGGCCCGGTTCCACCGGCGGGTGGCGGCGGAGCTGGTGGAGAATCTGGATGTCGTGGGCAAGGAACCGCCCTTGACCGGTGAGGGTCTGTCGGCAGAAGTCCTGTACCGTTGGGCGCTGCGCTTTCCCGGCGGGGGGCTGGAAGCTTTGGGGAAGGATGATTTCGCGGAGCGCCTGGTGGCGGCCAAGCGGGCCAGGGGGCTGGTCCCCTAGGCATCCGGTGGCTTCGGCACCAGGATTTTCACCGCCCCCGGCAGGATTCGGATCGACACTCCCCCGTGGCCGACGATCTCCCCATCGCCTCGTACCGGCAGGCGGCGTTTACGGCTGTGGACCTTGATGGTGCGGGTGGCGCTGAGGTAGCGGGCCAACCGGGATTGCTTGTGGCGACGGGTGAGCATATGCCAGGCCAGGGACAGGTAATGCTTGATGCTCCGGGCCTTGATGATGCAGATGTCGATGCGACCATCATCGGGCTGAATGTTCGGTCCCCAGCGCAGATCGGCGGCCCCGAAAGTACCCACGTTGGCGATCATGATAGACGAGGCCCGCACCCGCTGGCGCTGGCCGTCAGTGATGATCTCGAAGCGCCAGGAGCGCCGTCCCAGCAGTGCTGGCAGGGCGTTCCAGAGATAGGCGAGTTGGCGGAACAGCCGCTTGGCGGCCGGTGAGGTCTTTTCGGCGATGCTGGAGTACACACCGATGCTGACGTGGGAGATATAGGCGGTATCGCCCACTTGCATAGCGTCCACCGCCCGTAGCCGCCCGCCCCGGGCCAGCAGTCGGCAGGCGTCCGCCAGTTCCATGGGGATGCCTAATTCCCGGGCCAGCAGATTGGCCGTGCCCACCGGCAGGATGCCCAAGGGTACGGCGCCATCGGTGAGGGCGCTGGCCACGGCCGAGGCGGTGCCATCACCGCCAGCGGCCACGATTAGTGCGAAACCTCGCTGCCGGGCCACCCTGACCACCTCGGGCAGGCGCTCCTTGCCGGTGGTGAAATAAAACTCGCAGCCGCAGCCGACGGCGGCGCATTCCCGCTCCAGGGTGGCGCGCACCCGTGCCGGGTCGCAGCTCCCGGAAATGGGATTGATGACGACGAACAGGGGATCGGGGGCGGAGGGGGTATGCAAGGCGATGGGCTTCAGAAAGGCTTGAGGCTGGCCAGCAGCACGATGACGATCAGCAACAGTACCGGGACCTCATTGAACCAACGGTACCACACATGGCTGCGGCGGTTACGGTCGTGCTTGAAGTCCAGGAGCAGTTTGCCGCACCACAGGTGATAACCCACCAGCAGTAGGATCAGGGTCAGTTTCAGGTGCAGCCAACCCATCTGGCTGTAGGCCGCCCAGGCATAGTCCACCAGCATCCATACTCCGAAAACCAGGGTGATCACCGCTCCCGGGGTCATGATGCCGTAGAACAGTTTGCGCTCCATGACCTTGAAGCGTTCGAGGCTAATGGGGTCGTTGCTCATGGCGTGGTAGACGAACAGCCGTGGCAAGTAGAACAGCCCGGCAAACCAAGTGACCATAAATATCAGATGCATGGCCTTGAGAAACAGGGGAAACATGGAGGTGTGGCCCTTCCTAATCGCTAACATTGACCCGCAGGAGCATAGCAAAGCGACGGGATCAGAGCATCTGTCCCAGGGCCTCGCGCCACTCCGTCAAGTCTAGCAGCCCAATCTGTTTGCGGGCGATGTGGCCTTGGGGGTCGATCAGAAACGTACTGGGCGTCAACCGGACATTGCCGAAAGCCCGGGCGGCAGCCCCGTCCAGGTCCAGGGCCACAGTATAGGGCAGGCCGCGGTGCCGGGTGAGTTCCAGCACCCGATTGGGGGGATCGTAGGCCATGGCGATGGCCAGAATCTCCAAGCCCTCGGGATTTAACGCCTTATGGAGCGCCATCAAATCTGGTATCTCTTTGATACAACTGGGACAGGACGTGGCCCAGAAGGTGACCAGCAGCGGTCGACCTCGCAGCTCGGCCAGGGCAAGGGTGCGGCCGTCCAGGGTTTTGACGGTGATGTCCGGCACCATTGCCACCGCCCCTGGCCAGGCACGCCATACGGCCAGGATGACGACCAGGAGTACGGCGAGACCGGCTATCCAGAAATGTTGTCGAAACATGCAGAGCTTGTCCCAGGGGCGTGGCCACAGTGATCGGTGCAGGATACCATAGCCAAAACCGTCAGTTGCCTGAGTAACGGTAGCTGCGCTCAATGTCATTGCGGGTGATAATGCCTAGCACCTGACCGCCTTGGGCCGGGATCACATACAAGGCATCCACCCCTTCTTTGTCCATGCGTTGCAGCGCCCCTAATAACGTGGCCTGAGCGGAAACCGGAGCAGCATCCAGTTTGCGTACAGGCAGTTCGTACAGGTCTAGGACCGGGTCTTCGCCGGTGTTGGACGTTTCCGGGGGTTGCTCGGATTCCAGATGGCACAGGAGTTCGGCGCTAAACACTGCTTTGGCCCGGGCCTGGACATCATGGACCAGCAGCCAGGTACTGGGTTGCGCCATAATCCCCATAAGCCGCTGGTGTCCGATGGTTCGGCCTCGGACTTGGAGGATCTTGGTGTCCATGGAGCCGATGACCCCTAGGCGGCGCAGGAATTGGCTGATGGGGTTGTGCTGGTAGGACAGGCCACGGACCCGCATCAGTTGGGTGAATACGGCTGGCGTTCCCAGCCCTTGCTGGCAGGTCAAGCCAGCGGTGACCACGGCCAGCATCCCAGGCAGGATGACATGGTGATTGGCGGTCAGTTCCAGTAAAGCAGTGAGGGCCGCTAGAGGGGCGTTGAGGGTGGCGCCCATCATTGCCCCCATGCCCAGCATGGCGTAAAAGGCCGGCGAGGTGCTGCCTGGGGTCACTAGATTGGCCAGCAACCCCAGGGCGCCGCCGGCCATGGCTCCCATCATCAAGGTAGGGCCAATCAAACCACCGGGCAGCCCTAGTCCTAGCCCTAGCACCGTGGCTATCAGCTTGGCCGCCAGAATGGTCAGCATCAGCCCCAGCCCCATGGAGTTCAGCAGCGCGGCGTTTACCGTATCGTAGCCGATACCCATGATTTGAGGCGCTCCCAGGGCCAGTAGTCCGATGCCGGCCCCGGCCAGGGTCGTGCGCAGCCACAAGGGGCCACTTTGAAAATGAGTGCTGACCGCTATCAGCAGACGAATGAACAGACTGGCCAGACTGCCCATGACCACCCCCAATACCAGGATATGGCCCAGGTCCGCCAGAGAGCCCAGGGTTACTTCCGGCGTCACAAACACCGTGGCGGCGCCAAATACCGCTTGGGAGACCGTGGTGGCCGCCACCGCCGCCAGAATAATCGGAATAAATCCGGTTAGGGTGTATTCCATCAATACCACTTCCATGGCGAAGATCACCCCCGCCAAGGGTGTATTAAAAGCTGCGGCGATGGCTCCGGCGGCGCCGCAGCCCACCAGTACCCGGATACTGTTATTGGGCAGATGCAAGCGCTGGCCCATCCAACTTCCAGACGCAGCGCCAATGTGGATGGCGGGTCCTTCCCGCCCCACGGAATGGCCAAACAGGATGCATAGCGCTGCCCCCACAAACTGTACGCCGGCATTGCGCACCGGCATCTGCCCCTCGTTGTAGGCCAGCCGTTCCATGACATGCACCACCCCGACCGCAGCGGCGCTGCGAAATCGGGTCAGTAGCAGCCCCACCAGCAATCCACCCAAGGTGGGTAGCAGCAGCCGCCAAGTGAGGCTCAGAGATTCGAAGCCCTCTGGATCTGGCGCCCCTAGCAGCCGCGCCGGAGAGGCCTCGATCACCAGTCGGAAGGCCACCATGCCGACGCCGGCCACCATGCCGCTGAGAGCGCCCAACAGCGCCAGTTGCATCACCGCGTTCTGGGCCGCCAGGCGTAAGCGCAGGCGTTCCAGATAACGGATGATCAAGGGCTGAAGATGATCGGTATAAAGCATGATGGTGTGTCCGAATCAGCCGATAGTGGTTTTCGATTTTCCCAAGTCCTTCTATTATGTCGTTCCCGGTCCCGGGTTGTGGCAAGTATGTCATTTCCGGTCACGGTTCATGACAAATCGTGCTCGAACAAGCGAGGTAGAGCGGATGATCAAGGCAGGCATTGTGGGCGGTACCGGCTACACCGGGTCCGAATTGCTACGACTGCTGGCGCGCCATCCTCAGGTGGAACTGGCGGCTATTACCTCCCGTTCCGAAAAGGGAATGGCGGTGTCGGAATTGTTTCCCAATTTGCGCGGCGCGGTGGAGCTTGCCTTCGTGGAGCCTGACCTGTCTGCTCTTCGAGATTGTCATGTGGTGTTTTATGCCACTCCTAACGGCACCGCCATGCAGACGGTGCCAGCCTTGCTAGAAGCTGGGGTGCGGATCATCGACTTGGCCGCTGACTTTCGGCTCAAGCAGGTGGCGGACTGGGAACGCTGGTATAAAGTCCCCCATGCCTGCCCGGAACTGCTGGAAGAAGCGGTATATGGCTTGCCGGAAGCCAACAGGGCCGCCATTCGCGGCGCTCGCCTGGTGGCCAATCCAGGTTGCTACGCCACTGCCGTACAACTCGGTTTCCTGCCCTTGGTGGAGCAGGATGCCGTGGACGTGCGGCATCTGGTGGCGGATGCCGCTTCCGGGGTCAGCGGTGCCGGCCGCAAGGCGGAGGTGGCCACTTTGCTGTGCGAGGCGGGGGAAAGCTTCAAAGCCTACGGGACACTGGGTCACCGCCACCTGCCGGAGATTCGCCAGGGACTGCGCCAGGCCACCGACCGGGAACTGGGGCTGACTTTCGTGCCTCATCTGGCGCCCATGATCCGGGGCATCCACGCCACGTTATACGGCGTACTGACGGATTCGGCTCTTGACCTTCAATCCTTGTACGAACAGCGGTATGCGAGTGAGCCTTTCGTGGACATACTGCCTCCGGGGTCTCAACCGGAAACCCGTAGCGTGCGTGGTGCTAACGTCTGCCGGATCGCCGTACACCGGCCCCAGGGTGGGGATACCGCCGTGGTGTTGGCGGTGATCGACAATCTAGTCAAAGGCGCCGCCGGTCAGGCTGTGCAGAATATGAACCTGATGTTCGATCTGCCGGAGACCGCCGGTCTTGATGGTATCGCCCTGCTGCCCTGAGATAGTGGTATTCTTGACCAGAATGCTAGGAAAACCGCATAATCCTCAATCAAATTTTGATGCGTCTAGCGCCAGTTGGAGGTTATAAGTTTATGAGTTCCGTATCCCAGTATGACCCAACGGACTTGCCCAGTCCGTTGATTTTCACCGATGCCGCTGCCTCCAAGGTTAAGGAGCTGATCGAGGAAGAGAACAACGATAACCTGAAGCTGCGAGTATTCGTTAGCGGCGGTGGTTGCTCCGGGTTTCAGTACGGTTTTACCTTCGATGAGGCCGTTAACGAAGATGATGCCACCGTGGAGAATCGTGGCGTAACGTTGCTGGTAGACCCCATGAGCTATCAATATTTGATGGGAGCCGAAATTGACTATTCGGAAGGCCTGGAAGGCGCTCAATTTGTGATTCGCAATCCCAATGCCACCACGACCTGTGGCTGCGGGTCGTCTTTTTCGGTCTGAATCCACAGTGTGGGGAACAGAAAGGGGCCGCGCGCCCCTTTTTGCGTTATGGGGGATAGATGCCGCCCAGGACCCGTTCCCCACGGGCGCCGGTGACCGACGGCAGGTTGCCTGGCAGTCCATCCAGGGTACGCTTGGCCAGCCAGGCAAAGCCCAGGGCTTCCAGAGTGTCCGGGTCCACGCCTCGCTCGGCCGTGGAAGTAACCTTAATATTCCCTAGCCGCTGTTTTAGCTTATCCATCAGCAAAGGGTTATGGACGCCGCCCCCGCAGACCAGTAGTTCTGTAGCTTCCGCAGCGTGGCTGCGTAGAGCGTCGGCGATGCCTACCACCGTCAATTCGCTCAGAGTGGCCTGTACATCCTCGGGCCGGGCCGAGCCACTCCAGGCATTGAGTCGCTCCTCCAACCAGCCGAGATTAAAATGTTCCCGACCGGTGCTTTTGGGAGGGGGGTTACGAAAGAAATCATCCGCCAGGCAACTGTCTAGCAGCCCTTCCACCACACGGCCTCGGCTCCCCCAGGCGCCTTCCGAATCCATCGGTTGACCCAGGTGCCGTTGCGCCCAGGCATCCAGCAGCAGATTGCCGGGGCCGGTATCGAAGCCGATCACCGGCTGATCACCAGCCGCAGGCAGGAGCGTCAGATTAGCGATGCCGCCGATATTGACCACGGCGACGCTATGTCTGGAGTGTCGGAAGAAAGCGTCATGGAAAGCTGGCGCCAAGGGGGCGCCTTGGCCGCCAGCCGCCATGTCACGACGCCTGAAGTCGGCCACGGTGGTGATGCCAGTCAATTCAGCAATTAGGCTGGGATTGCCGATCTGTACGGTATACGCTTCGGAAGCGGTAGGAGCATGGCGTACCGTCTGACCGTGACTCCCAATGGCCCGCACCTCTTGGGCGGAAATACAGGCTGTTTCCAAAAGCGAGTTCACGACCTGCGCGAATCGTCGGGCCACAATCGAATCCAGTTGCGCCAGGCGATCCAATTCGTTGTGCCCGGGTAAGGCCAAGGCGAGCAATTCCCGGCGTAGATCGGGCAGGGCCAGGAACCGACTGGCTATCAAGCGTGGGGGATGTACCGAAAAATCCGCCAGCACACCATCCACTCCATCCATACTAGTCCCGGACATCAAGCCTAAAAAAAGTTCCGTCACCACGATTTCCTTATTCGAGATTCATTGCCAGACGGGCGCGGCTATAAAGTTGAAGCTTGGCTATCAACGGCCGAATCTGTTTTTGAAAATCAGCCATATGGGCGGATTCAATGGGCACGGCCCCCGGTAGTTTCACCGTCACCGGATTGACGTGCGTGCCATCAATGCGAAATTCGTAGTGTAGATGCGGACCCGTGGCAAGCCCGGTCTGGCCCACATAGCCAATAATCTCCCCTTGTGTTATCCGCGCTCCATTCCGCAAGCCCGATTTAAAAGCAGATAAATGGGCATATAAAGTGGAGTAACGCTGGCCATGCAAGAGGATGATGGTTTTGCCATAGCCGCCCTTTCGCCCGATAAAAGCCACTTTGCCGTCGCCCGAAGCCTTGATGGGGGTGCCTATCGGGGCCGCATAATCCACTCCCCGATGGGGGCGGCGAGTGCCCAGCACTGGGTGCCAGCGGGTAGGTTGGAAGTGAGAACTGATCCGACGGAAATCCACCGGTGAGCGCAAAAATGCCTGGCGCAAGCTACGGCCTTCTGGAGTGTAATAATGGCTGGCGCCATCCTGCGCCGAATAACGAACCGCTCGGTAGGTACGGCCCTGGTTAGTGAATTCGGCGGCAAGGATATCGCCGTCGCCTATTTTTTCACCGTTCAGAAAGTCTTGATCGTAAAGTACGGTGAAGCGGTCGCCAGGACGAATATCTAGGGCGAAGTCGATATCCCAGCCAAAGATTTTTACCAGCCCCATGATAACTTTATCGGACAAGCCTGCCTCGGCCGCCGATTGATAGAGGGAGGTATCGATCTCGCCAGTGCTAAAAGCGGTGCGCTTTTCAATGTCTTGTAGAAATTCAGAGAATTTAAAAAGTTCGCCCTCGCGCACCACCCGCAGCCCGCGAATCTCGTCGGTTTGGTGTACCAGTTCAGCCAGGTTGCCATTGGCGTCCGTGCGGATTCTGAACACTTGGCCAGGTTGGACACGCTCAAATTGCCGGGCTTCGTCGCTTGTCGAGATCAAGCTGTATAAATCTTCCGTGCGTAGGCCAAGGCGGGAGAAAATCAGAAACAGGTTGTCCCCGGGCCTGACGGCAGCGGTGCGCCAGCTACCCTGTTCCAAGTCCACGTCGGTATCATCATTGCCCAGCGGTTCCGAAGACACCGCCTCGGGAAGCGGCAGATTAAGCAGGGTGATTTCTTCGGTCTCTGGGGATATATCCTCGCCGTCCCAAGGGGCGAGCGGCAGACTGAACGCCAAGCCGATGGTGGCCAGAGCGCAGATCAGGGCTAGCAGATGAATATGGCGAGGTAGGCCGGAACCGCCAACCGTGGGTTGTTCTGGGCATTTGGTGTCCGGATGGGTCATGGTCGATATGCGCTGGCAGTTGATCAGGCTGTTTGTCAATCTAACGATTTGCTAGGGTTCGGTCAAATCAATGGTTGTATCGTTGTCTTGTACTGAACCTTTAATGTGATGATAGGTATGGTCGAAGACGCGGCTCGTTCAATGGACCGGTTCACTATGTCGGACAGAGCATGGATTTCTTTAAAGATAACTTTAGCAGCAAGGGGTGTCGATGAATTCCGTTAGCGAGTCGCTGGTGTTGATCAAGCGGGGAGTTGAAGAGCTGTTGTTGGAACAGGAATTGCTAGAGCGATTGCGGGAGGGTCGACCACTACGGGTCAAGGCCGGCTTCGATCCCACCGCGCCGGATCTACATCTGGGGCATACTGTGCTCATCAATAAAATGCGGCAATTTCAGGAACTGGGCCATGACGTTCTATTCTTGATTGGTGATTTCACCGGGATGATTGGCGATCCTACCGGCAAAAACGCTACGCGCAAGCCATTGACAAGGGATGAAATCATCAACAATGCCCGCACTTATGAAGAACAAATCTTCAAAATTCTGGACCCAGAAAAAACCCTTGTACTATTCAACTCCAGTTGGATGAACGACCTACATCCGGCGGACATTGTTCAACTTGCCTCCAAGTACACCGTAGCTCGGATGCTGGAGCGCGACGACTTCAATCAACGTTACACGAGCGGTCAACCGATTGCTCTCCACGAATTCCTCTATCCGTTGATGCAAGGATACGATTCTGTGGCCATGCGCGCCGATGTTGAGCTGGGGGGTACCGATCAAACATTCAATTTGCTGGTGGGCCGGGAGCTTCAAAAGCAATATGGTCAGCGACCGCAAGTCGTGTTGACCATGCCGATCCTGGAAGGATTGGATGGGGTGCAGAAAATGTCAAAATCCCTTGGCAACTATATTGGTATACGGGAGCGGCCCGAGGAAATGTTCGGCAAACTAATGTCCATTTCTGATGAATTAATGTGGCGTTACTTCGAGTTATTGAGTTCCCGAACCATGAACGAAATCTCACAATGGCGGGACCAGGTGGCGCAGGGGCTGAACCCAAGGGATGTAAAATTCCGTCTGGGCGAAGAGATGGTTAACCGCTTCCACGGTCATGTCGCCGCAGAACGCGCCCGGGACGATTTTGTCCGGCGTTTTCAGCAAGGCGCGCTTCCCGAGACCATTCCCGAAGTGTGTCTTGTCGCCAGGGATGGGTCGCTGCCAATTGCCAATCTGTTGCGGGAGGCTGGACTGACCGCAAGCACCTCGGAGGCATTGAGGATGATCAGCCAGGGCGCCGTGAAGATCGACGGCGAGCGAGTTGGAGACCGGGGGCTAGTCCTGCAAGCAGGTTCTTGCCATGTCTATCAAGTGGGCAAAAGACGCTTTGCGAGAGTATCGGTTACTTAAAGGCCAAAAAGACGTTGACGCTGGGCCGATGGGCTGTATAATTCGCGGCCTGCATATTGAGGTGTGCAGGCGAGGGGGTTGAGTTCTG
>CAZQXD010000090.1:0-14700 GCA_964597315.1 uncultured Candidatus Competibacteraceae bacterium
CGGGAAGTCAGCATACTGCCCACCGGGCGGGTGGGGGTGCGTAACCTGACCTGCACCTAAGTCAACACATTGCAATAGGGCCGAAGGACGGCTCTGGACAGGACTCCATGGATAATGGTGTGAGAATACCCAGCCCTGGCGGCTGGTCTGGACAACACGGGTTCACCCTGGTGGAGCTACTACTGGCCATGGTCGTGGGCCTGGTAGTGACCGCGGGCCTGACTCAGGTTTTTACCGGCGCTCGGCAAAGCTACCGCTTGCAGGAGGAACTATCCCGTTTGCAAGAGAATGGCCGCTTCGCCCTGGACATTCTCAGTCGCGATATTCGCATGGCTGGTTTTACCGGTTGCGCCAGTCAGGCCGACAATCTGGCGAATGTGCTAAATGGCGGCACTGGTCGCTGGTATCACGACCTCTCTAATCCAATGCTGGGCTTCGAGGGCGGGGTAAGCGTCTTTCCCGGGGAGTTTTCAGCCTCGGTTCGGGGAAATACGGATGCCATCGTGGTGCTGTTGGCCGATCCGACGAGTCGGGTCAATGTCAGCACCCACGCCACCGCCACCGCTACCTTCGATCTGGGGCAACTCCACGACTTTCAACAGGGAGATATCCTAGTGGCCTCGGACTGTCGACAGTCCACCCTGTTTCAGATGACCAATGTCAACGACAACGCCACGGTCCAGACCGTGTTACACGCCCAGGACAACGCCCTCACCCCAGGTAATTGCACCGGCTTGGCCGGCAGTCCCATGGACTGTGGACCCCCCTTGGCGGAGACCCGCTACCAGTTCAACTCCGATGCCTTTGTGGCCCGACTGCTGGCCCACGCCTATTACGTGGGCGAGAAAACCGTGGGCAGTGTCACTGTGCCGGTGTTGAATCGGTATCGGCTTACGGCCTCCGGCCTGGTTCAGGATGAGCTGCTTGAAGGGATCGAAGAACTGCAAATCCTCTATGGGGAAGATACCGACAACGACGGCACGGCCAACCGCTATCTGCCTGCCGCCAGCGTCGGGCTGGATATGAACCGGGTGGTCAGTGTGCGGGTTTCCCTGTTGCTGCGAACCCGAGGCGATGGACTGGCTACCCAGCCCACCGCCTATGCCTTCAATGGCCAGCAAGTGACCCCCACCGACCGACGCCTGCGGCGGGTGTTCACATCCACCATCGCGCTACGCAACCGCGCCCCCTAGGAGCTGTGATGAACCCATCGCGCCTATCGACATTGCAGATGCCACGCCATCAGTCCGGGGTCGTGCTGGTGATCAGCCTGATTCTGCTGCTGGTGCTGACCATTCTGGGGATCACCGCCGCCAGCGTCACCCAATTGGAAGAAAAAATGGCCGGCAATCTGAGGGATATGAACCTGGCTTTTCAGTCCGCCGAGACCGCCCTCAGGGAGGCCGAGGATGTTCTCTCCGCCCCCGCCTTGCCCCTCTTCAACGGCAGCGTCGCGGGATTGCACCCGCCTCGTTCGACCGGCTGGACGGGTTTCGACTGGGCTACCGAGGCGCGGATAGCCACCACCGTGTTGTCGGGACTGAGCGAGGGGCCGCGGTTTGTCATCGAGGAGCTGGAGCCGGTGCAGAACCGGGGAGGCAGTCTGGTGTTAGGTTTCGGCGCGCCTAGCACCCAGGTGTTCTATCGCATCACCGCCCGGGGCCTGGGCGCCACTCCCACCGCGACCTACGTCCTGCAAAGCGAATTCCTGCGCTGATCCCGACCGGGGAGGGTAACCCATGGAGTCATCGGTATGCCGTGTTTTCCGTTTTTGCATCGCTCTAGCGTTGTGGGCGCCCTTGGGGGCGTTCGGGGCCGATATTGCCCAGACGCCGCTGTTTCTCACCAAGCGGGCCGAGCCACTGGTGATGCTGAATTTGTCCAGGGATCACCAGCTCTATTTCAAGGCCTATAACGATTACACAGACCTGGATGGAGACGGCACGCCCGATACCACCTATAAGCACAGCGTCGATTACTACGGCTATTTCGACAGCTATAAATGCTATAGCTACACGAGTTCCCGTTTCGAGCCACAAAGCGTCACCACCAATAAATATTGCAGCGGTCAGTGGAGCGGCAATTTCCTCAACTGGGCGACCATGGCCCGGATCGACACGGTGCGCAAGATCCTCTACGGGGGCCACCGCTCCACGGACAGCGCCGGGGAGACGGTACTGGAGCGAACCTATCTGCCCAACGATGCCCACAGCTTCGCCAAGTACTACAACGGCGCCGATGTCAGCCAGCTCACCCCGTTTAGCCCGCCCTTGACCGACCCCGATCCCCAGAAAAATGGCCTGACCCTGTGCAACACCACCGTGAACAACGGCAGCGCCCTGTCCCAGAATGTCACCGATCCGCCGTTATTGAGGGTGGCCAAGGGCAATTACAGCCTGTGGGTGTCCAACGAACGCTGGCAATGCCGCTGGAGCGGAGAACAAGCCGCCTCCAATGGTAATGATGCCTTGCTCAGTGGTATTGCCGCCGCCTCTAGCAATCCCTCCAAGACCAGCGAGGGCTTGGGTGGGGGGGATTTCACCGTGCGGGTCAAAGCCTGCGTGGCCGGCCTGCTGGGTACGGAAACCTGTAAACGCTATCCCGGGGGTAATTACAAGCCGGTGGGCCTGATGCAGCTCTATGGGGACGAAGATCAAATTTTTTTCGGGCTGCTCACCGGCAGTTACGGCAAGAACAAATCTGGCGGCGTGCTGCGTAAGAACATCAGCTCCTTCACGGACGAAGTCAACACCGCCTCCGACGGCACCTTCAAGACCCCACCCACCGCCGGCAATGTGGTCAACACATTGAACAAACTGCGTATTTACGGCTATAGCCACGGTGATGGCCGCTACAGCCCCGGCGACAACTGCGACTGGGGCCTGGCCTCATTCAGCGACGGCGATTGTAGTAACTGGGGCAATCCCCAAGCCGAGATTTTTCTGGAATCCCTGCGCTATCTGGCGGGCAAAAGCCCCACGGCCGGGTTCGCGGCCACGGACAGCAGCCGCCTGCCGGGGCTGCCCACCGCCGCCTGGACCGACCCCCTGAGCGACGCCAACTGGTGCGCCCCCCTGTCCACCATCAATTTCAACGCCAGCATGGTGTCCTACGACGGCGATCAGCTGGCCGGCGCCTCGGATCTGAACACCGGCAGCAGCGCCACCGCCCTGACCGATGCCGTGGGCAGCGGCGAGGGCATCTCTGGAAATTATTTCGTGGGCAGCAACGGCATCGACAACAACCAGCTTTGCACCCCCAAAGCGGTCACCAGTTTGGGTTCGGTAAGCGGCATCTGCGCCGAGGCGCCCCGCCTATCGGGCACCTACAAAATCGCCGGCCTGGCCCACCATGCCCGCACCGGCGACCTGCGCCCCGATCTTGATGAAGACCAGCAAGTGACCACCTACGGGGTGGCCCTGGCCCCGGCGTCGCCGCGCATCGAAATTCCGGTGCCCGGCAGCTTGGGGCAGAAAGTCACCATTTTGCCGGCCTGCCGCAACAGCACCCACAACACCAACTGCTCCCTGGTGGAGTTCAAGATCGTTGCCCAGGACCTGGCCGCCGGCACCGGCAAATTTTATGTCAACTGGGAGGACAGCGAGCAGGGGGGCG
The DNA here is from genome assembly GCA_964597315.1 of uncultured Candidatus Competibacteraceae bacterium. Taxonomy (GTDB): domain Bacteria; phylum Pseudomonadota; class Gammaproteobacteria; order Competibacterales; family Competibacteraceae; genus CAZQXD01. The sequence goes on from CAZQXD010000090.1 coordinate 3,616, forward strand.
ACTTCGATCAGGACATGTGGGGCACCATCAGCTACACGGTCACTGCCGCCAGCATCACCGTCACCACCGATGTCTACGACGAGTCCACCCCCTATGCTATGGGCTTTGGCTATGTGATCAGCGGCACCAGCCAAGACGGTTTCCATGTTCACTCCGGCGTCAATGGCTTCAATTACACCGACGCCTATGCGGGGATCATAGGGTGCAGCTCGTGCCAGGAAACCAACCCCCCCACCTCGGTGGTCTACTCCTTGGGCGTCGGCACCGCCCAATCCCTGAAGCAGCCCCTGTATTACGCCTCCAAATGGGGCGGCTTCGAGGACAGCGACGACGATGGCGTACCGAACTTGGACAAGGAATGGGACGCCGATTTGGACGGGGTGCCGGATACCTATTTTTTCGCCACCGATCCCGCCGAACTGGCCGCCGCCCTGGGGCGGGTGTTCGAGACCGTGGCCAAGACCCGCGCCTCCTCGGCGGCGGTAACCGCCAACTCCGTGGCCCTGGAGACCGGCACCCATATCTACCAGGCCCGCTTCGACAGCGAGACCTGGGGCGGCGAGCTGTTGGCACTGCCTCTGGGCGCGGATGGCAGTATCCTGGACCCGGCCTGGGAGGCCAGCGCCCAACTGGACAGCCAGGACCCCGACACTGGCCGGGCCATCATCACCCTGGACCCGGCCCAGGGTGGCATAGCCTTTCGCTGGGCCAGCCTGAGCGCCGCCCAGCAAGCCCTGCTGGACGCCATCCCCTATGGGACCGGTAGCGATGGTCTGGGGGAGCGGCGGCTGGACTGGCTGCGGGGTCAGCGCGTGGATGAGTCCCTGAACGGCGGCCCGTTCCGGGACCGGTTCACCGTGCTTGGGGATGTGGTCAGCTCCAAGCCCGTATACGTGGGCAAGCCCCTGTTCCGTTATCCTTCGAACCTGGAGGGCAGCTCCCACGCCAGTTATACCCATAGCGTCGCCAGCCGCCATCCCATGATCTACCTGGGCGCCAATGATGGCATGCTACACGCCTTCGATGCCCTGACCGGCGATGAGAAACTGGCCTATGTCCCCAACCGGCTGCTGGGGGAGCTGAACCAGCTCACCTCCCTGGCCTACGATCACCGCTATTTCGTGGACGGTATCAGTACCGCCGCCGACGTTTTTATCGGCGGCGCCTGGCGCACGGTGCTGGTGGGCAGCATGGGCGGCGGCGGGCGGGGCTATTTCGCCCTGGATGTGACCGACCCATCCCGATTCTCGGAGATAAACGCCGACGAGCTGGTGCTTTGGGAGTTCAGCGATCTGGACGACAACCAGGGGGGCGTCAACCCCGACCTGGGCCACACCTACAGCCAGGCCGCCGTGGTCAAGCTGCAAAACGGCGCTTGGGCGGCGGTATTCGGCAACGGCTATCACAGCGATACCGGTAAGGCCGCCTTGTATATCGTGGATATAGCCACTGGCCAGCTCATCAAGCGGATCGACGCCGACTCCGCCGGGGGCAACGGTCTGTCCACCCCGGCCCCTGTGGACCTGGACGGAGATTTCGTGGTGGATGTGGTGTTCGCTGGGGACCTGAAAGGCAATCTCTGGCGCTTCGACCTGGACGACCCCAGCCCCGCCCAGTGGCAGGTGGCCTATCAGTTAGCCGGGGTGGACAAGCCCTTATATCAGGCCAGGGATGCCGCCGATAACCCCCAGCCCATCACCATGCGCCCCGAAGTGAGCCTGCATCCCTACGGCGGGGTCATTGTGCTGTTCGGCACCGGCCAGTATTACGAGGTGGGCGATATCGCCCTGACCGACCCCCAGACCGTATACGGCATTTGGGACGACGGCCAGGGCCGGGACTTTACCCGCTCCGACCTGGTGGCCCAACAAGTGCTGGCCACGGTATCCGCTTTCGGGGGCCAGATGCGGGTGACCAGCAAAAATCCCATCCAGTGGTACGACGGCAGCTCCGGGCAGTCGGGCTGGTATCTGGACCTGCCTGTGAGCGGCGAGCGTCAGGTGACCAACGCCATTCTGCGTAATGGTCGGTTGATTTTCACCACCTTGATTCCGTCGTCCCACGCCTGCGATTTCGGCGGCACCGGCTGGCTGATGGAACTGGACTATATCAGCGGTGGCCGGCTGGACTACACGCCCTTCGATTTCGACGGCGATGGGGAATTCGACGCCGATGACTATGTGAACGTGCCCTTCGATGTGAACAACGACGGTCTGGTCGATGGCGATGATCTGGTGGCGGTCAGCGGCAAGGAGTCCACCGTAGGCATTATCCAGACCCCCACCATCATCGACGCCGGGGACCGGGAGTTCAAATACGCCAGCGGCACCAAAAACGCCGGCATCGATGTGACCGTGGAGAACCCCTCGGGAGGCGAGGGGGGACGGCAGTCCTGGCAGCAGTTGCTGCCGGTGATTCGGTAGCTTGGATTCCGCTCCATCCAGGCTACGGGTTCCCGGTTATTGTTAAGCCAGCCGGCGTCTCCAGGCCAAGCCGGTCAAGCCCAGGGCCACCAGCATCAGGGTGGCGGGTGCGGGCACCTGGACCTGCAGGCTGACATTGTCAACACCCTGATTTAAAAGAAATAAATTGTTCACTTCCCCAAAGCGGAGCTGATAACTGGTCCCGGCGGTAAGCAGGCCGGTCAGGTCGAAGGCATAAGCCGTGAAAGGATTCGGTGGAGCACCGGTATCGACGCCAAGAAACAGGTTGGCGACAACGTCGGCCCCCGCGGTGGACAGCGCCCCTGCTGTGGCCGTCAGGATATCGACCCGCGCATGTTGGTTGGGACCAGCGGTATAGTCCAGCCCGGCAGGGTCGACAACAGGCCCTACGCCGCTGAAGTCGTTCACAAACATATCGAAAGCCAGCAGCATCGAGGTGGCGCCCAGGGGTACGGTAAAACCCTGGACTAGGGCGTTGGCGGTAGGGCTACTTTGATCGTTCACGGCATAAAAGGCGCCTGCCGCCGGCCCGACCGTCGGGAAACCAGAAAGTGGTGTAAGGCCATCGGCATCGTCAATAAAAAACGTACCAGCCGAACCGGGCTGGTCGGTGATCGTCCAGCCGGTAAAATCCCCGGTCTCGAAGCCGCCGTTGGTAATGAGTTCGACCGCCGAGACGGTTCCCGTGGTGGCGAGGGCCAGCACGGCGGAGCAGACATACTTTAGTGTTTTCATTGTAATCTTCCATAATTTGCCAAAAATCGAGTTGTCCTTTCAAGGACAAGCAAGCTAAGCAAGTACTATTCCAGTATTTTAATAAATTGATTATTAAAATATATTTTTTTGATCAGTAATGAATGTAAAAAATTGTGACACTTTGCGGCCCATCCGTTGGCATGACGAACCCGCCGGCCTGGATTGACAGGCATTGAGAGGCCGCCGCCGGCTGGCGGCCGGGCGCTATAGCTGGCCCGCCGGCAGCCCTGGGCGTCGGCTCAGTTCATGAACCGCCTCGATCATGGCCCCGGCATGGTCCGGGTCCACCCCGGGATGGATGCCATGGCCCAGATTGAACACATGGCCCGGGCCGGGACCGAAGGCGTCCAGCACCCGCGCCACCTCGGCGCGGATGCGCTCGGGCGCGGCGTACAGCACACAAGGGTCCAGATTGCCCTGCAAGGCCACCCGCTCCCCCACCCGCCGCCGGGCCTCCCCCAGATCGGTGGTCCAGTCCAAGCCCAGGGCGTCGCAGCCGGTATCGGCCATAGTCTCCAGCCATTGACCCCCGCCCTTGGTAAACAGAATCACCGGCACCCGTCGGCCCTCGTGTTCCCGGCTCAGCCCGGCGACGATGCGGGCCATATAGTCCAGAGAAAAGGCCCGGTAATTGTCCGGGGATAGGATGCCACCCCAGGTATCAAAGATCATTACTGCCTGGGCGCCGGCGGCGATCTGGGCGTTCAGGTAGGCGGTGACGTTGGTGGCCGTCACCGCCAAGAGCCGGTGTAGTAGGTCTGGGCGCTCGAACAACAGGCCCTTGACCTGGGCGTAGTCTTTGCTGGTGGTCCCCTCCACCATATAAGTGGCCAGGGTCCAGGGACTACCGGCAAACCCAATCAGCGGCGCCCGTCCGGCCAGTTCCCGGCGAATCAGCCGGACCGCGTCCATCACATAGCCCAGTTCATCCTCGGGGTCCACCGTCGGCAGTCGGTCCACATGGGCGGCCGTGCGCACCGGGTGGGCGAAGCGGGGACCTTCCCCCTCGGCGAAGGACAGGCCCAGGCCCATGGCGTCGGGTACGGTGAGGATATCCGAAAACAGGATAGCGGCATCCAGGGGGAACCGATCCAGGGGCTGGAGGGTAACCTCGCAGGCCAGTTCCGGGGTTTGGCAGAGGGTCATGAAGCTGCCGGCCCGAGACCGGGTTTGCCGGTATTCAGGCAGATACCGCCCGGCCTGGCGCATCATCCAGACCGGGGTCATATCCACCGGTTGGCGGGCCAGGGCGCGCAGGAATCGGTCGTTTTTCAGGGTGATCACGTAGCGGTCCTAGACGTCCAGGTAATCCAGAATGCCCGTCGCCGCCTCCCGGCCCTCGAACACCGCCGTGACTACTAGATCCGAGCCACGCACCATATCGCCGCCAGCGAATATCTTGGGGTTGCCGGTCTGGAATTTATACTCACCGGTGGGACGGGCCTTGACCCGACCCCGGTCGTCGATGTCGATACCGAACTCCTCGAACCAGGGCTGGGGGCTAGGGCGAAAACCAAAAGCGATGATCACCCGATCAGCGGGGATCACCTCCTCGGAACCCGGCACCACTTCGGGCGTGCGCCGACCCCGGGCGTCGGGCTTACCCAGTCGGGTCGTGCAGACCTTGACCCCCTCCACCCGGGTTTCGCCGACGATCTCGATGGGCTGGCGGTTCCAAAGGAAATTCACGCCTTCCTCCTTGGCGTTGGCCACCTCCCGCTTGGAGCCGGGCATATTGGCCTCGTCCCGGCGGTAGGCGCAGGTCACCGAGGCCGCGCCCTGGCGGATGGAGGTGCGGTTGCAGTCCATGGCGGTGTCGCCGCCCCCCAAGACCACTACCCGCCGTCCTTTCATATTGATGAGATCTCGAGGGCCGCGATCCAGTTCCAGGAGGTGGTTGGCGTTGGAGATGAGAAACGGCAGGGCCTCGTAGACTCCGGGTAAATCCTCCCCGGCGAACCCGCCCTTCATATAGGTGTAGGTGCCCATGCCCAAAAACACGGCATCGTAGTCGTCCAACAAGCTCTGAAAGGCCAGGTCCCGGCCCACCTCGGTATTGAGCCGGAACTCCACCCCCATGTATTCCATGATCTCCCGCCGGGTCTGGACGACTTCTTTTTCCAGCTTGAAAGGCGGGATGCCGAAGGTGAGCAGGCCGCCGATCTGGGGATAGCGGTCATAGACCACCGCCTTGACCCCATTGCGGGCCAGCACGTCGGCGCAACCCAGTCCAGCCGGGCCGGCGCCGATCACCGCCACCCGCTTGTTGGTGGCCACCACCCGAGACATATCCGGGCGCCAGCCCTGCTTGAGGGCCTCGTCGGTGATGTACTTTTCGATGGCGCCGATGGTGATCGGCCCTAAGCCCTGGGGACCGGCCTCCCGCTCTGGCCAGCCGGGGCTTTCGTTGAGGGTGCAAGCCCCCTCGCAAAGCCGGTCCTGGGGGCAGACCCTTCCACACATCTCCGGCAGGGAGTTGGTGCGGTGGGACAGCTCGGCGGCCTCGAACAGATTGCCCTCATGGACCAGTTGCAGCCAGTTGGGGATGTAGTTGTGGACCGGGCATTTCCATTCGCAGTAAGGGTTGCCGCAGTGTAGACAACGCCCCGCCTGGTCGGCGGCGGAGCGGGCGTCGAACTGGCCGTAGATTTCTCCAAACTCATGGACCCGTTCCCGGGCGTCTTTCTTGGCGGGCATATGCCGGCCGATATTCAGAAACTGCAAGGGCTTGGCTTTAGACATAGCGAATCCTAGCCGTTATCGGTGTTATGGATAGGCGCCGACGCTCGGGTCGGCTCCCGTGGCCTCAGGCCGCCTGGCGCAAGGTATCCAGCAGAGTGGACAACTCCGCCGCCTTGGGCTTGACCAGCCAGAACTTGCTGGCGTAGTAACGGAAGTCGTCCAGGATGGTCTGTCCCCAGGCGCTGCCGGTCTCGTGTATAAACTCCTGGATCAGCGCCAGCAGATAATCCCGCTGGGATTCCATGTTTTCGGTGGCGATCCGGTGAATGTCGATCAGTTCGTGGTTGCAGCGGTCCACGAACTGGTTGTGTTCGTCCAGGACGAAGGCGAAGCCCCCGGTCATCCCAGCGCCGAAGTTCAGGCCGGTATCTCCCAGCACCACCACCACGCCGTCGGTCATGTACTCGCAGCCGTGGTCGCCCACTCCTTCCACCACCGTGATGGCGCCGGAGTTGCGCACCGCGAACCGCTCCCCGGCCCGGCCGGCCGCCAGCAGTTTTCCGCCGGTGGCCCCGTACAGGCAGGTGTTGCCGATGATGGGCGCATCCCGGCTGTCGAAGCGGCTGCCTTGGGGGGGGTAAATCACCAGCTTGCCGCCGGCCATGCCTTTGCCCACATAGTCGTTGGCGTCCCCTTCCAGGTATAGATGCAGTCCGGCGGCGTTCCAGACCCCGAAACTTTGGCCGGCGGTGCCGGTCAAGCGCAGCACCACCGGCTTGTCGGCCATGCCGTAGTTGCCGTAACGCAAGGCGATCTCACCGGACAGCCGGGCGCCCATGGAGCGGTGTACGTTCTTGACCTGATAATGCCACTCGCCGCCGGTTTTGTGTTCGATGGCCGCCAGGCAGTCGGCCACCATCTGTTCGGCCAGTTCGCCCTTATCCCAGGGGGCGTTGCGAGGCTCGATGCAGAACTGGGGGGCGTCCTTGGCCAGACCGGCGTCGGACAGCAGCGGCGTCAGGTCCATCCGGCGGTGCTTATCGGTCGTCCCCGGCAGCACTTCCAGCAGATCGGTGCGGCCGATCAGGTCCGTGAACGTGCGAATCCCCAGCGTGGCCATGATTTCCCGGGCTTCCTGGGCCACGAAACGGAAATAATTCATGACTTTTTCGGCGTCGCCCTTGAAGTGCCGCATCCGTAGCACGTTGTTCTGGGTGGCCACCCCGGTGGCGCAGTTGTTGAGGTGGCAGATGCGCAGGTATTTGCAGCCCAGGGCCACCATGGGGGCTGTGCCGAAGCCGAAACTCTCGGCCCCCAGGATGGCGGCCTTGATCACATCCAGGCCGGTCTTGAGTCCGCCGTCGGTCTGTAGCCGCACCTTGTCCCGCAGGTTGTTCATGCGCAGCACCTGATGGGTCTCGGTCAGCCCCAGTTCCCAGGGGGAGCCAGCGTATTTGACGGAGGTTAGGGGCGAGGCGCCGGTGCCGCCGTCGTAACCGGCGATGGTGATGAGGTCCGCATACGCTTTGGTGACCCCGGCGGCGATGGTGCCCACCCCCGGCTCGGCGACGAGTTTCACGGACACCAGGGCTTTGGGATTGACTTGCTTGAGATCGAAGATGAGCTGGGCCAGGTCTTCGATGGAGTAAATGTCATGGTGGGGCGGCGGCGAGATCAGCGCCACGCCGGGCTTGGAAAACCGCAGTCGGGCGATCATCTCGTTGACTTTGTGCCCCGGGAGCTGGCCACCTTCGCCGGGCTTGGCGCCCTGGGCCACCTTGATCTGCAAGACCTCGGCGTTGACCAGATAATGGGGAGTGACGCCAAAGCGCCCGGAGGCCACCTGTTTGATCTTGGACATGCGCTCGGTGCCGTAACGGGACGGGTCCTCACCCCCCTCCCCGGAGTTGGAGCGCCCTCCTAGCCGGTTCATGGCCACCGCCAGGGCCTCGTGGGCCTCTGGGGACAGGGCGCCCAGGGACATGCCGGCGGAGTCGAAGCGCAGGGTGATGGCCTCCACCGGTTCCACCTCGTCCACGGGCACCGGGGTGCAGGCGTCAGTCTTGAGGCGCAGTAGGTCGCGGATAGTGGCCACCGGGCGCTCGTTGACCTGCTTGGCGTAGGTCTGGTAGTGCTGATAATCGCCGGTATTCACCGCCAGTTGCAGAGAGGTGACCACGTCTGGGTTATAGGCGTGGTACTCGCCGTCGTGGACGTATTTGAGCAATCCGCCCTGTTCGATGGGCTTGCGGGGCCGCCAGGCATCCCGGCCTAGGCGGGCCTGATCGGCTTGCAGGTCGGCGAAGCCGGCGCCCTGGACGCGGGAGGTGGTGTCGGTAAAGCATAAGTCCACCACGGCGTCGGCCAGTCCGACGATCTCAAAGAGCTGGGCGCCCCGGTAGCTGTTGATGGTGCTGATGCCCATTTTGGAGATGATTTTATAAAGCCCCTTGTTGATGCCCTTGCGGTAGTTTTCCGCCAGTTGAGAGGCATCCGCAGGGGTTGGGATCTCCCCAGTGCGCAACAGGTCGTTGAGGCTCTCGTAGGCCAAATAGGGATAGATCAGGGTAGCCCCGTAGCCCAGCAGCACGGCGAAGTGATGGGAGTCCCGGGCGGTGGCGGTCTCCACCACCAAATTGACATTACAGCGCAGCCCGGCCCGGGTCAGGCGATGATGCACGGCGCCGACGGCCAGCAGGGCGTGGGCCGGCAAGGTGTCCTGGCCGATCTTGCGATCCGAAAGCACCATCCAGGTCACGCCCTCCCGGGCGACCGCCTCGGCTTCGTCGCAGAACCGGCGGATGGCGGCCTCCAGACCCTCTTCCTGGGGATAGTTCAGGTCAATGATGCGATGGGAGTAACGGGGATCGTCCAGCCCCATGAGAGCCTGGAAGCCGCCCTGGGTCAGCACCGGCGAGGTGGCCACCAGTCGCGGGGCGAAGTCCTCCCGCTCCTCGAACATATTGGCCTCGGCCCCCAGACAGACCTCCAGGGACATGACGATGGCTTCCCGAAGGGGATCAATGGGCGGATTAGTGACCTGGGCGAACTGCTGACGGAAATAATCGTATAGGGACCGGGGCCGCTCGGAGAGTACCGCGAAGGGGGTATCGTCGCCCATGGACCCCACGGCTTCCTGACCGGCCTCGGCTAACACTCGCAGCACCTGATCCCGTTCCTCGAAGGATACCTGGAACAACTTCTGGTAGACGTTCAGAGTATCCGGGTCCATGGGGTCATGGGTGAGTACATCGTATTCTCGCCCGCTGGCTTTTTTGCGCAGGGAGCGCAACCGGTAGGTGTGCTTGTTCAGCCACTTGCGGTAAGGGTGGCGGTTCTTGAGTTCCTTGTCGATATCTTGAGGGTAGCGGATATGGCCGTTTTCCACGTCTACCGCCAGCATCTCCCCGGGCTTCATCCGGCCTTTGGCCACCACGTCCTCGGGGGCGTAGTCGTAGACGCCGATCTCCGAGGCGATGGTCAGGTGGCGGTCGCTGGTAATCACGTAACGGGCCGGGCGCAGGCCGTTGCGGTCCAGGGTGCAGGCGGCCACCCGGCCGTCGGTGAGGACGATGCCCGCCGGGCCGTCCCAGGACTCCATATGCATGGAATTGTATTCATAGAAAGCCCGCAAGTCCGGGTCCATATGCTCCACGTTCTGCCAGGCGGGTGGGATTAGCAGGCGCATGGCCCGGTAGAGATCAATGCCCCCGGCCAGCAGAAACTCCAGCATATTGTCCAGACTGGAGGAGTCGGAGCCGGTCATGTTCACGATGGGCCGCACATCGTCCATCTGGGGGATTAGGGGGGTCTCGAAAGTGTAGCTGCGGGCCACCGCCCAGTTGCGATTGCCGCGGATGGTGTTGATTTCGCCGTTATGGGCCAGGTAGCGGAAGGGCTGGGCCAGCCGCCACTGGGGCAGGGTGTTGGTGGAGAAGCGCTGGTGGAACACGCACACCGAGGACTCCAGCCGGGGGTCGTTGAGGTCCAGATAAAACACTGGCAGGTTGGCCGGCATCACCAGGCCCTTGTAGCCGATCACCCGCCCGGACAGGGTGGGGATGTAGAACATGGGGTCGGCGGCTTCGATGACTTTCTCGGCCCGGCGCCGAGCGACGTACAGCTTGCGCTCCAGGGCGTCCCCGTCCACGGTCGCCGGGGCGTTGACAAAAATCTGTTCGATCCTGGGCAGGGTTTTGAGGGATTCCTCGCCGCAGGCTTCGGGGTTAACGGGCACCTCCCGCCAGCCAGCCAGTTCCAGGCCCTCGGCGGCCAGTTCGGCCTCCAGGCGCTCCCGGGCGCTTTGGGCCTGGGTCGGGTCCCTGTGCAGGAACACCATGCCCACCCCGTAACGCTCGGTCAGGCTCAGGCCAGCCTCGGCGGCCACGGTGCGCAGATAGCTGTCGGGTTTGCTCATCAACAGGCCGCAACCGTCCCCGGATTTACCGTCCGCCGCCACCGCGCCTCGGTGGGTCAGGCGGGCCAGGGCGTTGATGGAAGTTTTCACCAGCCAGTGACTGGGCTGATTGTCCAGGTTGGCAATCAGTCCGAAGCCGCAGTTTTCTTTTTCGAATTCCGGCCGGTATAGGCCGCGGGGAGCATGTGTCTGCATCACTGGAGTCACTCCGCAAGGTGAGAGGGCCCAGAACGACGGGCAAATTAGAACGCCCGCCTCCATTTATTTTCCCCTGGGCCCAGGCCGTGGCCTGGTGGGGTACGTTGCTGAAACGGGACAACTCATTAAAACAACCGGACTATTTTGTTAAGCCCGGTTGGTGGCGACTAAGTATAGCGTTGCGCTGCAACGTGAGCAAACAAAGTGGTAATTTATATTTGATTTTTAAGGTTTTTTAGGGAGACGGCATGGCGGCCTGAAAAGCTTTTACGCTGCGTATCCAGGGTTGATGGCGGCGCAGCGGCGGCGGTAGTTGGGACAGAGCGGACTGGGCGGTGGCCAGATTGGGATAGGGACCGATCAGCAGCACATGCCACACCCGGTTGCGGCTGCGTACCCGGCCGTAAGCGGGCGCTAGGGGCAACTCGTGGCGCTCGGCGAAGTCCCGTAGGGGTTGTTGCCGAGTACTGGCCATGAGTTGCAGCAGGTAGCGTCCCTGGGGTAGCCCACGTAGCCAGTTCTCGTCCCGTACCTCGGGTTCGGGTTCGGGTTCGGGTTCGGGTTCGGGTTCGGGTTCGGGTTCGGGTT
>CAZQXD010000091.1:0-14060 GCA_964597315.1 uncultured Candidatus Competibacteraceae bacterium
AACCATTACATCGACAATATTCTCCCGAACGGCTTCAAGGCCCAGGTGGTCTGTCACTCCAAACTGGCGGCGGTACGCTACTGCAAGGCCATCCGTCAGGCCCTGGGCGAACGCCTGGACCGGGAGCAAATCAAACCCCAGCCGGACGGGGAATTGCTCCGCCGTATTGGCTTTCTCAAAGCCGTCGTGGTCGTTTCCAGCGATTCCACCAACGAAGCCGCCACCATTACCGAGGCCCGCAAAGAGGCCAAACGCTGGAATGCGGTGGAGAACTTCTGCAAACCCTTCGACTTCGAGGACCCTGACAAGACCCTGACCGGCATCGCCTTTCTGATCGTCTGTGACATGCTGATCACCGGCTTCGACGCCCCGGTGGCTCAGGTCATGTACTTAGACAAGAAGCTGCGGGAGCACAACCTGCTCCAGGCCATCGCCCGGGTCAACCGGGTGGCGGCCAATAAGCACCGGGGCTTTGTGGTGGATTACATCGGCCTGGCCAATCATCTGACCGAGGCCCTGCGCATCTACGCCGAGGAGGATGCTCAGGATATCGAACAGGGGCTGAAAAATATCCTCGGCGAAATCCCTATCCTGGAGGAACGCTACCAGCGCCTGCTGCACCACTTCCGCCAGGCGGGCATTGCCGACATCGAACCCTTCGTCACGGGCACTTTGTCCAACCCACAGGCCGAGGTGCGGGCCATTCATACCGCCATCGGGACCCTGAAGGACATCAAGCGGCGGGCCGACTTCGAGATTTACCTGAAGAAGTTCCTGCAAAGCCTGAATCTGATTCTGCCCCACCCGGCCGGTCATCCCTACCGGGGACCCGCCCGGCGCTTCGGATATTTGCTACGGATGGTCAAGGAACGCTACAAGGACGACTCCCTGGACATCCTGGACGCCGGCGCCAAGGTCAAGGCCCTGATCGACGAGCACCTGATCGACCTGGGGATAGACCCGAAGATTCCCCCCGTGGAACTGCTGTCCGAGAACTTTCTGGCCCATGTCCAGCAACACGCCCAGGGCGACATGGAGGCCAAGGCCAGCGAGATGGAACACGCCATCCGCAAGCACTGCACCGTCCACTTCGATGAAGACCCGGCCTTCTATGCCAAACTCAGCGAGAAGCTGGAAAAGCTCATCGAGCAGCACCGCAACAGTTGGGACCTGCTGGCCCAGGATATGGAGAAGCTGCGCAAGGTGGCTATCCAGGGCCGCACGGAAACCGAGGCAGGACTCACCAGGGAGGCCAGCGCCTTCTACGATTACGTCCTGCAACTGGCCTATAACGGCAAGGCAATACCGGCAGCGGACAGAGACGCCCTGAAGAAACTCATGACCACCATCGTGGACATCCTGCAAGACACCATCGGTGTACTGGATTTCTGGCGCAAACCCATTGAGGTCAGACGATTGCGCGGCAACATCGCCACCGAGATACTGCTGGCCAACATTCCGGCTCTGACCGATAAACATGAGCGCCTGGCGGTGGAGATCGTCAAACTGGCCGAAAAACGCCATCAGGAATTGGTGTCGTGAAGTCCCTGTCGGAACAGGATATTGTCTATCAGGTGGTGCGCAGCCAGCGGACCACTGTGGACATCATCGTCGAACGGGACGGCAGCATACTGGTCCGGGCTCCCCAGGCAACCGACGATGAACAGGTGGCCAGCATCGTCAAATCCAAGCACTACTGGATTTATCGAAAACTGGCCGAGTGGCGGTACCTGAACGACCGACGGATCGTGCGGGAGTACAAGAACGGTGAAGGCTTTCTCTACTTGGGCCGCAATTACCGGCTGCGACTGACGGACGATCAGCAGGAACCGCTACTCCTCAAAAACGGCCGCTTTCTGCTGCGCCGGGACCTGATTACCGGGAAAGACAGCGCCGCTGCCAAGGCCGCCTTTCGGGACTTCTACATTGCCAGGGGACGGGAACGGCTGCCCAAGCGGATCGCCTACTACGCTCCCAAAATCGGGGTTGATCCCAAGGGATGGGAAGTCGGCGAACTGGGGTACCGCTGGGCCTCCTGCTCACCGGCAGGAAAACTGGCTTTCCACTGGAAGTGTATGTTGGCTCCCCAAACCATCATCGATTACATCGTGGTCCATGAACTATGTCACTTCCACCAACGGGATCACACCGAGGCTTTCTGGAATGAAATCGATAAGGTGCTGCCCGATTTCCATGAGCGAAAGGAGTGGCTACGCAAATACGGTGCTGGTCTTGATATGTGACGAAGAAGCGGCATAGTTGACGACTTCTGTAATCGGGTGGCCATTGTCATCTGTTCAAGCCCATTTCTCCAGGCACGGCGGGACGAAGATATGCACAGTGCCGCATGTCAGCAGACGTTTCATGTCTTCTCTTCGAGCGGTATTACGGCAACGGGAAAAGCATCTATACATGTGAGGGCTGAGAAGACAAAAACGGACAGTTCCACACTACACCGTATTTTCCCATAAAACCAAAAAAATCATCTACATATATTTCAACCCCCAAAACTTGGCACTACACTTTGCCTAATGATTTCGTTGAAAAAAAGGCAAGCATATGGGCGGACCAGGTTCCAGAATATGGTATCGGTGGGACACTGACCACGGCAAGCGTAAAACAAGCAGCCTGTATCCACTGGATATTCGCATCTGCCAGCGACGTAACTGGCTTACCCCTGGGCGACGTTGCAATCTGACTTGGAGTAATAACGGCGAAGTGACGGGTAGCATAGGCATGCACGTACTCAGCGCCGACACGGCCGAACTACACTACCGAGTGCGCGAACAGCGAGGCTCCTGGAAAGAAGAATGGCAGGACGTGTTGCAAGTTGTCTCTATTACCTGGACGACGTGCAACTTTGGCGGACAGCGGCCATGGTGGCAGTGCCCAGGCTGCGCCCGGCGGGTGGCCATTCTCTATGGTAGCCGGCGCTATCTCTGCCGACACTGCCACAACCTGACCTACCGTAGCCAGTGCGAAGGCTGGGGGGACCGGGCCGCCCGAAAAGCCCTCAAGATGCGGGACCGGCTGGGTGCAGATGATGATCTGTCCTGGCCGGTAATGACCAAGCCCAAGGGGATGCACTGGAAGACCTACGAACGGCTTTGCCGAAAGGAGGCCCAAGCACACGAGGAATGGAATCGCTATTTTTCCCTTCAACTGGGTTGCATCGTAGGTAGAGGATTAGACAAGGATATGTTCGACTGAGAGCTGCTGTTGGGCGAGTGCCCCATGGGACACTCATGGGGCACTTAAAGACAATATTCAAGGAAAAAAGACCACAAACGACAACAAGAAAAAACTCTAACTTGATGAATTTTTTGTTGTTTATTGTTGCCACTGCTTGAATAAGCATGACTCAAAATCCGCCGGTGGTGACACCGTGAGAGTTCGAGTCTCTCCCTCGGCACCAAAAGGTTTATTTTCAAGGGCTTAAGCTTCATCGGTAGCTTCTCGCTGGGTTTTGGTACAAAGCCTGGGTACAAAGCGGGAAGCAATGCCAGCCACAGCAAACCCCACCTATCTTGTCCTTCGGCCTTCGGGTTATTACTTTCGCTTCGCTGTCCCTATCCCCTTTCGTAGCCTGATTTGGTCGCTTCCGATCAACAAAACCCGTTTGCAGCGATTGTGAATCTAGACCACTGATCGCTTTGGTCTTAAAGTTTGACTTTCCAGCGTAAGGTGAATTCGCCCGCTGGGCGGTAGAGTCCCCGGCCTGCATCCATTTCGTGAGGAACCCAGAATGTCACGTCTTGCGTTTGTCCTGCTGAGCGCCTTGCTGTGGATTTGCGGACTGTCCACAGCCCAAGCCCAACTCAGCACCGCCACCCTGGTGGACGCCTGCACCAGCAACGACACCAGGGCCTTGGATTTCTGTCAGGGCTATGTCTTTGGTGTGGTGGAAAAATTCTTCACCACCGGCAAGGATGTTTGTATCCCCGATGAATAGCCGCTTGCCAATGCCTGCCTTGTGGGAGCGGCGTCATACCCGCTCCCACGAATCGGCGGGGGTTAATTCCCCAAATGCCGCAGCACCGCATCGACGCTGGCCTTGGCGTCACCGAACAGCATCCGGGTGTTGTCCTTATAGAACAGCGGGTTCTCCACCCCCGCGTAGCCCGTGGCCATGCCCCGCTTGAGCACCACCACGGTTTGGGCCTTCCATACCTCCAGCACCGGCATTCCGGCGATGGGGCTGCCCGGGTCCTCGGAAGCCGCTGGATTGACCGTATCGTTGGCCCCGATCACCAGCACCACATCGGTCTCCGGGAAGTCCTCGTTGATCTCGTCCATTTCCATGACGATGTCGTAGGGCACCTTGGCCTCGGCCAGCAGTACGTTCATATGCCCGGGCAGCCGACCCGCCACCGGGTGGATGCCGAAGCGCACCTTGACCTTCTTGGCCCGCAGCCGCTTGGTAATCTCGCTCACCGTGCCCTGGGCCTGGGCCACGGCCATGCCGTAACCGGGGGCGATGATCACATTCTTGGCGTCCTGGAGTAGGGCCGCTGTGTCCTCGGCGCTGATGGCCGTCACCTCCCCCTGGGGCGTCGCGGCCGCGCTGGCCTTGCTGGTGTCGGTGCCGAAGCCGCCCAGGATGACGCTCACGAACTTACGGTTCATGGCCTTGCACATGATGTAGCTGAGAATCGCGCCGCTGGAGCCGACCAAGGCGCCGGTGACGATCAGCAAGTCATTGGAGAGCATAAAGCCAGTGGCCGCCGCCGCCCAGCCAGAGTAGCTGTTGAGCATGGACACCACCACCGGCATGTCCGCCCCGCCGATGGCCATGACCATATGTACCCCGAAGGCAAAGGCCAGCAGGGTCATGAGCAGCAGCGCCGTCATGCCCACCCCCGTGCTGTCGGCGCCCAGAAACACAAACATGAGGATAATGGCCACACACAGCAGGCCCAAGTTCAGCAGGTGCCGGGCGGGCAGTAGCAGAGGCTTGCCGCCGATGACCCCTTGCAGCTTGCCGAAGGCCACCACCGAGCCGGTGAAGGTCACCGCCCCGATCAGCACCCCCAGGTACACCTCCACATTGTGAATGGTTTGCTCAATCCCAGTGTAGGCGATGCTGTGATCCAAATAGCTATTGATGCCCACCAGCACCGCCGCCATGCCCACGAAGCTGTGCAGAATGGCCACCAGTTGGGGCATTTGGGTCATCTCCACCCGTTTGGCCAGCAGGTAGCCGATGCCGCCCCCAATCCCTAGGGCGATCAGCCAGACCAGGTGATTGGTCACCTTGGGATCGAACAATACCGTGGCCAGCACCGCCAGGGCCATGCCACAGATACCGTAGAGATTGCCCCGGCGGGCGGTTTCCTGGTGACTCAAGCCCCCCAGGCTCATGATGAACAGGATGGCGGCCCCTAGATAGGCCACCGTCAGCAGACCTTGACTCATGACATCGCCCCTTTAGTCTTCTTTGCGGAACATGCGCAGCATCCGCTGGGTGACCAAAAAGCCCCCGGCGATGTTGATGCTGGCAATCAGGATGGCGATGGCCGCCAGGAATATGACCAACCCCGAAGGAGCCGAGATCTGCAACAGCGCGCCGATGACGATGATGCCGCTGATGGCGTTGGTGACGCTCATCAACGGGGTGTGCAGGGCATGGGACACGTTCCAGATCACCTGCCAGCCAATAAAGCAGGCCAGCACGAACACCGTGAAGTGGTTGAGAAAGGCCGCTGGGGCGTTGGCGCCTAGCCAGGCGAACAGAAATACCCCCACCACCGTGCCGATGCCAATCTTGACCTCCTTGGAGAGTTTGGGCTTGACCGGCTCCGGGAGCACCGGCGGCGCGGCCGCCGCCTCGGGTTGGGCCGGAGCGGCGCTGAGCTTGGGGGCCGGTGGCGGCCAGGTGACCTCGCCCCCCTTGATGACCGTGGCGCCCCGGATCACTTCATCATCCATATTGACGTTCACCTGTCCGTCTTTCTGGGGGGTCAGGTCCGTGAGTAGATGCCGCAGGTTGGTGCCGTAGAGCTGAGAGGATTGGGCGGCCATGCGGCTGGGCAGATCCGTATAGCCGATGAGGGTCACGCCGTGGCGCACCGCCACCTGCCCCGGCACGGTCAGGGCGCAGTTGCCCCCCTGTTCGGCGGCCATGTCCACGATCACGCTGCCGTCGCGCATGGATTCCACCATGCCCTCGGTAATCAGCTTAGGCGCTGGCTTGCCCGGGATCAGGGCGGTGGTGACGATGATATCCACTTCCATGGCCTGATGGGCGAATAGATCCATTTCCGCTTTGATGAAGGCTTCGCTCATGACCTTGGCGTAGCCCCCGGCGCCGCTGCCTTCCTCTTCGAAGTCCAGTTCCAGGAACTCGGCGCCCATGCTTTCCACTTGCTGCTTGACTTCGGGACGGGTGTCGAAGGCCCGCACAATGGCCCCCAAGCCCCGGGCCGCGCCGATGGCCGCCAGGCCCGCCACCCCGGCGCCGATAATCATCACCTTGGCCGGGGGGACCTTGCCCGCAGCGGTGATCTGGCCGGTGAAAAACCGCCCGAAGTGCTGGGCCGCTTCGATGATTGCCCGGTAGCCGGCGATATTGGCCGTGGAACTGAGGGCGTCCATCTTCTGGGCCCGAGACATGCGCGGCACCGAATCCATGGCCAGCACCGTGGCCTTGCGGGCCGCTAGCCGCTCCATGAGCTCCTGGTTCTGGGCCGGCCAGATGAAACCAATCAAGGTGGAGCCTTCCCGGAGTAGCTCCGCTTCATGTACGCACAGAATCGGATGGGCGTGGGGCGGGCGCACTTTGAGGATGATGTCCGATTGCGCCCATAAGGCGCGGGTGTCCTCGACCACCTGGACTCCCGACTCCCGGTAAGCGTCGTCGGAAAAATGCGCCTCCGCCCCGGCGCCAACCTCGATGGCGACCTGGAACCCTAGCTTCTTCAACTGCTCCGCGGTATCGGGCGTCGCGGCCACCCGTTTCTCGCCTTCATATATTTCTTTTGGTATGCCGATTTTCATAGCAATCATGTCTCCCCGTGAAGGTGCGGCGTTTGGACTGCTTGGACTGCTTGGATGGATTGGCGCCCAGGACTGGCTCCAGGGCCGTGGACTCACCCCCGGTTCCAATGATCCGGCATCAATGCCCCGATGCTGAAACCGGAATCTGCCCGCCCGAGATGAGGGCTATTAGTGGGGGTGTGATCTTAATAGTAGGAAAATTTTCAGCTATTCCCCTAAAAATCCTGTGCTGAAGGTGGTTCGGGGAACTTGATGGCCGCCCACGGCTTTGAAACGGCTACCCTACTACGGCCAGTTTGAGCACCAGTTGCACCACGCCCCAAACCACCAGCACGAATACCGTCGTCAGCACTAGCCCGATGATGATGAAGTGGCCTGGCTTGCCGTGTTGAAAATCCCGTTCCCGGTTCTTGCTGCTCTGGACCCCCAGAAACGAGGCCAGCACGCTGGTCACAATCTGCCAAAAACTAGGCTTATGGCGTGTATCGTCTTGTTCCATGGTTCGCTTCCATATCGTTGGCATCTCTGCCGGTGTTCAATTGTTTTCCTTGGCCAACATCCCAAGGGCGGCGTAGTCCAGTTTGCCGGAGCCTAGTAGTGGCAAGGCATTCACTACCCGCACCTGGCGGGGTACGAAAATTTCCCCCAGCCCGACCGCCTGGGCGCCCCGCACCAGATCCTTGCGATCGGCGTCCTGGCGGGTGGTGAGCAGCACAATCCGCTCACCCTTCACCGGGTCCGGCAGGCTGGCGGCGGCGTGCTGTTCTTGCGGCCAAAGCTCGGCGGCCAGCCCCTCTACCGTGGCCAGGGACACCATCTCGCCGCCGATCTTGGCAAATCGCTTGGCCCGGCCCAGGATGGTCACGTAGCCATCGGCGTCAATGGCTACGATATCCCCGGTGTCGTACCAGCCCGGCCCCTGTTCGGTGGCCGGCGGCTGTAGCTCTCCGGGACGGTCGTGGAATAAATACCCCCTCATGATATTGGCCCCCCGCACACACAGCCGCCCCCCCTGGGCTATGCCCTCCACCGGCGCCAGATAATGCTCCACCCCCGGCATCAGCCGACCCACGCTGCCGGCGCGATGATGCTTGGGGGAATTGGCCGCCAGCACCGGGCTGGCTTCAGTCACCCCGTAACCCTCGATCAGGCGGATGCCAAATTTTTCGGCCCACAGCCGACGGGTCTCCGGGCGCAGCGCCTCGCCACCGGCCACCGCCAACCGTAAATCGAAAAAATCATAGGGGTCGGCGGCCCGCCCATAACCCATCAGAAAAGTATTGGTGCCGAACATAATTGTCGCTCTCTGTTCGTAGGCCAGTTCTGGAATGACGTGGTAATGGAGGGGCGAGGGGTATAGAAATACTCGAATCCCCGCCAGTAAGGGCACCAGGGTGCAGGTGGTCAGGCCAAAGGAATGGAACAGAGGCAGGGTGCTGAGGCACTTATCCCGGGGGCTGATGTCCAGAGTGGCCTGTATCTGGGCATAGTTGGACAGCAGATTACGGTGGCTAAGCACCACCCCCTTGGGCGCCCCTTCGGAGCCGGAGGTGAATAGTACCACGGCCGGGTCATCGGGACCCACCGGACCGGCCAGGCGCCGGTAGCTGGAACGGGGCCGCCAGGCCCGCAACAGGCCCCGCAACTTGACAGTCGGGGTGGCCAGGGGCTTGAGGTCTTCTAGATACACCACCTCCACCACCTCGGCAAGCTGGGCCAGAGTGCCCTCCAACCCAGCGGCCACGGCAAAGGCCCGGGCGGTGAGTACCTGTTCCACTTCGGCGGTGCGACAAGCGGAGATCAGGCCCGCGACGCCCACTGTGAAATTCAGCATTACCGGCACTCGGTTTTGCAAGTGCAGGGCCACAAAACCCGCCACCGCCGCCACCGAACCCGGCAGCAGCAAGCCCACATAGGCCCCGCCCCGCCGCTCCAGCAGTTGCTCCAGCACCAAGCAGCGCAACAGCAATTGCCGGTAGCTCAGGGGCTTGCGCTCCATATCCTGGACAATCACCTGGCCAGAGCCGTGTCGATCCCGGGCCTCCAGCAGGGCCTCGAACAGGCTGCGATCTGCGGGGAAGCTCTGGAACACCAGCTCCGCCATCAGACCCTCCAGCCGGTTGCCCAGCCAGCGCCGCCGCGCCCGGCCAGATAGCCCGGTCGGCGGGTTCAGACGTTGGGGAGGATGCACGGTCAGCCGTATCCTGGGCAGCAGCTGCCGCCGCACCACGCCTCCCAGGCGGGAGAACAGGCTGTATTGGGGACCTTCCAGATGCACCGGCAGCAGCACCGCCCCGGCCCGATCGGCAGCCACCGCTGGGCCTTCGTAGATTTTCATCAACGCCCCGGTGACGGTGATCCGCCCCTCCGGGAAGATGGCTACCCGCTCGCCGTCCTTGAGATGATGAATCAGCAGTTTCAGGTACAAAGGATTGGTGGGGTCGATGGTGATATGCCGGGTCAGGGCGATAAAAGGCTTCACCCACCAGCGCGCCGCCATTCGGGTATTGATGACGAATACCGGAATCTCCGGCAGAAAGGCCGACATCAGCACTCCATCCAGAAACGACACATGGTTGGCCACGATCAATAGCCGCCGCTCCCCATGGGGCCAATGCTCTAGACCCTGCGTTTCCACCCTGAACACTATTTTCAATATCCCTCGCACCAGGGGTTTCAACCGCTCCACTGAAATCATGTTATCCGTCCACGCCATGTATCCATCCTGATCCACTCCATCACCAGCGGCGCTACCCCATGGCCGCCAATTCCACGGCAGGTCCGAAAAGGATGTAGCCGGTGATTGCCTGACGCCTACTGCCCGGCGCCGTGTTCCCGGGTGGCGTTGAACGCCACCTCGGGCCAGCGCTCCTGGGCCAGTTGCAGGTTGACCCGGGTGGGGGCGATATAGACCAGCTCCCCGTGATGGTCTAAGGCCAGGTTGTCGTGGTTCTTGGTTTTGAATTCCTCGAAGCGCTTGGCGTCGGCGCAACGCACCCAGCGGGCGGTGGCGACGTTCACCGCCTCGAACAGGCAGTCCACGTTGTACTCGGCCTTGAGCCGGTGGGCGGCCACGTCGAACTGCAACACTCCCACCGCTCCCAGGATCAGATCATTGCTGTTCAGGGGCCGGAATAACTGGGTAGCCCCCTCCTCGCAAAGCTGCTCCAGACCCTTGGCCAGTTGTTTCATGCGCAGGGGGTCTCTGAGCCTGGCCCGGCGGAACAGCTCCGGGGCGAAGTCGGGAATGCCGGTGAAGGCCAGTTCCTCGCCCTCCGTGAAGGTATCGCCGATGCGGATGGTGCCATGGTTGTGCAGACCGATGATATCCCCCGGATAGGCATGCTCGGCGTGTTCCCGCTCCGCAGCCATGAAGGTCAGGGCGTCCGGGATTTTGATAATCCGCCCAAGACGCAGATGACGAACCTTCATCCCTGGCTCGAAACGCCCGGAGCAAACCCTTAAAAAGGCTATCCGGTCTCTATGGGCGGGGTCCATATTGGCCTGAATCTTAAAGACAAACCCACTGAAAGCAGGCTCTTTCGGGGCCACGTCCCGGCTGTTGGTGGGCTGGGACCGGGGCGACGGCGCATGGCGGGTGAATCCGTCCAGCATCTCCTGAACCCCGAAATTAGTGATGGCCGAGCCGAAATACACCGGGGTCAGCCGTCCCGCCTGGTAGGCGTCCGGGTCGAACTCGTGGGAAGCGCCCCGCACCAGCTCCACCTCATCGCGCAGTTCAACCGTCGCCCCGCCCAGGACTTGCTCCAGCTCCGGGTTGTCCAGACCCGAAATAATCCGGCCTTGGTTTATGCGCCCGTCCCGAGACGGCTCGTAGAGATGCACAAAATCCTCGTAGAGATGATAAACCCCCTTGAGATCGCGCCCCATGCCGATGGGCCAAGTCACTGGCGCGCAACGGATCTTGAGAATCTCCTCCACCTCGTCCATCAGTGCGATGGGGTCGCGACCCTCCCGGACCCGCTGGGTGATAAAGGTAAAAATAGGCGTGTCCCGCAACCGGCAGACCTCCATCAGCTTGATGGTGCGCTCCTCCACGCCCTTGGCGCAGTCAATGACCATCAGGGCCGAGTCCACGGCGGTGAGGGTGCGGTAGGTGTCCTCGGAGAAATCCTCGTGGCCTGGGGTGTCCAGCAGGTTGATGACCCGGTCCTGGTAGGGAAACTGCATCACCGAAGAGGTCACCGAAATGCCCCGTTCCTGCTCCAGCTTCATCCAATCGCTAGTGGCGTGACGGGCGGCCTTACGGCCCTTGACGGTGCCCGCCATCTGAATGGCTCCCCCGAACAGCAGCAACTTTTCGGTGAGCGTGGTCTTGCCGGCATCAGGGTGCGAGATGATGGCGAAAGTTCTTCGCTTATTGATTTCATTAATAAAATCGGCGTTTGCCATGTATCTACAATCCTATTTTGTACAACAGTTTGTACAAAAAAATATAGTTAACTCTAAGCCCTGAACTTCAAGCAGTTTGACAAGGGCGCATTGCACTGTAGTGGGTGCAAGCCGTCACTGCGCAAGAGACCGGGTTTGCTTGGCGCAGAATGTCCTTCAACCGCCGCTGGGACAAGCCACGCCGGTGCCTCCAAGGCCACAATAACCGCCTGGATTCTTGGCCAGGTACTGCTGATGATAATCCTCGGCGTAATAGAACTCCGAGGCCGACCGAATCTCCGTAGAGACACTGCCCCGCCCGGCCCGGCTCAAGGCCTGCTGGTAGGCATTCCGGGACTGCTCGGCGGCCTGTTGCTGGTCCTCGCCGTCGGTGTATATGGCGGATCGGTACTGGCTGCCCACGTCGTTGCCCTGGCGCATGCCCTGGGTGGGGTCATGGGATTCCCAAAACACTTTCAGCAGTTCCCCATAGCTGATCCGCTCGGGATCGTAAACCACCAGCACCACTTCGGCGTGGCCAGTGCGCCCCGAGCAGACCTCGTCGTATGTAGGGTTGGGGGTATGGCCGCCCCCATAGCCTGCGGCGGTGACATACACGCCCGGTAGTTCCCAAAACCGCCGCTCCGCCCCCCAGAAACAGCCCAGCCCAAATTGAGCTAGGCGCATCCCCTCAGGAAAAGGGGGTTTGAGAGGGTGGTTATTCACATAATGATTCCGGGGCACGGGCATGGGCGTGGCGCGCCCGGGCAGGGCCTGTTCCGGGGTGGGTAATTCGGTGGTTTTCCGCAATGAAAACATAGCCGGTCTCCAGAAAGATCAACAGTGGCGCTAAGTGTGGACAACAAGCCTGAATTGGCGTTCGCCACCGAGAATCGTAAAAAACTTTGGCCGCAGGGCGCTTATTCCCGCCGTTCCAGTCAATCGGTTAGGGGGGCGCTGACTAGCGCACCGGCTCCACCCGCCGCAAGGTCAGGATGTTGTTTCGCTGTAGCAGCTCGAACCCTTCCAGAAAACTCATGCCCAACAACACCCGCCCGCTCAGTTGGGGCAGGATCACCCCCCGCACCTGTTCGGCGACCAGACCGCCTATCTCCACCCGCTTCAGCACGGTGTCATAGCCTTGGGTCCGGCCATTGGCGGTCAGCACATCGCGTTGCGCCCCGAAGCTCAGGCCGATGCGCCGAGCCAGCCGTCCCGGCACCGCCACCGTGCTAGCCCCGGTGTCCACCAGAAACTCCACGGCCTGGCCGTTGATGGCGCCACCGTGGATATAATGGCCGGAGCCATGGCGTTGCAGCACCAGTTCCTGGGCCGGGGCCTTGGTCACGCCCGCCAGGCCGGGGTTTGGGGCCGGGGGCAGCGCCGTCTCGCGTCCCTCGCTCAGCACCAGCACCCGAGCCGGTTGGCGCGTTCCGTCCGCGCCGGTATCGTGGAGAAGGATATAGTTATAACCGGCCAGCAGCCGCCGTAGACCTTGTTCCAGAGGGAGGTCCTCCACCTGGGCGGTGAGAGGCTTGAGGCGAGCCGCCAGCAGGGAGAACTCCACTCCGGTGACCCGGGCCAGTTCCTCCAGGGCGTGCTTCGGTTCGACGCCGGTGAAGGTGGCGCTGAGTCGACCGTCGGCGTAGTGAACCCGGCTATCGGCGGCCGCCGTTGTAGCCAACAGCCACAGAATCGCCATCCAGCTCCGATGGTGGTTCACAGTTCCTTGGCCATGACCAGGGCATCCTCCCGCCGTTGTTCGTCGGGATAATACCCCCGCCGCACCCCCACCTCGCAAAATCCCATGCCCTGGTAGAGACTCAGGGCGCGGCGGTTGGAGGGGCGCACTTCCAGAAACAGGGTCCGGGCGCCGCCGTCCCGGGCCAGTTCCAGCAGATGATGCAACAGCCGCACCGCCAGCCCCCAACCCTGGACCCGGGGGGCGATACACAGGTTCAGGATATGGGCCTCGCCGGCGGCCACCGACAAAATCCCATAACCCGCAATGCGGCCGTCCAGTTCCAACAGGCGGCAGTGGTAGCCCGCCCGAATGCAATCCCCCATGACTTCCTCGGTCCAGGAAAAGCGATAGGCGCTGGTCTCGATGGCCATCACCTCCGACAGGTCCCCATGACCCATGGCTCGGAACCGTAGACCCAGGCTGTCCGGCACGGCGCTCATGGGGAAACGGACTCCAGGGTGCGACGGGCCAGTTGCAGGTCCTCCCAGGATTTGCGTTTCTCCCGGGGCGAGCGCAGCAAATAGGCGGGATGATAGGTGGCCACCAGGGGGATACCCGCCGGACCAAAGCGGTGTACCCGGCCCCGCAACTGGCCCATGGCCAAGTCGCTGTCCAGTAGCCGGTTGGTGGCGATCCGGCCCACAGCCACGATGATGCCCGGTCGCACCAGTTGGATCTGGCGAAGCAGATACGGCCAGCAGGCTTGCGCCTCCTCGGGCTGGGGGTCGCGGTTGTTGGGGGGGCGGGATTTGAGGATATTGGCGATATACACCTGGCTCCGGTCCAGCCCCAGGGCTTGGAGCATATGGTCTAGCAGCTTGCCGGCCTTGCCCACGAAGGGTTCTCCCAGGCGATCTTCGTCAGCCCCCGGGGCCTCGCCGATAAACATCCAGCGGGCCTGCTGGTCCCCTACCCCGAACACCGGATT
>CAZQXD010000092.1:0-9492 GCA_964597315.1 uncultured Candidatus Competibacteraceae bacterium
ATCAGCTGCGGAAAAGATCAAGAATTTCAAATGTTAACTATTTTCGGGACCCACAGGTGGGGCTTGTTCCAATCCCTTGTCAGTCATGATCCGCTGACGGGGGGCAAGTGGAGTTTGCGCGCCTCAACAGGGCGGCCTAAAACCGTCAGTCGTCCCTTGCTGGCCAAGGCGGTGGCATTGCTGGAAAATACCGATGCCTGCCCACCGGGTTGGTTCTGGGCCGACGTGCTCCGGTTTTTTTACTTTACTGGCATCCGCCGCCGACAGTTGGTCAGTCTTCGTTGGCGGGACGTGGAATTGGCGTCCAAGCGTTTGAAGCTGAGCGTTGAAGGGTCGAAAACCCACCGGGAGTGGGAGATCTCGCTGCACACCGAATGCGTGCGGGATATTGCTGAACTTCATCAGCAAATCCGGCGAATCTTGAAACAGCCGCCACTGCCGGACGAGCAAATGTTCAATGTGACGCTGTTCAATGACCGCTACACCGGCTCGATGATGACCGAGCAGCAGGTCTCGGGTTTCTTCCGGCGTCTGTCAGAGCATCTGGGCAAACCGATTTCGGCGCACCGACTGCGCCATACGCTGGCCACCGATCTGACAAACGTTCCACGCGCGAGTCTAAAGACAGTGCAGGAGATCCTAGGGCATACCGACATCAGAACCACGCTCACCTACGTACACCCGGATCTCGAAGCGCAACAGACATTGCTCAGCGAGCTGGCGCCGCTTAGCATCGGTGAGGGGAGGAAAACAAAAACTTGAAAAATGCTTAAAATAGATGTAAACGGGAAGATGGCCTAGAGTGGTTCTAGGTCAAACACAAACTGCAACTGACGAAGGACCTGGTCAAGACCTCGAGGATATAAAGATAGGCGGTCCGGCACATTCTGCGCCGAACCACCTAGTCGGGATCCTAGCCCGATCCCGTCCCCGGCTATCGATTTTGGTCAGACCACTGGCAGTAAGGATTGGGGCTCCCAGCCCTAACCTACTGATCTTGAAGTGGTGCCGGAAAGAGGATTCGAACCTCCGACCTACTGATTACGAATCAGTTGCTCTACCAACTGAGCTATTCCGGCGCTGGGTGGGTGAGTATAGTGAAATGCGCGTTCCCGTACAATCAAGCCGATTTCAGACGTTGGCGCTGCCCGTGCGGCGGATGCGGATGATGATATCCACTCCCACCAGGGTTGTCCCTTCGGGTGGGATAGGCAGGGCGTCGGGACGCAGGCAATCGGTGTAAAGATCGGTCAGAACGCCAGTGTCTTCGTCGTACAAATGGTAATGCTCGTCTGTGTTGGAGTCAAAGAACACCCGGTTGGGATCAACCAGGACTTCCCGAACCACTCCTTTGCGCGCGAATAGACCAAGGGTGTTATAGACAGTGGCTTTGGAGACGTTGTGGCCGTCGCGATTAACCAAGGCCAGCAACTGGTCGGCCGAAAGATGCTGCGGCCGACTCAGCATGACGTCGGCAATGTCCAAGCGCTGCTGGGTAGGGAGTATGCCGACTCGCTCCAGGAGCGCCCGGATATCCGCACGGGTACGTTGCGAGTGCTTGCTATCACTGGACATGGGTTCAAGTATAGGCCGACTGTTTGGGGAAAGTCCATGAACCGAAATACCGGTTCGTGGGTCGAAGTGGGTGGCTAGCTGGGCTGGGTCTTGCGGCTTGCGCGGGGCCGCCCAGAAGGCCAGGACATGCAACTAGAACAGCAGTACTATACTTATCAATTGTAGCGCTTGCGGATCGCGTCTGATCCTCGCTGGCCAGTCAGATGGTTTGGCCGTGGGTGGGGTGAAGTAGGTCCATGGATTCACACCGAACGTGTCAATCGTGTATTGACGGGAAGATGTATAGGATGCGGCACGGATCTCTCGCCCGCCCGCCAAGGCTCTCCAAGGGTTTTACCCTGGTGGAAGTGCTCATTACCGTGACGGTGCTGGGCATCGGACTGTTGGGCCTGGCCCGCTTGCAACTGCTCAGCCTGCGCGAAAACAATCAAGCTTTTTTGCACTCCCAGGCCACGCTGCTGGCCTACGACGCCATTGAGCGTATCCGTACCAACGTTCATTCCAATGTCGATGCGACCGACCCGGACAGCGTGCTGACGGTGGCGGCTCTATACAACGCCGATGCCCCGGAAACCCCCCCTAACTGCCATACGGGCGCTTGCACGTCGGTGCAGTTGGTCAGTTATGACCTGGCTCAATGGTTTGACAAAGTCACTGAGTCGCCGAAACAGGGCGGACTGGGCCAGGGCGGCGTCGGCGACATCAACTGCGCGGGTTCTCCCGTGGTCTGTACCATCACTCTAAGCTGGTATAGCCATGAAAACCGTGTGCAAACCTCGACTCTCAACGACGGGGGCAGTTCAGACCCGGCCACCGAGCAAGTGGTATTTGTTCTAAACCTATGAATATTTATCGGAAAAACAGCAAGGGGCAAACCGGTTTTTCCATAGTCGAAATGCTGCTGGCCTCGGCGATTGGGCTGCTAGTGATGGGAGGGGTGATCCGAATTTTTGTGGCGAGCAGCAACACCTATCGAAGCCAGGACGACGTTGCCCAGTTACAGGAAAATGCCCGGTTTGCCTTGGAACTCATGCAGCGGGATCTGCGCCAGGCGGGTTTCGCGGGCTGTTTGTTCAGCCGCCGCGACAATAGCGTGGAAGGCAATCCAAATCAGGAGGGGCTGATCAGTAACCCGCTCACAGTGGCCGGTATCAGCCTGCTGGAAGGCGTCGATGGCGGCGCTAATGGCAGCGACTCCATAACGTTCCTCATAACCCAAGATTCGGGCATCCCCATTAGAACCATTGACAATACTCGGATAACGCTTACTGGCGGCATCGGTTTTCGAAAAGGGGATTACGCTTTTTTGGCGGCCAACTGCTGGCGCGCCGATCTGCTGCAAATCCTGGATTTGGCGCCGGAAGAACCTAGCGCGAACAGTAACACCGTACTGACCCCCACCATCATGCCGACGCAGTGGCAGCTATACGATACCGCTTTGGTCCGGCAAGTTTATCCCGCCCAGCGTGTGCGTTATGCCTTGGATGATACCGGTGAGCTGGAGCGCGGCGTATTGCGTAACGGCGTTGCCGGCGCGGGCAATGATATTCAACCCGTGGCCGAAGGAATCGACGATCTGCAAATCCAGTATGGAGAGTTGACGACCGGCGCCAACAATACCCTGATTTATCGGGCCGCCAACGAGGTTGCGTCTATGAACAATGTGGTCAGCATCCGCTTGAACATGACGGTCGCCATTGACGACGCTTCGCGTACGTTCACCAGCACTGTCTTTCTGCGAAATTTTGCCCAGACGCCTTGAGACGGGCCACGCCCCGCAGGAGCGACGTTCCATGCCACAGCCACTATCGTTTTCCACCCCCCTGCCCGGTCGCAGCGAACGGGGCAATACTTTGTTGCTGGCTCTGGTGTTCATGGCGTTGCTGGCGATGATCGGCATGACCGCCATGCAGAGCAGCACCCTGGAGGCGCGGATGGCCTTTAATATGCGTGATCGGGGGTTTGCGTTTCAGGCCGCCGAGGATGCGCTAAAGGCCGCCGAACAGAGAATCATGGTGTCGCCCCTCAGCCAATACGGTTCGGTCACGGGGCTTTACGATCTGAGCATCGGCGCGGCGGCCCGTAATCCTTTTCAGGCGGATGCCTGGACATCCGAAAGCTCCCTGGCAGCCACCCTCAACAATCCCAAGATCAGCAATCCACCCCGATATTACATCGAGTATCTGGGGTATCAGCCCTTCGCGGGTCCTTGCTCCATGTTAGGGGAAAACCGCTGCGCGCCAACCGATACCCCCATGTTTCGAATCGTAGCCCGAGGAACGGGCGCCTCGGATAACACAGAGGTGATTTTGGAAGCTTATTTCAGCCGCTAGGAGAAATCGGCGACGCGCCGTTTTTCAAGGAGATACCGATTATGAGACCGCGTTTAAACGCTCTTGCCGTCTGTCTAGGCGCCGCCCTGCTGACCGTGATGACTGGCGCCGGCGCCACGTCCCTAACGCTCGCCAACTCTCCGCTGATCGTCCAGGCCGCCGTCAATCCCAATATTATGATCCTGATGGGGATTGCGAGCGATCTCTATGTACCGGCCCAAGGCATCGCCGATAGGGCAGAAAATGTGTACTACCCGGAGACTATCTACGAATCCAGTTGCCCCATGGGATCGGAGCGGCTGCCCGGCGGCTCTCCTTCGGCTCTGGACTTCGCCGATCCAGAGCTATTCCCTGATTGGGAGGGCACCTATAATCATGCTTATTTTCCCATATTCGAGCAGATCGCTGGCCAGAGAGTATTTCGCATCAAACACAGATACTGGCGCCTGACTGGAGTGACGGAGCGGATACTCGATCCGAGCGCTGTTTGTTTCTACGATGCCAGATACCACTCATCCGAAACCTCACCACAGTCGGTCTGGTATTGGATCTATTTCAACACGTCGCTGACCTTAAGTGCGGGCGCGGTCACCATAGCGCATCCCGTGAGCGGCAACTATGCCAATTGGTATCTGGACCCCACCAATACGATCCCGGCATGGACCCACGACGAGGATTACAAGCCGGGACAGATCACCAGATTTGAAGTGTTTCGCCAGGGTATGAGGGACGTGATCACCGAGCTGGCCGTGGATCAGGCGTCGATACGGCTTGGGTTGGCTATCACTGTTCGCCACGCTGGCGGAAGTACCGGTGAGCAGGGTATTGATGGCGCGATGATTCTGGTGGGCATCGACGATATGGTGAACACCGGGACCGACGGCGCCCAACAGCTCAATCAAGCCCATGTGGATCGCCTAGTTGCCCAGATCGATGGCGTGAACTTCATGGATGGATTTTTCTTTACTAGTGGCTATCCCCTTCTATATAAGCCATTAATAGACATTGGCAAATACTTCCTGACCGGTACGGCGGCAAACGCCACCGAACCCCTGGATTTCACCTTATGGCCCGAAAACACCGCTCCGCCCCCGCAACAGCAGGCGTTTTCCGATATTTTTCCCACCCGCGCCTACCCTAGCGTATTGGGCTATCCCTCTGGCACGTTCCCCCGGTATGCCGACGACCAGGACGTGCCCACCTCGGATATCATCACCGCGTCCTGTCAGAAAAACTTCGTGGTGATGCTGACGTCCACCCTGCCCAACTCGGGCCAACTCCAGACCGATCAAGGTGTCGATACCCCCTTGGTCACGTATCTGGATTCTTACCTGAACGGCGCCGCGCAACTGGACATAGAACCCGCCCTGCTTAACTTGGCCAATGTAGTCACCGGGCTTTATGACATTGATCTAATGCCCCAATCGACCATGCCGGACAAACAGAGCCTTCAGGCTTATCTAGTGGGGACCATCGACGATTTGCCCGGCGCGATCCCCCTCAGCCAGCTTGAAGAGGCATTGACGTACTCGGGGGGCCAAGTGTTCGAGATGCAGGACCTGAGCGCCATGCCCGAGGCTTTCAAATCGGTGATGTTCGATATTTACCGTCAGGTGGCGGTAGGTTCGGGCGGCGCCGTGGCTTCTTCCCGGGTCAGCGAGGAAGGCCGGGTGTTCACCAGCCTGTTCGACAGTGCAGACTGGTCGGGAGATTTAAAGGCGTTTCCGTTGCAGACCGAGACCGGACTGACGAGTGATGAGTCCACCGCGTTGTGGACCGCAGCGGAACAACTGAGCGAACGCGACCCGGAGCAGCGGGTTATCGTTACCCACAATGGCCAACAGGGAGCGCCTTTCCGTTGGAATCGACTGAACGGGGATCAACGCGCCGATCTCAGCACCGATTACGAGGCGTTTTCCAGTGTGACCGCCGAGCAACTGGGACAGGCCCGTTTAGACTACCTGCGAGGTGATCAGACCAATGAAGGGACGGCCCCCTACCAGTTCCGCACCCGGTCCTATGTGCTGGGCGATATTGTCAATTCCTCACCCGTGTTCGTGGGCGAACCTGTCAGGGTTCCACAATCCGCCCGCACGGCCATGGTCTACGTGGGCGCCAATGACGGGATGCTCCATGCTTTCGACGCATCCGATGGCCGGGAACTGTTCGCCTATGTGCCCCGTTCCCTATCGGCCTCCTATCTGGCTGACCCGGATGGGCAGGGGGGGCTGTACCGATTGACCCGGTCGGAATACATTTTACCCGGCGAGCATCGATTTTACGTCAACCTCAAGCCCACTGTGTCCGAAGCCCAGCTCAACAATCAATGGCGCACGGTCCTGGTGGGCGGTTTGGCCGCAGGCGGGCAAGGGCTGTTCGCCCTCGACATCTCCAATCCCGATGACTTCACCACCGAAGCAGGCGCCGCCGCCAAAGTGCTGTGGGAGATCCAGGGGGTAGAGGGCGCCAGCTCGGGTCTTGCGGCCCTAGGTTATACCTTCAGCCAGCCCACCATCGCCAAGCTGAACAACGGCCAGTGGGCGGTGATCGTCGGCAGCGGCTATAACAGCACGGCCACGGCCCGGCTGTTTATCATCGACCTAGCTGACGGCTCGCTCATCAAGGAGATTCCGGTGGCTGCCGGGGTTGATAGTCTCTCCACGCCCACGGTGGTGGACCTCGACGGCGACGAGGACGCTGATCGCGTCTACGCGGGGGACCTGAACGGCAATATGTGGGCCTTTGATCTAACCGGCGATGAACCATCCAGTTGGCAGATAGCCCACGGGAACAGCGCTGCACCCAGACCACTGTTTACGGCGTCCTACCAAGCCAGCTCCGGTACGCTTACCCCCCAACCCATTACCGCCCCGTCGGCCGTGGTGTTCCACCCCACCCAAGCCACAGTCGATAGC
Organism: uncultured Candidatus Competibacteraceae bacterium; assembly: GCA_964597315.1. GTDB lineage: Bacteria > Pseudomonadota > Gammaproteobacteria > Competibacterales > Competibacteraceae > CAZQXD01. The sequence continues at coordinate 6,824 of CAZQXD010000092.1, forward strand.
AACGAACCCAACCTGTTGGTGCTGTTCGGCACCGGACAATACCTAGAGGAGAACGATCCCAGCGACACGTCAAGGCAGGCGTTCTATGCCATTTGGGATAAAGGCGTCGGCGGTATGACCGTCGAGAGCGCCCGCCTGGTCACCCAAAGCCTGCAAACCAGCAGCGTCAGCTCCGGCGACCGAACCACCCCGATCCGTATTTTCGAGCAGGAACAGGAGGTCAATTGGTCACTGCTGGATGGTTGGCGCCTGCTGTTCCCGCCCGGTGAACGGGTCATCTCCTTTCCCATTCCTCGGGGAGAGCTGGTTCACTTCACTACGCTGGTGCCCGCCATTGCCCAGTGCGAAATCGGCGGCAAAAGTTGGCTAATGGCCGTCAACATGGCCACTGGCGCCTCCCCCAGCGATGCCAATTTCGATATAGACGGCGATTCGGAGGTGGACGAGGACGACCTGGTCACCGCTGACGATGGCACGGATCTGACGCCTGCGGGCTGGGAGTTCTCGGAGGCGGCCATCTGGGAACCCCATATAGTTAATGATCTGAACGCCGATAAAACCATCATGGTCTATGTGACCAGCGACAGCCAGCGCGGCCAGCAGACCTTAGGGGATCTAACCAGTCCACGGCGCACCGCCTGGCGCGAATTACAACGCTAACGACCGGGTTGGCCCGGGAATACGGGCAAAGCTTGATGCCCTGGGAGGTAGTGTTACGTGAAACGAGTCAAGCCACCGACCATGACCGAAATAAAAGGCTTCACCTTGCTGGAACTGATGATCGCGGTGGGCATTGTCGCCATTCTGGCAGCGGTGTCCTACCCCACCTACACCGGCTATGTCCGTACCGCCCGCTATTCTGACGCCACCGTGGCCCTGAACGAACTGGCCCAGGCCATGGAGCGCTACTATTCAGCCAACGGAACCTATGTAGGCGCCGTGGTGGGCACCGCCGGGACGGATGAAGTACAGGTTTATCCGACCCAGTCCCCGGAACGCTACTACACCCTGTCCATCACCGGCCCGAATGTCACCCAGTATCTGGTCAAAGCCACCCCCGCCGGGGACATGTCGGGGGATACCCAATGCGGGGTGTTTTCCCTGAATCAGGCGGGCGTCAAATGCATCCGGGACGGCGCCAAGTGCAACACCGCCAGCGCCCAGTCCGATCGGGACCTGGTGGCCGCCTGTTGGTGATCAGGCCCGCAATTCCCGGGGTAGGGGGAAAATCACATTCTCCTCCCGGCCCTTGAGTTCCTCCACGGCGCCGACCCCCAGTTTCTGGAGCCGGGCGATGACTTCCTGGACCAGCACTTCGGGGGCCGAGGCTCCAGCGGTGACGCCAATCCGGGTGCGGCCCTCCAGCCAGTCGGCCTCGATGTCGTCGGGACCGTCGATCAGATGGGACGCGATCCCCGCCTTGTGGGCCAGCTCCCGCAGCCGGTTGGAGTTGGAGCTGTTGCGGGAACCCACCACGAGCACCAGATCGCAGCGCCGGCCCAGGTCGCGCACGGCGTCCTGACGGTTCTGGGTGGCGTAGCAGATGTCGTCCTTGCGCGGTCCCTGGATCGCGGGAAAGCGCCGCCGCAGGGCATCGATCACCGCCGCCGTGTCGTCCATGGACAGGGTGGTCTGGGTAACGAACGCCAGGTTATCCGGGTCTCGCACCTGAAGCTGTTGCACGTCCTCGGGGGTTTCCACCAAATACATGGCCCCGCCGTGGGCGGTGTCGTACTGGCCTAGGGTGCCCTCCACTTCCGGGTGACCGGCGTGGCCGATGAGGATAGCCTCCCGGCCAGCACGGCTGTGGCGAGTCACTTCCAGATGCACCTTGGTCACCAAGGGGCAAGTGGCGTCGAACACCTTCAGCCCCCGGGCGGCGGCCTCCTGGCGCACCCGCTGGGGCACGCCGTGGGCGCTGAAAATGACTGTGGCCCCGTCCGGCACTTCGTCCAGTTCTTCCACGAACACCGCGCCCCGACGGCGCAGTCCGTCCACCACGAAGCGGTTGTGGACCACTTCATGGCGCACGTAGATGGGGGCGCCGAACAGTTCCAAGGCCCGTTCCACGATGCCAATGGCCCGGTCCACGCCGGCGCAAAAGCCCCGGGGGTTGGCGAGTTGTATTTGCATATGTGGCTATCCTGTGGTCTCGCTGTGTTGGGGCTATTGTAACCTCGGAGTCCGGGGGAGACACCGGGTTTCAGTCCCGGCGCAATTTGTCGCTAACGGCGATGGGTGTGGGGTAGCGCAACATCACCAGATAGCTGGAGGCGATGAAGCTCAGCAGGGTGGCGGCCTGGATCAAATAGGAGGCCCGGGCGCCGATCACCCCGGCCTCCACGGCCAGCACGGCAATCAGCAGGGAGAACTCGCTGATCTGGCCCAGCCGGAAACCGATCTCCCAGGAGGCCCCCACCGACTCCCCTTCCCGGGCCAGCAGCAGCTTGAACACCAGCGGCTTGGCCACCAGCATCAGCCCCGCCAACAGCAGGGCGGGAACCAGCACCTGGGGCAGCACCGGCAGCTCGAAGCCAGCGCCCACCGAAAAGAAAAACATAATCAGAAAAAAATCCCGCAGCGGTTTGAGGCTTTCGGTGATGAACACGGCGATATGGCTGGTGGCCAGGGCCACCGGTCGATACTCCGGCTTGCGTCCGAGGGCGAAG
>CAZQXD010000092.1:9502-10688 GCA_964597315.1 uncultured Candidatus Competibacteraceae bacterium
GCGCCCATTTCATAGGACAATCCCAGCACATGGGCCAGTTCGGCTATGCCCAGGCACCAGCCGATGGTGGCCAGGAAAATATACTCCTGGATGGTGTCAAAGCGGGCGATCAGGGGCACCATCACATAGCGGGCCGCCAGAAAGGCGAACAGGGCCAGCCCCGGCAGGGCCAGGGCCAGCAGCCCGGCCTCCAGCAGAATCAGTTCCTCCTTGCCCAGACCCTCCATGAACAGCAAGATGGCGATGGCGATGATGTCCTGGAGCAGCAGGATACTGATGACGATTTCACCTAGACGCTTGTGATGCAAGGTGGTGGTGGGCAATAGCTTGAGGCCGATAATGGTGCTGGAGAACATCATCACCGCCCCCACCACCAGGCTTTCTCCCAGGGTAAAGCCGAAGAGCAGTGCCACCACGAACCCTACCAAGGCGAAACTGGCGGCGCTGACCAGGGTCACCACGGTAGCCTCCCGCAGCATATGCAGCAGTTTCTGGGGATGTAGGTCCAGGCCCAGCAAGAACAGCAAGAAAATAATCCCCACATGGCCGATCTGCTGAATCACCGCCGGTTCGGCCACCAGTTTCAGGCCCCAGGGTCCCAGCAGGCAGCCCAGCAGGATATAGGCCACCAACAGGGACTGGCGGGCGTACAGGGCCAGCCCGGCCAGCACCGCAGCGCCGGTGAAGATCAAGAACACCGCAAAGATAATCGGGTCGTTGTGCATGACGTCCGCCGGATCAGCGCCGTCGGCGCGGCAGGTTCGCCAACACCCAGTCGGTAATGTCGCCGAGCAGCCGCTTGAGGGCGGCGTTGGCGGCCAGCACCCCACCATAGGCGTTCTCGCTGGGGGCCGGCTCCACGGTCTCGAACAGCTTGGTGGCCAGCACGTCGCGGCTGCTGTTGTCATAGAGCTTGGCCCGCAGGGTCAGGCGGGACTGGCTGGGTTGCTGAAAAAATTCCTGTTGCAGGCGAATCACGTCCAGGCCCAGGGTCACGTCCCCAGCCACCGGCGTGGGCGCCGCCACCACCGCCGCCAGCCCGCCGCTTTGCTCCAGAGCGCGCACCAACAACGGCGCGATCATCCGTCCGGGGGTGTCGGCCCACTCGCTTTTGGTGTAGTAGTCCAGAGCCAAGGGCGTGCGGGTATAGGCGATACGCCGGGAGTCAAAGCCCGGTTCGGCCTCG
>CAZQXD010000092.1:10698-13855 GCA_964597315.1 uncultured Candidatus Competibacteraceae bacterium
CCACCAACACCAGCCGACCGGGTTTGCGTTCCGGCGGCGGGTCGATGGCGGCGTCCAGCACATAGGTGGAACCGAGGGCCGGTCCCGGTTCCAGGACCGCCGGGGTGCAGCCGACCAGGGCCAGGATCAGCAGGGGCAGCACTACCAGGATGCATCGGTCACTCATGGAATCTCCTTTATTCGCCCGGTCCGGGTTGGCTAGGCTCGCGGCCGAACAGCAGCATGCGGGGGTTGCGCTCCAGCTCCCGGCCAAAGCGTTGAATCACGTCCGTGAGCTGGCGCAGCTCGCCTAACAGCGCCCCCACCTCCGGGGCGGTGTCCCGGGTCAGTTTTTGCAGATCCCGGCGGCTGGCCTGTACCGCCGCCCCCAAGCCGGCGGTGGTTTTGGTGATGGCCAGGGACATGTTCTCCACGGCCGTCACCGCAGCGCCGACCCGGGCCAACAGGGGCGGCAATTCGGCGCTCACCTGGGCCACCTGTGTCAGGGTCTGGGCGGCGCTGTCCATGCCCTCCCCCAGGCTGTCGGCATGCTCGGCCAGGGTGTGGGTAAGGGTTTCCATATCCCCGAGAATGGCGCTGACATTGCCCTGGTTTTCCTCATTGAGCAGTAACTCCAGACGCTGGGACAGGGTATTGAACTTGGTGAGCAAGGTGGTGAAGGCGTCCTCCAGGCGGGTGACCAGGGACGGACCGCTCTGAATCACCGGGATAGGCTGTTCGGCGGTGGGCTTGAGGGGCGCGGCGTTGCGGCTGCCCCCGGTTAGCTCCACATAGGCCAGACCGGTGAGTCCTTGGGTCACCAGCACCGCCCGGGTATTCTGGCGCACCGGGGCTTGGGGTTCGATATTCAGGGTCAGTTCCACCCGCTCCGGGTTGTCCGGGTCCAGTTCGATGGCGGCCACCCGGCCCACCTCCACGCCCCGGTATTTGACGGCGGCCTGGGGATTGAGTCCCGATACCGACTCGCGAATATAAACCTTATAGGTCTCATAGACCTTGGCCTCGACGCCCACGGTCAGCCACAGCACCACGCCGATCAGCGCCGCGCCCAGCACGATCACGAACAGTCCCACCAAGGTATAGCTTACTTTTGTGTCCACCCCTGCTCCCGCGCCGCGCGACCCCGCGGCCCACTAAAGTAATCACGGATCAATGGATGTTCCGAGCCTGACAGCTCGGTCATCGGCCCATAGCCTATCAGCCGTTTCTCGCCCAGAAAGGCCACCCGGTCGGTGGTGCGCCACAGGGAGTCCAGGTCATGGGTGACCATCACCACCGTCAGCCCCAGGGATGCCTTGAGCTGCAAGATCAGTTCATCCAAGGCGTTGGCGCTTACCGGGTCCAGACCGGCGGTAGGCTCGTCCAAAAACAACAGGTCCGGGTCCAAGGCCAAGGCCCGGGCCAGAGCGGCGCGCTTGAGCATGCCCCCGGAGAGCTGGCGGGGGAACTTGTCGGCGGCATGGGACGGCAGCCCAGCCAGGGCGATCTTCAGGCCGGCGATGTCGTCGATCAAGTCCCCGTGGAGCCGGGTGTGTTCCCTGAGGGGCACCCCCACGTTCTCCCGCACGGTCAGGGAGCTGAATAAGGCCCCCTGCTGAAACATTACCCCGAAGCGGCTGCGCAAGCGAAACGCCTCCATATCCCCGGCTCCCACCACTTCCTGGCCGAACAGACGGATGGAGCCGGCGGCCGGGGCCTGAAGCATGATGATCTCCCGCATTAGGGTGGTCTTGCCGGAGCCGCTGCCCCCCACCAAGGCCACCACCTCGCCCCGCTCCACGTCCAGGTCTAGGTTATCGTGAACCACTAGGGTCCCGAACTGGGTACGCAGGCCCCGGACGCGGATCACCGGCTCGGCGGCAGCGCCCATGGCTCAGATCCCCAGCCCGCCGAACATGACTGAGAAGAACGCGTCGGCCACGATCACCAAAAATATAGCCTGGACCACGCTCACTGTGGTCTGGGCGCCCACGGCGTCGGCCCCGCCACTGACCCGAAAACCCTGATAGCAGCCCACCAGGGCGATGATGGCGGCGAACACCGGGGCCTTGCCGATGCCCAGCATAAACGAGGTCAGGGTGACGGCCTGGGGAATCCGGTCCAGGAACTCCCGAAAGCTCACATCGAGCAGAAAATAGGCCATGACCATGCCCCCGAACACGCTCATGACATCGGCGAACAGGGACAGCAGCGGCAGGGCGACGGCCAGGGCCAGCAGCTTGGGCAGCACCAGCAGGTCCATGGGGTCGATGCCGATGGTGCGCAGGGCGTCAATCTCCTCGGTGACTTTCATGGTGCCGATCTGGGCGGTAAAGGCCGAACCGGTGCGCCCGGCCACAATGATGGCGGTGAGCAGGGGCGCCAGCTCCCGAAGCATGGTCAGGCTCACCAGTTCGACGATAAAAATATTGGCCCCGTAGGTCTTGAGCTGCTGGCCGCCCTGGTAGGCGATCACCACCCCCATCAGAAACGACAGCAAGGCGATGATGGGCAGCGCGTTGACCCCGGCGCTTTCCAGATTGGCGAGCAAGGCCCGCCAACGTATCCGGCCCGGATTGAGCAGGGTGCGGCCCATGGCCAGGGTGGCCTCCCCCACGAAAGACAGAAAAGCCAGCCCCTGAGCCACATGTTCCCAGGTATCGCGACCCAGCTCGGCAATCGGTCCCAAGGGCCGCTCCGGTGGAGGGCGCTCCCCTTGGGCGGCCCAGCGTTCCCTGACCAGTTCCAGCAACTGCCGGTGGCCGGGCTTGAGACCCTCGGGATCGGTCTCCAGGCTCCGGCTCAGGCGCAGCAACAGCAACGCTCCGGTGGTGTCCAGCAACTGGATGGGCGAGGCGTCCAGGCGAGTGGTTTTTTTTCGCGCCTCCGCCCCCAACTGGGCCTCCAGATCGGCGATTTGCTCCACCACCCAGGCCCCGGTGCAGCGCAATACCTCACCGTCCCGGCGCAGGCTGGCCAGGGACAGGGGGGCGGGGGCCTGGCTCATGGGCGCGGATACCCGGAGCCTAACGGGGGTTGACCCGTCGCCACGTCCAGGGGGTCTGATGGGCGCCGGGCCGGGACCAGATGCCCCGTTGCTTGGCCTTGGCCTGCCCCTCGGCCCGCCGGTAGGCGGCGGAGTCGTTGTAGCGCCGGTATACCGCAGCGTGGCCCTGGC
>CAZQXD010000093.1:0-9690 GCA_964597315.1 uncultured Candidatus Competibacteraceae bacterium
CCGCTATCCCTCCCCGCCCTGAAGGACGGGGTCTCTCGCGGAGAAACACGATGAAGAACGGATGCTTGCCAGGCACACGCGCCGGGTACTGGATAGCTGAATAATCGGAACCTGAACCGTGAATACGACCGCGACCAATTGGCACACCCGCCCAGCCGCGCGGATACTGTCAGAACTCGCTAGCGACACCGACGGTCTGGACCAGGTCGAGGCCGAACGCCGACTGCGCCAGTATGGGCCAAACCAACTGCCGCCACCGCCGCGCCAAGGATCACCGCCGTGGGCGTCTGCCGTGATGCCGACATCCGGGTCAAAATGATCACCGGCGACCACGCTGGGCGCCGGTGCTGAACCGCCACGGTCTCACCGGCAACCGCGTCGCCCTAGGAGCCATCGTACTGGTAGTGCTGTTCCAGCTTGCCTTTACCTATCTCGGCATCATGGGGACGCTATTTGGCAGCGCCCCGGTAGCCGACACGGATTGGCTGCACATTGGACTAGTCAGCGGCTCGGTGCTGGTGCTGGTGCTGGTGCTGGTGCTGGTGGAACTGGAGAAGCTAGCTATCCGGCGGTTCGGCGCCAAGGGCGTCAGAGTTACAAACTTCCGGTAGAAATTTTCATTCCCTTGCCTTCCAGAAATCCAATTGAGTATCCACGCAACGGAATTTACTGGCATTTTCCATGATGGCTCGATTATTGCTCGGCTGAAACGAAGCCAAGCCCGGGAGCTTAATCATGAGAACGCTTCGCCCCGAATTGTTAAACCGGACCCTATCCCAAATCACTGCGTGGGCTGAGCAAAAGCGATGGAATATGGGTTCAGTCCCCTTTCAAGTCCAAAACGCATGGCGTCACTCCGTGGGCAGTTATTGGTTTCTGCCCAGCATAATTTTGATTAGCGTCGTATTGCTTTCCTTTCTCACTTTATCCATCGACGAACGACTCGGTGGACAATGGGCGACTCAACTGCGCGGAATCTATTCTCACGACCCTGCGGACGCCCGGGCGCTGCTGTCCACGGTAGCCGGGTCCATGATCACCGTAGCGGGCGTGGTGTTCTCCATTACCATTGTCGTGCTGACTTTGGCATCCAATCAATTTGGCCCTCGTTTAATACGAAACTTTATGCAAGACAAGGGCAACCAGGCTGTACTGGGTATTTTTACCGGAACATATTTGTACTGTTTGCTGATTTTGCGTCGGATTCAATCCTTGGAAGATATCAGCTTTGTACCTAGCGTATCACTGGCTTGCGCCATCCTGCTGGCGGTACTGAGCATCGCGGTACTAATCTACTTCATCCATCATGTCACCGTATTCATGCAAGTGGAGCACGTCATCGATGAGGTGAGCCAGGAGCTATGCGGCACCGTCAATCGCTTGTTTCCCGAATCCAAGGACCGCGACCTCCCGACCCCAGACTCCCTCATTCAACCCTCCAAGCCGGTCTGCAACATACCTGGCAGGGGCAGTGGCTACATCCAGAGCATTGACCAGGACAGCTTGATCAAACTGGCAAAACAGCACAATGGCCTCATCGCCCTTGACTGCCGCCCTGGAGATTTCGTGATGGATGGCGCTACCCTGGGCAGTTTCGGACCTTGCCAGAAGATCGATGAGACATTGGTCACCGAGATCAACGCTAGCATTGGATTGGGTTCCCGTCCGATTCCGGACCAGGACCCTGAGTTCGCGATTCGTCAATTAGTGGAGATTGCCGTTCGCGCCCTATCTCCTGGGATTAATGATCCATTTACGGCAATGACCTGTGTAGACCGTATCGCGGAGGGTCTTGGGGTGATGTCCAAGCGCAGCCTGCCCTCGGCAAATCGCCAAGATGAATCGGGAACGATTCGGTTGATATTGCTACCCGTGACCTTTGCGGATTTAGTAGAAGCGGCTTATAACCAACTTCGTCATTACGCCTGCTCTAGCCTTACGGTATCCCTCCGAATGCTGGATAGCATCGCGATGATCGGCCCCTCGGTTCCACGCCGCGAAGACCGAATATGTCTACTCCAACAAGCGGAGTTGATCGCCGAACAATGCCTGGAAAATACCCGACAGGAGAAGGATCGACAGGATGTTCAGCGCAGTTTGGAGAGGGTTCAAGATGCCTTGAACATTAAATAAAACAACACAGTTTTTGCTATTCCAGCCGTGGGGTTCGTTGTGTGGGTCGCTTTCGGGTTCGGCATATTGCTAATTGTGATTACGGTTTTCATTAATTTCGAGGCTATGAACTTTATTTCGCGCCTGTTACCTCGCAACAAGCTACCCCCCCGGCCCTTACTAGTAGTTGTCATGTTGGGCGTTATTCTTGCGCATGTTTTGGAGATTCTGGTATTTACAATAGGGTATTTTTTGTTGGCCGAACGGTTCGGTCTGGGCGGCTTCAGTCAAGAATTCGAACCGGGCTTCATGAATTTTTTCTATTTCAGCGCGGTCTGCTTCACCACCGTGGGAATGAGCAACTTTTATCCCACTGGCGGACTAAAAATCATTTCGGCCTTAGAGGCTCTCAACGGCTTTGTCCTGATCACTTGGTCCGCCTCCTTTGGTTATTCCGCCCTGGGCAAATTCTGGGACCGGGAAAAGTAAACGCGAGGACACAAAAATGGCGGAAAAAAATGCAATTACCCCATCGGCACAACAGGATGTGCCCCAGCAAATCGATTTCGACCCCGGCATGGCTCTGGAGCGTCTAGATAGCTGGATCGATGGCGCTGTTCGCCTGCTGCCCAATATCATCTCGGCCATTGTGCTGCTGGTGGTATTTTATCTATTGGGAATACTGATACGTTGGTTTATTGAAAAGAGCGCGGCTCGGCGAGAACGGCAAAATCTTGGGCAAGTGCTTGGCGGCCTGGTGAAGTGGGCTATCATTTTGCTGGGTTTTCTACTGGCCGCGACGATTGTCCTGCCCACCCTAAAGCCGGGCGACCTGCTGGCTGGCCTGGGCGTGAGTTCCGTCGCCATCGGGTTCGCCTTCAAGGATATCTTGCAGAACTGGCTTGCGGGTTTACTCATACTGTTGCGCCAGCCTTTCGAGATCAAGGATCAGATTGAGATCAATGGCCATGAGGGAACCGTCGAACGGATCGAAACCCGGGCAACCATCATCAGAACCTATGATGGACAGCGGGTGGTCATACCCAATAGCGACATTTACACCAACGCGGTGCTTGTGAAAACCGCTCATGATGTTCGACGCAGCCAGTATGATGTGGGCATCGGCTATGGGGATAACATCGAACAAGCCTGCGCCATTATCCGGGAGGCCGTCGCCGCCGTGGCGGGCGTCAAAAGCGACCCGGCCCCCGAGGCATTGCCTTGGGACTTGGCCGCGAGTTGGGTCACCATCCGCGCCCGTTGGTGGACGGACAGTCGCAGAGCCGATGTGGTCCACGTCCGCGCCAGGGTCATCCAGGCGATCAAGCAGGCGCTGGACGATGCCCACATAGATATGCCCTACGACACCAAGGTGCATTTGTTTCATGACCAGACCGAAACCAGCGACGGGGATCGGGGCGCTCAACGGGAAGGTTGGCCGGCGCCCGACCACGGCTCGACGCAACCTCGCTGGAAAGCCCAGGCGGAGCAGCGACACGCCGCCCACGGGCAAGTTGAACCCGCTTCCCCTCAGTGAGTCGCGAGGAATTGCCGCTGGGTGTGCTGGATGCCCGGATGTGGGCCTGCGATACCCAGAACCATGGCCAAGCCAGAGGTCGGGCGCCGATCCACGCCGTGACGGCCCGCGCCCAACACCTGGGTCAGCCCTAGCCTTTTTTCATTGAGGGTGCAAAACGCCTGACACAGTGGCGGCTTTGGAGCAAGCAACGAGCCGAGCAGCCGTCCATTTGCCGTCACTTGTCATGATTGGCTGATTGGCCCATAATGTGTACATTAATGTACTTTAATACACATTGGTGAAATATGAGAACCAACATTGTAATTGATGACCAATTGATGGCCGACGCGCTTAAAGCTACCGGTTTGCACACCAAGAAAGAGGTGGTTGAAGAGGGGCTTAAAACCTTGATAAAACTGCGGAAGCAGGCCGAAATTAGAAATTTGAGAGGCCAACTCAAATGGGAAGGTCATTTGGACGACATGAGAACAGATAAGTGATTGTAGTTGATACAAGCGTTTGGATTGACTACTTCAATGGCCAAGATACACCAGAAACTGAAATCCTGGACTCTTCTCTGGGCAATAGCCCTGTCGCTGTCGGAGACTTGATAGTACTCGAGATTTTACAAGGATTCCGCTCGGACAAAGATTACAGGACGGCCAAAAATTACTTAGCTTCGCTTCACCAATACAACATGCTCTCCCCAGATTTGGCTATTAAGGGGGCCGATAATTACCGCAAACTCAGGAAGAAGGGGATCACTATTAGAAAGACCGCGGATATGATAATCGCTACCTTTTGTATTGAGCATCAACTTCCCCTTCTATTCTCCGATAGGGACTTTATTCCTTTTACCTTATACCTGAAGCTACGCTCGGTGTCTGAAAAATCATAACGCCGCGCTCACCGGCAAATTTAGAGCGCAGCGGAAAATTTGCCCGAGTGAAGCGCCTTGTTATGCGCTTTTGTAATGAAGTTTTGGCTCAAGCAGTGTGAGCTGCTCTTGTTTTGGAGCTTCTGGGTATTCATATAGGTTTGTATCAATTGTTGTAACTATCGCCTCAATCATTGGATTCCTATTTTTCTCGCTACCACCAACATGATAAAAGTGCTCTCTTGTGAGAATATTGAACTTATTCCAATGAGATTCTATATATTCATTTTTTCGATAATCATTGTGATGCCAGGTCGAAAGAATAAAGTCACAATGCGCATTTTTTAGAGCGTTAAATAGTTCAATTTCATGGAACTCGTCCCAAGAGTTAAAGTAATCAACGTGCCGATCAATGTAAGGAGGATCACAATAAACAATATCTCCAGATTTCGCTTCTGAAATTGTCTTATCAAAAGGTTGGCACTTAAACTCAAAATCTTTGGCAGATATCAACTTGTTGACATTTGAAACCTGATTTACGATTTTCGTGACATAGGCTTGAGCAAAACGATTTGGCTTTTTGCAGAACGGTATATTAAATCCACCTTTTTGGTTGAAGCGAATCATTCCGTTAAAGCCTGAACGATTTACAAATAAGAAGTCTAACGGGTTGTGTTTCTCATTAAATCGCTCTCTAACGCTGTAATAGTGTTCATCGCCTTTCTCTAGGAGCAAAGCACCTTCTCTAACCAGATAACTTCGAACTATCTCTGGAGTTATTTCTCCCGATTTAATAGATGAGTAAAAGTTAATGAGATGAGGGTTCGTGTCACACATTAGGGCCTTTTCAGGCACCACATTAAAAGCAACCACCCCTGTTCCCATGAATGGTTCAATCCATCGGCCATTGAACTCCTTTGGCACTAAGCTGTTTATCCAAGGAACCAATTTAGTTTTAATGCCTTGTGATTTAATAGGTGGTACTGAAACTTTCATTACTTCGCCTTTTTAGGAGTACCATTGTGTTTTGGCACGATTAAAGACGTGTCGCCTTTTTTGTATTTTACAAAATCCTTAAGATTCGTGATTTTCTTAGTTCCGTTTTTTCCATCAGGAATAGTGATCTTTTTGTAATTCATCCAGTAATCGTCAAACCACTCTTCTCCAAGCTTCGAAAACATGCCTTTGCCTTCGATAATATCAGCAATATTATTGATGCTGCCGATATTTGCTGTATTCCCGCTGCCGCTTTTGTCGCTGGCTATTTTCCACTTTTCTGCCACGAAAAACTGAAAATTCCTGACCATCGATGTAATGGATGTTAACGAATTCAAATCATATATTTTGGTCTCATCTATATCTCTCGAATCCACTCTGTCATATATAATTCCTAAACAGTAATGCCCAGAATATGTACCATATGGGAACTGGATGTTTTTTGTACTGGTTCGATCTTCGAAATATTTCCCATGTGAACCCAATGTAAAACCATTGCATAAATGAGGCTTTTTGGGCTGACGATACGTAGTCTTAAAATCGACGGCAAAGCGCACAGAATCATCGTCATTGTCAACGAATGATATGTCTGGATAGTAGTTTTGATGATCGGCAAGAACTATTTTGTAACCATGCTTTTCCGAAAGCTCTAGTAGCTTTGGAAAAATGTGTATTTCAAGTATTTTTGAAATGATTTTAGTATCAGAGGAGATGGTATAAACATTCTTGTAAATATCTATAAACCCTTTAATCGTCCATTGACCATTTTCACTGCTTATGTAGCCTTGCAAGGTGGTTACAAATTCTTTGAGCGCTGTTTCAAATTCAGACTTCTTACTCACGCAACAATTCCTAAAGTTAAATTTTTGATCATTTTACAGTACTTTGGTCGTTTACTGGATGGCGCATAACAAGTCATTATACGGTTCTGTATATCCCCTAGGCCCGATATAGGATCAACAGATTAACAGTGCTTGTGAAAACCGCCCACGGTATTCGGCGCCGTCAATCAGACCGAAACCAGCGACGGGGATCGGGGCGCCCAACGGGAAGGTTGGCCGGCGCCCGACCACGGCTCGACGCAACCTCGCTGGAAAGCCCAGGCGGAGCAGCGACACGCCGCCCACGAACAAGGTGAACTCGCTTCCCTTCAGTGAGGTCGTGGCCCCATGCGTAACGCCTTGGGAAAGGCCCTACCCTGTCCGTTCCGCCCCTTGCCGGACCTCCTGCCCCTCGCAGAGCAGAAATGCCTCTCGCAAGGTGGCTTTGAGTACGTTATCCAGCACCGGCTTGGCCAGGAACTTAAAGACCGCCCCTTCGTTGATGGCGGTAACCAGGGTATTCATATCGCTTTTGCCACTGAGCACGATGCGCACCGTGCCGGGATACAGTTCCCGGACTCGGCGCAGAAACTCCGTACCCAGCATATCCGGCATCATCTGATCGGCGATCACCACATCCACATGGTGCCTGGCCATCAGTTCGAAAGCCTGGTCGGCGCTGTGGGCGGTCAGGATATGCAGGCCCTCGGGGCGCAGCACCCGCTCCAGGGAGGCGGTGACATTCGGTTCGTCGTCGAGCAGCAGCAGGGTGCGACTACTCAGGTTTTCATCTTCCCGCCACAACGGCCGGGAAGTTGAGCGCAGCAAGTCGGCCACCTGCTGGGAGGACACCGGATGGCTAAAGAAAAAGCCCTGCACCTCGTCACAATGCCGCTCTCGCAGAAACGCCTGCTGGGCCGCCGTCTCCACGCCTTCGGCAGTCACCCCCAATTTCAGGCTATGGGCCATGGACACCACCGCCAGAGCCACCGCCGCGTCGTTGGGGGCGGTGGTGATATTGTTTACGAAAGAGCGATCGATCTTCAGACGGTCGATGGGAAAGCGCTTGAGATAGCTCAGACTGGAATACCCCGTGCCGAAGTCGTCAATGGCCAGTTGCACCCCTAGGGCCTTGAGGCGGTGCAGGGTATCAATGGCTTCCTCCGCATCGTCCATCAGCAGGCTTTCGGTGATTTCCAGCTCCAGACATTCCACGGCCAGGCCGGTTTCATCCAGAATCCGCCTTACGGTCTCCACCAGGTTTTTTTGAGCAAACTGCCGAGCCGACAGATTCACCGCCATGCGCAGTGGCGGCAGCCCCTCGTCCTGCCAGGCCCGGGCCTGGGTGCAGGCGGTTCTCAGCACCCACTCGCCAATGTCGATAATCAGCCCGGTCTCCTCGGCCAGGGAGATAAACTCGCTGGGGGGTACGGTACCCAACTCCTGACTGTGCCAGCGCAACAGCGCCTCCACCCCGACGATAGGACCGTTCCAAAGGTCCACCTGGGGCTGGTAATGAAGATACAGTTCCTGGCGCTCCAGGGCCTTGCGCAGATTGTTCTCCAGGGTCAAACGCCGCAGGGCGGCCACGTTCATGGACTCGGCATAGAACTGATACAGATTTTTGCCGGCGCGCTTGGCATGGTACATGGCGGTGTCGGCGTTTTTGAGCAGGGTCTCGGTGTCCTCGCCGTCATAAGGAAATACCGCGATACCGATGCTGGGGGTGACCACCACTTCATGGCCGGTCAGTTGCATGGAGCGAGCCAGGCCATCCAAAATTCTTTGGGCCACGATGGTAGCGTCGGACACCTGGTGAATCTCGGTGAGCAGCACCGTGAACTCATCGCCTCCCAGCCGGGCCACCTGGCGATGGTGATCATCGATCTCCAGGCGGATCACACAATCGCTGCTGCGCACCCCGCTCAGCAGCCGTTCGGCCACCTCTTTGAGCAACAGGTCGCCCACAGTATGGCCCAGGGTGTCGTTGATGCGCTTGAAGTCGTCCAGGTCCAGAAACAGGACGGCGGCGATGCGATCGTGGCGATGGGCCAGTTCCAGGGCGTGCTGGACCCGTTCCTTGAACAGCCGGCGGTTGGCCAGCCCCGTCAGGCTGTCGAAATAGGCCAGATGCTGGATCTGTTCCTCGGCCTTGCGCAACTGGGTGATGTCCTGCACCGTACCGGACAGGCTCAGCACCCGGCCGTTACCATCCGACAGGCATTCGCTCTGGTGCTGAACGATCCACTCCCGGCCGTCGGCTGACACGATGCGGTGACTGAACTCGCCGGCCTCCCCCTTTCTGAGGGCGGATACCAGCCAGTCTCGGAGCGGGCTGCGGTCGTCGGGGTGGGTGACTTCCAGAAATGCCGCCAGGCCGGGCTCGACCGCGCCGGGCTCCTGTCCCAGCAGCCGATAGAGCTGGCCGGACCAGGTGACCTCATCGGTGGCCAGGTCCCACTCCCAGTTGCCTAGCCGGGCGATACGTTGGGCGTCGGCCAGCCGGGTCTCGCTGCGCTCCCGATCCCGTAGCGCCTGGCTGGCTCGCAGCATATAGCGCAAGCGATGGCCCAGTACCAGCCAACTGATGGGCTTGGAGGCAAAGTCGGTAGCCCCCACCTGGTAGGCCCGCTCGATGGACTCCACATCGTTGAGGCCGGTGACCATCAGCACCGGCAGATTTCTGCCTCCCGGCAGAGTCCGCAGTTGCCGGCAGGACTCGAATCCGTCCATGCGGGGCATTTCCACGTCCAGCAGCACCAGTTGCGGGCGCGCCTCGGCAAACAGCTCCAGGGCCTGTGCGCCGTCCTCGGCCAGAGTGACGTTGAATCCCTGCTGGCCGAGATATTGTTGCGCCAGCATTCGGGCCGTGATGTCATCGTCCGCCACCAGCACCCGGGGCCTCTC
Organism: uncultured Candidatus Competibacteraceae bacterium; assembly: GCA_964597315.1. GTDB lineage: Bacteria > Pseudomonadota > Gammaproteobacteria > Competibacterales > Competibacteraceae > CAZQXD01. Next base: position 9,233 of record CAZQXD010000093.1, read on the forward strand.
GCTTCCATCATTTGGTTGTTGATTCATATGTTTACGCAGCCTGTTTGCTTTTCCGTTAGCGCCGCCTGAGCGAGCTCGAACTCGGCCTCGACGGCCGTCAGCAGTGTCTCGTTGCGGCTAAGGTCAGCGGCCCGTCCGGCCTGCTCCAGTTCCTTGCACAGTTCGGCCAGTTTTGTTGCCCCCATATTGGCGCAACTGGACTTGAAACCATGGGCCGCCCGGCGCACCGCTTCCGAGTCCCCGGCGGCCACGGCCTCGCGCAACTGCCGCAGATCATCGGGGGATTTGTGCAGAAAGGCATCCACGAGTTTGGTGAAAAACTCTCCCGTGCCATCCAAGCTCCATAACTGTTCTATTATTTTTTCATCAAATACCGGCTGATCGGGTTCGCCCGACGCAACGGCGCCCGACGCAACGGCGCCCGACGCAACGGCGCCCGACGCAACGGCGCCCGACGC
>CAZQXD010000093.1:9790-12775 GCA_964597315.1 uncultured Candidatus Competibacteraceae bacterium
CGGCGCCCGACGCAGCGGCGCCCGACGCAGCGGCGCCCGACGCAGCGGCGCCCGACGCCTGCCCTGCCTCCCCCCTCAACCAGCGGACCAGGACCGCTTCCAGTTGCGACTTGCTGAACGGTTTGGACAGATAATCGTCCATGCCCGCCTCCAGACAGCGGGTCCGGTCACTCTCCAGGGCGTTGGCGGTCAGGGCGATGACCGGCAGCCGCTGGCCGTCGTTTCGGGCGGTCTCTTCGTCGCGAATCCGCGCCGTGGTCTGATACCCGTCCATCTCTGGCATCTGACAGTCCATCAGCACCAGATCAAAGGAGTTTTCGGCCAGCTTGGCCAGGGCCTCCAGCCCGTTAACGGCCACCTCGGCCCGCACCCCCAGCAGGCGCAGAATCTCCAGAGCCAATTCGCGGTTGACCGGATGGTCCTCCACCAGCAGCACCCGTCCGCCCAGGGCCGGTCCGGACTTGGGCGCCGAAACGTCAGGATCGGGCGTCTTTCGTGCTGATACCGCGCCACTGGCCAGTACTTCGGCCAGGCAGTCGTGCAGTTCCGACTGGCGCACCGGCTTGGTGAGGTGGTGCAGAATACCCGCCTTCCGGCAGGACTGGCGCTCGTCGATCCCATCCACGGAACTGAGAATCATCATGCCGACCCCTTTGATCAGGGGGTCCTGTTTTACGGTTCTAGCCAGTTCCAAGCCATCCATGCCCGGCATATGCATATCCAGGATCATCAGCTCGTAGGCTGCTCCGGAACTGGCCGCCTCCCGTAGCGCCTTCAGGGCCGCAGCCCCGCTATCGGTCAGCTCTACCTGCATACCCCAAGCCTGCAACTGATACTCCAGAATCTCCCGGTTGGTGGCGTTGTCATCCACCACCAGCACCCGTGCCCCACCCAAGCTCGGGCGCTGGCCGCTAGGCTCCAGACTGGCATTCCGCTCCCGGAGCAGGCGCAACTCGAACCAGAACACCGAACCCATCCCAGGCTCGCTTTCCACCTTCAGATCGCCGCCCATCATCTCCACCAACCGCCTGGAGATGGCCAGTCCCAGACCCGTGCCCCCAAAAGTTCGGGTGGTGGAACTGTCGGCTTGGGAAAAGGATTCGAAGATCCGCGCCTGTTGCTCGGAGGCGATGCCGATCCCGGTATCCCTGACCTCGAAACCCAAGGTCAGAGCCTGTGCGCCGCGCTCCCGCTCCGTGACCCGCACCACCACCTCGCCGTGCTGGGTGAACTTGATGGCGTTGCCCACCAGGTTGGTGAGAATCTGCCGCAATCGACCCGGATCGCCCCGCAAGATGTCCTGCAAGTCCGGCGGCAACTGCACCGCCAGTTCCAGGCCCTTGGCGTGAGCCCTGGCCGCCATCAGTTCGCCCAGGTCCTCCACCAGATCCCGCAAGCTGAAGGGCGTGTCGTCCAGGTCCAGCTTGCCGGCCTCGATCTTGGAGAAATCCAGGATATCGTTGATGATACCCATCAACGCCTCGCCGGAGCGGCGGATAGTGTCCATGAAGCGGCGCTGCTTGGGATTCAGGTCGGTTTCCAGCACCAAATCGGTCATACCCAGCACGCCGTTCATGGGGGTGCGAATCTCGTGACTCATGGTGGCCAGAAAATCACTCTTAGCGCGGCTAGCTTTCTCGGCGGCCTCTTTTTCTCGCCTGGCCCGCTGGATGTTTTTGCACAGTTCGATCTCCATAAACAGGAACGACTCCGCCAGCCGCCCCACCTCATCATTGTTGCGGGCCGCCAGGGTACGGACGGTTTCGTCTCCCTGATCCGTCTTGCCAAAGTCGTGGAGGGGCAGTTCCTTGGCGTATTGGGTGAGTATGTTCAGGGGCCGGGATATCTTGGCCACCAGCAGCCAGGCCGCCAGCACGCTCAGGCAGAAAATTAGCCCGATGATCAGGCTCTGGCGAGTGACCAGGAGCTGGGCCGGGGCTTGGATCTCCTCCACCGCCACCGCTACCGCCAGATACCAGTCGAAGGCTTTAAAATAGCTTGCAAACGCCTCTACCGGTGGATTACCGGGGGCGAAGGGATCGTCGTAGCGAATCGCGGTCCGATTCTCGTTGTGGGCATCCTTGAGCTGATCCAGCACCGCCTCTCTAGCCGCCGACATGCCGGACTCGGGGTCATAACCGGGAGGGGGTATCAATAACCGATTGTCACCGTCGAATAGAAATACATAACCGCTGTTGGCAATGCGGATCTTGGCGGCGGTCGTTTGCAGGACGTCCAGAATAGCGTCCATTTTCTTCTGGCTTTCCGCCTCGATGTTGTCGAAATCGACGGTGGCGGCCAAGGTCCAGCCCCAGCCCGGGATGGGAACGAAATGTCCCATATGCTTGCTGCCCTCGGCACGGCCAGGTTTGCGCCAGAAGAATACCGCGCCGTCCCCGGCTTCCGCCAACACATCGTCACGCATCACCCGGTTGATCAATCGACCCTTGAGGTCCCTGAGACTAGCGATGGAGACCCCTATCATTGGGGGTTTCGGGTGGGCGAGAATCCGGCCCTGGCGATCGAAGATGAACAATTCGAGCTGGTCGAAGTCCACCGACTTCAGCCATCCCAGAGCCTGCTTTTGAGCCTCCTCGGGTGTCAACCAGCCCTGCTCCACCAATTCGATGAACTGGTCCAGCACCGTGGCGCTGACCACCGAGAAATGCCGCAGCTCGGTCTCCAGCCGAGTCAGGATCTCGATCTTGTCGGAAATCAATCGATTGTAGCCGCCGCGGATATTCAGCTCCACCAGTTGCAGCACATTCTGGGCGGCGGACTCCTCGGCCTGCCTCATGGCATGGCCCACGTCCCGGTGAGTGAAGTACAAAATCGCCGCCGCAGTGCTGGCCATGACCAGGGTCATCAGGACAATGATCTTGACCTTGAGCGAAATCAGCACGGGTCCCGCCTCCCTGTTTGGAGCGTGGACGGTCGTACTGACCGAGGCAGGTCCGATCATCGTGGCGTCTCGATATCCCGGTA
>CAZQXD010000094.1:0-12711 GCA_964597315.1 uncultured Candidatus Competibacteraceae bacterium
CTACGACCTGAAGGGGCGTAGGAATCCCCGCCGTTCACGGCGGGGAGGATGTCAATTCAGGCGGATATCGTCCTCGACGATGTGGGTGAGTTCCAGCTCATTCACGGTCAGGGTCATCACCGCCCGAATCCGATCCCGGTCGCCCAGGCTGCCGCTCGCCAGGGCCTGGCGTACCGTATTCTCCATTTCCCGCTGGGAGGTGACCCCTACCTGTTTGAGGAATTTCCGCACCTGCATATTAAAGACGTCTTCGTTCATGGCGGCTCTCCACAAGGTTCGTGGCCGGGTGGCCGGAATGTCCGGTTAGACTTATCATAGGCCGTTACCGTTCCCTTTGAGGGCTGTTCACCGTGGAGACCCCATGACCGCGTTTGCCAAGTCATCCATAGCCGCCGTGGTGCTGGCCGGTGGTCGGGCTACCCGCATGGGTGGCCGGGACAAGGGCCTACTGCCCCTGGCCGGTCGGCCCCTGGCCGCCCATCTGCTGGAGCGGTTGCGGCCTCAGGTGGGAGAGCTGCTGGTCAACGCCAACCGGCGCCGGGAGGACTATCTGGCCTTGGGCTATCCGGTGCTGGCCGACTCCCTGGGGGGTTTTCAAGGGCCCTTGGCGGGTATGTTGGCTGCCCTGGATAAGGTCCGGGCTGGTTTGCTGCTGACCGCTCCCTGCGACTCGCCCCTGCTGCCCCCGGACTACGCCCGGCGCATGTACGCAGCCCTGGAGGGGCGCCGGGCCGAACTGGCGGTGGCTCGGGACGCGGAGCGGGTGCAGCCGGTGTTTCTGCTGTTGCGTCGGGAACTGGCAGGCAGCCTGCGGGCGTTTCTAGAGACTGGGGAGCGCAAGATCGACCGCTGGTTCGCCGATCACGAGACGGTGGAGGTGGATTTTTCCGACCGGGCGGAGATGTTTTGTAACGCCAATACGCCGGAGGAACTGGCGGCCCTGGAGGCGGCCCTGAGGGGACGGGACTAGAGGGGAGCGCGCCCGGTGTCCTCCCGGGATGCCGTGGCCAATTCCAGGTAATAGGCCAGAAACGCCAGCAGCCCGATCCCCAGCAGCCACCACAACACCTGCCAGGTCCACAGGGGCGGTAGTCCGAACCACCAGCTGGCTGGCTGGTTGGGGTCGCCGAAGCAGGTATTGCCCAGCACCGCGCCCGGCCCGATCCCCAAAAACAACCAGAGCAGTCCCCCGGTCCAGGCCCAGGGCAGCAGTCGGTATTTGGCCGGGGGCAGCCGCGTCCGGCGGCGCAGCAGGGCATGCCACTCCCGCTTGTGGAGCGTGTCGTCCCGGGTGACGGCCGATACCAGAATGGCCACGGTGAGGTTAGTCAGGATGCCCCAGCCCCCGGCGTGGATGGTCCAGGGCCAGCGACCCCAAGCGTCAATGCCCAGCCAGCGTTGGCCCACAGACTCGGTAAGGGTCACCACCACCAGCCCCGCCACCAGCCCCAGCACTACCCCCTGTCGGGTCAAAAACGGCCACCAGCACACGGCGATCAGGGCTGGCCACATCTGCAAGCCGTAGGACACCGCCAAGCCTCCCATCAGGGCCAGGGCCTCGGTGGAAACCGTAGCCACCCACAGAGCCAGGATCACCACCAACACGGTGCATAGTCGACCGGCAAACTTCAGGAGCGGGTCACCGGCCCGGGTCGGCAGAAACCGGGCCAGTAAGTCCCGTGTCAGAATGGCGCCGGCGGTAGCCATATAACAAGAGGCGGTAGACTCCATGGCCGCCAAGGCGCATAGAGCCAGCAACCCCACCACCCAGGGGGCGGATTCCTCCAAGAGATTGATGAGCAACAAGCCCAGCCGGTTCAGGCCGTTGGGTGTGGCCGCCAGGTCCTTGCCCTCCAGCGCCCCGGCCAGCACTGGATTGACCAGTGCCGGATAATCGCGAAGCAGGGCCTGATCGGCCCCCAGCAGATGCGCCCCCAACCCTTGCACGGTGGAGAACAGCAGGGTCACCAGGCCCATGACCAAGGCCAAAGCCCACACCTGCTGGGCCGCGAACGGCGCCGGGCTACGGCTGGCGAAGGCCCAGAGGGTGAAGGCCGGGGCCGCCATGATGCCCATCAGGGCCAGGGAGTAGCTCAGGGTCATGACCCCGGTCCAGGGACCACCCTGGGCCGCCGGGCCGCTGTCCACCCATTGGATCACCCCGGGCATGGCCAGGTAATGGCTGTAGCCCTGGGGGGTGCGTACCGGGTCGGACGCTCCCAGGGCGGCGATGCCCTCCAGGAGCCGCGAAGGCCCGCCCACCAGCACCAGCACCAGCACGCCGAGGATGACGATACCCACGACCAGCAGCAGCCATTGCAGCACCCCCACCCGGGCCACCGTCCACAGCCCCCCCGAGGCCACGTAGCTGACCACCAGGGAGGCCAGCACCCACATGCCGAACTCCACCCCCACCAGCCCGTTGGTGAGTACATTGAACAGATACCCCGCAGCCCGTAGTTGCAGGCCCAGGTAGGGCACCGAAAACACCAGGGCCACGATCACCACCAGGAGTCGCATGGTCTCCGAGCGGAAATAACAGGCGAACATATCCCCAGGGGTGACGAAACCGTAATGACGGCCCAGAATCCATTGGCGCTTGAAGAATAGCAGCGCCGGCACCGCCATGGTCAGCACCGACAGGTTCTCCCCGTAGGCATAGGGCAAACCGTCGGCGTAAATCTGGCCTGGGTCGCCCAGAAAGGTCCAGGCCGAATACAGAATGGCCGTGACCGCGCAGATAAACACCCAAGGGGGGATGGCCCGCCCGGCCAGGAAATAATCCTCGGCGGATCGGGAGTGCCGGACCCCAAGCACTCCCCAGAGAATGCAGTAGCCCCAGTACAGGATCAGCAAGGCGAAAATCCAGACGACTTTAGGCTCGATGGCGAGGTCGGTACTCATGGCGCGGTGTTGATACCCCGACGATGGGTGGGCTATTCCCGAAAGGAAGCCGACCTAGGACAGGATATCCACGATCAGACCACGAATTTCCAGGATATTGGCGGTGATGCGGATGCGGTCCTGGTTGTCTCGCATCACCAGAGCCAGCAGGCTATCGGCCTCCCGGTCGATGACTTTGATGACGTGTTGGGTGTGGGCGTTATTCCAGGACCCTAGTATCCGCTCTAGCCGGTAGGCGTTGGCGGTGATTTTTCGGGTTAGGGTGACAATGAGATTGCGGAAGGCTTCCAAGTTTTTGATGGTGGGGTCGCGGTCCAACGCCTCCCCGGCTTGATCCAGGCGTCGGCGCAGATCCTGCAATTCCAGTTGCAGGCCCCGATCGGCCAGGTCCAATTCGCTGTGGGCCAGGGTTTCGGCGAAGGGTAGGGCGCCAGGGCCATCGGCGCGGCGCGGCCCCAGGCCGTCGCCTGGCTTACCGATGGGAGGTTTATTGCCGATACGCATGGGAACCTCGGATGGGGCTGGAGATGGGGCCTAGAAATCATACCCCAACTGGAGTTTCGGATAGTCATTCCCAGGCACGGGTCAATTACGGTACGGGCGTGAATAAAACCGAAAGGGATAGACCCTCATAATACCCTTGGGTGTATTTTATAGAATGTGTTATCCGAACAAAGATAGGCCCAACCTTAAAGGGGACGCTGAGACAGGGGTGTGCCTTGCACGCCGCGCCTATCCCTCCCCCCGCCCCGAGGGACGGGGACTCTCGGCGCAAACACCATGACCAATACCGACAAGATTTCCTATATCGACTTGCCTTCGCCCTCGCCCGGCACCCGCCGCAGCTTGACGGTGCATCGCTTCGGAGCGCCCGGCGCTCGGCCTCGGGTGTACTTCCAGGCGGCTTTACACGCCGATGAATGGCCAGGGCTGCTGGTGGTGCATCATCTGCTGAAAATGCTGGGGCAGGCGGAGCGGGAGGGACAGATCCGAGGCGAGGTGGTGGTGGTGCCAGTGGCCAATCCAGTGGGTCTGGCCCAGTATATCAACGGCCGGGTGGTGGGGCGCTTCGATTTTGACGGCGCCGGCAATTTCAACCGGGGTTTCCCGGACCTGACCGAAGCCGCCCTGAACCAGGTGGGGGAGCGGTTGGGAAACGACCCCGCCAGCAACGCCGCCCTGCTACGGGAGGGCTTGACGGCGGCGGCGGCGGCCTTGCCTCGGCAGCGGGAGGTGGATGCCCTCAAGGCCGAATTGTTGACTCTGTCGGTTGGCTCCGACATGGTGCTGGACCTCCACTGCGACGGCGAGTCTCTGCTGCACCTCTACGCCAGCCGCTGGCATCGGGACCTGGCTGTGGAACTGGGAACGGAACTGGGGGTGGCGGTGGTGTTGCTAGAAGAGGAACCCGGCGGCTCACCCTTTGATGAAGCCAACGCCGCGCCCTGGTGGAAGCTTCAAAAGCAGTGTGGCGCAGAGCGGCCTGTTCCCTTGGGCTGCTTTGCCGCCACCGTAGAGCTGCGCGGACAGGCGGATGTCCATGACTATTACGCCGAGAGCGACGCAGCCCGGTTGCTGCGGTTTTTGATCCGGCGCGGCGTGGTGGCGGGTGATCCGGGACCATTGCCCGATCCGGTGCATGTGGAATCGCCTCTGGATGGGGTGGATGTGTTGACCTCCCCGAGCGCTGGCATTCTAGCCTATCACAAGGCTTTGGGGGATTCGGTGGTCCGGGGGGAGGTGGTAGCCGAACTGGTGGAACTGACCGGCGCTGATCCCCATCAAGCCCGAACGCCGATCCGGGCCGATACCGACGGTATCCTGTTTGCCCGGATGGCGGAGAAGCTGGCTCGACCCGGGCAGAAGGTTTGTAAGATCGCCGGAACGACAAAACTCGCCTACAGGCAGTCGGGCAAATTGCTGGAAGACTGAGGATCGGCGGGACCAATCCGGCTTACTGGGGTCGGCTCAGTCTCCTGGTGAGCAGTTCCAGACCCTTGGCCAGCCTCAGGGGCCCGATACTGATTTGCTCTTTCAAAGGACTGGCGACGGTGTTCCGGGGTTTAACGAAGGCTAATTTGGGATGGTTTTTATCAGATATAACAGAAAAATTAATCCTAAAGGCGGTCAATTCACCGTATCCGGCGACGGCCAACCCTCCGCTACCGTGGAGCCGATGCTTGTTTTGCCGCCGCAGTTATCTTATAACTTTTTTATTGACCGCCCGGGAACGGTGGAGGCCGACCGCAACAAGTCCGGCGACGCTCCCCGAAGCGACCTTGTACACCAACCCAGGAGGAAGGCTGTCGTGACTCTGGAACTGCCTGAAAATTACCGTCCTTCCCCGGACGAAACGTATATGAATCCCCAGCAACTGGCGTATTTTCGTAATAAGTTGCAAGCTTGGCGTCAAGATCTGGTAGAGGAATCCCAGGAAACCCTCAGCCATCTGCGGGAAGAAGAGCATTCCGTGGGCGACGAGGTGGATCGGGCCAACCGGGAGAACGAAACCGGGTTGGAGCTACGCACCCGCGACCGGTATCGCAAGTTGCTAAACAAGATCGACGCCGCCCTGCGGCGCATTGAGGATGGCAGCTACGGTTATTGCGAGGATACCGGCGAGGAGATTGGACTGGGACGTCTGGAGGCTCGACCGGTGGCCACCCTCACCGTGGAAGCCCAGGAACGTCGGGAGCGCATGGAGGGCAAGCGGATTGGCGCCTTGTAGGCGGAGTCGGCTCAACTCCGGGGTCGAGGTCGATCCCGGCGAGCCTCACCCAGGGACCGACCGTAGCCGCTAGGTAAGGCGCTCGGCGCCGATATTTTATTAGTGGTTGGACTATTCCCTCCTCGATACCCTCTTTAGACTAGTTCTATATCGTTATGATCCATAAGCCGCTAGACTAGTCAATAACTTAACTCCAGAGCCAAAACTATGCTTCGAGTTTCCCGCGCGGTCCTGGTCGTTGTGCTTGCCTTGGCCGTCTGTCTGACCACTCAGGCCGCCACCGAACCAGTGGCGGTTAAAGTCGTGCCTTTGGAAAAACTGATTATCCAACCCGAGGCATCGGCTCCGGCCACCGTAGTCAGCTTGGGGGACAGTCGTATTGCCGCCGAGATCAACGCCCCCGTGGTAGCCATTCCGGTGCGGGTGGGGGAGGTCGTGGAGGCTGGCGGGACGCTTGTGGAACTGGACTGCGGTGACTACGAATTGTCCGTAGCGGAGCTAAAGGCGCGTCTGGACGGGGTGAAAGCCCGAATCGCCTTCGCCAGCCAACAAGTTAAGCGCGCCCGGTCACTGGCCCGCCAAAACACCATGTCCCGGGAACTGCGTGAACAGCGGGAATCGGAACTAGACGTCCTGGTCGCGGAGCGGGCCGCCACCCAGGCCAATCTGGCCATGGCCCGGCGCAAGCTGGGCAAATGCACGGTGCGGACCCCCTTCAAGGCGGCGGTGCTGGAGCGGCTGATCAGTGTGGGGGAATTCGCCACCCTTGGAACCCCTTTAGCGCGGGTGCTGGACCTGGAGCATCTGGAGGTGACGGCCACGGTGCCCACAAGGGACGTCGACCTCCTGGAGCGGGCGCGGCAATTACTGTTTCGCCATGGCGGGCGGGACTATCCGGTGAAGCCCCGCGCCCTCAGCCCGGTCATCGACACGCGCAGCCGTACCCGGGAGTCACGGCTGTTGTTCGTCGGCGAGGCCGCCCGGCCGGGGGCGAGCGGTCGATTGGTATGGTCCAACGGCACGGCCCTACCCGCAGATCTGCTGGTGCGCAGGGATCGGCAATTGGGCGTGCTGCTGGCCGAGAACGGCAAAGCGGCGTTTCATCCCCTGCCGAAGGCCCAGGAGGGGCGGCCCGCACTGGTGGACCTACCGGCTACCGCATTGATTATCACCGAGGGCCGTTTCGGACTGAACGACGGCGACTCCGTAACATTGGTGGACTGAGTCCATGCTAATCCGGTTTCTGCAAAACCACGTTCTGGCCAATCTGACCTTCATCGTGGTGCTGGTTGTGGGCGCTCTGACCTACCTTTCCCTGCCCCGGGAACAAGACCCCACCATCAACTTCAACTGGATAGACATTACCACCGTGTTCCCCGGAGCCTCCGCAGAGGACGTAGAGAAACAAGTCACCGACGTGCTAGAAGACGCGGTGGCCAAGCTCTCGGATGTGCGCTTCGTATCCAGTAATTCTCGGGAGAGTGTATCCAGCGTCTTGGTTCGCTTTCAGGATATTGACGAAGACACCTTCGACAAACGCATTAACGATCTGCGCCGGGAGATCCAGAACAAGCAACGGGAACTGCCCGAGGAAGTGGAAGACCCGACCATCTTGGAGATCACCTCATCCAACGCCTTGCCCACCGCCACCCTGGTGGTGACAGGACCGGCCTCCGACGAGAATCTGCGCCGCCAGGCCCGTAACGTGGAAGAGGACCTGGAACGGCTACCTGGGGTGGATGGCGTCCAGCCCCTCGCTTTGTTCGACCCCGAATTGCAGGTCAATTTCTTCCCGGAGCGATTGGAAGGCTTGGGCTTGAGTCCCACCGACCTGGCCAATACCGTAGCCAGCTACTACCGGGATGTATCGGCGGGCACCGTGCAAGTGAACCAGGAAAACTGGCTGGTGCGACTGTCTGGAGCAGTGGCCGACCCGGACTACCTGGCTGGGCTGCCGGTGGTGACCGCCCAGGGCGAGGTGCCCTTGGGTGATTTGGCGATGGTGGAGCGGGCCAGAGAAAAGCCCGACATGCTGGTGCGCTTTAACGGCCAACCGGCGGTGCTGCTGGCGGTGACCAAAAAAGGCGACGCCAATCTGCTGGAACTGGTGGAGCGGGTGGAAGCCTATATCCAATCCCGCAACCGCTTCGCCGACAACACCGGGGTGCGCCTGTTTCTGGTGGACGACCAAACGGAAGTCACCCGTAACGCCTTGAACCTGATGCAGAATAATGCCCTGGTGGGGCTGTTTCTGGTGCTGTTCGTGAGCTGGTTGTTTTTAGGCTCGCGGATCGCCCTGTTCACCTGCATCGGCATTCCCTTTGTGCTTACCGGCACGTTTTGGGTTCTTAGTGGGCTGGATCAGACCCTCAACGTCACGGTATTACTGGGGGTGGTGATTGCCCTGGGCATGTTGGTGGACGATGCAGTCGTGGTGGTGGAAGCGGTGTTTTACCGGCTGACTCGGGGCGAGGCGGTATTGCCCGCCATTGAAGCGGCTCTCAAGGAGGTTTTTGCTCCGGTGACCACGGCGGTGCTTACCACCATAGCGGCATTTATGCCCCTGATGCTGCTGCCAGGCATTCTGGGCAAGTTTATGCTGGTGATCCCCCTAGTGGTGACGGTTGCCCTATGCATCAGCCTGGTTGAAGCCTATTGGATGCTGCCTGCCCATATTCTGGGCGCCAATGTCAATTTTAAGCGGCCGTCGTTTTTTCACCGCCATAGGGTGCGTGCCTTACACTGGCTCCGGGTCAAGTACACCAAGCTGTTGGTGCGGGTGCTGCGGTGGCCCAAGACCGCCCTGCTGCTGGTGCTGCTGATGATGGGAGGAGCCTTCGGGGCACTGACCAATGGGCTGATAAAATTCGATTTTTTTGCCTCTGACCCACTGCGGATGTATTACATCAACGTGGAAATGCCCGTGGGGACCGCCCTAGAATCCACCCTGAGCAAAGTGCTGGAGGTGGAGAGCAAGGTGCGCGCTCACCTAGAGCCGGAGGAAACCCGCTCGGTGGTCAGCTATGCCGGCCTGGCTTTCACCGAGACCGCCCCTCAGGTGGGCAGCCAGTATGGACAGGTGATTGTCAGCCTCAAGCCCCGCGAGGAGGGCATGCGGGAAGTGGATGATGTCATGGATTCCATGCGCGCCGACGTAATGGACACGGTGGGGCCACGTAAGCTGTCCTTTCTGCGTCTAGCCGGTGGCCCTCCGGTTTCCAAGCCCATTAATGTCAAGGTCCGGGGCGATAATATCGACGAATTACGCGCTGCGGTGGCGGAGCTTAAATCCGCCATGGCCGCCAATGAAGCGATTCTCGATATCGTCGATGACGACGGGCCAGGGCTGATGGAGCTGAAACTGGCCATCAATCGGGATGCCGTCAAGCGTTCTGGACTTGATCCCGCACAGGTGGGCCGCGTTATCGCCCTGCTGGTGGACGGAGAAGTAGTGGCCAGTCTCCAGGATCGTGGCGAGACTGTGGATGTACGGGTCCGCGCCTTACCCGAGAATCTCGATTCCCTAGATGAGCTGCTGCGCCATACCCTGCCCCTGCCCGAGGGTGGTCGTATTCCCCTGGCTGAGTTGGTTACTCAGGAGACCCGCCGCAGCCAGGGCAATATCCGCCATTACAACTTTCGGCGCGCCATCACCGTCGAGGCGGATATCCGTAAGGAGCTGACCGACACCGTGGCGGCCAACGCCTATATCCGCGACCATTGGGAGCAGGTCCGCGACCGCTATCCCAACGTGGACCTGGATTTCTCTGGAGAGTTGGATGACATTCAGGAGAGCCTGGACTCCATCGCCGTATTGTTCTTGTTCGGGGTAGGCGTGATCTATCTGATTCTAGGCACCCAGTTCAGGAGTTATTTCCAGCCCCTGATGATCCTGGTCACCGTGCCCATGGCCTTCACGGGCGTGGTGCTGGGCCTGCTTATCACCCAAGACCCCCTGAGCCTGTTCACACTGTATGGGGTGGTGGCCTTGGCGGGGATCGCCGTGAACTCGGCCATCGTCTTGATTTCGGCGGCTAACGACCGGCTGGAAGCGGGCATGTCGGTACTCCACGCCACCCTATATGCCGGACGGCGGCGGGTGATCCCCATATTCATCACCACGATGACCACCATCGCCGGGTTGTTCTCCCTGGCCGCCGGCCTGGCTGGCCATTCCCTGATCTGGGGACCGGTGGCCACGGCCATCGTCTGGGGTATGGGTTTTTCCACGGTGTTGACGCTGCTGATGATCCCGTTGCTGTACCGGCTATTCATGGGCTGGAGCCAGCGGCGGCGCCAGAAGGCGGCGGCGCGGGTTGAGACCGAGGCGGTGGCCAATCCCTAGGCTTAGCTTTTTAGCAACAATTCCGAACCATGATGCTTCAATGGGAATATTTTTTTGCGAGCGCCCGCACCTTAGCTCCCGCTTCACTCAGTCGCTCTTCCGCGAGTTCACCCTTCTCAACGGCATTTCGGATTGCATTAACAACCCGTTCGAGTTGGTCGTCGATCGCTGCAAGCAGAAGGTAATCCGAGCCAGCGTTCAATGCATCGATGGCCACCTCTTCAATAGAGCGATCTCTCATCGTGGCGCGAGAGTCGAGATCATCGCTCATGATAACGCCCTTGAAACCGAATTCACTGCGGAGCATCTCGATAATCCTAGGTGAAATGGACGCGGGTTTTTCGGCATCAAACGCTTCAACAATTGAAGGTCCCACCATTATTATTTCGACATCGTTTTTAATCGCCTCAGCAAAAGGAATAAACCCAGGCTTAAACGAGTCTGCCTTTTCAGTGATAATCGCTCCAGGTTCAATAGCGGGGTCCAGTGCGATAGTGTGGAAACCTGGAAAATGTTTTGCTGTCGCAGCCACACTCGCTGCTTGAACGCCGCGAATATAGGCGGAGGAGATTCGCGCAATTAACTCAGGTTCCGTGGACCATGTTCGTCCAAACAGCCAAGGGTTTTGGCCCGTGACAACATCCAGGATTGGCGCAAGAAAGCAGTTGACGCCCAAGCCTTTCGCAGCTTTCGCGATCGAGATGGAAATGTGTTCAAAGCCATCAGCGTCGTAGCTTGGCAATTCTTCAACTGCTGGAAAATGAGGCGCGAGATCGTGCATTCTGCAAATACCGCCAATTTCTTGATCCACCGCCACGAGCAATTCACCAGTCAAATCAGCGGCTTCTTTGGTGACACGTAGAAACGTGTCGGCCGTCTCCGTGGATTTTCGGGTCTCTGACATGTTTCTGGCTAGATATTCTTCTCGGGACTCTCCTAGCAGGATTGAGCAACCCCCATTCTCCAAGAATCGCTTTACGGAATCACTGAGCGTCATGGTATCAAAAGCCGGTAGAATAACCGCGTGTGCGTCTTTGGTTCGATTATCTTTTATCATGTTTTATATACTAAAGTAATCAGAGAGGGGCTGATTTGGATTGATAGAAGTCAATAAGCAAGCCTATTTACAGCGCTTATGTATACTCCCTGTCCGGTGACTTATCAAACCCCTGTCCCGAGCAGACCCCAGCAAGGCGGCACGCTCGTCGGCGGTGACATATCATCGGCTTTCCTGTCGGTGCAGGTTTAAGCGCACGCCGCGCCTCGTTATTGGCATTGACCATCTGGGTGGGACCCGGCGTAATCCCGACCAGGACGATCCGCGCACTAGGGTTGGTGTACTCAAACGGAGCATAGTAGATCTTCATGTCGCCATTTGAATCTATCAATGGACGCGGGTCGCGCACCTCTGGCGGGCGCGGATCGCAAAGCACCGACGCGAACTTCTCGATCAGTTGAGTATTCACTTACACTGCTCCTTTGCAAGTTATACAGGTTGCCTGGACCTATAGCACGGGTCGCAGGCAATAAAAAACCCCAACCGAGAACAGTTGGGGTTGGGTGATTGGTGGAGGCGGGGGGAATCGAACCCCCGTCCGCGAGACCTCCGCCCTTGGTACTACATGCTTAGCCGTGTCTTTGATTTAACCGTTGGCCCCCCGACCGGCAGGGTGACGCAACGGCGGTCCCGGTTAGGTTTTAGCGGGTTGGCCCCAGGCGTGCCGCGCCGCGAGCTTGTATTGGGTTGACCACTGAGCGTCCCGAAGGACTCCGGACCTTACAAGCGAGTTCCGGTCAGCGGCTGGCGGGGCTTAAGCCGCCAGAGCGTAGTTGTCGTCGTTGGCAACTATAATTTGCAGCATTTTTTACGAGGTTAGCTACATCCTCGGCATGCACCTCAGGTTTTGCAACCCGCGTCGAAGCCATGTCGCCCCCGTGAGGACCGGGAATTGTACTACAAAGCAGAGACACCGGCCAAGTCGGGAAGTTGCATCGCGTCATCGTCGTGATATTTATTGCGTATGGGGCCAGGGTCGCGGATTTCAAGCCTCGGACAGGGTGGCGATGCCGCTGTCTACACTTTGGAGATAGCCTCAAAGACCCATTCTTACCGTGGAGGATTCGCCATGTCCAACAATCGACTGTCTATCGACAGGGACCGGGCCGTGCTGCTGCTGGTGGACATCCAACCGGACTTCATGCCCGGCGGGGCCTTGGCCGTGGAGGGGGGGGATGGCATCGTCGAGCCGGTGCGGGCGCTGATGATCCACGGGCGGTTTCGGCATATGGCCGCCACCCAGGACTGGCACTCCCCGGGCCATGTGTCCTTCGCCAGCAGCCATGTGGGCCGCAAGCCCTTCGAAACCATCGAACTGTACGGCCATGAACAGACCTTATGGCCGGATCATTGCATCCAGGGTACGCCTGGGGCGGAACTGCACCCAGGGCTGGAACTGGACCGGCTCGATGTCATCATTCGCAAAGGCGCCGACCCCGACTGCGACTCCTATAGCGGCTTTCGCAACAATTGGAACCCCCAGGGACAGCGACCGCCCACAGGGCTGGCCGGGTATCTTCGGGACCGGGGCGTTGCTCAGGTGCTGCTGTGCGGCCTGGCCCGGGATGTGTGCGTGAAGTGGACCGCCGAAGACGCCGTGAAGGCGGGTTTCGAGACGTTTTTCATCTGGGACCTGACCCGCTCCGTGAACCCGTCCGGGGACGGGCGGCTGCGAAA
>CAZQXD010000095.1:0-8616 GCA_964597315.1 uncultured Candidatus Competibacteraceae bacterium
AGTTGATTGAGCAGTAACTCCCTGCCGTCGGCGTCGCCGGTATAGACCTTGACCCGGCCCTCAAGAATTAAAAACAAGCTGTCGGAATGTTCTCCCTCGTTGAACAGCACGCATTGCTTGGGATAGCGGCGCAATAGGGCATAGGCGGCGATGGCAGCCAGTTCCGACTGCGGCAGACCGGAGAATATCCCTATCGGGGCCAGTAGCTGTGGGTTCAAGAGGCACTCCTTGCCTTGTGGTTCAGGGATTGGACGCTTTCACAAAAGGGAGATAGCGGGGATGCCAGAACCGTGAGCGCATATAGGCATCCAGATCGCGGCCATCCAGGTCGGTTTTTTCGGCCACGCCATCGTCCAGAGCCTGGCGGATGACCCGCGCCGCCACCCTGATGCTGACTTCTTGGAGTTCACTGACCGGTGGATAGACTCGACCGACCTCCAAGTGGTGAGCGGCTGTGTAACCCGCCAGGGCATAGGCCGCCTCCAGCACCATGGCGTCGGTGATTCGGCGGCACTCGGCCAATATGGACCCGAAGCCCAACCCCGGGAAGATAAAGGCGTTATTGCCCTGACCCACGGGATGGTCCTGGCCGTCCAGGGCCACATCGGGGAAGGGACTGCCGGTGGCCACGATAGCCCGGCCTTCGCTCCAGGCCAGCACATCCTGGGGCAGCGCCTCCGAGGCAGAGGTGGGGTTAGACAGGGGAAAGATCACCGGGCGCACACAGTTGCGACACATGGCCGTCACCACCGGCTGATTGAAGGCGCCGCTCTGGCCACTCAAGCCCAGCAACATGGTGATTCCAGCATTTTCAATCACTTCCAGCAGAGACGGCGCCGGTCCCACGATCCGCCAATCGGCGACAGCCTCGGCGCTCTGGGCGTAGGGCTGTTTGTAGGGGTCCAGAACCCGCCCCTCCACCAGCAGCCCCTTGGAATCGATCACATATACTCGGGCGCGGGCCTGCTCCGGGCAAAGGCCCTCGCGAATCAGGCCCTGGGTGATGGCCCAGGCCACTCCGACCCCGCCAGCGCCGGCGCCGAACACCACGATTCGCTGGTCTGGTAAGGACTCATGCTTGAGCCGACAAGCGGACAGCACGCCGGCCAGGGCCACCGCCCCGGTACCCTGGATGTCATCGTTGAAAGACGGCACCTGCTCCCGGTACCGGTCCAGCACGGTGAACGCCACCTCCTTGGACAGGTCCTCCCACTGAATCACCGCCCGAGGCCAGCGCCGGTGTACGGTTTCCACGAATTTATCCAGCAGCGCGTAATAGGCTTCGCCGCGCAACCGACGTTGGCGCACCCCCAGATAAAAGGGGTCCTCCAACAATTCCAGCCGATCGGTGCCCACGTCCAGTTTCACCGGCATGGTGTGGAAAGGACTCACTCCACCACCGACGGTATACAAGGCCAGCTTACCAATGGCGATGGCCAGCCCCCCGTAGCCCTGGTCGCCGATGCCAAGAATGGCCGACGAATCGGTGGCCACGATCATTCGCACGTCGTTCCAGGGGAAGTTGTCCACCACCTGGCCGGCCCGTTCGATATTCAGAGGTGAAAAAGACAGGCCCCGGGGATTCTGGTAAAGGTGGCTGTACTGCTGCACCGCCTGTCCCACTGTGGGGGTGTAGACAATGGGCATCATTTCTTCCAGGTGCCCACCCAGGAGGGCGTAGAACAGAATTTCCTGACGCTCCTGCAAGGCCCGCAGGTATTGGTATTTGGACAGGGGGTCCGGTTCCCGCAGATAGCCCCGGTAGACCCGCTCCAACTGCTGCTCCAGGGTGTTGACCTGGGGAGGCAGCAAACCGTCCAAACCCAAGGCTTCGCGCTCTTCGTAGGTAAAGGCCAGCCCTTTATTGCTCAACACCAGCCGCAGCAGGGCGATTCCCTCCAGATAAACCTCCATGTACTCCTGTCCATGCTGATCTTTTTTGATATCGAAATAGGGGCTGACGCGGGCCATGAGTGGAATCCTTGGGGGTTGTCGTGCGTTGACCACTTTAGTACCTCCAGCCTCCAATACACAATCGCCCGCTCCGGCTCGGGTCATGGGGACACTCACACCCCGGCGCGCTGCCTGCCTGTCCTGGGGCGGGTGGGCCAAATGTTTCCCCATCTTTATTAATCCTAGGGCGTGCCCAAGGGCGATTGAATTAGACCGACCGCCCATGGCGCCAGAATCTGTTAGACCGGCCTGAAATGACGAGCCGGAATAGCCAACCATTCGTTTCTCCAATGTTTATTATAAACCTCGATCACCACTGAGGCTTGCCTGAATGATGCTTTGACGTTCATTTTTACGCTTGAAAAACAAGGAAAATTAACGCATTCCATTGACTAGCATCCATCCGGGGAGAAAATGCGTAATTTAAAAATATACCTCCACGATGGTCAGGCGTCATATGCAACAGGGTGGCCTATTACTTCTAATCGGCTTTCTAATCAGCCCCTCTTTAGGGGCGGAGCCTTTCAACAATCGCGGCGTACTCTGGGAAAAAGTCGCCCCGGCTGGGACACACAAACCCCGTGTGCCGGTCAAACCCGATCTATCGGGCTTTAATCGGAGAGGGGTAGATTGGGTGGTGGTAGCGCCGGTGGGCAGCCAACGCCTGCGGCCCCAGGTCCGGGCCAGACCCGAAGCTTATCAGCGGCGTTGACGGGCAGCGTGGACGCTTTAGATAGTCTCGTTTCGCAACGAGGCCCGCAAACCCTCGGCGTGAGCGCGGGCCGACGGGGCCTGGGGATGGATTTTCAGAACCTCCTCGAAGGCCCGCAATGCCCCCAACGGGTCTCCCAAGGCCATAAAAATCAGCCCCATGCCGGACAGGGCGCCGAAATGACGGGGTTCCAGCTCCAGAGTGTGCCGAATATCGAGAATAGAAGCTGGGTAGTTGTCCATCAGATAATATACTGTGGCCCGTTTGTTCCAGCCTTCGGCGAAATCGGGGGCCAGTTCCACCACCTTATCGAACAGGGCCAAGGCAACCTCCAGATCCCGCCCGGCCATGGCCCGGATACCGTGAGTCATGAGCCTGTCCACCTCATCCTGGTCGCTGTCGATCCAGATTCGCCAGATTCGCGACTCCAGGGCCTGGGCATCCCGGGGGGTGGACGCCGTACGCAGTTCGGCAAACAATGGTATTAAGCGGGCGTCGTCCTGATCCCCTCGGACCACCCCCGCCCCCGTCAGGACCAACACCAACAATAACATTAGGGTACGCATTGATTTGACCTCATCGGCGGCGGGATGCCTGGGGAACGCCGGGTCGGGGTCGGCAAGCGTTCCGCTACCGTGTATAGACAACACGGCGGTCGGGTTTTTCCCACACTAGGGTGAGTGCCATGAGAATCATTGATTTGCGTAGCGATACGGTCACCCGCCCTACGGCGGCCATGCGCGCCGCCATGGTCTCGGCGGAAGTCGGGGACGATGTTTATGGGGAGGATCCCTCGGTCAAGCGCCTGGAGGCGATGATAGCGGACCTGGCGGACAAGGAAGCTGCGGTTTTCGCGGCCAGCGGCACCCAAAGCAATCTGATGGCCTTATTGACCCATTGCCAACGGGGAGACGAGTACTTGGCGGGTCAGCAGACCCATGTCTATCAATATGAAGGCGGCGGAGCGGCCGTGCTAGGGGGCATCCAGCCCCAACCCCTGGATATGGAGGCGGACGGCAGCCTGAACCTGGAGAGACTGGCCCAAGCGATCAAGCCCGATGACATTCACTTTACCCGCACGCGCTTGTTGTGCCTGGAAAACACCTTCGGCGGCAATGTATTGCCTTTAAACTATCTGGCCAAGGCTCATCGGTTCACCCGGGAGCGCGGCCTGGCCCTACACCTGGACGGCGCGCGGGTGTTCAATGCTGCGGTAAAGCTTGGGGCGCCCCTTGGGGACATTACCCGCTATGCCGATAGCGTCTCCATCTGCCTGTCCAAGGGGCTTGGAGCGCCAGTAGGCACGGTCCTGTGTGGGACTAGCGCGTTTATCACCCAAGCTCGGCGGTGGCGTAAGGTATTGGGAGGCGGTATGCGCCAGGCGGGTATTCTGGCCGCCGCCGGTATCCATGCCCTGGAGAATCACGTGGCGCGGCTGGCCGAAGACCACGCCAATGCCCGCAATCTGGCCGAGGGTCTGGCCCGGGTCCGAGCCCTTGGGGTGAACCCGGACGCCGTGCAGACCAATATGGTCATCGCCCGACCAGACCCCAAGCTACTGCCGACCCTGGCCGAGTTTCTCGCCCGACACGGGGTGCTGATCCGCACCCGGGACCCGGTGCTGAGGTTGGTGGTCCACCTGGATGTCTCGGAGCATGACGTACTCACCGCCATCCAGGCGTTTCGGGAGTTTTACGCCCGCCGCCGCTCATAGGTAAATCCCTTATGGACCACCGCGACCTGCGCCGCGCCATGATTCGGACCTGTCTGGAAATGAACCGGTTGGGTCTGAACCAAGGCAGCTCCGGCAATGTCTCGACCCGCTTGCCCGGGGGGCTGCTGATTACACCGTCGGGGATGCCCTACCCCAATCTCCAACCCGAAGATCTGGTGGTGATGGACCTTGACGGAACGGTTGCCCCCGGCCAACGGCAACCATCCAGCGAATGGCGTTTTCACCGGGATATCTACGCCACCCGACCCGAGGCCGGGACGGTGATCCATGCCCACGCCATGTTTTGCACCACCTTGGCCTGTCTAGGGCGGGACATTCCGGCATTTCATTACATGGTAGCGGTGGCTGGCGGCGATTCCATACGTTGCGCTCCCTATGCCACCTTCGGCACCCAGGCCCTGTCCGATTACGCCTTGGCCGCTCTAGTGGACCGCTGGGCCTGTCTACTGGCCAACCATGGCATGCTGGCCCTGTGGCCAAACCTAGACGGCGCTCTGGCCTTGGCCCTGGAGGTGGAAACCCTGGCGGCCCAGTACTGGCGCGCCCTGCAAATTGGCCAACCCGCGTTGCTGGACGCTGCTGAAATGGCCCGGGTGCTGGAGAAGTTCAAAACCTATGGTAAACAGGAGGATTGAATGGGTCTGCAATACGATCCTGGACAGGCCATGGCCGCCTTGGCCACCACCGACCCGGTGATGGCCGAACTGATGGACCGGGCTGGACCTTTCACCCTGACGCCCGAGACACCCCTGAGCCCGTTTCAGGCCCTGCTCCGGTCCATCGTCTATCAGCAGCTTTCGGGACGGGCGGCGGCCACCATCCTGGGCCGAGTGCTGGCCTTGCTGCCGGACGAACGCCATGGGCCGGAAGGGCTGCTGGCCCTACCCGAGGAGGCTCTGCGCGGGGCCGGCCTGTCCCGGGCCAAGACCACCGCCGCCCGAGACCTGGCCGAGCGCACCTTGGACGGCACGGTGCCCTCCTTGGCAGAGTTGCATCGCCTGGATGACGAGACCATCGTGGAGCGGCTCACTGCGGTGCGGGGGGTGGGACGCTGGACAGTGGAAATGCTGTTGATCTTCCGGCTGGGCCGACCCGACGTGCTGCCAGTGACCGACCTGGGGGTGCGCAAGGGTTTCCAACTGACCTACGGCGGCGCGGCCCTGCCTGCTCCCAGGGCGCTACTGGACCACGGGGAGCGCTGGCGGCCTTACCGCTCGGTGGCGGCGTGGTATCTCTGGCGGGCCGTGGATATGCCCTTGCCGCTGACCACGACAACCCCGGATTAGGGCGGCGCTTCCAAGCGCGCCTCCTGAAAAGTGTATTTCAACCGACTGGTCTCCAGACATTCCGGTGGCTTAGGCGCGAAGCGGCCATGCCCGGTTCGCGCCAAGCTGAAACCCCTATGGCAGGATTACGCCCGCTGACGCCAAAGCCCTAATCCCAACAAGCCCAGTCCATACAGCAGCAGGCTGGCGGGTGCGGGCACAGCCGCAGGCGCCGCTCCAGTCAGCAGGGGCGAGGGCGCGGTTTGAGAGGCGCTCGCCGCATCCCCGGGAACGGTTTGCGTTTGCGGATCGGACAAAAGTTCTTTGACGCCCAGGTTCAACACGGCGTCCAGAACGTCATCGCCGAGGGTTTGAATGGTCTCGCCGACCTGGGAACCGGGGACCGGGGGCGCGGCGTTGGCGATGGGGTTTCCCCTCCCGGGGGGGGTGTCGAGAGGAGTAGCCTCCGGTTTCCGTCCTTGGGACGTCGGCGAACCATTCGCCGGGTTCTGTTGCTCCGGCGAGGCCGGTTCATTGAACTGCTTTGGCGCCTCCACTGGGCCTTGGCCAGAACCGCCCGGACCCCGAAACCTAGGTGCCCGATAATACCGCACCCCATTGGCTGGTCCTCCGGCAACCCAGGCAGGGATTCCGACGTTGGCCGGTTGATCGTTTGGCTCCGCCTCGGCGTTGGCAGCCGACTCCTCCTGCCCCCCTTGGCCGACAAGCGAACTTTGGGTTACCGATGGCAGCCGGTATTCGGCAATGCTGGGTTTCAGGCTACCGGTCTGACCGCCACTGTCCTGCGCTCCACCGCTGATACCGCGAAAGACCGGCAAAAAATTCCCGACCCCGCTCCCGGAACCATGACTATAGACCGCAGCGTAGGCTTGGGTGAACCGGCCTACCCCAGCCGTTGACCCGGCGCCATGGCCGCTGGCCGCCCAGGGTGCGCCACCTCCGCCGGCTAATAAGCCGGTTGGCGCCATGCACATGCGTTGTACGGAAACATAGCCTGTTGATGGCTCGGCCACGGCTACGGCCATGCCGTCCAGTAGTAGCAGACTGGTGATAATCGGAATGCCCCAGGTTATTTGACGAGTTTTCATTAGATTCTTCCCAGTTGTGTTATGTTTGAGTCGATAACACTTGGGATGCAAAATCGATGCCTATGTATTTTTATCAGTAAATTTATTGAGTTGCGGTACTTTTTCAACCGCTTCTGTTGAACCCTTATGTCGAGCTGTAAAATTTTGATGAGCAGTGACTAACCGAAACACAACACGCCCTGCTCCAGGCATCGGGGCGCTGGCTTCCAATGTAATCAACTCCATGTATTAATTAATTATTGAGCGTGTGGCAAAAACACCGTGCGGGTCGACGGGTTTTGTAAGCCATACTTAACAGAAGAATAATCTGATTGAATAATTTTAACGCTGCAAAATCTTTTCAAACCAAGTTATGTTTGTTAACTAACTGAATTATATGACTTAACAAAATTTTACGAGATAACATTAATAGCAAGCCATGGCCTGTGCGATTTGGCGCGGCAATGCCCATGCGTCGCAGTTTGGGAGATGGTCCGCGACGCTTTCCGAGAAACATCCGCCGTGAACCCGACTCAGGCGCTCCGTCCCCCGGGTGTCGCCTGGGCCAACAAAAACAGCGAGGCCGCCGCCACCACCATAGACGGCCCGGTCGGCGTGTCCCAGCGCAGGGAGGCCCATAGTCCAAGCCCTACCGCCACGCACCCTAGAACACAGGCTAATCCGGCCATTGTCTCTGGGGTACGGGCGAAACGGCGGGCCGTGGCGGCGGGAATAATCATTAGTGAAGTGATGAGCAGAATGCCAACCACCTTCATGGCCACGGCGATCACCACGGCGATGAGCATCATAAACACCAGTCTTATGGCGAACACCGGCACCCCTTCCACTCGTGCCAGCTCCTCGTGGACGGTCATGGACAGCAAAGGCCGCCACAACACCGCCAGCAACGATAGCGCCAGCAGGCCACCGCCCCAAATCCAGTACAAATCCGTGGCGCCCACCGCCAGAATGTCCCCGAACAGATACCCCACCAGATCCACCCGCACGGTCTCTAGAAAGGCCAGGGCGACAATGCCTAGGGACAAGGCGGTGTGGGACAAAATGCCCAGCAAGGTGTCACTGGCCAGCCGACGTTGCCGACCCAATAGAACCAACAACACCGCCAGCAATAGACATACCATCATGACCGTCAGCCCTGGATTGGCTCCAAGCAATACCCCCAGGGCTACCCCCAACAGCCCGGAATGGGCCAAAGTATCACCGAAATAGGCCATGCGCCGCCAGACGATAAAAGACCCCAGCGGACCCGCCGCGAGGGCAACCCCCACACCCCCAAGCAAGGCGCGCAGCAAAAAATCATCCACCCCTTACCCCCTTTGTACCGGCGCACCGTGGCTTGGCCATGACCATGTTATTTTATAACATGACCTTTTGCCCGAGAGTGCGTCATGATCTGGAATCTCCTGCGCCGGTGCGCAGCCCTAGTGCTGTTTTTACCGTTGATCGCCACCGCCCAGCCACCCAGTGTCGTGGCCAGCGTTGCGCCCATTCACTCCCTAGTGGCTGGCGTCATGGCCGACGTGGCCGAACCGACCTTGCTAGTGCCCGGTGGGGGTTCTCCTCACGATTTCAGCCTACGCCCCTCCCACATCAGGGCCTTGACCGGCGCGACGCTGGTCGTCTGGGTCGGTGACCATTTGGAACGGTTTCTGTCCCGGCCCCTGGCCGAGGCCGGAGTGCGCGCCTTAACCCTGCTAGACACTCCCGGCGTGGTCACTCTGCCCTCGCGAGAAGGGGGCGTTTGGCGTACCCCGGAAGCGCCTACGCCCCCTAGCCTATCGGACCATGACCATGACCATGACCATGACCATGACCATGACCATGACCATGACCATGACCATG
>CAZQXD010000095.1:8716-12174 GCA_964597315.1 uncultured Candidatus Competibacteraceae bacterium
ACGGCATCGACCCCCATATCTGGCTCGATCCCCACAACGCCATCGCCATGGTGGCCGCCATCGCCAGCGCCCTGGAGAATATTGACCCACTTCATGCCGCAGTCTACCGCAGCAATGCCGTACGCCTTAAACAGCGCCTGATACGGTTCGACGCCGAGTTGGCGGCCCGCTTGGCCCCCGTAGCCAAGCATCCCTACGTGGTGTTTCACGACGCCTATCAGTATTTCGAGCGCCGTTACTCACTGGGAGCCGTTGGTTCCATCACCCTGGAACCGGACCTGACCCCTGGCGCCCGCCGGGTGCAGGAGATCCGCCGCCAAATCCAGAACCGCGCTGCTCAATGCGTGTTTAGCGAGCCACAATTCCGCCCTGCCCTAGTGGCGGTGCTGGTGGCGGACAGTCCGGCCGAAACCGCCGTGCTGGACCCTTTGGGGGCGACGCTGGAACCCGGTCCAGATTTATACTTCGAATTGCTCGACCGCTTGGCTCAGGGCTTGATCGATTGTCTGGGCTAATGCCCATACATGGCCGCGAGTCCCACGGTATCGGCCTGTGGAGAGGAAGGCTCTGACGCGGGTCGCAAGTCCCGCGTGAAACCGGCCTCGGCGAAGCAGAAAGTCGGCGGCGGTTTTGCTTTGCATTGAGTAGATTTGTAGCGGTATGACAGAACGGAACTCTTGCCTTCCCCATGGACCATAAACCCTCAGAAGCAAAACAACTAGGTGACCACACGGGTCCCGGGACGCCAGACCAACCTGTCTGGACTTGCATGCCGCGCCTTGACCGCCGCTTCCCCAATGGGACTGGTCTTCGTCAACCCTCCACAGAGGACACCAAGCTCGTGACTCCATCGCCCTTACACGCCCAGTTCATCGAATCAAGCCGGGAAACGCTGCTGGAACGCTACCTTCAAACACGGGCGCGCAGCGTGGCCCTCTGCCAGCCCCTGAGCTTCGAGGACCACTGCATTCAGACCATGGCGGACGTCAGCCCCCCCAAATGGCATCTGGCCCACACCACCTGGTTTTTCGAAACCTTTCTACTCAAGGCCCTGGACCCTCAATACCGGGTTTTTCACCCCCGTTTTGACCAATTGTTCAATTCCTATTATGAAACCTTGGGCCGACCCTATCCCCGCCCCCAGCGGGGGCTGTTGTCCCGTCCCGGGGTGGCCGAGGTGCGCCGTTACCGTGCCCATGTGGACGAGGCCATGACCGCCTTGTTTCAACAGTTGGGGGAGGAGCATTGGAATACCTTCTCATCCCGGGTAATCCTGGGCTTGCACCATGAGCAACAGCATCAGGAACTGCTGCTTACCGATACAAAACACATTCTGGCCTTCAATCCCCTGCGTCCCGCTTACCGGGACGACCTGCCGACCCGGCCTGTCCGGGAAGCCCCGCCCCTGAGCTGGATCGAGTCTCCCGCCGGGGTGGGCCAGATCGGCTTCGCGGGCGATGCCTTCGCCTTCGACAACGAAACCCCCCGTCACCGCATCTACGTCCACGCCCACCGCCTGGCCTCCCGGCCAGTAACCAATGGCGAGTATCTGGCGTTTATAGACGACAAGGGCTACCGGCGGCCCGAACTATGGCTATCCGAGGGCTGGTCCACCCTCAAGGAGATCTGCTGGGAGGCGCCCCTGTACTGGGAGCGGATTGAAAACCGCTGGTGGCACTACACCCTGGGGGGGATGCAACCGGTCAATCCTCACGAACCGGTCTGCCATGTGAGTCTCTACGAAGCCGATGCCTACGCCCGCTGGGCTGGCAAGCGGCTGCCCACCGAGGCGGAACTGGAACTGGCCGCCGCCGACCGGTCCCCACGGGGTCGTTTCTATGACAGTCTCTGGCTGCAACCGGCGGTGGCCCCAGCCAGCGACGATCCGGCCCAGATCTACGGGGATGTTTGGGAATGGACCCAAAGCGCCTATGCCCCCTATCCCGGCTTCCACCCCCTTGACGGCTCCCTAGGGGAGTACAACGGCAAGTTCATGTGCGGCCAGATGGTGCTGCGGGGCGGCTCCTGCGTCACCCCGGAGGGTCATCTGCGGCCCAGTTACCGGAATTTTTTCTATCCTAAGGATCGCTGGCAATTTTCCGGCATCCGCCTGGCGGAGAATGCGTGATGGCCGCCCCCACCGTGCATTTCGAGGACCACCATCCTGGCGCCGCCAGTTTGCGGGAGGCCGTGCTGGCCGGTCTGGCCCGCTCCCCAAAATCCATTCCCCCAAAATTTTTCTACGATGAACGGGGTTCCCGGCTGTTCGAGGCCATCTGCGAACTGCCCGAGTATTACCCTACCCGCACCGAAGTGGGGATTCTGAGCCGGGTCGCCGGGGAGATCGCTGCCCTGGCCAGCGCCGAGTGTCTGCTGGTGGAACTGGGCAGCGGCGCCAGCAAGAAAGTCCGGCTGCTGCTGGAGGCTCTACGGCCCGCCGCCTATCTGGGCATCGATATCTCCCGGGATTTCCTGCTGGACTCCACCCGTCGGCTGGCCCGGGATTATCCCTGGCTGCGGGTTCATGCCGCTTGCGCGGATTTCTCTCAACCCCTGCGCCTGGATTACTGCCCCACCCATCTCCGACGCCTGGGATTCTTTCCGGGGTCTAGCATCGGCAATTTCGAGCCAGCGGAGGCCGAAGCGTTTTTGCGCCGCCTGCGGGACCTGCTCGGCCCGGACGGGGGGCTATTGATCGGCGTGGATCTTAAAAAAGACCCGGCGCTGCTCCATGCCGCCTATAACGACCGCCAGGGGGTAACGGCCCAGTTCAATCTAAATCTGCTGTTACGGATACGGGATGAATTAGACGCCGATCTGGACCCCGACGGCTTCGCCCACCGGGCTTTCTATCAACCTGACCTAGGCCGGATCGAGATGCACCTGGAAAGCCGCCGGGCGCAACGGCTGCGAATTGAGGAGCGGGTGTTTGGGTTTGCGGCGGGGGAGACCATCCACACCGAGAACTCCTATAAATACTCAGTGGCGGAGTTTCAAGCCCTGGCGCGGCGAGCCGGCTACCAACCCCACCGGGTCTGGACCGACCCGCAAGAACTGTTCAGCCTACACTGGCTGGCCATGGACCCATAAGGGTCGTGGGCATGGCCCGCTCTTACCGCTGGTCGGAGCGGGCGCTGGCCGGTCGTCGCCAGTAGGCCGCCGCCAGCTCTCGGGTTTTTAAGGGGCGGCCATCCAATTGTGCGTCAATGGCCGCCCGGGTTAGGCGCTTGGCCTCCAGTAGCAGCTCCGGGGCATCCCAGTGCTCGCGCCCTAGAGCCAGCAGGCCACGCCCAGACACCACCACCCCACCCTGCCCAGCCTGTCGGCGCACTGGCCCATACTCCGGCAGGTAGCTGTACTCGGCGCCGGGGTCGATGGGGACGCCGGTCTGTGCCTCCCTGTCCAATTGCAAACCGTATCCCAACTCCGCCAGCAGCCGTTTCTCGAATACGCGCAAG
>CAZQXD010000096.1:0-11520 GCA_964597315.1 uncultured Candidatus Competibacteraceae bacterium
CCAGGTAGCTCAGTTGGTAGAGCAGCGGACTGAAAATCCGCGTGTCGGTGGTTCGATTCCGCCCCTGGCCACCATATTTCAAGGGCTTGCGCTTATTTTAGCGCAAGCCCTTTTTTGATGAGCCGCCACGGTCCGCCCCTGGTCAGGGCCTATCCGATCATGGCCAGTAGTCCGGGTCCAGGGCCTGTTCCAATCCGAAGGGACAGGCTTCCGGGAAGCTGTCACGGGCCAGGCCGGTTTCCCGGGCGGCATCGCGCCGGGCGCGGCGGTATTCCGCCGTCAGGGCCTCGGGCAGTAACCGACGCAGGGAGGGGCTTTGTTCCAGCAGCCGTTCCAACTGATTGCGCTGTTCGTTGATGGTCCCTACCCAACCGCTGGATCGCTGATCCGGCTGGAAGCGGTACTTCAGCAGGTGGGTCAGCAACACGTTCAAACGACTGCCCAGCTCCCGCCGCTCACTGGCCCCCATGCTCTCTATCTCCTCGGCTAAGTGGTCCAGATCCAGGGCCTGAAGCTGGCCGTCCCGTAGCAGTTCAGCTTGCTGCTGGGTCCAGGCGTGGAAGTCGGCGTCATACAGTCCGGTCATGGTGTGGGTTTCCGGCTTGGGGTTCATCGGGTGGGCGGATTAGCGCCACGGTGGCGGACGCGGTAAATATTAGTATAACCCTTGAACATGGGGCTGAAAATCAGCCAAATAAAATCAGGGGCTTGCGCTTATTTTAGCGCAAGCCCATTGCGTATTTGTTCGCCATGAGGGAATGGGCAAAGTGACCAGTCTCAGTTCCAGATCATCTGGATAGGGTTAGCCCGGCATGAACGTCAATCCGCATAAAAACGCCACCACCACGTTCAAGATCCGCCGCATAATGGGACAGCTGTGCTGAAAAACGCCTAAGCCGATTTCGGTTTATGCAGATATTGAGAGAGTTCGCGCATTTGACCATGCGTGAAAGGAAACGGATTTTTCAGCTCTGGGTAAAAGTAAAGGCTACAATTTTCCATTTCTTAGGCAGGACGCTTTTGTAGTAATAGTATCTATCGTTGCCACCTGGAAGGTTCAAGGGATTAAATATGATGCTCCGAAAAAGTGTTCCCCCAGAACTCGTTGAATTTTCAGATGTGACACTACAGCCGCCATTGGCGGAACAAGAAAACACCTGTCCTGATACAGTTGAGGCAAATGGACTTTGGGTATTATCCGGCCTCTTGTGGCGCACTTCAACTGATTGCATTGGTCCATGATTATCTTTAATAATAGGACAAATAATAGTCACATCGACATCCAAGGCTTCGAGGCTTGATCCGTTGTGTCGAAGCTGGGCGGCACCGGCCGGAGTCATCGCTTGACAGATCGCACTGGAAATAATTTTTCTATCTGCGCCCGAAGCGATCGTCGGAGAAATTAACAATATAAACAGTACCAATTTGATGGTTGATTCAATCTGATTTGGCATTTTCGTATCTCCTGCCTGGGGTTGTGAATATACTTAATACCTAATAGGCAACAGGGAGTCTAATTGGACAGCAGTGAGGGTGGTTTGGAGCCGACGCAGCGTATGCGAGCGGTCCTGCATGTCCTGATGCTTGCGCCAGCACCGGATGGTGTCGATCGTCACCTTGTATTCGGTCGCCAATGCTCGCTCGGACTTGTCGGACTGTTGGGTGGCTTGGCGGATTTTGGGTGTGGTGGTGGTGTTCTTATGCGGATTGATGTCCATGCCGGGCCTTCGTCGAGATCGTCTGCAATAGCTGGGATGTCTAAAACAGAGAGTAGCTCTAATTGGCGATTGAAATATTCGGAACCTGAGATCGATTCTGAAAATCAACATTTCGGACCGTGATTTGCAGGTATCCATCGTCTACCCATGTTTGGCCAAAACTAAGTTCTACGAAAAAATTTATCTCAAACGCGGGGGAGTTTGCGATGAAGGTATGATTGACGAGAATATCGTTGAAATCTCTTCGTGTCATGATAATCCTTTTTTTATGCGATTATGAAAATTACGTCGATTGGATTGAAATGTATCGTAAAATATATTGCTAGACATGATGCAGCTAATATTAACGGCTTTTCGGTGAATTTTTACACGAAAATTAAACGAAATATTAACAATGATTAATGCTTCGCGTAACCGGCGGCAAAGCCTTCAAGGTATTGTTAATTTGTATTTTTACTTCACGTTACACATATGTCATATGGCAATTTTTTATAACCCCGCCCGCTTTCCTAACCATATAGACGGTGGGTAAGGTTAGGATTTTCGTCGTTACTGTTATTGTAATCCAGGCGACGGCTGGAGTTCGATAATCGGTAGCACAAAGTAACACTAGTGGAAAACTAGCCCGACTATTCAACCAGGCAAGCTATCTCGCGATAGCCCAAACTCCGAAAAAATCTCCCGCAACCGATCCAGATGCCGTCGCTTGAATACCGTGCCTCGGCTTTTGAACACGATGCTCGGATGAACATTAAGCGCGTGGACCGAGTATCGACCAGGGTTTGGGCGCGGCGCGGAACAGCTTGATAACACCTTATTTTGAGACTATTTTATTCTAATAGAGGGTCTGTTTAGACAGTCGAGGTGGAGGCTATGGCGGACAAGATTCCGTTGTCGGATTTACTGGTGGAGCTGCGCAAGGAATTACTGGACGCCCAAAATAAAGCCGAACAGGCGCAACTCAGATTCAAAGTCGAGGATATCGACCTTGAGCTGAAGGTGGGCGCGACCAGTTCTGGCACGGTTGGCGGGGGAGTGAAATTCTGGGTTTACAATGCCGAGGCCAAGGGGACCATCTCGACCGAAGCCGTGCAGACCATCCGACTGAAGCTTAGCCCGGTCTCCGCCGATGGAGGAGACACCCTGGTTTCAGGTAGGGACAAAAAATAACCGTGTGCATTGACGCCCCTAAACGCTAGGAGCGGCATCCATGGACAAGAATGTCATCGTAGAGATTTTTGTACCCGAGCAGGGCGCCGGTGGTCAGGAAGGCGGCATTGCCACGGGCTACCCCATCGCCAAAAATCTGATCCTGACAGCCAGGCATGTTCTGTATCCTGACGCCGGGCGCGACGAAGCCTATCCCATCGAAGTGCGTTGGCGACACCCCGAAGTGCGGGACAGGGGGTGGCAACCCCTCAAAATACCATCCGGCCAGACCATCTCCTGGCAAAGCGAGCAATGGGATTTAGCCTTGCTCGAATGTGAGTTGCCCCCCGGTATCCAGAACTGGGGCTTTCTCAGTGAGCAAAAGCCAAAAAGCCATACCCTATGGGAAAGCGTTGGCTTTCCTGCGGTGGCGGGCAAAAAAAACGCCATCCGCAACCCTTTCGATATGCAGGGGACCGTGTTCTCCATGCTGGATACTGCCGAACGTTTCGACCTTGAGGCCACCGCCGGTCCCAAGGACGGGACGGACTGGAAAGGCGCTTCGGGCAGTCCGGTATTTGTGAACTGGCGGATTTTAGGAGTCATCGTCTCGGTGCCAGGAAAGCTAGAGGCGGCGCGATTGCGGGCGGCGCCCATCTGGCGGCTGCTGCGCGAAGACGATGAGTTCAGAAAGATCATCGGCCATGATCGGCGTCAAGATCGCCAGAAGCATGTTAAACGCAGACTAGCGGCGGTTTTGCAACCGGTCCCAAATGGAATGGAGTGTCTGGCCGAGTCCATGGGCGAGCAATTTCCGGCCCTGGTGGATGACATGCGGGGCAAAGACGCCCAGCGGAAGGCCGAGTACTTGGCCGAATGGGTATTGCGGCTTGAGGTGGGGGATGCCGTCAAAGCCTTGAGAAAAGCCTATGAAGACATGCGGGATCGTCCATCCGAGGCCAGGGTCCTTGTCGCCGCTTTGAATATCATCCTCCCTGCCGTCTACGATCATGGCATCGTCGAGACGGTTCGAAATGTTCGGGGCGAAGCCAATGCCGCCTTGGTAACGCTGCCGGTGCATTACCCCACGGTGGCGGAAATCATCATGGCCGGGGCTGATCGCCGCGAGACCTTGTTCTGTGACCGGGAATACGAAGCGCATTTCCCCAAGGGCAAGCTGTGTCTGCCCGAGCCGCCGGAAAGTGGCTTTGACAGCGACGGACAACGGGCCATGGAGGCTCTGGAACAACATCTCGGGGCCAAGTTCTGCCCGGCCAGGGCGGATGAATTTGAGCAGGTTGTGGATGACTTTATCGTTAGCCGCTTTTATCGGGCGCAACCAGGGGCTCCCGAGCGAACCTGGGAGCAGAAGCTGTCGGGCGCCGCTCGGGAGATCCGCTATCGGGCTGAGGACGAAGGCAAAACCCATTATTTGATGATGGCGGAGCCGGAGGACAGGGAAGACCGGCAGGCGCTGGAAAATGTGCTGCGCCGTATCCACCAGCGGTTTCCGGGCTTGATGTGTCTCAGCTTGAAACAGCTTCCTGAAATGGAGGCGGATGAGTTCGAGAGTTTTCGTCGATTGCTGGGCATGTTGCCCATACGCTAGGGAGAATGCCCATTGAAGTTTTTAGACATAAAAGCAGGGTATACCCAGAAGCTGGCCAGCCCGGACACGGGACTGGAAGCGGTACACGTCTTCGAGCAGCGGGAAATAGATGCTGTCAACGCCGCCTTGGCCGCCTGTCGACCGTTGCTGGTACGGGGCGAACCCGGCATCGGCAAAAGCCAGTTGGCCCGGGCGGCGGCGGCCGTTCTGGGGCGGGCGTTCGTGACCTATGTGGTGGATGCCCGCACCGAATCCCGTGATCTACTCTGGCACTACGATGCGGTGGCCCGGCTGGCCGATGCCCAGCTTCTGGGGACGCTAGACAAACCCGATACGTCATCGCTGGCGGTACAAAACTACCTCCACCCCCAAGCATTGTGGTGGGCGTTTCACTGGAAAAACGCCGCGCAGCAGGCCGCCAAAGTCTCCCAGCCTCCGCCCCCTCAGTTTGACAATGGCGATCCCCATAAGGGCTGCCTGGTATTGATCGACGAAATCGACAAGGCCGAAACCGACGTGCCCAACGGGTTGCTGGAAGCCTTGGGTAATGCTCGCTTCACCCCCCAAGGCATGGCCAACCCGGTGATGGCTAGCGGAGCGCCGCCGCTCGTTGTCATCACTACCAATGAAGAACGGGCTTTACCCGATGCGTTCGTGCGCCGTTGCCTGGTGCTGCATCTGGATCTGCCCTGTGAGCGGGACCTATTTACAGAGCGCCTTCGGCTGCGTGGCCGGGCGCATTTCGGTGACGCCGATGATGACATTCTACGGCGGGCTGCTGAATTGCTGTTCGATGATCGGGAGACCGCCAAGCACGAACATTGGCTGCCGCTACCGGGTCAGGCGGAATACCTGGACTTGCTTCGGGCGGTGATGGCCTTGTCCAAAACCAAGGGCAAGACCCCCGCCACGATTCTCGACCAGGTATCGTGCTACATCCTGCGCAAGCATCCCAATGCGCCCCGCTCCGGGCGGGAGGGTCAGGGGTGAAGCCCCTGTGCGGTCGCGCCGATCTGGTCCGGGCCATTGCCGGGGATGATGGGCGACTATTGGCGGCCACAGCTCGCATTCTCGGGTTCGTCCCGGTCGCCCAGCCACGGAGCAATACGAATGAGGGCGACGAAGCCATCTTGATCCAAGGTGATGACCCTAACATCGAGACTGTTCAACCTCCCTCCGGCTTCGCTGAGCCTCGCCCCCTGATGGCGGTACCGTTCTGGCGGCTGGAGGCCGCAGAGATGGTCGTCGACGCCGATGCCGAGGAGAGGCTAAAAACGCCCCAGGTCAGCGCTCCCGTGGAATGGAAAAACCGCCCGACGCAACCTCCCCGCTGCCACCTGCTGGCTCCCTGGCGGGAACTCCAGCCGCGGTTGCGCCAGGCGGCCACCGAGCATCAAGACGGCCTGGCCATTGATATGGACGCCGTGGTTCGGTGCTTGAGTGAGGGTCGGCTACCGACCCCCCTGCCCCGGCGGCGGCAGCGCCGCTGGGGACCGTTGCTGCAAATCATCTTTGACCGTGGTGATCGCTTGACGCCTTTTTGGGCCGACCAGGATGCCGTCGCCCATAGGCTGTCCGGGTTGCTGCCACCCCATAACATTCAACAAGCCATCGTCCTGGAGGGGATGTGCGAACCTCGCTTGCTGACGCAAGGCTGGCGGCGGCGGTACCGGCGGCCTCCGCCGGGAAGCCTGGTGTTGGTGCTGGGCGATCTGGGTTGTTATACCCCAGGCGACGTCCAGACCCGCAAGCTGTGGCTGGAACTGGGGCGCAGTCTGATCGAAGGGGGCTGTCGGCCCCTGGCCCTCATGCCTTGTCCCCTGGACCGCTGCTCGCCCGAGCTGGGGCGATACTGGTCCCGGACGCCCTGGGAGCGGCCTCCAGGCGCGGCGGTGCTGGACCCCCGGCGGTTGCGCCAGCGTGCCGAGAGGCTGCTGCGACTGCTGTCCCCCGCTGTCCGTATCGAACCGGGCCTGCTGCGGGAGGCGCGCCTGCTGCTGCCCGGGGACGAGGCCGATGTGGGCGCCGAGGGCGATGCCTGGAATCATCCCGCCGTCGTCCAAAAAAATGCCCAGGCCGCCACCCTTGATCCCGATCTGGCGCGACAGTGGCGGATGGCTTTCCCCAAGGAACCCCCGTGGCTCCAGGGGCAAGTGCTGGCCTTGCTCAGGTGCTGGCGTGGCGAACAGCCCCAGGAGATATGGTTCGAGGAAATCCGCTCACTGGCTTCGGCGTCTCGCGCCCTACTGCCGGAACCTGGCGAGGCGGCCCTGGCCGATGCGTTCTTTATCCATCTGAGCCAGCAGGCGCGAGGCGTGGTCACTGGCAATCCCCCAGCCGGCGCCCTGTCCTGGTATCGCCGCTTCGAACGCCGGTGTACCGAAAGCGCCTTCGAGGGTGTGGTAGGCGAGGCGTTGCATAAACTGTCCTGGACCCTGCATCGGGATGATCCTGGCTACAGCCCTGGCCCCGGCTTCGATCCCGCCTGGGCCGCCACTACCCGAGAGCGGCAGTTGATGGTAGGTCAGAGCGGGCGGTGTCTGGTGTTTGCCGAGCAGTCCGACCCGATGCTGTGGCCCGAAACCCTAGGTAGCCTGTTGGGGACGCTACGTTCCGGCAACGGACTGGTCCATGTGGAGACCCTGCAAGATGCTGACCTCGACGGGTTCTGTAACAGCGGTG
Organism: uncultured Candidatus Competibacteraceae bacterium; assembly: GCA_964597315.1. GTDB lineage: Bacteria > Pseudomonadota > Gammaproteobacteria > Competibacterales > Competibacteraceae > CAZQXD01. The sequence continues at coordinate 7,159 of CAZQXD010000096.1, forward strand.
AACCCCCACCCCGGACCGAGGACTGGGGGGATGGCGGCCCTGGGGGTAAGCCAGTCACGCTTCGAGTGCAAGATTCAGGCCGCGAAACGCGCTGCCCCATGCCTGGGAGCCGGGGTTTGCTGATTCGCAGCGACCGGGAGCAATTGCGCTTGCAGTCCCGGACCAAACCCCAATGGGCCGACGCCATGGGCCGCGACCCATATGGGCTTTGGGCGAGGATTGCCTTGGATGCCAGCCCCGGCAAGCCTGTCTCGCAGCGTCTGCGCTGGATTCCGCCGGGCCGATTTATGATGGGGTCGCCGGATAATGAGCCGGGGCGATGGCAAGACGAAGGCCCCCAACGCCTGGTGTCGATCCGCCGGGGATATTGGCTGTTCGATACCCCTTGCGCCCAGGCGCTGTGGGAGGCGGTGATGGACGAGAATCCCAGCCGCTTCAAAAGCCCGGATCGGCCGGTGGAAAACGTGGACTGGAATCAGGTCCAGCGGTTTATCGCGCGGCTCAACAGCCGCGTTCCCGGCCTGGACCTGGTGCTGCCTAGCGAGGCCCAATGGGAATACGCCTGCCGGGCCGGGACACGGACGGCGATTTATACCGGAGACCTGGAGATCAAGGGCGAGCGCGATGCGCCGGCCTTGGACCCCATTGCCTGGTATGGGGGCAATAGCGGCATCACCGTGGAGTTGGTAGGAGGCGATGCCGCTTCCGGCTTGAAAAAAGCCCACAGCCCATTCAAGGGAGCAGGCACCCACCCCCTAGGGAAAAAACAGCCTAACCCCTGGGGACTGTATGACATGCTGGGAAATGTCTGGGAGTGGTGCCGGGACGGCATGGGTGAATACACCCCTAAAGCTGAAACGGACCCTGTGGGACCTATGGAGACCGGCGGCAATCGGGTTATCCGGGGCGGGTCCTGGTTTGGCCGCACCCGTGGCGCGCGCGCAGCCTGCCGCCTTCAGCGTCCTCCCGACTACCGGGGGGACGACGTGGGTTTCCGCTGCGCCCGGCCAGACGATGGGAACTGATATTGAACCCAAACCCTCCCCCCGAAACCGCTTGGCACCCTCTGGCCGATGGCTGTCCGCCCGACTGGGCTAGGGGTTGGGGGCAGGATCGCTACGGCGTCTGGATCGACCTGATCCTGGACGATAGCGTGCGCCAGCGGCTGCGCTGGATTCCAGCAGGCGGGTTTCGGATGGGCTCGCCGGATAGGGAGCAGGGGCGTTACAAATCCGAAGGCCCCCAGCATGAGGTCATCATCAGCCGGGGATACTGGCTGTTCGACACTCCTTGCACCCAGGCGCTCTGGGAGGCGGTGATGGGCGAGAATCACAGCCGCTTTAAAAGCCCGGATCGGCCGGTGGAGAATGTGGACTGGAATCAAGTTCAGCGGTTTATCGAGCGGATGAATAGCCGCGTTCCCGGCCTGGACTTGGTGCTGCCTAGCGAGGCCCAGTGGGAATACGCCTGCCGGGCTGGGACACAGACGGCGACCTATGCCGGGGATTTGCTGATTCGGGGGGAGCTTAATGGGCCGGTCCTGAACCCTATCGCCTGGTACGGGGGCAATAGCGGCGTGGAGTTCGAGTTGAATGAGGGCGAGAATTCCTCGAACTGGCCCAATAAGCAGTTCCCCCATAAGAAAGCGGGAACCCATCCGGTGGGCCTTAAGGACCCGAACTTCTGGGGATTGTACGACATGCTGGGCAACGTGTTTGAGTGGTGCCAGGATGGGCTGCGAGACTACGGCGAGGCGCTTGCAACCGACCCCGTGGGGTCTTTGGCGGTCGGCGCTGAGCGGGTGGTTCGCGGCGGGTCCTGGGTCAACGATGCGCGTTACGAACGGGCGGCGTTCCGAGGCCAGTTTCACCCTGACAAACGGGGGGATCTTCTGGGCTTCCGCTGCGCCCGAGTGCGGTGGTGAGCCAAGCCCGAGGGGCCGCGATGGCCGGTTTTCGTCCCCTTCGACGAGGGGTTTTCGTGACTGGCCAGCGAGTGGCCGAGCTGCGGCTGGACCCGGTGGCATCCCCCTGCTGCAACTGGTATCCTGAACCCAATCAGAACATAACAGCCGGAGCCACAGGGTCCGGCTGTTATGTTTTGAGGTCTCGATAAATCCGGTCACTTCTGGGTTCAGCGTCTGATCCGCTGTCTCCGGTCTGCTCCGGTCGCGTAGGCCACCGAGCCGCGCCGGGATCTTCATGGTGGGTGCAACAGTATCCGCCGACTCAATAGCAGAGGAGACACAAAATGTCAGAAGCCAAGTCGGGCGATACCGTCAAGGTTCATTACACAGGCAAGCTGGAAGACGGCTCCGAATTCGACTCATCCAGGGGACGGGACCCCCTGGAGTTCACCTTGGGCGAGGGCCAGATTATCCCAGGTTTCGAGAATGCGGTGGTGGGCATGAATGAAGGGGATACCAAGACCGTGGTCATCCCGCCGGAGAATGCCTACGGCAAGCGTCACGAAGAGGCCGTGCAACAGGTGCCCAAGACCATGATCCCCGAGGAATTGCGCGCCCAGTTGCAAGTGGGCATGCAGCTTCAAGCCCGGGACCCCAACGATCAGCCGATGATGCTCACGGTCATGGAAATCGACGATGAGACGGTCACCATGGACGCCAACCATCCTCTGGCCGGCAAGGATCTGACGTTTGATCTGGAGTTGGTGAAGGTGGGTTGAACCCACCTTGCCGGGATAATCCAATGGGGAAGCGGTAAGCCCAGCACTCACGCGGTCGCCTTAACGGGTTCGAATGCTGTTTCACTACGCCGCTGGCGTCGGCGCGGTGCGCTAAAAGTCCCTATCGTAGTACTAGGGGGTGGTGTACATCGCCTACGACTATAGTCGTGATCATTGCCCGGACCTGATGTGGTTGGGGCTGAATCTAATCGTTGGGCACCGTGCCCGACTGTCCCCGTGAATGCAGCCAGTGGACGGCAACTGCAACGATAACACGGGACTTGGCGAGGTGAGCTAGCACCACATGGGGCAACTACAAGCCTGGCATGACATTGATTACTGGGTGGCCGACAGTGCCCTATACAGCGTCGAAACCTTCAGCACTGTCGGCCCCGGTGCGCGGGGCCAGCGTACTCGGGCCTTTAAAACTGGCTGGTGAAACACCGATGCACTGATGTGCCATAACGGCCAGAGCTTCTTGGTCCCTGGTCACTCTAGAGTCCTGGGCGTATCACAATGTTGGTCTGTGCTGCCCTGGAATACCGCCTGCCCCTGCGTCTGGGGCAGTGCGACAAGCGGTTTCCTGATCAGGGAGCCAAACTCAATCAAAACGGACAACAAACAAACGCAATAGCCGTTTTACAGTGGTCATTTGGGTTGTCCCAGGAAAAGCGCGAAGAGCGTTTTCTGGTCAGGAAGACCAGAAGGCTCAAGCCCATGTGCCTCCTGAAAGGAGCGGAATGCGTTGGATGCGATCTGATCGAAGTCCGCGCCGATCGGCCCGGCGTCGTGGCCGAGGGAGGTCAGGCGAGCCTTCGCCGCGTCAAGCACGGCATGGTAAACGACAATGGTCCGTTCTCCGCGCCGGACGCCCACGAGATCGGATTTCTCGCCAAGGCGAGTCGACCTGAGTTTGCTTAACATGCGATCAAATGCATGGAGAAAATGGGTGTCTGGCGCCAGTTGACCGCAAACAGACCAGGTCATCCCTAAGAGGGTCTCGGTCGTCTGCCACGGGACTGCGTCGTAGGTTTTTTCGTTGTGCTGATTAAGTGCGGTGACATAGCCCGCGATCCAACCCGCATATAGCCTCAAATCGGTGTTGCCCTTATCCCAGGCTTCAACAAATTTTTTGCAAGTCTGGACTCCAGCGCCCTTTATGGCGAAATTGCCATCACTGTCGGCCGCATCGGCGCCGAATACCGTCATGGCGATCAAGACAGCAATAACCCGCTGACGATTCACGACGAACTTCTCCTCAAGGAGATTAAGAGGCGGGCGGTCCAACGCCCGCCTCGACGATATAAAGGGTTACTTAAAGAAGCTGGTCGTGCGTACCCCGTGCCGTCTGATGAAGCCTAGTGTGGTTAAACCAAGAAGCACTAGGAAGGGGGTAGCCGGGAGGGGGATACTTGAGCCGGGAGCGTCGACGGTAATCGGCGTCATGATCGCGCTGTCGCCCGCGGTGACCGGGTTCACGAAGGCAACCCCAGTTGGAAACGCCAAAGGATTGGTCGGGTCGAGCATCAATGTCGGGTCGATGCCGTCAAGCAGGAAACTGGTAGGATTCGTGCCAAACACACTCAAGAAATCCAAGGTCTGACCGGGCGCTAGCAACTCTGATACCAATTCGCGATCAATCAAGTATTAACCTAGATCATTTTAGAATTTGCATTA
>CAZQXD010000097.1:0-6301 GCA_964597315.1 uncultured Candidatus Competibacteraceae bacterium
CAGTAGAGATAGCCCACGGGGATATGAATCCAGGGGTAGTTGTCTTTCCTTCCAGCTTCGAGCAGCAGGACCCGTTTGGATGGGTCCTGGCTCAGGCGATTGGCCAATAGGCAGCCGGCGGTGCCGGCGCCCACGATGATGTAGTCGAATGGATCGCGTGGCATGATTTTCCATTCCTCGGCAAGATCAGCTCATGGTCGGCATGACGAAATCAGCCCCGGAACGGATACCCGTGGGCCAGCGGGTGGTGATGGTCTTGAGCTTGGTGTAGAAACGCACCCCCTCTGGACCGTGCATGTGGTGGTCTCCGAACAGGGAGTTCTTCCAACCCCCGAAGCTATGAAACGCCATGGGCACCGGAATCGGCACGTTGATGCCAACCATGCCCACCTGGATAGCGTGGGCGAAACTGCGCGCCGCGTCCCCGTCACGGGTAAAGATGGCCGTGCCGTTGCCGAACTCGTGGTCGTTGATCAACTTCACCGCCGTGGCGTAGTCTGGCGCCCGAACCACCGCCAGCACCGGCCCGAAGATTTCCTCCTTGTAGATACGCATCTCCGGGGAGACGTGATCGAACAGGCTGCCGCCGAGGAAATAGCCCTGCTCATGGCCAGCGCGCTCCATCCTGAACTCCCGCCCGTCCACCACCAGCGTGGCGCCTTCCTCCACGCCCAGGTCCACATAGCTACGTACCTTGTCCAGGTGTTGGCGGGACACCAAGGGTCCCATCTCCGCGTCCTTGTCGGTGCCGGGGCCGATCTTCAGGGCACGGATCTTGGGCTCCAGGCGCTTGATCAGTTCATCGGCCACCTTATCGGTCACCGGCACCGCCACGGAGATGGCCATGCAGCGCTCCCCGGCCGACCCGTAGGCTGCCCCCATCAGGGCATCCACGGCCTTGTCCAGGTCGGCATCAGGCATGATGACCATATGATTCTTGGCCCCCCCCAGAGCCTGCACCCGCTTGCCATGGGCCGCCCCGGTGGCGTAGATGTACTTGGCGATGGGGGTGGAGCCCACGAAGCTGATGGCTTTGACATCGGGATGGGTCAGCAACATGTCCACCGCCTCCTTGTCCCCGTGGACCACGTTGAACACCCCGTCGGGCAGCCCGGCCTGCTTGAGCAGATCCGCCACCAGCATGGCCGCCGAGGGCACTTTCTCCGAGATTTTCAAGATAAAGGTGTTGCCGCAGGCCAGGGCCACCGGAAACATCCACATGGGGACCATGAGCGGGAAATTGAAAGGCGTGATGCCCGCCACCACCCCTAGGGGCTGGCGCAGCCCGTGGGAGTCGATGCCGCTGCCCACGCTCTCGGTGATCTCGCCCTTGAGCAGATGCGGCCCGCCACAGGCGAATTCCACCACCTCCAGGCCCCGGGTGACCTCCCCCAGTGCATCGGAGTGCACTTTGCCATGCTCGGCGCTGATGATGGCGGCCAGTTCGTCAGCGTGGTTCTCCAGCAGCTCCTTGAACTTGTACATGATCCGCGACCGGCGCAGGGGGGTATAGGCGGACCACTCGGGAAAGGCATCCCGGGCGATGGCAATGGCCTGTTCCACTTCGGCCGTGGAGGCCAGGGGGACTTTGGCGGTCACCTCACCGGTGGCCGGATTATAAACATCGGCGCTGCGGCTGCCCTGACCGGTCACCCGCTGACCGCCCAGATAGTGATTAATTGTAGTTATCGGCATCGTCCAAGCTCCTCCAAGTGTTGAATAGAGTTGACGATGCTAGGATTGATATCGTTGTAAATCCAATAAAAAATACGTCAATGTATTATAATATTTACTTATGAAGTATATCCCTGATCTGCGTTCGATTCAGTGTTTCACGGTGGTGGCCCGTGAAGGCAATGTCACCCGGGCCGCAGAGCGGCTGCATCTGACTCAGCCCGCCGTGACCCAGCAACTCAAGCGCCTGTCTCAAGCCAGCGGCCTGACCCTGTTCACCCGCACCGCCAAGGGTCTGGAACTGACTCCCGACGGGGCGATCATGGCCCGCAAGGCCGAACAGGTGCTGGCGGCCCTGATGGAGTTTTGCCAGACCGCCCAGGACATCGCCGGTCAAGTTCGGGGCCGCTTGCGGATCGGCACCATCCTCGACCCGGACTCCATCCGCCTGGGGGCTTTCCTGAAAACCCTGGTGTGGCGGTCCCCGGCGCTCAAGACGGAACTGACCCACGGTATCAGTGGCAATGTGCCCGAGCGAATCCTAGGCGACGAACTGGACGCGGGTTATTACCTCGGGAATGTGAATGAGACCCTGTACGGCGGCAACAGCGGCGCCGACCATGCTCTCACGTTTCACCGCCTCGAACTGATGCCGTTTGCCTATTGGGTGATTGCGCCGCCCGGCTGGGAGAGGCGGATGGCTGGGCGCAACTGGGATGAACTGGCCCACCTGCCGTGGATCGGGACGCCGCCCGCATCGGCACACCATCGCCTGCTCAGACCGATTTTCATGAACCTCGGATTGCGCCAAAACGTCATCGCCGTGGTTGATCAGGAGCCTTCCATGCTGGCTATGGTCCGCTCCGGCGTCGGACTCAGTTTGTGCCGTGACTCCATCGCGCTCAGTGAACGCCACGCCCAGGGCATTGTGATTTCCGACACAGTGGAGCTGAATACCACGCTTGAGTTTATCTGCCTCAAACACCGTCGCCAGGATCCGGCCATTGACACCGCTTTTGAAACCTTGCGGCAGATCTGGAATTGTTGACATCCTCCCCAGCCTGAAGGCCGGGAATTCCTACGGCGCTCAGGACAGGTCTGGCGGGTGTGGTGCGGCGCAACGGCAACCGGATACCCGCCGCTCCAGGCCCCTGTCGGCATGAGTTTGTATTTGAAGGCTTGAAGTCTTTGCATACCTCAATCATAATCTTGGTCTATGAGCGATGAGAACGATATTCGACGGGGACGGCACTGCATTTTTAATATGCACGTCCATTTGGTCTTCTTAGCGAAGTATCGCCACAACGTGTTCGATGACGATGCCCTCCAGCGGCTTCGCATCATTTTCGCCAAGACCTGTGCCGACTTCCAGGCGCAACTGATCGAGATGGAGGGCGAGGACGATCACGTCCACCTGTTGGTGGAATACCCGCCGAAGGTGGCCGTGTCCAATCTGGTGAATAGCCTGAAAGGCGTTTCCAGCCGCCTGTTGCGCAAAGAGCGTCCCGATCTCCAGAAGCGCTACTGGAAGGGTGTCCTGTGGTCGCCGTCCTACTTCGCATCAAGCTGTGGTGGCGCGCCAATCTCCATCGTGCGCCAATACATCGAGCAGCAGCAAACCCCACACTAAAACCCAAGAACGGCTACGCCGTCCGCGCTATCCTTCCCAGCCCTAAACGGCGGGGCTTTCCGCGCACCCGGTCAAAACTCCCTTTCAAACAAACACGGGCAAAAAGTCGGCGTCCACCGGTTACAAAAGCACCCAGTCGGCATGCACATGGAGCCAGCCATGGTTACGGTCGAAGGCGATACTCATGAACTCCAAGAAGCCGGAATCTTCCACCGCGCCGCAGCCGAAAGCCCGCTCTATTTCGGTCCGGGCGACGGCGGACAGTCCTTCACCCCCTATCCAGGCGGCGCTCAGATTTTCGGAAAAGCCGTTTTCCGAGGGTTTGCTTGGACGGATGCATCACTCAATATTCTGAATCTGTTCATTGAGCAACGGGCAATACCCTAACAAACTCAATCAGTTACCGAAAATAAACCGTTCAAAAATCCCTGCTTGCCCACCAAACCGCCCACCACTTACCCTTGGCTTTTGCTGAATCTTAGTGGTGAGTACTGGAAAAACAGTGCCGTTTTTACGCTGCTGTTAGGGTTAAAAAATTGCAGTTTTGAAGGGCTTTATCAAGTTGTTTTTTTAGATTTGATAAAAATTAATGGATACAATAATGCCTATTATATGATTTATTGCTGTATAATGGCTATTACTGTATCCAATTTGGTCTTTGACGATGCGTTTTTCACTACTTGATGATACTGATGTTAGCCAAGCGTATGCCGATTACTTACGCGGTTTGCGTAAACAAGCAAAACTGTCGCGTGCTGCTCTTGCAGAGCGTAGCTGCGTGCCTGCGGCAACCATTAAGAAATTTGAGCTGACAGGACAAATCTCATTTCGCCAATTACTGTTGCTTTGGCAGACACTCGACTCGCTTGATCGGCTTTATCAACTGACTCAGTCGAGCAGCGATCGCGGTACAGTACCAACCAGCATTGATGAGGTGCTGAAAGATGAGTTTTAAACCCCTTCAGAAACTGAGCGTTGTTCGTACCCTGAGTACTGGTGAACGCGTGGCGGTGGGGGTATTGGCACAGAATCGCCAAGGCGTTTTCTTTCAATATGATGAAAGCTATGTTCAGCAGTTTGGAAACTTGTCTCCTTTTACCTTGCAAGCGAATACTCAAGTCCAAGCTGCACCAAAGCAACCACATCGTGGTATTCACGGCGTATTCGGCGACAGTCTTCCTGATGGGTGGGGAATGCTGTTGCAAGATCGAGTTTTTCGTCAACAAGGCATTCTACCTGCTCAAGTAACGGCTATGGATAGGTTGGCTTTTGTGGGTGACAAGGGGATGGGCGCATTATCTTTTTTGCCCGTTTCAGAGTTTTCATCCGAGGTCCGTTCAGATATTGATTTAGCGATCTTGGGGTTAGAGGCGCAAACCTTATTTGATGAGTCTCTGTCTAATCATAAAGAACGCGATGACTTAGATGGCCATACCCAGCAGGTACTGGCGGCTTTAGTGGCTGGGGGGAGTTCAGGCGGCGCACGGCCAAAAGCCCAAATCTATATTCAACCTTCCGATACGAAGCACTGTCGAACCTTTGCACAACCAGGCGATGAAGCTTGGCTGGTCAAATTCACCTCGAAGAACCTAGCGCTTGGTCACGAAGAAGGCTTGTGTGAAGCGGTGTATTTACAGATGGCAAGTCAAGCAAAATGCCAATCGCCCACTTGGCGGCTCATCGACGCGCCAGAAACTAGTGGAGCAAAGGCTTGGCTTGCACTAAAGCGTTTTGACTATGTTCCGAATAAACAAATAGCGCCCAATAAACAAGACGTGCCGAACAGTCAAAATGCTGGCCGTTTACATATGCACAGCGCTTGCGGCTTGCTAGATGCGGATTTTCGTACTCCAAGCCTTGATTATGTTGATCTGATCAAAGCCAGCCGTCATCTTTGCAAGTCTCCAGCGGTCGGGCAGTTACAGTTCCGGCGCGCGGTATTCAATTTATTGGCGGCCAATCAGGACGATCACAGTAAAAACTGGGCCTTTTTACAAGCGGATGATAGCCAGTGGCAGCCCGCACCTTTCTATGACGTTACTTTTAGCCCACATCCATTTAATGAACATGCCACTGCATTTGGTGGTTTCGGAAAAGCGCCACCACTTAAAGTGATGAAAAAGCTAGCGACCAGTGCGGGGTTTGCTAATTGGAATGATGCAAAGCAGTGTATCCAAGAAGTGGCTGATGCATTGAGCCAGTTTGCTGTCCTTGCAAAGCAACAAGGGGTCAGTAAAACAACCGTGTCGGCGATTGATAAAACATTGGTCCAACGTAGACAAGAAAACGCAGTACTTTTCCTTTAACGCTTATCCTTTTCAAGCTACCCGTGTTTGGACTCTGAACGTGAAGCTAATACGCTTTTTCGTGCTGAATCGCCCAGGGTTATCTAGACACTCCCGAGCCGTTTCGTTTTCAGTCATCATAGTTTGACTCCAAGGTGTCTACAAAATCCGGGGCTATTCACGATTCAACTGTTTGGCGGCTTCCACCGCCTCCACAATGGCCAATTTGATCGTCTCAGAGTAATCATCTTCGTAAAGTACGGAGCTGATTATTTGATGCAGTAACTCTTTGTCGATCACATTATCAGCAACCCAGACGGCGATGTTCTCCATCTCTTTGACAAAGCGTTTTACCACATAGTCGAAACCATTCAACTCAAGGAAATAGGCCCCCAAAGCCAAAGATGAGCGTTTATTGCCATCATTAAATGCATGGTTTTTATTGATGGAAAATACCAAGTGTGTGAGCTTGTCTTCCATCTCCGGGTAGTACCAGTCATTCTGGATATGCTCTAAGGGGCTTTCCAGCTGCCCAATATCTCTGGCGCCTGCCAAACCACCGGAATGCTCAATGATCCAGTCGTGAACGCTGATCGCATGTGTCACATCAAAATAGAAAAACCGGATGCCTGTGCCTGGCGAGTCATTCATCTAAGCAATCCTCTGGCTAGCGGTCTTTCAGGCGCTTGAGTACCGCCAATGTTTCCGGGTC
>CAZQXD010000097.1:6311-11469 GCA_964597315.1 uncultured Candidatus Competibacteraceae bacterium
AATTGCTCTTCCAAGGAGCGGCTCTTTTCACCCAGAAAACGCTCGAAGTCGACTTCGGGTACCGATTTTATGTAAGCTTCCAGCTTCTCGTGTAGTGCATCGCGAAAGCATAAATCCCGGCTGGCCATCTTGGTTCGTGCATCCAGGATAAGCGGCTTGAACAACGGGTGCTTTTCGAAGCTGGCAAACAGGCTTATGGCTTCCTTTTGCGTCAGCTTGCGACCTTGGGCCGTACTGGCCTGCCCTAACTCATGGGCAATGCCTGACTCGTAACTGGCAATCAGGTTCAACACTTCGGAATACAGGGTTTCGCGGATGTTGGTTTTGGCTGCGAGATTTAATACTTTTTTATATTCGGCGGCGTTTTCATGGAAGATGCTTTGGTAGATCAGGTTGGTAAAGCGGGCGTATTTCCAGTGGTTACCTTCCACATAGTTATCTAAGGCATCGGTGAACTGGCGACGGTAGTTTTCTTCCTGAAGCGCGGAGACCAAAAAGTTCTCATCGCGCTGATTAATAAACTTGGTATGCCCTCCAGTTCGCTCGGCCATAACATCCAGGACAATGTCCAGCAGGCGCGAGCGCAGCAGGCGGGCGGGTTCGCTTTCGGTGAGCAACATACCTAAATTCAGCACTGCTCGAAAACTAAACACACCCAAGACACTGGTAAGGGTGCCGACATCAATGTCGGTACCATACCATAAATTCTTGAATTTTTTAAGCTTTTCACCTTTAAGTATTTGGTAGCCATTGCCTTTTAGCTCATCTGCGTGACTGGCCAAATATCGCTCAATGGTACGATCGGTCACCTCATATAAGGCCATCACCTGTGCTTTGGTAAATACGGTTTCGCCCTCAAACGCCACGCCGCCCAGGCCCAGGTGCTGCTCGGCCTGTTGCAGGGCATAGCGGTTGTTAAGGATATTCTGGCGGTCGTGGGTCGATTCGGTGAGGTCTTTGGCCATCCTAAGCCTCCGTTGCATTTGCTTGAGTGGTTGATTGCGTACCTGTTTGTGGAACAACTCAGGTCCCTTGGCCTGCCAGTCCTTGAGGGCCGAGATCGTCGCCTGATGACCCAGGGCCTTCTGGGGAATGTGACGATTATACAGCTAGGCATAGCGCTTGAGGGTGGCCTCCAGGCTGGCCGATGAATCAAAGCGGGCGTCGGCCAGTGACCAGTCGCCCACTTTACCGGTGGTGTACTCGCGCCGGAGCTTGGTCGTTGGCGTGGTGTAGCGCAACATCCAGTAGGCATCGCCACGCTCAGTAGGCATCGCCACGCTTAGGGGTCATCAAATACAGCCCATCGCCATCGGCATGCCGGGCAGATGATTTTTTTTGATCAGTTTTTTAACGGTTTTGTCGTGTAGTTTGCCCACCTTCGCGCCTCAAAAAATTGAGGAGTACAGTCTCGCTTGGCAAACTATAGCGAGAAAATACTCCCCAATTGACTACCCATAATTACCCAAACAAGATAGATCACTTTAGGACTGTATGACCTTCAATCTCATCTATATTGCTGCTATTTATGAGCTTGCATGGCGCCCCTGAAAGGCTGAAAACATCACTCGATATTCTGCACCTGCTCGCGCATCTGCTCGATATACACCTTAAGATCCACGGCGGCGCGGGTGGTCTCGGTGTCGGCGGACTTAGAGGACAGGGTATTGGCCTCCCGGTTCAGCTCCTGCATCAGAAAATCCAACCGCCGACCCACTGGCTCCTGGCGCTGGAGTACGTCCCGCACTTCGGCCAGATGAGCATCCAGCCGGTCCAGTTCCTCATCCACGTCCAAACGCTGGGCGATAATGGCCAACTCTTGCTCCAGCCGGTGGGGGTCGGCCTCCACCGGCAGGTCCGCCAGCCGAGCCAGCAGTTTTTCACGGACCCTGGCCACTACCTCGGTGCGCCGGGACCGTAGCTGGGTCACTTGTTCGGCCATGGCCTCGATCCGGGATAGGATCATCTCGGCGGTGCGCCGACCCTCCCGTTCTCGGGTGGCCACCAGCTCGTCCAGGGCCTGATCCAGGGTTGCCAGTACATCGGCTTTGATGGCTTCCAGGTCCGGCTCCGGTTCGCTCACCACCCCAGGCCAGCGCAGCACGTCGATGGCCTGCAGGCCCTTCCCCGGACCCATCAGCCCTTCCAGCTCGGCGGCCAGATCCAGCAAACGCCGGGCCAGGGGCTGGTTAAGGGCCACCCCGGCCAGGGTGGCGTTGCCGGTCTGGAAGCGGAGTCCACAATCCACTTTGCCCCGACCGAGACGGCTGGACACCCGCTCCCGCACCAGTGGTTCCAGGGCGCGCAGAGTCTCGGGCAGGCGCGGGGCGATTTCCAGGTAGCGATGGTTGACGCTGCGCAGTTCCCAGCTCAGCCCACCCCAATCGCTCTGGCGCTCACTACGGGCAAAAGCGGTCATACTCAAAATCATGGGCTTCCTCGCTCCACCGTCATTAACAATACGTGTGGCAATGGTAAGCCGATTTCGGTCGGGATAGAAACCGAAACCGAAACCGAAACCGCCCGCGCCAAACGCCTTTGGTATACTCGACCCTGCCCAGTTCCATTCCCCAAGGAGTTCAGCATGCGCCCCAGCGGCCGCGCCCCCGATCAATTACGCCCGATCACCATTTCCCGCCAGTACACCAAACACGCGGAGGGCTCGGTGCTAGTGGAGTTCGGCGATACCAAGGTGCTATGCACCGCCAGCGTCGAGGGCCGTGTCCCCCCCTTTCTCAAGGGGAAACACCAAGGTTGGATCACCGCCGAATATGGCATGCTGCCCCGCGCCACCCATACCCGAAACGCTCGGGAGGCTGCCCGGGGCAAGCAGGGAGGGCGCACTATGGAAATCCAACGGCTGATCGGTCGGGCGTTGCGGGCTGTGGTGAACCTGGAGGCCCTGGGTGAACACACCATCACCGTGGACTGCGACGTACTCCAGGCCGATGGCGGCACCCGCACCGCCGCCATAACCGGCGGCTTCGTGGCCCTGGCCGACGCCGTGCGGCACATGGCGGCCAAGCGAAAGATCACCAAAAACCCCTTGCACGGCCAGGTGGCCTCGGTATCGGTGGGCATCCACCAGGGCGTGGCGGTGCTGGACCTGGATTACGCCGAGGATTCCGAAGCCGAGACGGATATGAACGTGGTCATGAACGACGCCGGCGCCTATGTGGAGGTACAGGGCACGGCCGAGGGCCATGCCTTCCGCCATGAAGAACTACAGGCCATGCTGGCCCTGGCTCGGGACGGTATCGGCCAACTGATCGACCGCCAGCGCCAAGTCCTGGGGCTAAACTAAGACCGTGATCAGGATCGTACTGGCCACCGGCAACCCCGGCAAGGCGCGGGAACTCAACGCCCTGCTGGGCGACCAGGGCCTGGATATCCTGCCCCAGTCCCATTTCGCTGTGCCGGAGGCCGAGGAAACCGGCCTCACCTTCGTGGAGAACGCCATCCTCAAGGCCCGCAACGCCGCCGCCCACACCGGCTTGCCAGCCATCGCCGACGACTCCGGCATCCAGGTGGACGCCTTAGGCGGCGCTCCCGGCATCCGTTCCGCCCGCTATGCCGGAACCGACGCCTCCGACCGGGATAACCTGGACAAGCTGCTGGCCGCACTGGCCGAGATTCCCGACCCCCAGCGCACGGCCCGCTTCCAGTGCTTGCTGGTGTATTTGCACCATGCCGACGACCCCACCCCGCTAATTTGCCAAGGCACCTGGGAAGGGCTAATCACCCAGGCGCCACGAGGCGAACAGGGTTTTGGCTACGACCCGGTGTTCTATGTACCGGAGCAGGGCCGCACCGCCGCCGAACTGGAACCGGCCCTTAAAAACTGCCTGAGCCACCGGGGCCAGGCCTTATCCTGCCTGCAACGTCTTTTGACGAAAAAACTCTTAAAAATAGGATAAGATCGACGCTTTGCAAGCAGCCAGTCACCATAGGCAGTGCTGGCCACTCGGAAACCCAGCGGATTTTTATTCTTATCATGCGGATACCCGGCTATCACATCGAACGAGAAATCGGCCGTGGCGGCATGTCCATCGTCTATCTGGCGGTCCAGGAGTCCCTAAACCGCCCTGTCGCCCTCAAGATCATGTCCCCGGTGCTGGCCACCGACCCCCAGTTCGCCAAGCGTTTCGTCAAGGAAGGGGTCACCGTGGCCCGGCTGGCCCACCGGGGCATCATTAAAGTTTTCGATACCGGGGTCTACGACAATAACTATTACCTGTCCATGGAGTATCTACCCGGGGGCACCCTGGCCGACCGGATCAAGCAGGGCCTGTCCCTCAAGGACGGTTTGGCGATTTTGCGCGGTGTGGCCGATGCCCTGGGCCATGCCCACCGCGCCGGGGTGATCCATCGGGACATCAAACCCCAGAATATTCTGTTCTACGGGGATGGCGCCCCCGTGGTCACTGATTTTGGCATTGCCAAGACCTACGAGAACGCCACGGTGATGACCGCCACCGGGCTGATGGTGGGCAGCCCCAATTACATGAGTCCAGAGCAGATCAAGGGCGCGGGGGTAGACAACAAGTCCGATCTGTACGCCCTGGGCATCATCTTCCACGAAATTCTCACTGGCAAAACCCCTTACAGCGCCCCCGACTCTTTTGCCCTGGCCATCAAGCACCTCAATAGCCCCGTCCCCCAATTGCCGACGCCACTGGCCCATTTTCAGCCGGTGCTGGAGGCGCTGTTGGCCAAGGAGGCGGAGCAGCGCTGCCCCAGCGCCGAGCAGTTGATCAGCGCCCTGGATCAGGCCGAACGCCGAACCGGCGCCCCGCCCAACACCGCCAAGCCGGGACAGTCCCGAGCGGGCCTGGGGCTGGTGGCCGCCTTGGCTTTGGCCTTGTTGGGTGGGGGTAGCGGCGCCTGGTGGTACTACGGCCAACCCGTTACGGCCGCCGAACCCGCCACCCAGGCTCCGAAACCACAGCCGCCGACTAATACCGGCCTACTGGTTGTCGCCCGGGAGCATCTGGCCGCCGGCCACCCCGAGCTGGCATTGGAGCGCCTCGATCAGGCTCTGGAAAAAATGCCTGACGACCCCGAGGCCCGAGCCTTGCGCCGTCAGGCCGAACAGGCGCGCCAGCAACAAGCCGACACCGAACGGGAGCGTCTGGCCGAGGCGCAACGCCAGGCCGAG
>CAZQXD010000098.1:0-11465 GCA_964597315.1 uncultured Candidatus Competibacteraceae bacterium
CCCGGCACTGGCTGCGGCCTTCGCCTCGATCTCGCCCGGCAGCGCAGCCGATGCAACTGGCTGCCCAGTTCCAAAGTCAGCCGACCCCGTTCCACCTCGGCCCGTGGGGAGATATGCAGTTCTTCTCCCACCACCTGCACGTCGGCGTCATGGTCTCCCAGCAGCCGCCGCAAAAAAGCCAGATTGCTTTCGTTGCACTGAAGCTGGTCGTCCACCCGCAGCTCCAGCCCGGTGATAACCGGAGTCAGCCCGGTGTCGGCGGCCAGGGCCTGGAGAATATCCCGCAGGGGACCGGCCTGATGACGGCGGGTATGGCGCTGCATGCGCTGCCACATCAAGGCGTCCTCCGCCTGCACCCACAGTTCCGGCTGGGCGGGGGGGTCGGCCACCAGCTCCACGGCGCTGATCCGGCCCCGGAAGATCTCCATGGGATCGGCGGCGTCCCCGGCCGCCACTCGCAGTTCGGCCCCCAGGGTCAGCACATTGGTATCCGCGAACTCGAAGGCGAAATCCAGCCCGGCGTCGGCGTGGGTGGCCACCCCGGCGAAACGCAATTCCAGAGAGGCCAGCCCCCCTTCGGCCTCGTTCAGTTCCATGGACAACAGCAGTTCGTCCACCAGGGCCACCGCTTGGCGGTCCACCTGGAGGGTGGGCCGGGTAGCGTAGACCCGGGCCGCTGTGAGTTCGGTTTCGGCTTGCATGGCCTGGCTCTCAATCCGCCGCCAGCCGCTCGCGCCGCCAGCCTTCCCGGGCCAGGGCCTCCTGCAGCCGTTGCCACTGTTCCTGGCTGGGGGCCGCGTCGGTTTCGCCCGCTTCGGATTCCACCACCGCCGGGACCGGTTCTGGGGTCAGTTCCCCGCGCACTTCTTCAAATATCACTTCGCCCATGGCTCAGTCCTCCTCGAAAATAATGGCCGCCAGGTCCAGATTCTTGCCCACGTCCGCGTTTAGCCCCGCCCCCGCTCCCGCCTGGGCCACCCCGCCGATGCCCACCCCGGCTCCGGCTCCGGCGACGGCCCCAAACCCGGCGTCTGCGGTCAGGCCCAGCCCGGATCCGGCTGCCAACCCGGCGGGCAGGTCCAGAGACAGGCTGGGGGGCTGGGGCAGTTCCAGGGACAAATCCACCCGGGGCGTGGGCAGCTCCAGGCGGGCCTGGGTGTTGAGTCCGGCGAAAGACGCCGTGATGCCGCCCCCGGTCGTCCCGGCGGTGGCGCCCGCGAAAGTTCCAGCACCCGCTTCGGCTGAAGCCCCGGCGAAAGCCCCCGCGTCCGCCCTGGCGAAGGCCCCGGCCTCGGCGGAAGCCCCGGCCAGGGCTGAAGCGCCCGCCCCAGCGGAAGCCCCAGCGGAAGCCCCAGCGGAAGCCCCAGCGGAAGCCCCCGCGCCCGCCGACGCGCCCGCCGCGCCGCTGGCGAAGGCGGCGGGGGGGCGGCCTCCGGCAGCGGCGTTTCCGGCCTCGCCCCGCTCCGGCAGGGCCACGCTATCCACTTCCGGGTTGCGGCGGTTCTCCACCCCGTTGGCCTTGGCGATATCGGCGGCGGCCTTGCGGTCCCCGGCGGCGGCGGCCAGGTTGTCGATGGACTGCTGACTGCCCAGGGGAGCCGGGGCCGCCACGCTGGGGAAGGCATCCCCCACGCCGGCCTGTTTCTCCTGGGCGGGGGTGGGCAGGGGTTGTTCCTGCTGGGTCAGGGTCAGGTTCACCGTGGCCCGCAGGGGCACACCTTCGGGGGAGAAGAACTCGATGGTTTCCTTGTACTCGCTGATATAGCCCTCGAAAACGAAAGTACTCCATTCGAAGATCACCACCGCCGGGATGCGTTTCTGCTTGCCCTTCACGCTCACCCGATCCGGCTGCATCAGGGCGGCGATGGCGGCGGTGCGGCCGCGCACGTCGGCGCCACTGGTGGTGGTGTCGAACACTAGGGCCAAGGCCAGGGTGGCGGAGGTGCTGGTGACGAACTGGGGCGGCTGCTGGCGGCGGCGCTGCTCGTTTTTGGTCAGCTCATTGCGGATCACCAGTTCCAGGGTTTCCGGGTTGAACTGCACGGGTATGGGCCGCCGCTGCTTCTCGGCGATCTCCTTGCCAGCAGCGTCGGTCTTGGGGGTAAGTTGGGCTTGCCGGGGCAGGGCCTGGTCGGTCATGGGCCGCCTCCCGAGCCTTTCACCAGGCTCAGCCCTTCGTGGACGAAGTGCAGTTCCTCCACCCCGATCTCCGCCCCATTGCTGTCATAGGTGGCCGCCTTGAACTTCACGGGCAGGGCATTACGCAACTCCCAGGTCAGCAGCCCGTCGCTGGTCTGGGGGTCGGCGTCTCCCTGGGCCACATGCACCAGCCGGGCCTTGAGGCGCAGGGCGGTCTTGCCGCCGGCCACCAGGTCGAACCAGCGCCACAGGTGTTGGGTAGGGGTCAGGCCGCGCTTCAATACCACGGTGCCGAAGCTGACCCGCCCGGCCCGCTGGAAGTCCCCATAGTTATGGCCCCCGGCTCGGATCACCTTCGGCTCCATGGTGGCCTCCAACCCCGAGCATTCACTGAACCGGCCTCCGCACAGGGGCACAGCCCCGCCCTTGGGCTTGCCCTCCACCCGGTCCTCGTAGAAATCCACCCGGAACCGGAACACATGGAGCAAGGGGTCCGACTTTACGGGATTGGTCATGTGGGCGCTCCCGCCACCGGCCCAGCTCCCAGGGCCAGGGCCACGTGGATACGCTCCATGGGCCGGGCCGGCAGCAGGGTGACCTCCACGATCAACCGGCCATTGTCCCTGTCGGCCTGGCTCATGGTGGAACGGTCGCAGCGCACCCGAAAGCCCTCGGCGGGGGTCAACCCCGCCAAACCCCCGGCGGTCTGCACCCGGCTCAGCCAGGTTTCCATCTGCACCCGCAGATCCCGCCATAGCCGTTCGCTGGCGGGTTCGAACACCCCGGCCCCGCCCATGTCCTGGGCGATGCGCACCAACAGGGCCAACAACCGGCTCACCGAAGCCGCCCGCCAGGCCGGGTCGGAGCTGCTGGTATGGTCGGCGTCGAGCTGGATGCCCTGGGGGGTGCGGGCGAAGCGGGACAGGGCCTCCAGGCCAGTGACCGGGTCCGGGGCCAGGTCCACGAGCGGGGCTTGGGGCCGCCCAGCGGCGGTGAGGAACGCGCCCCGGGTCAGGGCGTTGGCGGCCAGCAGCCCGGCCAGGGGTCCGTCCGGGGGCAACAGCCCTCCGGGCAGGGTCCGGGACTGGGCGCTCACCAGCCAGGGTTCCGCCAGTTGCAGAAAGGCGCTGGCCAGCCGACCCTGGGGATCGCCGGGCCGATCCGCCACCCCCAGGGCGGCGGCATCCAGAACTATCCCCGGCCCGGCCAGGGGAACGGCCAGCAGCAGCAGCTTATCCCGGGCATGGCGACGGGGCAGTTCCAAGGCCCGTCCCGCCGCCGCCCGCCACAGGGCTAGCCCCTCGGCGTCCACCCGGGGCGGGGGTAGACCGGCGGCGGTGGCTGGCCGAGCGACGGGAACGGTCGCCACGCAAGGGCTGAACACTTCCCGGGGGGCCGGTCCGGGGGCGGGCGGAATGATTTCCGGTGGCGGTGGGCTGACCAGTTCCGGCAGGTCCGGCAGCAGCAGATAGCTGGCCTCCGTGAGTCCGAAGAGTTGGGCCGGGCCGTACCAGTCCGCCACGTCTTGGCGGGGGTTGGGCAGTTCCCCGGCCAGCAGGGTTTGCAGCAGGGGGGCGTCCAGGGCCGCCGGGGGTGTCGGTCCCAGCAGCAGCCGGTACAGTTGCCGCCGGCGCTGCTCCCGGCGGGACAGATAGGGCAAGGGATCGCCCATGCGCAGCACATAGGCCCGCCGCCCGCCCCCGGCGAAAAAGGCCCGCAGGGCCTGGCCCAAGGGACAGCCCACGGCCCGGCTTTCGGCCCCCTGGGCCTGTTCGAAACCGTAGCCGGGATTGGCCAGCACCGTGAGCCGACCCGGACGCAGGGTGTCGGCGCGGGCCAGCACCAGATGGGGGGCCACCGGGGGACCGTCCAGCCGGGCGCTGACCGGCGCGCCACTAGAGCGCAAAGCCGAGAGCAGTTGGGCCGGGGTGGCGGGGGTGGGGTGGAAATCCAGGCGGTAACTGCGGCCCTCCACCACCAGGTCCAGGCCCGGATCGATGCCCTCCGGCAGGGCTGCGGGCAAAGCCCGGCCAGCCACTTCGGCGGGACCATCCAGACGGGCGTCGGGATCGAACAGAGCGTCCAGCTCCGCCGCCGACTCCACCGCCACCGGTCGCCCCAGCAGCCGGTCCGGGCGGCCGGGGGTCAGGTCCTCGGGTCGGGCCAGGCGTCCTTGCACCAGAGCGTTCACCAGGGCGGCGGGCAGCGGGGCGTCGGAGCGCTCGGCTATAAAACCCACCACACAGGCCACGTCCATGCGTTCCGGGTCCTGGACCAGCCGGGGGGTGACGGTTTCGAAATGGATGGCCGACATGGGGGCCTCAGCTCTCCAGTTGCTCGAACTTGAGGGCCTCGCAGGCCAGGGTCCATTCCTCCATGGCCACGTCGGTGCCCCCCTTGGCGGCCAAGGTAGGGCCGGTGTACTTCATGGGGAAGGCGTTGATCAGTGTCCATTGCTGCACATCCCGCTCGTGGCTCTCGTCCTGCATGACGATGGACACGTTGCGCTTGGCGGCGTCCGAGCCTCGGCGCACGGACTCGATCCAGTCCCAGAAGGTCTTGGAGTTGATGATGCCCCGCTTGAGGGTGACATCGGTGTTCTTGTGCAGACCGGGAATCTTGCGGACATGGTTTTCCTTGTCGGTGCCGGCCCGGTATTCGGCGATGGTGATTTCGGTGCCGATGCCGGACACATCGGAAAACCCCCCCTGGATGTCCCCCTCGGAGAACTTCACCAGGAAATTGAAGTTGCAATAGGGTACGTCGCGGGCCATGGCGGTCTCCCTCAGTTACGGGCGTCGGCGGTCTTTTGGCCGATGCGGAAGATGACGAACTCGGCGGGTTTGATGATGGCCACGCCGATCTCACAGATCAGCCGACCATTGTCCAGATCCGCCTGGGTCATAGTGGAGCGGTCGCAGCGCACGAAAAACGCTTGGTCCGGGTTGCCCCCCAGCAGCGCCCCGTTGCGCCATTCGGTGTACAGAAAAGAACTCACCGCGTCCCGCACATTGCTCCACAGTTGGGGGCCGTTTGGCTCGAACACCGCCCACTGCATGGAAATATCCACGGAGCGTTTCAAATAATTGAGGTAGCGCCGGTCGCTGACGTAGACCACCTCCCGGTCCGAGGTGGCCAGCCGCCCCCCGTAGACCCGGTTGCCCCGGCCACTGAAAAACCGCAGACAGTTGATGCCGATGGGGTTGAGGACTTCCTGCTGGGGATGATTGATCTCCCGCTCGAAACGCAGGGCCTCCCGCACCACCTCGTTGGCAGGGGTTTTCCATACCCCCCGTAGGGCGTCGTTGCGGGCGTAGATGCCGCACACATGGCCCGAGGGAGGCAAGGTGACTTCTTTGGGGATGGCCTCGTTGCCGGGCCGGGCCAGGGGGTTGGTGATGACGATCCAGGGGTAGTACAGGGCCGCGTAGCTGGAGTCGTGCTGGCCCCGGGTGACCCGGATGCCGGGAATGTCCTGGTTGGGGGGTGGGTCCAGCACGGCGATCCGAAACCGGGACTGTTCGGCGTGGGTGACCAAGGCCCGGCGCACCGCCGCCCCTGTGTCTCCCAGGGCCGCCGCCCCCGGGGCCGCCACGATGGCGATGTCGTCCACGTCCCCCAACCGGCGCAGGCCGTCCTCGAAGCCGGCCAGGGAGGGAACCACCCCGTCGTTGCCGCCCCCCAGGACCAGCTCCCGGCCCACCAGGTCATCGTCCCCGGCGGCGGTGCCCCCGGCGGTGAGGGCCGCGTGCAGCTCCACCGGGTTCACATCGGCTGTCACCAGCACCAGGGGATTGGCCAGTTCCTCACTGGGGGTGGGGGGCGCGGCAGCCATGACCCGGCCCAAGGCCCGGGGGTGGTCGGCGGCCAGGCCCAGGCCCTCGTAGCTGATGCTCACCCCGTCAGCGTCCCGGAACTCCAGGTTGAGGGTGATGATCCAGTCCCGATCCGGGTTCAGGGGCGGGCGGTCCACGCCGTTGGGGTTGCGCTGCCAGCGCTGGCCGTTTTGGGCGTACTCCCGCCAGCCGCCGCCGCCCAGGGCCTCCCGGACGAAATAGCGGCGGGGGGCGCCGTCCTGGCCCGCCACGGGGTTGGCGTTATCGGGAAACCCCAGAGCCTGGCGTACCGGGGCGTCGCCGGTGATGGCCAGGGTGGCGGCGGCGCCGACGCCAGCGGCGCCGGTCAAGCGCAGCCCACTGGCGGCGGGCGTCCGGCTGGCCTGTACCGCCAGGCCGTTACCCCCGTCGGCGGCGGCGAATAGCTCATTCAGGTCCTCGGGGCTGATAGCCTCCAGGTTGCGCACCCCGGTCCCGGTGGCCCGGGTGCGTTGGGTAAAGCCCAACAGATCCAGGGGTTCCACCACCACTTCGGCATCCCGACCCCGGGCGGCGGAGGTGATGACCAGCCGGTCGCCGCCGTCCAGGGTGGCCGTGGCCAGGGGCGCCAAGCCCCCATTGACGGCGGTGACCACATCGGCCCGGGCCTGGCCATTACCGGCGGGGATGCCTACCAGCCGGGTCAGGCCGTTGACGGTGGCCCGTAAGGCGGTGGCGGCCGGTACGTCCATGGGGTCGGCCAGGGCTTGCTGACCGGTGGCCGCCGCCGGAGCGCCGTTGAGGGTCACGGGGATGGCGGCCGCGCCGTTGACGCTGATCCGCAGCACGGACCCATCAGCCAGGGCCGCCGGGGGGGCGGTGGCGTCGATCACCGGGGGCGTGGCGGGGGCGCCCCGGCTGCGGGCCAGGGAGCCGATCACGGCCCGGTCCAGGGCGGTGTCGGTGGCCGCCAGCCCCTGTTCGCTCAGGAGCAACCGGCCATTGTTGGCGGAACCGGGGTAGCGGGCGCGGATCAGCAGATGGCGGGGGTCGGTCTCGGCGCCGATGAGATTGGCCCGGGAGCGACTGTCTCCGGCGCCGCCAGCCTGGAACACAGCGGCGATATACAGCCGACTGCCCCCTTCGTTGAAATAGCCCCGCACGGCGTAGGCCAAATAATTGATCCGGGCCTGCCCCCCCAGGTTCAGGTGTTCCAGGCCCCCGTATAACCGTTCGAACTCGGCGAAACTGGTCACCAGTTGCGGCACGTCGTCCCGTGGCCCCTTGCGGGTCAGGCCCACGAAACCGGTGGTGCTGGTGCCCACCCCCTGAATGGAACGGGCGCGGAAGCTGGTTTCCTCCACGTAGACGCCGGGCGCTAAGTATTCGGGCATGGTGCATTCCTCCTCGTCGAAATCAGCGGTTACGGCCCGCCGTCCAGGGTCAGTTGCAGGTCGCGGTGTTCAAACTGGCCGGGACCGAGCTGGATAACGTCGGCCAGGCTGAGATTGATCAGGCTGGCCCGCTGGGCGGCCAGTCGCTGGGGGTCCACCGGCCAGGGCTGGGCGGGGTCGATGATCAGTTCTACGGTCACCGGGGTCTGGGACACAGTGACCGCGTCGCCCCCATCGGCGGGGCGGTAGGCCCGCAACCCGGCCAGGGCCACCAGGGCCTCGCCGCGCCGGTCGGACAGCCCCAGGGCCAGGGCCGGGCCGCCGGGGTCGGCGGGGTCGTGGAGTTCCACCAGAGCGCCGCGGATGCCCTCCCGAGGGTCGGGTTGGGCCAGGGACAGGCGCAGCCCGCCCCAGTTCAGGCGCACCTGACTGCCAGGGGCGGGCAGCAGCTCCACCCGCTCCGGCTGGAATAAATCCGGCTCCCCTGGGCCTGGCTCCGGGCGACGGGGCAGCGGCACGTGGGCCAGTCGGGGCAGGTATTCCCCCAAGGGGTCGTCGATACGAATGTCCACCGCCCGACTGCCCGGGGCCGGCGTGGCCGGGGGAGTTTCGAAGGCGCGGACGTGTTCCTCCAGGCCCGGGGCGGCGGTGATCACATATAACTGGGCGCGGTTACGCAAAAACCGCACCCCTTGGGCGCTCACGGTCAGGGGCCGGTTCAGGGGCAGGCCGGTAGCGGCGTCGAACAGCCGTACCGCCCCCAGCACCCGCCGCTCCAGCCGGTCAAACATCGGGACGCTCCGGCAGCGGCTCGAAAGCGTAGCGGGTGGCCACCACTGGGCGCTGGGCCGGTAGCGGGTCCCGGGTCAGACGCACCACCCGGGCCACATAGGACACCGACAGCCGGTAGGAGGGCGTGAGGGCGTCCCAGATCCGCATCAGGTCCTCGTGGCTCAGTTCCGAGGGCACCACCCGGACTTCTTCTCCCGGCTCCCAGAGGGCTGGCGGCTCCAGCAGAGAGTGGTCGAAAATGGGCCGCTGGTGCAGTTCCCGCATCACCCAGGACAGCACCGTGTGTTCCGCTGCGGCGCTATCGGCCCAGATGCTGAATAAATAATGCAGTTCCAGGCTCAGGGGTCGGCTGGCGGGCAGGTGGGGGGTGCCGGGGGCGGGGGTGGTGCGTAGCCAGGCGTCTACCCCCATGCGGTATAGAAACAAGGTGACCAGGGTGTTGGCGGGAGCAAAATCGACGGCGAGTTGGCCGCTGGAGACCTGTTCGAAGGCGCAGTCCGGCAACACCCGTAACTCTGGGGCCAGCACGGCCTGGGCCGCCCGGTCCTGCTGGTAGCTGGCCCGTAGATGGCGGACGATGGATTCGCCCACCCCATGCACCGCGCCGAGTCCGGCCATTGGAAGACGCCCTCCAGGGCTGGGGAAACGTGGAGGACAGCCTAGCCCGGCCTGGTCACCGTGCCGTCACCCTATCGTCACCGGCGGCTCACCGTTCTGGGTAATACGTCACAACTGCGTCGCCCCCCTGCCCGCGCCAACCGTGACCGGGTTCACAGGGCTGCGGGACCGGGGCGCCTATACTTGATAAAGCTACATCCACCTTTCGGGACTCCCCCCAAAACAACCCGATTAAACCGGGCCCGGAGGTAAAGCATCATGCCCGAATTACGTATTTCTTTATTGGGCGGCGCCCATCTGGCTTGGACGCCCGCCGTCGAGAGCGTCCACCTATCCCGCCCCAGCCTGCATCTGCTGGGGTTTCTGTTGCTACACCGGGAACATGTCCAGAGCCGGGAGCGGCTGACGGCCATTCTCTGGGACGAGGTGGACGAGGGCCGCGCCCGACGCCGCCTAAGCACCGCCTTGTGGCGGCTGCGCCGGGCCTTGTCCCCTCCCGTCCGGTGTCCCGAGTGCCTGCTGTTCGAGCCGGGAGGCGCGGTGGGCATCAACCCCGGAAGCGCCTACTGGCTGGACGTGGCCGTCCTGGAAACCACCGCCGGGAACGTCTGCACCCACCCTCCCGGCACGGCGCCGACGGCGGCGGTGGCGGCCCTGGAGCAAGTGTTGGATCTGTATCAGGGGGAGTTGCTGCCCGACTGCGACGCGGATTGGCTGCTGCCGGAGCGCCAGCGCCTGGAGAACCTGTATCTGGGCGCTCTGGAGTGGCTGCTGGAACATCGCCAGGCCACGGGCGAGATTCCGGCCGCCATCGCCGTCGGTCGGCGCTTGCTACAGTGGGATCCGTTGCGGGAGGACATCCATCGGACCTTGATGGCCTTGTACGCCGCCGCCGGTCGCCGCCGCCAGGCAATCCGCCATTACGATTACTGCCGGGATCTGCTGGCCTCGGAACTGGGGGTCGGTCCCATGCCCGAGACCGACGCCCTGTACCGGCGGGTGCTGCGAGACGCCCCCTGCCCCCCGGCGGGACCAGCCCTGAACACCCAGACGGCGGCGGTCATCGCCCATTTGGAGGAACAACTGAACGCGGCCCAGGAAGAACTGGCCCGGCTGCGGCGGTTGCTGGGGGTAACGGCCCGGGAGGGCTAGTTTTGAACGATGCGGTTCGTGCTACGGGCCTGCAATAGGCTGAATTGTAGATACCGTCTTGGTTGTCAACCCGGGCCATGATGCTAAAAAACTCGTAACTTATTGAATTTGTAGGGCGGGTCAAGCGTAGCGACCCGCCTTCCGGGGTACGGGTAGGCGGCCCTATCGGCAGGCGGATTGCTTCGCTAAATCCGCCCTACGAGTTCTACGGGCCTGCAATAGGCTGAATTGTAGGATGTGGTGAGTTTTGAACGATGCGGTTCGTGCCTCACCGCATCCTACTACTACAGGAATGATGGAGAATTGTAGGATGTGGTGAGCGACCCGAACCGCATCATTGTCCGGGTTGACAACCCCGGTATCGGCTTCGGAAATGTGGGGGAACTCACGGCCCCTCCACGTAGCGGATCATGCGCCGGCGCAGCTCGGCATCCGGTAGCCGACCATAAGCCGCCCCCATGTTTTCCCGCATATGATCCACCCGGGTAGTGGCCGGAATGGCGCAAGTGACAGCCGGGTGAGAGACGATAAACTTGAGAAAAAACTGTGCCCAGTTGGCGCAGTCAATCTCCCCGGCCCAGGCCGGTAGTGGCCGACCCCGGACCTGATCGAACAGGGCGCCGCGCCGGAAGGGCCGGTTGACGATCACCCCTAGCCCCCGCTCCGCCGCCAGGGGCAGCAAGCGCCGTTCCGCCTCCCGGTCCAGGATGTTGTAGGTAAACTGCACACAATCCAGGGGCTGAGCGGCCATGATGGTCTCGAACTCTGGGTGGCGGCGGCCGTGGGAGGTGGTGATGCCCACATACCGGACCCGGCCTTGGGCTTTCCAGTCCGTGAGGGTTTCCAGATGGGTTTCCCAGTCCAGCAGATTATGGATTTGCATCAGGTCGAAACGCTCCACCCCCCAGAGTTCCCGGGAGTTCTCCATCTGCCTGATCCCCCGCCATTGGAACGGCGTCCAGACCTTGGTGGCGGCAAACAAGGGTTGGGGTCGGCCCAGACGCTTCAGGCAGTCACCGATGACCGCCTCGGAGGAACCGTACATGGGGGAGGAATCGATCACCGCCCCACCCCGCTCGAAAAAGGCCCGCAACACCTCGGCCCGCTGGGCGCGTAAATAGTCGTCGCTACCCACGTTGAAGGTGATCCACGAACCCATGCCGATCACCGGCAGTGCCTCGCCGCTGGCGGGGATGGGCCGGGTCAGCGGCGAATCGGCGGCCCGCGCCGGGAGCAGCCAGGGGGCGGCGCCCAAGGCGGCTAGGGCTTTGAGACTATCGCGACGGGTCCAGCCAGATGAAGATCGGGACATGGCTTGCCTCTCGGAGGGTGGGCTTTCCGGGTTTGGGAGTTTGCGGTTTCGACACTTGGACAGCCGGTCGGTTTGATTCAGCATTCAGCTCGATCGCGTTGAGGATCTGTATCTCGCGCCAAGGATGCAACACCAGAAGATCACTACCCGAGACGCGCCTGCCTTCTGGTTAAGTGGCCGGTGTCCACCAGCAATTCCCGCTATCAAAATAATTTCATATATTACAGCAATTTGGAGACGGGG
>CAZQXD010000099.1:0-5165 GCA_964597315.1 uncultured Candidatus Competibacteraceae bacterium
TGTTGGCGTTCCCCGGCCTCCAGCCAGGGTAGCTCCGCCACCGGGCGCTCGGGCCGGGCCGCCGCCGCCGCCAACAGGCTCCGGTAGCGGGCCAGCAGCCGCCGGGCGCTATCCGCTTCGAACAGGTCGCTGTCGTACTCCAGGGCCGCTTCCAGCCCCTCCTCGGTCTCCTCCATGGACAGATACAGATCGAATTTGGCGGTGGTTCCCTCCTGGCGCAGCAGTTCCAGGCGCAACTCCCGCAGTTCCAGGCGCTTTTCGGGCACGTTTTGCAAGGCGAACAGCACTTGGCACAGGGGGTTGCGCCCCAGATTGCGTTCGATGCCCAGTTCATCCACCAGCCGCTCGAAGGGCAGGTCCTGGTGGGCGTAGGCGTCCAGGGCGGTGTCCCGGGTCCGGGCCAGCAGGTCCGTGAACGGGGGGTTCCCGGACAGGTCCAGGCGCAAGGCCAGGGTATTGACGAAAAAGCCGATCAGCGGCTCCACCCCCGGCTGATTACGGTTGGCGATGGCGGTGGCCACCAGGAATTCCCCCTGGCCGCTGTATCGGGACAACAGCACCGCGAAGCCCGCCAGCAAGGTCATGAACAGGCTGGCTCCGCTGCCCCGGCTCAGGGTCTTGAGGGTTTCGGTCAGCTCCGGTCCCAGGGCCAGCACCTCCAGCCCACCCCGGAAACGCTGGGCTGGGGGCCGGGGGCGGTCGGTGGGCAGTTCCAGCACCGTGGGCGCTCCCGCCAGTTGCCGTTTCCAGTAGCGAAGCTGCCCCTCCAGCACCGCCCCGCTCAGCCAGCGCCGTTGCCAACGGCAAAAATCAGCGTATTGCACGGGTAGCTCGGGCAGGGGCGAGGGCAGGTTCTGGCTGAAAGCTTGGTACAGGGGGGCCAGTTCCCGGACCAGCACCGCCATGGACCAGCCATCGGAGACGATATGGTGGACAGTGAGCAACAGCACATGGCGCTCGGGGGCTAGGCGCAGCAAGGCTGCCCGCAGCAGCGGCCCGGTGGCCAGGTCAAAGGCGACCCGGGACTCATGAATCATCCGCTCTCGGACCCGGCGTTCTCCCTCCGCCTCGTCCAGGGCGCTCAAATCGGTCACCGGCAAGTCCAGTTCCAATACCAGGTCGATCACCTGGGTCGGCTGGCCCAGTTCCTGGGGAAACCGGGTGCGTAGGGCCTGGTGGCGGCGGACGATTTCATTCAGAGACCGGGCCAGGGCCGCCACCCGCAAGGGACCGGTCAGGCGCACCGCCACCGGGATAATGTAAAAAGGACTGTCCGGGACCAGTTGGGCCAGAAACCACAGCCGTTCCTGGGCGTGGGACAGGGGCGGCGGGCCGTCCCCGGTGGTGGCGACCAGGCGTCCTGGAAGCCGGGCGAGGAGTGCCCCCTTATGCTCGGCCAGGGCTTGGCGCAGGGCCGGGTCCAGGGCGCCCTTGGGGGCGCGCAGTCGCAGTTGGTCCCCATCGGCGGTGAGGCTGATGCCCCGGTGGCTGAGTTCGGCTAGCAGTTGCTCGACGGTCATAATCCTAGGGGTTCTCCAGTCACGACAAACGAGTCAGGCGCTCCAGGCGCTCCAGGCGGGCGGCCAGGTCCCCATCCAAGGTGGCCCCATCCAGGGTGGCTCCATCCAGGGTGGCCCCATCCGGGGTGGCCCCATCCGGGGTGGCCCCATCCGGGGCAGCGGCTGCGGGGGCGGCGGGTTGCTCCGGGGCGTCGGGTGGCGGCCAGTCCAGCGCCTCCCTGGCCAGGTAATCGGTTAACCGGGCCAGATCCGGGCAGTCGAAGGCTAGGGTGCCGGGCAGGGACCGGCCCAACTGGGTCTGGAGGCGGTTTTTCAGCTCCACGGCCATCATGGAATCCATGCCCAGCTCGAAAAAGCCCCGCTCCGGCTCCACCGTCGCCGGGTCGGCGAAACCCAAGGCGGCAGCCAGTTCAGTTTGCAAATGGGCCAGCAGCGCCCCCCGCCGCTCGGTCGGGTCCAGGGCCTGGAGCCGGGCGGCCACGGCGCCGTCGCCGGGGGGCGGGGGGGCGGCCTTACCCGGCAGCTCCGCCAGCAGGGGCCGGGGACCCCGGGCTTCGTAGACCGCCCTAAACCGTTCCCAGTCCACCGCCGCCACCACGGCGTCGGGGCGGCCGGTTCCGATCAGAGCGCCTAACAGGTTCAGGGCCGGGTCCGGGTCCAGGGCGGCGATCCCCAGTTCCGCCAGTTTGGCCTGGTCGGCGGCCTTGGCCATGCCTGCCAGCTTCCAAGGCCCCCAGGCGATGCTCACTGCCGGTCGACCGGCGGCCTGGCGGGCGGCGGCCAGACTGTCCAGAAAGGCGTTGGCGGCGGCGTAGTGGGCCTGGTGGCGGGAGCCCCAGACGGCGGCGATGGAGGACAGACAGACAAAAAACGCCGACCCCGGAACCAGCCGATCCAGCAGCCAGCCCCCCAGCACTTTGGGGCGCAAAGTGGCCAGCCAGGTACTCAGGTCCAGTTCTTTCAGGGACCGGTAGCCGGGGACCCCGGCGGCGTGGATCACCCCCCCCAAGGGCCGGTCCAGGGCGGCCAGCAGGGGTTCCAGGGTGGCCGGGTCGGCCACGTCGCCCTGGAGGCAGCGCACCTGGACCCCCTGTCGCTCCAGGGCCTCCAAAACCGGTCGGGCGCTCTGTCCGGGGGGGCGGCGGCCCAGTAGCAGCAGCTGCCGCGCTCCCTGATTGGCCAGCCAGCGGGCCGCGGCCAGGCCGATGCTCCCCAGCCCGCCGCTGATCAGATACACGGCGTCGTCCCGCAACCGGACCGGGACCGGAGAAACCGGCAGGGACCGCAGCCGGGGAACGTGGACCTGGCCCCGGCGTAAGGCGAACTGGTCCTCGTGGGGACAATCCAGCAGTCCCCCCAGCCGCTCCCAGGGGTCCGGGTTCGAGGGGTCCAGGTCGATCAGCCCCCCCCAGCCCGTGGGCCGCTCCAGGGCCAGTACCCGGCCCAGGCCCCAGAGGGTCGCCGGAGCGGGGTTGGCGATGGTCCCGGCCACGGCCACCGCCCCCCGGGTCACCAGCCACAGGGGCGTGGCCCCATCCAGGCTTTGGGCCAGGTGTAGGGCGCCGCCGCCGATGCGGGCCTGAAAGTCCTCCAGGTCCTGGGCCGTGGCGCTGGGGTTGTCCAGGCTCCAGAGGTGGACCGCCCCCGCCGGTGGCCGGTCCAGGGCGGCCAGCAGCTCCCGGAACGCGCCGGGGTCCGTGGGGGGCAGGGTCCAGGTATCGGTCTCCAGCCGGGCCAAGCGCTCCCCGGGCAGCACCCGGATCACCCGTCCGCCCCGGTCTCCCAGAATCGCGGCCAGACCGTGGGCCGGTTCGGCTTCGGTGACCAGCAGCAGCCAGTCCCCGGATCGGGTCGGACCGGGGGCAGGGGTCAGGGGCTGCCAGTCCAGCCCGTAACACCAATCCGGCAAGCCGGTCGTGGCCTGTTGCCGGTGGCGACGCAGCAGGACGGCGAGGATCTCCGGGGCCTGTTCCTGGGCCGCTGGGGACAGCTCCGCCGCCAACAGGGCTTGCAGCCCGGCCAGGTCTCCCCGCTCCAACCCCTGGGCCACCGCCGAGACCGGCGCCGGGTCCGGCAAGGCGTCGTCCAGCCAGTAGCGTTGCCGCTGGAAGGGGTAGGTGGGCAAGTCCGTCCGGGGTCCGTCCCCGGTCACCGCCCGCCAGTTTGGGTCCAGGCCCCGGGCGTAAAGCTGGCCCAGGCTGTCTAGCAGGGTCTGCTCCTCGTCCCGGCCCCGGCGCAGGGAGGGTAGCCAGGTCCGGTCTTGCTCTCCCAGGCCCCGCCGGGCCATGGCCAGCAGCACCGGCTGGGGTCCCAGTTCCACGAAGGTATCCGCCTCCGAGGCGAGGCTGGCCACCCCGGCGGCGAAGCGCACCGGCTCCAGGGCGTGGCGCAGCCAGTACTCCGGGTCGGCCATGGTCCCATCGGCCCAGCCGCCGGTGAGGCAGGAGACCAGGGGCAGTTGGGGCGGATGCAGGGAGATGCCGTCTAGCAGCCGCCGGAAGTCCCCGGTCATGGGCCCCATCAGAGGCGAGTGGAAGGCGTGGGAAACGGTCAGTTCCCGGCTCTCCGCTCCCAGTGCCCCAAGCACCGCCTCCAGGGCGCGGCGGCTGCCGGAGATGACCACTTGTCCCGGCTCGTTGAATCCAGCGATGGCCGCTTCGGCGGCATAGGGAGCCAGGGCGGCGGCCACCCGATCCGCCTCGGCGAACACCGCCGCCATAGTCCCGCCTGCGGGCAGGGCCTGCATCAGCCGACCCCGGGCTGCCGCCAGCCGCAGCCCATCCTCCAGAGAAAACACCCCGGCCAGACAAGCGGCGGTCAGTTCCCCCAGGCTATGGCCGATCAGCGCCGTCGGCTCCACCCCCCAGGACGCCCATAGCCGGGCCAGGGCATAGCCTAGGGCGAACAGGGCCGGTTGGGCGTTGCCGGTGGCGTGGATGGCCGGGGTGTCCGTGAACAGCAGCTCGGTCAAGGGTTGTTCCAGCAGTGGGTCCAACACCGCCGCGCAGCGGTCGATGGTGTCCCGGAACAGGGGTCGGCTCCGGTACAGCCCCTGGCCCATGGCTGGATATTGGCTGCCCTGGCCGGTGAACAGAAAAGCCACCCGTGGGGCGCTCCGGCCTAGCGAGGCCTGACCCTGGGAGACCCCGCCCTGCTCCAGGGCGGCCAGCAGCGCCTCCAGGTCCTGGGCAGTCACGGCCAGCCGCGTGGGCAAATGCCGCCGCCCCAAGGCCAGGGTACGGGCCACGGTGGCCAGCTCCAGGTCTGGGTGGGCGGCCAGGTGGCGGCGGTGGCGTTGGAGCAATTCCTCCAAGGCCGCCACGTCCCGAGCGGAGAAGGGAAACAGCCGCCAGCCAGCGGGACTCGCAGGACTCGTAGGACTCGTAGGATGCGGTGAGGAACGAACCGCATCATGTCCCCCCCCACCTAAACTCGCAGGACTCGTAGCATCACCCCCCCCCACACCCTCCAACACCACATGCACATTGCTCCCCGCCATGCCAAAGGAACTTACCCCCGCCCGGGGTGGGTCCCCCGCCAGGGGCATGGGCTGCTGGGCCACCCGCAGAGGCAGATCATCCCAGGGAATCCGGGGGTTGGGGGTCCCGAACCGGGGCTGGGCCGGCGCCCGCCGCTGCGCCAGCA
>CAZQXD010000099.1:5175-11449 GCA_964597315.1 uncultured Candidatus Competibacteraceae bacterium
GCGATACCGGCGGCGGCCTCCAGATGGCCGAGATTGGCCTTCACCGCCCCCAGGATCAGGGGCGTAGGGCGGGGCGCGCCGAACACCGCCCCCAGGGCGCCCGCCTCGATGGGGTCCCCCAGCACCGTGCCGGTGCCGTGGGTTTCCATATAACCGATGCTCTCTGGGGTCAGGCCCGCATCCCCCAAGGCCCGGCGCAGCAGTTGTTCCTGGGCCGCCTCGCTGGGCACGGTGAGTCCGCTACCGGGACCGTCGTGGTTGCTGGCCGAACCCCGGATCACCGCCAGTATCCTATCGCCGTCGGCCTGGGCGTCGGTCAGGCGCTTGAGCACCACTAGGCCACAGCCCTCGCCCCGGGCGAAACCGTCGGCGGCGGCGTCGAAGGCTTTACAGCGGCCATCCGGGGCCAAGGCTCGGGTGCGGGACAAAAACACGGCGGTGCGGGGGGCCAGGGCCAGTTGCACCCCCCCGGCCAGGGCCAGGTCGCACTCCCCGGAGCGCAGGCTTTGTACCGCCAGATGCACCGCCAGCAGTGACGAGGAACAGGCCGTGTCCAGGGCCAGACAGGGACCGCGCAAACCCAGCACATAGGACAGCCGCCCGGCGGCGAAGCACAGGCCGTTGCCGGTGCCGTCATAGGGACCGATGGCGGCGGGGTCCCGGCGGTGCAGGGCCAATTGGGCGTAGTCGTTCTGGCCAATGCCCACAAACACCCCGGTGGCGCTGCCCGGCTCCGGCAGCCGCCCAGATCGTTCCAAGGCCTCCCAGGCCACTTCTAGCAGCAGCCGTTGCTGGGGGTCCAGGGAGTGGGCCTCCCGGGGGGCGATGCCGAAAAAGCCCGGATCGAAGCGGTCCACATGGGACAGCCATCCGCCCTTGTGGACATAGATCTTACCGGCGGCCTCCGGGTCGGGATCGTGCCAGGCCACCGGGTCCCAGCGTCCGGGGGGCAAGTCGGTGATGGCGTCCCGGCCCGCTGCTAGTAAATCCCAGAACGACTCCGGGTCGTCGGCCCCACCGGGGAAGCGGCAAGCCATGGCGATGATGGCCACCGGCTCCCGGTGGCGGCGTTCGGCGGCCTCCAGCCGGGTACGGGCCTCCCGCAGGGCGCGGAGGATGCGTTCCGGGTCGGGCGGGGTGCGCGGGTTATTGCCCATGGGCTGTGACCTCACGGTTGACGGGAGGCAAGCCGTTTCGTAGCCCCATAACGGTCCCCAAGTCACGAGTCACGCCCATCTCCTCCCAATAGCTGCTCCAACTCCGCCAACTCCGCCGCGATGGCGTCCGTCGCCCCCGGTTCCGGTTCCGGTTCCGGTTCCGGTTCCGACTCCGGTTCCGCCGCCGGAGCCAGGGTGTCGGCCAGCCAAGCGGCCAGGGTCGCCACCGTGGGATACTTGAAGCTCAAGGTGGCCGGTGGTTCCCGGCCGATCAGACCTCGCACCCGTTTGTGCAATTCCATGGCCGTCAGGGAATCCATGCCCATCTGGAAAAACCCCCGATCCCCCGGTGTCGCCGCCGGATCGGCAAAGCCCAGGATGGCCGCCAGTTGCTCCCGCAGCCACGCCTCCGCCAGCCCCCGCCGCCGGGCTGGCGGGGCCTCCCGCAGCCGCGCTGCCGGGTCCGCCGTCCCCGGAGCGGCCGTTTGGGTGGGTCGCAGCCTGTGGAATAGAGCTGGCGGTTGCTCCGGGAAACCGGCCAGAAACCGCCCCCAGTCCATATCCAGCACCCCGGCTTGCTCGACGTCCAGGGCCAGCAGCCGTTCCAAGGCCGCCAGGGCCCGGGAGGGTTCCAGGGGACTCAGGCCCAGGGCCGCCCACTGGCTCTCTCGGCGCTCCCCCACCGCCGCCGCCATGCCCACCCCGGCCCAGGGACTCCAGTTCACCGTCAGGGCCGGTAGCCCCAGTCGCCGCCGGTGCTGGGCCAGGCTGTCCAGGCAGGCGTTGGCGGCCACGTAATTGGCCAGCCCCGGCGCTCCCAGCAGGGCGGCGGCGGAAGAACACAGCACAAAGCAGTCCAGATCCAGGTCCTGGGTGAGCCGGTGCAGATTCCAGGCCCCGGCCAATTTCGGGACCAGCACCTGCTCGAACAGCGCCCAACGGTGGTCCGCCAGCCGCCGGTCGGCGAATGTCCCGGCGGCGTGGATCACCCCCCGGATGGGCGTCCCGCTTGCCAGGTCCAAGGCCCGTTCCAAGGCCACCGGGTCGGCCACGTCCGCCGCCGCCAGGGTCACTTCCAGGCCCTGCTCCCGCAAGGCCAGCACTGCCT
This sequence comes from uncultured Candidatus Competibacteraceae bacterium, assembly GCA_964597315.1. Classification (GTDB taxonomy): domain Bacteria; phylum Pseudomonadota; class Gammaproteobacteria; order Competibacterales; family Competibacteraceae; genus CAZQXD01. Next base: position 7,441 of record CAZQXD010000099.1, read on the forward strand.
CGGGCGGGTGTTCCGGGTCGACATGGCGACCGATCAGCAGTAACCGCCGAACCCCCCGCTCCCCCAGCCAGCGGGCCAGTTCCAGACCCAGTCCTCCCAGGCCGCCGGTGATGACATAGCGGCCTTCTCCCCGCAGCGGCGACGGCGCGGCGGGGCCGGGGTCCAGGGCAACGAGGCGCGGCGCCCGCCAGGCCCCGCCCCGCCGGGCCAGCCGGTCCTCCCCCGGGTCGGCCAGTTGCCGGGCCAGTAGCCGGGCCTCCTCCGGCTCCCCGGCTGGGTCCAGGTCCAGCAGTCGGCAGGCCAGCTCCGGGTGTTCCCCTTGCAGGGTTTCCCCTAGCCCCCATAGGGCAGCCTGGACCGGGGACAGCCGGGCCTCGCCCCCCACCCCCCGAGCGCCCCGGGTCACCAGCCAGAGGGGGGGGCGTTGGTTGCCAGCCAGAAGTCCTTGAATCAGGTGCAGGGCGCCGCCGCAGTCCTGGGTGGCCTGCGCCATGAGGGCGGCGGCGTCCAGGGTGTCGTGCTCCGGGGTGTCCAGGGACCACAACTGGACGATGCCCTCCAGGGGACCGGTCTCCAGCCAGGGGTCCAGTCCCCCTGGACCGGGGGTTTGGGCATCGGCCCGGACCAGTCGGCAGTGGTCCGCGCCCAGTTCCTGGGCCAGGGCCTCGGCCACCCCGCCCCGGTCCGCCAGCAGCAGCCAGCGTCCCGGATCGGCGTCCCGGCGGGCCAGCAACAGGGTTTGCTGAAAGGCGGGGGGCGCCGGAGGGGCCAGGGCCGCCGTTCCCTCGAAGCCCGTGGCGGCCAGGAGTTCCTCCCAAGCGGCGGCGGGTAGCAGGGGGTGATCCGGGCGCAGTTCCCGGTCCGTGAACCGCCACCAGCCCTCGGTGAGACCGAAAGTGAGGTCCAGCCAGCGCCGCCGGGCCGTGCCCTCTACCAGCAGCAACAGCCCGCCAGGGGTCAGCAGCCGCCGCAGATGGCCCAACACGCTGCGCAAATCCTGGCAGGCATGGGCCACATTGGCGGCCACTACGGCATGAAAGCGCCGCTGGCCAAAACCCTGTTCCGCCGGGTCCCGCTCCAGATCCAGAACCGCCGTCCGTAGCCGGGCGTCACCCCGGAACCGCTCCCTGGCCCGGTGGGGGAACAGGGCCGACAGGTCCGTGAACCAGTATTCGCAGTCTTCGGGCAGGGCCTCCAGCAGGGCGGCGCTGGTGGCCCCGGTGCCGGCCCCCACTTCCAGCACCCGGCCCCCGGCGGGCAGGGCGGCGGCCAGGGCGCGGGCGGTCAGGGCGTTTAGGGTCCGGGCGCCCGGGGAGTCCTGGTAGAGCCGGGTCAGGGGTTGCTGGTCGCCCCCGGGGAACAGCAATTCCAGGGGGTCCTGGTCGCCCCGCAGCACCGCCCCTAGGCGGGGGCCGCAGCGGTGGAGCAAATCCCGTTCGGCGGCGCAGGCCCCGGCCAGGGGGCGGTCCGTGGGTTTGACCGTGGCCAGGGGCGACAACAAACGCCAGCCGTCCGCCTCGGCCCGGGCCATGCCGGACTCTCCCAGCATGGCCAGCAGGCGGTTAAACAAATCCCGGTGGCGGGGGATCACCCCTAGCCGCTCCGCCAGCTCCGGGGCCGTTATCCGATCCCCCGGCGTGGGCGTCCAGCCCAGTTCCCCCAGGGCCGCCAGGAGATAGTCCAGGGCCAGGTCTTCCAGCTCCCCCAGGCCCCGGGCGTAGTCGTCCAGGACCGGGTCGGCGGTTAGCGCCGGGAGCGGCGGGTCGGCGGGGGGAGGGATTTCCCCGACCGTCTCCCAGTCCAGGCCATAGAGACCGGGCAGCTTGGCGTTGCCCAGACCCGGCCGCAGTTCCAGGCCGGTCAGGGTCGCCAGGGGACCGGACGCGTCCAGCAGTTCCAAGTCCAGGAGTATCGCCCCCTCCCGTTCCCTGACCCGCACATGACACCAGCCCGTCTCTCCGGGGCCACGCCACAGGGTCAAGCTCTCCAGACCGGCGGGCCGCCAGACCCGGCCCCGGGCAGACGGAGGCAGGGCCGCCACGGCGGCGGCGATGGCCCCGTCCAGCAGGGGTGGGTTCAGCAGCCAATCCCCGGCCTCGCCCCGGAGCCGGGCCAGCACCTCCCCGTCCCCTCGCCACAGGGCTTCCATACCCGGCGGGGGGGCCAGCCCCTGGTCCGCCAGGGCGGCGTTCACCTCTCCGGGGTCCAGGGGCCGGGGGCAGCGGAGGCGCAGTTCGGCCAGGTCCGGGGCGGGAGGCGGCCCGGCCCGGGGGGTCAGCCGGGCCTGGGCGTGGCGGGTCCATTGGCCATCCAGGCGGTAGAGATCCGCCCCCCAGCCGTCGGCCTCCGGGTTCAGGGCCAGTTGCACGGTGGTTTCGGCGTCCAGGGGTAGGGGTTTTTCCAGCCGTAGGCCGGCCACCGTCAGGGCCGTGGAACCACTGGCTTCTTGACCGGCGGCCAGCAGCAGTTCCAGCACCGCCGCCGCCCCCAGCACCGGCTGGCCGTCCACCCGATGGCGGCCCAGCCAGGCCGGGCGTTGGGGGTCCAGGTGGGATTCGAACAGCAGCGGCCCGGTATCCAGGCGTCGGCCCAGCAGCGGGTGAGCGGCCCGCCCCCGTTCCGGCAGTCCGCCCCGGGGGGGTTCCAGCCAGTGGCGGCGCCGTTGCCAGGGATAGCCGGGCAGGTCCACGGGACGGCCCCGGGAATGGCCATAGAGACCCTGCCAGTCCACGGCCTGGCCCCGGCGGTACAGGGCCGCCAGGCTCTCCAGCAGCGCCGCCCGATCCTCCCGCTGGGGGTCCAGGCTGGCCAGCCATAGGTCCCGGTCCAGGCACTGCCGGCCCAGGGCGGTGAGGGTGGGGCGGGGACCCAGTTCCAGAAAGGCGTCACAGCCTAGCCGCTCCAGGGCCGCCACCCCGGCGGCGAAGCGCACCGGCTGGCGCAGATGGCGCACCCAGTAATCGGGATCGCACACCTCGGTCCCGGCCAGCTCGCCGCTCAGATTGGAGATCAGGGGCAGGGTGGGGGGGTGGAAGTCCACCCTGGAGGCCACCTGGGCGAAGTCTTCCAGAATGGGGTCCAGCAGGGGCGAATGAAAAGCATGGGAGACCTTGAGCCGCCCATAGCCGATCCCCATGCCCTCCAGCTCCGCCAGGGCGGCGTCCAGGGCGGCGAGGTCGCCGGACAGCACGGTGTTGACGGGGCTATTGAGGGCGGCCACGGCCAGTGACGGATGGCGCGCCAGCACCGGGTCCAGGGCCTCTACCGGGGCTTGGACCGCCGCCATGCCCCCGCCCTGGGGCAGGGACTGGATCAGTCGGCCCCGGGCGGCGATCAGCCGCAGGCCGTCTTCCAGGGAGAACACCCCGGCCAGACAGGCGGCCACGTATTCCCCCACGCTATGGCCCATGACCGCCGCCGGTTCCACCCCCCAAGCCCGCCAGGTCCGGGCCAGGGCGTATTCCAGGGCGAACAGGGCCGGCTGGGTATGGGCGGTGGCGTGGATAGCCTCCCCGTCGTTGAACAGCAGCCCGGTCAGGCTCCGGCCCAGCAGAGGGTCGAGGATCTGGGCGCAGTGGTCCATGGCGGCCCGGAATTCCGGCTGGTCCCGGTATAGCCCCTGGGCCATGCCCGGGTACTGGGCGCCCTGGCCGGTACACAGCCAGGCCAGCCGGGGTGGCCGGGAGTGGGTCTCAGGGACCCTGGAGCCGACGGCCAGGGCCGCCAGTCCGGCCCGCAACCCGGGCCTGTCTCCGGCCACCACCGCAGCCCGGGTGTCCAGATGGGCGCGGTCGGTGGCGGCGGCCCGGCACAGATGGGCGGGATCGGTGCTGGCCAATCGGGTTTCGTAACCGGCGGCCAGGGTGGCCAGGGCCGCCGGGTGTCGGGCCGACAGGGGCAGCAGCCAGGGGGGCGGAACCGGCGCCGGGGCGGGCGTGGCCTCTCCAGGCCGGACCTCTCCAGGCCGGACCTCTCCAGGCCGGACCTCTCCAGGCCGGACCTCTCCAGG
>CAZQXD010000100.1:0-5756 GCA_964597315.1 uncultured Candidatus Competibacteraceae bacterium
GTTCCCGCTTGTATCCCCGCCCGATTGGGCGAGGGTTTACGCGGAGTTTTGCTAACGGGGCGGATTTCGGGTCGCCCAGAGACCTGCACCGGTCTTCTGGACAGTTCAGAATGTCGATACGCCCAGGTCGGCCAACAGCGATTTCAGTTGCGCGGTGTTGGTGGGTTTGAGCAAATAGCCATCGAAGCCCGCCTCCCTGGCCCGGCGCTGGGTTTGCTCATCCCCGTAGCCGGATAGGGCCACCAGCTTCAGTTTCTCCAGGTCATGGCGCTCCCGCAGGCTACGGGCCACCTGGAAGCCATCCTGGCCCGGCATGCTCAGGTCTAGCAATACCAGTTCAGGATGAAAGTCCTTCACCACCGGCAGGGCCTCCGCGCCGGTGTGAACCACCTGCACCTCATGGCCCATGACCATGAGCAGCAGACTCAAAGCTTCCGCCACCGCCTGATCATCATCCACCACCAGCACCCGGCGCCGGATAAAGGCTTGCGGGGCCGGGGCGGCGGGGGCGGACTCTGGAGCCGTTTTCCAGCACACCAGCGGCAGACGCACCGTGAAGGTGCTGCCTTGGCCTAGGCCGGGACTCTCGACCATCACCTGTCCCCCATGCATCTCCATCAAGCGTTTGGCCAGGGCAAGCCCCACGCCCAAGCCACTACTCTGCCCCCCTGATCCCTCATTGAAAGTGCTAAACAGTTCAAAAATGGCATGGGCCCGGTCCGGCGGAATACCCCGGCCCGTATCCCGAACCTGAATCACGGCCTGCTCGCCCCGCCGGGCCAGGGACACAGCGATCCGGCCACCTTTATCGGTATAACGGATGGCGTTATCAAGCAGGTTGCTGAACACCTGAATCAGCCGGTTCCGATCCCCCTCCACCCACAGGGGCTGCTCGGGCAGCGTCAGCTCCAGGTGCTGACCATGGTGGTTCTCGAGAATGGGGCGCAATGTCGCTACCGCCTGTTCGAGCGCCTCGGCCAGGTTCACTCTCTGGCGCTGGAGGGTGATCTGGCCCCGGGTGATGCGGGCCACATCCAGCAAGTCATTCACCAGACCCTGTATCTGCTGGCACTGCCGATTGAGCATAGCCACTGCCTTTTCCGTCTCCACCGGCAGGCCGTCGCGCTCCACCAGCGCTTCCAGGGTATTGCTGATGGAGGCTATGGGGTTTCTCAGTTCATGGCCCAGCATGGCTAGAAACTCATTCTTCAGCCGATCTTGGTCTTGCAAGCATTCGGTCTGCACCTGAAGCCGCAGTTCACTGCGGCGCATGGCCTGTTCGATGCTTCGGCGTTCGGTGATATCCAAAAAGGTCACCACCACGCCGTCGATGCGGTTGTCTTGGGTGCGGTAAGGCGTTATCCGACGCAAATACCACTCCCCCTGGGTGGTGGCGATTTCCGCCTCCACCGGTATCAGCCGGTCCAACACCTGGGCGGCCTGAGTCAGTAATTCAGCGTCGTCGAACTGGGAAGTGATGTCTTTGATGGAGCGGCCAATATCGCCTTGGATCAGGCGAATCAGGCGGGTCATGGCGGGGGTGAAACGACGGATATGGAACTGCCGGTCCAAGAACAGCGTGGCGATCTCGGTGCTGGTCAGCAGGTTCTTGAGATCGTCGTTAGTGGCTTCCAGGGCCTGGTTCTTGGCTTCCAGTTGCTGGTTGATCGTGCCCAGTTCCTCGTTCAGGGACTGCAACTCCTCCTTGGACGTTTCCAGTTCCTCGTTGGCCGATTGCAGTTCCTCATTGATGGAGATCATTTCTTCGTTGGCGGACTTGAACTCCTCGCTGGCAATGTCCACCTGTTCCAGGAGGCTGCGGTTTTCTTCCCGGGCCTGCTGGAGGTCGGCCTGTAGTTGGGAGATCAGGGTCCCGTCGCTGCTATCGTGGCCGCTCGCGGATAGGTCGGCGGCGCTGACTGGCGCGAGGCGGTGATCCTGGAAAGCCACCAGCAACAAGTCTTTCAGCTCCTGGGGCGAGCGCAGCAGCTCCACCGTGAAGTCCACCCTGCGTTGACTGTCCTCGTCCCAGGGAACGCCCCGCACCCGCGCGGCCTCGCCGGTGTCCAGGACTTCCTGCAAGGCGCTTCGCAGCCGCGGGCGCAAGGCTTCCCGGGTCCAGGCCGGCAGGTTCATGGTCGCCTCCCCCACCGGCTGGCGCAGATAGTCGTGGATGGGGCCGAAAAAATACAGAATGTCTTGGTTACGGTGAACCAATACACAGGCTCGGGTATAGCGCTCCAGCACCAGTTGCTGGGCAATGCGGGCCAGCCGTGGCGGCGACGGCGCGACAGCCAACTCCGGGATCAGCGAGGGGAGAACTGAACTCGACCGCGCTATGGGGAACGCGACCTGGTCCAACCGGGTATGGCCGATACGTTGGTAAATCCGCCACTTGTGCGACAGTTCTTCATACATGCTCTGCTGTTGGCCCATCGACTCGGCAGTGCCCAGCATCAGATAGCCGCCGGGCTTGAGGGCGAAGTGGAATAGGCTCAGCACTTTCTTCTGTATCTCCGGTTCCAGGTAAATCAGCAGATTGCGGCAACTGATCAGGTCCAGGCGCCCGAAAGGCGGGTCGCTGATCAGATTGTGCGCCGCGAAGGTCACCAGGCTCCGCAACGCCTTGCCGATCCGGTAACCCTGCTCCTCCTTGGAAAAGAACCGACCGAGCCGCTCCGGTGACACATCCGTGGCGCTGCCGTTCGAATACAGACCGCGCCGGGCGAAGGCCAGGGCGTCGCTGTTGAGGTCCGAGGCGAACAGTCTCGCTGGGGGATTGCGCCCTGGGGACGGCTGCTGCTCCACCAGCAGCATGGCCAGGGTGTAGGCTTCCTCGCCGGTGGCGCAGCCCGGCACCCAGATCTGCGGCGCCTGCCGGTGATCCTGCCCCCGGCATAGGGGTTCCAGCACCTTGTCCGCCAGGAAAGCCCAGGCCCCGGGATCACGGAAAAAATGAGTAACGCTGATCATCAGGTCCCGGGCCAGGGCCTGGGCTTCCTCTGGATGGCTTTGCAGATAGGCCAGGTAGGCTCCGTAGGACTGGATATGGCTGAGTCCCATGCGCCGCTGGACGCGCCGGGTCAGGGTGCCCCGCTTATAGCAACTGAAATCGAAATCCCGGCGGCCCCGCAGCGCGGCCAGTACCGCCTCGAGGCCGTGCGGGTCCGGCGCTTGTGAATCCGCCTCTTGGGGGGGACTCTTCAGGTAAGGGTGATAGGCATAGTCCAGCAGCGCCTGGGGCATCTCCTCCACCGGCAGGACCAGATCCACCTGCCCGGTTGCAATGGCGCTTTTGGACATACCGTCGTGGTCGGCGGTGTCCGGGTCCTGGACGATAATCACCCCTCCCTGCTGCTTGATGGCCCCGAGGCCCACGCTGCCGTTGGAGCCGGTGCCCGAGAGGATAATCCCGATAGCCCGGCGCCCATACTCCTTGGCCAGGGAGCGGAACAGGGCATCCACCGGTTTGCGCTGGCCCCTGGGCATGTCCGGCTCGAACAGGCGCAACTCGCCCTCCTCGGTCTCCAGATAGCTATTGGGGGGGATGACATAGATATGGTTGGCTTGGATAGCGACGGGCTGGTTGACCTGGGCCACCGGCATGGCGGTGCAGTTGCCGAGAATCTCCGCCATGGCGCTTTCCCGGGTCGGGTCCAGATGCAGAATCACCACAAAGGCCAACCCCGAATCGGCGGGCATTACCCTGAAAAACCGCTGCAATGCCGCTAGTCCCCCGGCCGAGGCGCCTATGCCCACGACGATCGGCAACGCTTGCGAAGGAGAATCGCTATCCTGAGTCCGATGCTTGGTCAACGCGCCTCCTGATCGGTGAGTTATCTTGATAGTATAAGCCCCCCTGGGGTTTTGGAGAAAAAGTCGCGCTATCCTTCCCGACCTGGAGGCCGAGGCTTGCCGCGCACCGGATCAAGGGCCGCTAAATCTAAACATTTTCCTGGATCAACCGATCTTTTATGACCTAGGTCCGCTACCCGGCATAACCGGTTTGATGGCAAAAAATCCACATGACCTAAGCTTATAATTAGGGCGCCGGGCGCTGGCGTGGCCGGGAACGGCCCGCCGGACTGCGGCGGATGCACCCAGGCGGCGGAGGTGGCCAGGCTTATGCGCACCGTAACAGAAGTTCAAGAAGCGTTAGCCATACAGGGCATGGACATCACACCCTACGGCATCTTTCGGATGGCCTGGGAATGGCATTACGGTCCCCGCGTCGGGGTCGACGAGCAGCGGCTGGAGCAGGATTTCGTGGACTGGTATCTCTACGGCGAGATGCCGGTCTACCTGGAAACCTATCTGACCCAATGCTCGCCGGCGGGAATGCCGGGGGTGCTGGTATGCTGAGTCCGTTCCAACGCCTCGCCCTGGTGTGCGTCACCGATCCGCAAATCCCGCCAGCCCGGCGGATCGTGTAGAATCCCTTCAGCTTTTGAGGCCGACGGACCAACCCCGCGCCCCCATCCCATGAGGCTGCTGCGACCCAGACCCTATGCGCAAAATACCGGAAATCCTCAGATCCCAAATCGTCGCCCGGTCCCGCTTATTCCGGGTGGAACGGCTGGATCTGCGATTTTCCAACGGCGTGGAGATGGAATACGAGCGGGTGCCCGGCTCCAGCATCGGCGCGGTGCTGGTGGCGCCGGTGCTGAACGGGGACACGGTGTTATTGATCCGTGAATACGCCGCCGGCACCCACCGCTATGAACTGGGTTTCCCCAAGGGTCGCATCGAACAGAACGAAGACATGCTGGAAGCCGCCAACCGCGAGATCATGGAAGAAGTGGGTTATGGCGCCCGTCGGCTTCGCCATCTTAGCACCATGACCATCGCCCCCGGTTATATTGGCCATCGCACCCATATCATCCTGGCCGAAGACCTCTACGAACGCCGTCTGCCCGGAGACGAGCCAGAGGAAATCGAAGTGGTGCCCTGGCGGCTTAGCCGCCTAGACGAACTGCTGGCCCGTGACGACCTCAGTGAAGCCCGCTCCATCGCCTCCCTGTTTCTGGTCCGGGAAGCCCTAGCCAAGCGCAAGACGCCGTGACCCCGGCGCTGCCCGAACTGGTGGTGCCGGTGTTGGCCATCGCCCGGGAAGCCGCCGCGCGCATTCTGGATATTTACCAACGGGGCTTCGAAATCAGCGAAAAGGCCGATCGGAGCCCGGTCACCGAAGCCGATATGGCGGCCCATCATTGCATCGTGGAGGGGTTGGAGGCACTGACCCCGGATATCCCGGTCCTCTCCGAGGAGTCCGCCGCAATCCCCTATGCGCGGCGGCGGCAGTGGGACTGGTTTTGGCTGGTGGACCCCCTAGACGGCACCCGCCAATTCATCAAACGCAACGACGAGTTTTCGGTGAACATCGCCCTGGTGCATGGGCAGATGGCGGTATTCGGCCTGATTCTGGCGCCGGTAGGAGGCGCTTGCTATTTCGGCTGGCGCCGCGGCGGCGCTTATAAACAAGCCCCCCTCGGCCCACCCCGGCCCATCCACACCCGCCCGGCGCGCCCCGACGCCATCCGGGTGGCCGGCAGCCGCAGCTTTACCGGTCGGCCCATGCAGACCTACTTGGAACTGCTGGGCAAGCACACTTATCTTGGCATGGGTAGCGCCCTCAAATCCTGCCTGGTGGCGGAAGGCCAGGTGGACATCTTCGCGACAATGTACGCAGGAATTGGAAGATGGTTGACGTGCGCAATAACCTGCCCGTGATTGCCAGCAAGAAATAAATCTCATCG
>CAZQXD010000100.1:5766-11198 GCA_964597315.1 uncultured Candidatus Competibacteraceae bacterium
GGTGGACATCTATCCCCGTTTCGGCCCCACCTGCGAGTGGGACACGGCCGCCGCCCAGATCATTGTCGAGGAGGCTGGAGGCGGGCTGACCGATATCCATATGCGACCCTTGCGCTACAACGCCCGCCCTACCCTCATCAACCCGGACTTCTTCGCCTTTGGGGACCCCAGCCGCGACTGGTCCCGCTACCTGCCCCGGCGCAAGCCCCGGTTCTAGACCCATCAAAACGTCAGGGCGGTTCCCAGGTAATAGGAGCGATCCGGCGTCCCGAAACCCAGGGCCTCCTGGTATTCCTCGTCGGTGAGATTCTCGATCCGCCCGAACACCCGCCAATCCGGGGCCGCCTGCCAGGACAGGGCTAGATCGGCGCGCAGATAATCGTCCAGGGGCTGGCCGCTTTCCTCCGTGTCGGCCACGTAGCGGAGATTCAGGCTGGTCTGGGCGCGGCCATCCAGAAACCCATAGTCCAGGTTCAGATTGGCCACATGACGGGGTCGGCGACTAAACTGTTGGCCGGTCAGGGAGTCCTCGGCGTCGTTATAGGTGTAGGCGGCGGCCAGTTTCAGCCGTTCGACCGGTCGATAGGTGGCGACCAACTCCCAGCCCCGGGACTCGGAGCGCCCGGCTATCTGGGTGAAACCACCGCCGATAAAGTTGCCCTCGGCATCGAACTGGGATTCGAAGGCGATGCGGTTTTCGATATCGATCCGAAACCAGGTTGCTCCCAGGGTCAGTTGGCCGTCCAGCAGCGCCTGCTCCACGCCCAGGTCATAGCTGTCGCTCTCCTCCGGTTGCAGGTCTGGATTGCCGAAGCTGTTGGCGAACAATTCGAACAAAGACGGCGCCCTAAAGCCGGTGCCGATGCTGCCCCGGACAGTGGTGTCGGTGGCGTCGATCAGCCAGGCGGCGGTGGCCCGCCAGGTGGTCTCGGCGCCGAAGGACTGGTGATCGTCCAGGCGCGCTCCCAAAGACAAGAACAGTTGTTCCCCCAGGCCAAACTGATACAGACCGTAATAGCCGCTGATACGCACCTCCCGGCGCGGCTCGAAGCGGGTTTCAAAGCGTTCGGTCTCGGTTTCCGCTCCCAACACTAGGCTACCGGAGGCGTGCAGATCCAGGGTGCCCTGATAGTCGAACTTGAGGCGTTTCCCGTCGGCGAAAAAGTTCGGCTCCCCGGCGCTGAAATCATCCCGCTGGTTGGCGCTATAGCCCACCCCCAGTTGGCTGCTCCAACGCCCGTCCCACAGCGATAAATCCGCCGCCAATCGGGCCGATGCCTGCTGAATCTCGGTGGTTTCCTCCGCGTCCATGAATCCTGCGGGAAAGACAAAGGCGTCGAACTCCGCCTCGGCGTCGGCGTGGCGCAGATTGAACCGCAGGGTAAGCGCCTCGGATGCCTTGTAGCTCACTTTGCCGCTCGCGGTGACGTTGCGGTTGGCGTCTGCCTCGTGGTTGCCGGCGTTCTCATCGGCGGCGGAAATGCCATGGGTGTCAAAGCGCTGAACCTGGAATGCAAAACCCACCCTTCCTTGGCCGCCGCGCAAGGCGTAGTCCTGAAGATTGGTGGCGAAACTGCCAGCTTCCAGGGTCAGGCTGTGGCGCAAGGGTCCGGCGCCGGAACGGGTGATGATATTGACGACCCCGCCGATGGCGTCGCCCCCGTATAGGGTACTCTGGGAGCCGCGCAGAATCTCGATGCGCTCCACATCCCCGGCCAGTAAATGGGCGAAGTCGAATTGGGTCTGGGTGGAACTGGGGTCGCTGACCTCCACCCCGTCGATCAGCACCACGGTGTTGCGGTTGTCGGCGCCGCGAATGCGCACCTCGGCGGCGCCCCCGAAAGAACCGCTGCGAGATACCGTCACACCAGGCGCCTGGCGCAAAATATCAATGACTTGCCGGGTTTGCTGGCGTTCCAGCTCGGCGCGGGTGATGACCGTGATAGAACTGCCAATCCGCTCGATGGGGGTACTGATGCGGTCGGCGGTAATGGCCACCTCGTCCATCATCAGCGGCGTGGCCGACTCGGCGCTGGCCGAGGCGCAAAATAGCAGACCCAGGGGTAGGGAAATTCGGTACATGGCAGACTCTGTGTGTTTCTGGCCGTCATGGGGACGGTCTGTTTTGGGTGTCTGCCGGAGGATGGCTTGGCTGAAACAGCGGGATACGCTTCGCCTGCGGCAGACGTTGGTCTGCGTCACCGCGACGGATACCGCACCGATGAACGCCCCGTTCGCCGGTAGGTGACGCGCTCGACGGCAGGTCTCCTGGCTCGCGGGTCGTCACCGCGCACCCAGCCTTCCCGGTTGCCCAGTGGCGTGTGGATTGGGTGGTGGCTCACCGCTGACAGTTGCGGGGGCAGCTACGGAATGGCACCGTATTCCCTCTTAGTCCCCGGTTGGGGAACCGTCGGCCCACAGAATAAAGTTTTATCGGGCGGCGTCAAGCACAGAAAGGGTGGGTTGCATTTTCGCCAGGGCCGTCTCGCCAGAGGACGCTACTGTCCCAGGGTTGGTTGTGGATACGGAGGGGAAAGGAAAAAACAGCAGCCAACTGACAATAACCAATACAATTAACAATAGCTTGCCAAGTGGCTGGCGCCACGAGTGGGTATTCATGGTCAGGCTTCTCCGAAAATTCAACGGAAGTCCAAGGCATGCGGAAAACCATCCGACCGGTGTCTCAACCCAACCAGGCGTGCATTTTTAATACCAAAATAAATAATTTATCTAATTCAGACGGATAAAATTCTCTCCTGCCCCAACCGGGCGCAGGTCTCAGCCCAATGTCGCTGAGGTGTAAAAGTTTCTGACAATAACGAGCCGCCCCGAACTTTCCATGCCTTAGGGGAATACCATAACAAAATTAGAGGGAATACGGAGACCGATAGGGCGATAAGGCGGAATAACAGCGTTTTTAGAACCAAAACGCCGTTATCGGGAAGGGTTTGTGACAGGTGACAGGCTGTAAACCAGATGACACACAAAGATTGAACCGGCGATCAGCCCGGACCGCCATGATCCCCGATCACATCATCGGCCCAACTCAGGGCGGCCACTACATTGGGAAATCCGATGGTGCTGGTCACCAGAATAATGGCGTGGCGGATTTCCTCGGTGGTGGCTCCGGCCGCCATGGCCCGGCGGGTATGGTTATGCACCGCGTCTTTCGAGCGCATGGCGGCGGCGGCGGCAATCTGGATCAGGTGGGCGGTTTTTTCGAAAATCGGATCGGCTTCGCGGGCGGCAATGCCGAGATTCTCCACGGCCTCGAAGAACGCTTGATGGCAGTCTTTCAAATTGAGGCGGGGCGGGGGGGCCATGGACGTCGCCATAAGCTTTGCTCTCCTTGCGATTGGTGTACGGCGTTTGTGAAACGGGCTAACTGTAGCCTTATCGCCGCAGAATTTCCAGACCGCCAACCGGGGGCGGCTCAGGGCAGATGCTCCCGGGCCAGATAGTCATGGGACTGCATCTCCTGAAGCCGACTCATGGTTCGCTGAAATTCAAACGTGAGCTTTTCCCCCTGATAAATGCCCGCGATGGGGGCAGCGGCGGACAGGATCAGTTTGACGTTGTGATCGTAAAATTCATCCACCATATTCAGAAACCGCCGGGCCTGGTTCTCCATCCGCCAATCCATGACCGGCACATTGGACACCAACACCGTGTGATAGCAGCGGGCAATCTCAATGTAATCCGCCTGCCCCCGGGGTCCGTCGCAGATGGCCTGGAAATCAAACCACACCACCCCATCAGCCCGGCGGTGCGCGTGGATTGATCGGCCCTCCACTTCGATGTCCACGTCCGTATGTCCAGGCTCCGGGGAGACATTCCGAAAGGCGTCGTCGAGAATGGCTTCGGCCTTGGCGTCCAGGGGAGAGTGGTATATCTCGGCTTTTTCTAGATAGCGCAAACGGTAGTCAACGCCACCGTCCATGTGCACGATTTCCATGTGCCGTTTGATCAAGTCGATGGCTGGCAAAAACCGCGCCCGTTGCAGACCCTCTTTGTACAAATCATCGGGTTTGATGTTGGAGGTGGTGACCAGGGTGACGCCGTTATTGAACAGCGATTCGAGCAAACCATACAGCAACATGGCATCGGTGATATCGGTGACGAAAAACTCATCGAGGCAGATGATCCGGGCCTGCCCGGCTAAATCCCGGGCGACGATTTTTAGGGGGTCTTGCTGGTTTTTGAGATCCCGCAAAGCGTGGTGGACCCTCTGCATAAAGCTGTGAAAGTGGATGCGCAGCTTACGCTCCATGGGTAGCGCATCCACAAACGTATCCACCAGATAGGTCTTACCCCGGCCCACTCCACCCCAGATATACAGGCCCCGCACCGGCTCGGGGGCGCTGACCCCGGATGATCGCCCCAATAACCGGCCAAGCCAGCCCTCCTGCCTGGTGGGCGTGGGGACCGGCGAACGAAGCAAATCGTCATGAACCCGTTGCAGATGACGGATGGCTTCCTCCTGGGCGGGGTCATGATGAAAGTCTTCCCGTTCCAAATCTTTCCGATAACGTGCGTAGGGCATAAGCAATTCCAGATTTCAGTGAGGCGCGGCGCTGGTGTTACAGCCAGCAGGCGAGCAGGAAAATTTCGGCTACTCTACATTTTCATGGCCCTGTGACGAAAAAACCGATATCGGCGGCGCCTGCCCTGCCCCATGGCCACTACGTATTTTCCGAAGCGATTCTAAGCTTAGTTACGTATAGCTAATTTTTTTACTGCATTGCAACATAATCGTCAAATACGAAACCCGGACACATCCTGTTCTATGTACCTACAGCTAGCGCCCCCTCCACCTATCGTCCATCTTTTGGACGCCGACCCTGATCATCGGGAACACCTGGGCCAGATGCTGGCCACCATGGCTATCCGGCTACATACCTATCCTTGCGCCGAATCCTTTCTGGCCCGAAACCCAACGCAGCTTTCCGGCTGCCTGGTGGCGACCGCCCAACTGCCGGGCATGAGTGCAGTGGAGTTGACGCACCATCTCAAAAGCGAGAGGCGGGACTTACCCTCGCTACTGGTGATCGACCCGGGGGAGGTGTCGATGGCGGTGAGCGCCTTGAAAGCGGGCGTGCGGGAGGTCATGGAAAAGCCGGTGGCCGGGCCGCTGTTGCTAGACCGGGTTCACCGGCTATTGTGGAATATTGGCCTTATCCCAGGGCTGCGCACTGACTTCGAGCGGTGCGCGGCGGCAGATGGGGGAGCCTGAATCCCGCCATTTCCCTCATCACCCTCACCACCTGACAACTATAACCGAACTCATTGTCGTACCAGACGTATAGTACACAGTGTCGGCCATCGACAATGGTGGCCTCGGAGTCCACGATGCCGGCGTGGCGGGAGCCTACCAGATCGCTGGATACCAGTTCCGAGGAGGCCATGTAGTCGATCTGTTCCCGCAACTGGGA
>CAZQXD010000101.1:0-10919 GCA_964597315.1 uncultured Candidatus Competibacteraceae bacterium
GACACGCGGATTTTCAGTCCGCTGCTCTACCAACTGAGCTACCTGGCCAAACGTGTTGAGGGGCGTATTAAAGCCCCTTGCGGTGGCGGCGTCAAGAGCCGGTTACTCCGGCACGTAGCCTTCAGGCGTGGCCGCGCCCTCCCCGAAAAAGAACTGCTCCATCTGCTGCTCCAGAAACTTCCGATCCTTAGGCTCGATGGGGGTCAGCCGGTACTCGTTGATGAGCATGGTCTGATGGCGCATCCACTGTTGCCAGGCTTCCTTGGACACATTCTCGAAAATCCGCTTGCCCAGTTCGCCCGGGTAGACAGGGCGGTCTAGGCCCTCGGCCTCCCGGCCCAGTTTTACACAATGCACGGTACGGGCCATGAATCCTCCTCTACCAGTCGTTGGCCAGGGTGTCTAACAGCCGCCGCACCGGGGCGGCCAGACCGCCCGGCTCAGGCTGGCCGGTGTTATACCAGACATACCGGTCGGCATCCATCACTCTGCCCACAGCGCCGGTCACGGTCACCCGCACCGGGGTAATATCCAGGTGAAAATGGCTGAAGGTGTGGCGCAGCACCCCCCAGGGCTGAATGTGGTCCACCTCCAGGCCCAGGGCTTCCTGGCACCATCTCGCCACTTCGGCCTGGGGCGGGCACTCTGGAAAACTCCATAACCCGCCCCAGACCCCGGTGGGGGGACGCTTTTCCAGGCACACCGCCCCATCGGCAGCGCGTAGCAATAGCATCCGGGTCTGACGCGTCGGTAAGTCCCGACGCGGACGGGAGGCCGGGAAATCTCCCACCCGGCCCAGGGCCAGCGCCCGGCAGTCCCTGGCCAGGGGGCAGGCGTGGCACAGGGACCGACGGCGGGTGCAAACCGTGGCCCCCAGGTCCATCATGGCCTGGGTATAGGCGGCCACCCGTTCCCGAGGCGTGTACTGCTCGGCCAGTTCCCACAGCCGCGCCTGAACCTCGGTGCGCCCCGGCCAGCCCGCCACCGCCCGGAAACGGGCCAGGACCCGCTTGACGTTACCGTCGAGGATGGCATGGCGTCGACCCCGGGACAGGGCCAGGATGGCCCCAGCGGTGGAGCGGCCAATGCCCGGCAGCGCCTGGAGCGATTCCGCAGTATCGGGCAGCTCGCCCCCGTGGTGGTCCATGACCTGCCGGGCGGCCCGGTGCAGATTGCGGGCGCGGGCGTAATACCCCAGCCCCGACCAGCGGGCCAGCACCGCATCCAGATCGGCCGCAGCCAGGTCGGACAGGCTGGGGAAACAGGCCATGAAGCGTTCATAATAGGGAATGACCGTCGCCACCTGGGTCTGCTGGAGCATGATCTCCGATACCCACACCCGGTAGGGACTGGCGTCCCGCTGCCAGGGCAGGTCCTTACGACCGTGGGCGTCGTACCAATCCAGGACCCGGCGGCTGAATTCGTCCGGTTGCATCGCTCTGATTCTTTTCGCAAGGGGGCTACAGTATGGCAAACATTCTTATCGCTGGCTGCGGCGACGTGGGTTCCACCCTGGGTCTGGCGCTGCTGGCCGCCGGTCACCAGGTCTGGGGGTTACGGCGCGACCCCACCGCCCTGCCCTCAGGTATCCAGCCCCTGGCCGCCGACCTGGCCGAACCGGCCACCTTGGCGGCACTGCCCCCGGGATTGGAGTATGTGTTTTATACCGCCGCCGCCGGGGGTTACAGGGAAGACCGCTACCGGAGCGCCTATTTGGACGGGGTACGCAACCTGCTGGCCGCCCTGCGCCATGGGAACCAGCACCCCCGACGTCTGTTCTTCACCTCTAGCACCTCGGTCTACGCCCAGAGCGACGGGCAATGGGTGGACGAGGCCACGCCCGCCGAGGCGGAGAGCTTCGCTGGCCGCTGCCTGCGGGCCGGGGAGGGACTGTTATGGGCCGCCCCCTGGCCGGCCACGGTGCTGCGCCTGGGAGGCATCTATGGTCCAGGCCGCACCCGGTTGATCGACACCTTGCGCGCCGGAACCGCCACCTGCGTGGAGCAACCGCCCCTGTACACCAACCGCATCCACCGGGACGACTGCGCCCGGGCGTTGGCGCATCTGCTGACTATCGAACATCCCGAACCCCTGTATCTGGGGGTGGACGACGACCCGGCCCCCCGATGCCAGGTGCTGCGCTGGCTGGCGGCGGAACTGGGAGTATCGCCGCCCACCGTGGTAGCGGCCCCCGCCTCGCCCCGCTCCAATAAACGCTGCCGAAATGACCGCCTCAAGGCCACCGGGTTTCGGTTTCGCTATCCCGGCTACCGTGATGGCTATGGCCTTTTGCTACGGAAGTTGAATCAACTAGATTGAAGGGTTCGAGATTGTTGATAGAAACCCTAACGGTTGGTTCATTTCTCGAAACGCGGTGACTCGGGCCGCTGCCTGAAGGCCACCCGCAGGGCGTGGCATGGATGCCGCAGGGGTATTTTACGGGACAGTGGTTCAACCTCTCGGACCCGGCCATGGAGAACGCCCCTCTGCCCTCCCCTGCATGAAGCGTTTCCGGGACTTGTTCAGAGTTTCGGCCACTTTCCATTTTCGTTCTCCCCAGGGCCAGGAAGGCCATGCCGCTTCAGCCCCGGAGGCTGTCGCGATTCTCACCCGCCCTGCTAGGATAATCGTGGATTGTTTGGAAGGGGACGTTGATGATCCATCAGGAGCATTTTTCGGTGCGCACCAGTGGTCGGGGCGCCGTGGACCTCTCCGACCGGGTCCAGTCCATCGTTCGGGCCTCCGGTATCCGCGCCGGGCTGGCCCATGTGTTTATCCACCATACCAGCGCCTCGCTTATGCTGTGCGAAAACGCCGACCCGGATGTGCGCCGGGACCTGAACGCCTTCATGGCCCGGCTGGTCCCGGACGGCGACCCTTTGTTCCGGCACACCGCCGAGGGTCCCGACGATATGCCGGCCCATGTGCGTAGCGTGCTGACCCAATCCGGCCTTAGCCTGCCAGTAACCGGCGGCCGCTGCGCTCTGGGCGTCTGGCAGGGGGTGTATCTCTGGGAACACCGCCACGCGCCCCATGAGCGACGTCTCACCGTTACCGTACAAGGCGACAG
The DNA here is from genome assembly GCA_964597315.1 of uncultured Candidatus Competibacteraceae bacterium. Classification (GTDB taxonomy): domain Bacteria; phylum Pseudomonadota; class Gammaproteobacteria; order Competibacterales; family Competibacteraceae; genus CAZQXD01. Next base: position 3,071 of record CAZQXD010000101.1, read on the forward strand.
TTAGCCCTAATGTTTAGCTGAACCCGGCCGAAACACGCCCCGTCACTCAATAACCATTCGGCCCTCGCCCTCCTGGCACGGCCACACCAAGGATGACGCCACCATGCCACCCAGCACATTTCCACGCCTTGCGGCCAGCATCTGGCTGCTGGTCATTATCGCTCTGCCCGCCGCCGCTGGCCCCGCCAAACCCCCGATTCAGGCCCGGGCGGCGGTGTTGATCGACACCCAGACCCAGGAAGTCATCTACGCTAAAAACCCTCATCTGCGGCTGCCCCCGGCCAGCACCACCAAGGTGCTCACTGCCCTGCTAGCCCTGGAACATATGCAAATGAACCGCAAGGTGCGGGTCAGTCCCGGGGCGGCCAATACCCCACCGAGCCGGATCGGGTTGCGGGCCGGGGAAAAACTCGTGGCCCAGGATCTCCTCTACGGCCTGCTGCTCAAATCCGGCAACGACGCCGGCGAGGTGGTGGCCGAAGCGGTGTCTGGCTCCATTGCCCGGTTTTCCAGGCTGATGAACCAGCGAGCTTGGAAAATGGGCGCCAGGAACACCCATTTTCGCAATCCCCACGGCCTACCCGCCCGCAACCATTACAGTTCGGCCTATGATCTAGCGCTGATCTTTCGTCGGGCCATGGGCAACCCCCTGTTCGCGGAGATTGTCCGCACCCGCCGGGCTTCCCTGCGTATCGACACCCCCTATGCGTCCGCAGGCTGGCGGTCGGTGGCGGTGCGCAACAGCAATCGGTTGCTCGGAGTTTACGAGGGCGCTCGGGGCGGCAAGACCGGTTTTACCCGCAGGGCCAAGCGTTGTTTCGTGGGCGAGGCGGCCCGGGGCGGCACCCGGCTGGCGGTGGCGGTGCTGGGCAGTCCCAACTCCGCCACCCTCTGGAGGGATGTACAGGCCCTGTTCGACTACGGCTTCGCTCTACGGGCGGATAAGCCGTCGGGAACGGTGGCGGCGCTCGAAGCCAAGCGCCAACCCAAAACCACCGGCCAGGGCGGATGAACGCAGCTTAGCCGCAGCGGGGCCGCCGACCCTGGGCGCGGGCCGCCTCGTAGGTTTGCAGGGCCGGTCCTAGCCGGGCCTGAAGGTCGCGGATGCGGGTGTCGTTGGCCGGGTGGGTGGACAGCAGTTCCGGCGGGGCGCCTCCTCCTTGGGCCGCCATATTGCGCCACAACGTCACCGCGCCCCGAGGATCGAAACCGGCCCGGGCCATGAGGTCCAGGCCGATCTCGTCGGCCTCGCTTTCGTGTGTCCGGCTATAGGGCAGCAAAATACCCACCTGGACGCCCAACCCCAGCAACTGCATGGTCTGGGACGACAGGCCACTGTCCCCGGCCACCGCCCCCGCCACCGCCAGGCCGCCCTGCACCGCTAGATTCTGGGAGGCCCGCTCATTGGAGTGCTGGGCCAGTACGTGGCCTATCTCATGGCCGATCACTGCGGCCAGTTGGTCCTGGGTTCGGGCGACTTCCAGCATGCCCGTATATACCCCGATCTTGCCCCCAGGCAGGGCAAAGGCATTGGCGGCGTCGTCCTGGAACACCACCAGTTCCCAAGGCTGGCGCTGGGGCAAGGCGTCCACCACGGCGTCGGCCACGCAGCGCACATAGGCGTTGGCGACGGGATCGGTTGCAATGGTTTCTTTTTGCTTGATTTCGGTAAATGCCGCCACCCCCATGGCGTCCATCTCCTGGGCGGGCATAAACACCAGCTGCTGGCGTCCGGTGGGGGAAACCGCACAGGCAGCCAGTTGCATCAACAGCAGGCCAGAGGCAAGAATTCTGAGCATCGGTTTCACCTTGGAGCGAGTGGGGCAAACACTGGGAGTACCGGCGTCCCCCTTAGGTTCCAGACGCTGGAATCTCCATCTCCCCTTCGCTCACCAACACCGCAGCCCCCCCTACCCGCACGGCCACGATCGCACCGTTTTGCTTATCGGCCTCCACCTCCAGGATACTGGGTCGGCCCATTTCAAAGCCCTGCTCCACCACCCAACGCAGGGGGCCATTGTTGGTGGGGTCTCGCTCCCCCAGCACCCCGGCCAGGGCCGCCGCCGCCGCGCCAGTGGCCGGGTCCTCGCTGATTCCCAGGGCCGGAGCGAACATTCGGGCGTGAATATGGGAGCCTGGCTCCACCGCTTCCCGGGCATAGATAAATAGCTCCTGGCTCCACAGGGAGGGGGACAGGCTCTCCCAAATGGCGCTGTTGAGCCGCGCCCGGCGCACCGCCGACAGCCCGGCCACGGGCACGAACAAAAACGGCACCCCGCAGGAAGCACCCCGGATCTCCCCGTCCAGGTCTTCCGGCTCCAAGGAAAGCATGGCGGCCACTTGCTCCGGGTGGGGTGGCGAGGGTCCGAACTCCGGGAGTTTAGGGGCGGTGAGCTGGGCGAACACGGGCCGCCCCTGGTGGGCGCGGATGATCACTGGCACCGGCCCTACGCCTTCTTCGAAAACCAGCTTGGTTTGGTCTCCGCTCAGGGGTAGTGCTCCCCGTAGCGCCAGCATCAGCGCCGCCCCCACCGTGGGATGGCCGGCAAAGGGCAGTTCCGCGTCGGGGGTGAAAATCCGCAGCCGCCGAGCATGGCCCGAGTGTATGGGCGGGAACACGAACACGGTTTCCGAGAGATTAAACTCCTGGGCCACTGCCTGCATGACCGGGGTATCCAGGCCAGTGGCGTCGGGGAACACGGCGAGGGGATTGCCGCCAAATAGCCGCTCCGTGAACACATCGGCGGTAACGAATCGGTAGCGCATAACGGGCTTGCTCCCTGGAGACTATGGGTCTGGCTTGGCTACAAGTCTAGTTGGGTTTTTTCTAGACTCGCCAGCCGGCCTCCTAGGCGACGCCCGACGCCCGAACCAAGCCCCCTGGAAAGCACATCAAGGGGCGGTGTGGACCTGGGTATTCGGGTGAAACGCCGACCAGGCAAACCAGAACGCGATCACCGTGGGAATCTCTCGGCCTTCGGCATCCACCACCCGGCCACTCCGATGTTCGGGATCGAACTCCACGGTGATCTCGCGCCCTGCCACGGTATCCAGGAAGCGGCGAGGGCCTTGGGACAGTTCGGCGAAGGGATAGGCTTTGAACACCCCCTCCAGCTCCAGGCCGATGACCTGCTCCTTGGGATGGTAGCGGGCGCTAAAGGGATCAACCGGGAAGTACAGGGCCGCGCTGGTTTCATAGCCCCTATAGGGATCGCGGGAATAGTCGCGCCGGTAGCCGGTGTTGGGGGACAGCACCAAAGTATCCGGGTGCCTGGCCCGCCAGGCCGCCCAGCTAGTATGGCTTGCGGGCACCATCTCCAGGGTTTCTCCCTTGAGGGGACCGGCGATGGCCTGGCGGGCAATCTGGGACCACAGGGACTCGCTGTCTCGGTCATAGAGCAGCACGTCGCTATTGTATAGCAGCCCGGAGACCCCGAAGGTCCGGGGCTTGCCGGCCACCTCGGCCCGGAACACCATGCCGGTGCCGCACAGGGGGCAGTAACTGACTACGATGCCCTCGCCGCCGAACTGGTCGTTGACGATCTCATGCCAATTTAAGATGGCAATGGGATAGGCTTTGGCCACCCTGTTGCGCTCCACACCCAATACCCGGCTGGTATCCACCAACAGGCCCTGGCGGTGGGCGCTGACGAATTGGGGTGCGTCGATGGCCGGGATACCGTCCCGGGGCGGACCCCCCTGGCGAATCTCCGCCGCCGGCGCCAGGGCGTCGGACAGATCAAAACCGTTCTTAACCTGGGCCGCCGCCGTCAAGGGCAACAGCACCGCCAGCAACCCGCTCAGAAGCTCACGCATCGGGACCATGTATCGCCTCCATAATGCCGCCACGCGACCGCTTAGAGCGCCCCGAACCGGTCAAGGGTGAACACCCCGCCGGTCCCGGGGAGACTCCATCCGGCCTTGTAGGTGCTACGGGAAAACCGCTCCGATAGATGCAGTGGCGGGCGGGTGGAGGAGCCTCCCGGCTCAGGGACCGTCCTCGCGCCAGGTGAAGCCGTCCCGGGTGATCAGGGCAGTGCTGGCGGTCGGCCCCCAGGTGCCGGCCACATAGGGTTTGGGACGGCTATCCCAGATTTCCCAGGCGTCCAGGACCGGCGCTACCCAGCGCCAGGCGGCTTCCAGTTCATCCCGGCGCATGAACAAGGTCAGCTTGCCGCGGATGACATCCATCAGCAGCCGCTCGTAGGCGTCGGCGTGGCGGGACTCGAACGTATCGGCAAAGTTGAGGTTTAGGGCCACCGGGCGCAACAGCATCCCGTCCCCGGGCGACTTGGCCATCAGATACAGCCTGACGATCTCCTCGGGCTGGAGGCGGAGGACCAGGCGGTTGGGCTGAATCAAGCCCGAGTCGGTTTTGAACAGAGCATGGGGCAGTTCATGGAAATGCACCACGATCTCCGAGACCTGTCGCGGCATGCGCTTGCCGGTGCGCAGATAGAACGGCACTCCAGCCCAACGCCAGGTGGCCAGTTCCGCCTTCAGCGCCACGAAGGTTTCGGTGCGGCTGCCCGGAGCCACCCCCGCTTCGTCCAGATAACCGGGCACGGGCTGCCCGGCAATGGCCCCGGCCCGATACTGACCCTGCACGATCGTGCTAATGGATTCCGGGGTCAGTGGACGCAGGGCTTTGAGAATCTTCAGCTTCTCGTCCCGAATCGTATCCGGGTCCAGGCTGTTGGGGGGTTCCATGGCCACCAGGCACAGCAGTTGCAACAGATGATTTTGCACCATATCCCGCATGGCCCCGGCCGATTCGTAGTAGCGGCCTCGGCCCTCGATACCGATCTTCTCGGCTACGGTGATCTGCACATGGCTGATCCATTTGCCCCGCCACAGGGGTTCGAATAGGGCGTTGCCGAAGCGCAGGGCCATCAGGTTCTGGACGGTTTCCTTGCCCAGATAATGGTCGATACGAAAAATCTGCCGTTCGGCGAAAACCTCCCCTACTTCGTTATTGATCGCCTGGGCCGATACCAGATCCTTGCCCAGGGGTTTTTCCAGCACCACCCGGGAACGGGGGGTCACCAGCCCCATGGCCGACAGAAAGACGCAGATCAAACTGTAAAACTCCGGCAGGGTGGCCAGATAAAATACCCGCACCCGCCTCTCGCCACCGTTCAGCAGTTCGGCCAGCCGCCGGTAGTCAGACCCAATCGTGGCGTCCAGGCGCAGATAATCGAGCTGTTGGGCGAAGGCCCGCCAGTGTTCCTCGCTGAAATCCCCTGGAGCCAGGCGGCGGTGCAGATTATCCTCCACCCGGGCCAGATAGTCCTCCCGGCTCAGTTCGGCCCGAGCCACGGCGATAATCCGCCCCTCGGCGGACAACTGTCCCTCCCGGCAATTGTAATAAAGCGCCGGCAGCAGCTTGCCCATGGCTAAATCGCCACTACCGCCGAACACCACCATATCGAAAGGGTGATCCACCAGCTCCTATGCTCCTCTACCGGCTCCGGGCGTATATGCCGCCCGTGACCTGGGCGGTTCTCAATAATTTAGGACTGATCAATTTTATTGAAAATGGCTTTCGCACCTGAAAATTCTCTATAGTACTCATCATTGCAAATCCAAATCGTGTTCCCATGACTCTGAACCAACGCCAGCACCTCATTCTCAAGCAGGTACAGCGTCAGGGCTTTGTCGCCATAGACGATCTGGCCGAAAGCTTTAGTGTCACGCCCCAGACAATCCGCCGGGACGTCAACGAATTGTGCGACCAGGGCCTGCTCCGCCGTTACCATGGTGGGGCCGGGCTGCCCTCCAGCGTGGAGAACGTGGCCTATACCGCCCGCCAGATACTCCATCTGGAAGAAAAGCGCCGCATCGCCAAACTGGTGGCCGCTCATATCCCCGATCAGGCGTCATTGTTCATCAATCTGGGGACCACCACCGAGGAAGTGGCTAAACACCTGCGGGACCATTCGGGCTTGCGGATCATCACCAATAACCTCAACGTGGCCGCGCAACTCAGCGATAACCCCAGCTTCGAGGTCATTATCGCCGGTGGCGTGGTCCGCTCCAGGGACCGGGGCGTCACCGGCGAGGCCACTATCGACTTCATCCAGCAGTTCAAGGTGGACTTCGGCATCATCGGCATTTCCGGTATCGATCAGGATGGCACCCTGCTGGACTTCGACTACCGGGAAGTCCGGGTCTCCCAAGCCATCATGGCCTGCGCCCGTAAAGTGTTGCTGGTGGCGGATAGCAGTAAATTCGGTCGCAACGCCCTGGTGCGCCTAGGTCATCTCTCCCAGGTGGACACGCTGTTCACCGATCAGCCCCCTCCCGAGAGCATGTTGAAGATCCTCGCCAGGGCCAAAACCGCCGTGACAGTGGCCAACTCGGCCCCCTGATCCATCCTCGAATGCAATGATTCGCGAATATGCCGACCCGGCATATGGCGCGCCACTGTGAAAATCAAATATTCATTTTGTTATAAAAGTGCCGTCAATTTTTTCAATTGAACATTCATAGCAACTACAAACCGTCGGGAATCAGTCTAAAGTGTAGTACAGAGCGTGGCCTCGCCACTTCATCAGCATGTTTGATGTTGAAATTCCTGATCCAAGGGAGCCAACGATGCAGTTGAGAAAAAGCAACCTCGACACGCTAGGCGAGACCGTTTACGAGGTCTTGATCATCGGTGGCGGCATCAACGGCGCGGTGTCGGCGGCGGCCCTGGCGGGCAAAGGCGTCAAGACCGCCCTGATCGACCAACGGGACTTCGCCGGGTTCACCAGCATGCAGTCTTCGAATCTGGCCTGGGGGGGCATCAAATACATGGAGACCTATGACTTCCCCCTGGTCCGTAAGCTGTGCCTGTCCCGCAATCGCTTGATCCGCAGCTACCCCTCCACGGTCAAGGAGATTCGCTTCCTGTCCACCATTGCCAGGGGGTTTCGCTTCCACCCCATGTACCTGTGGGCTGGGGGCTGGTTGTATTGGTTTATCGGCAATTGCTTCACCCAAATCCCCCGCTTGCTGTCCGCCACTCAGATCCAGCAGGAAGAACCCATCATCAATACCGACCACAGCATCGGGGGCTTCGAGTACTCCGATGCCTGTCTCTACGACAACGACGCCCGCTTTGTCTTTAATTTCATCCGCTCGGCCCTGGACCGGGGCTGCAACGCCGCCAATTATGTGGCCTCCCTGGGCTCCCGGCGGGAGGGGGCGCTGTGGATCACCCGCGCCCGGGATACCCTCACCGGCGCGGAGTTCGATATCCAATCCCGGGTGCTGATCAATGCCGGCGGGCCGTTCGCCGACGCACTCAATCAGCTCAATCAGCAGCACAGCCAGCATGAACACGCCCTGTCCAAGGGCATTCACCTGATCGTGCGCCAGCTCACCCCCAATCGCCGGGTGCTGGCTTTCTTCGACGACGAGGGGCGCTTGTTTTTTGTGATCCCCATGGGCGCCCGCACTTGCATCGGCACCACTGACACCCGGGTGGATTCGCCCCATGTCCAGGTCACCGAGGCGGACCGCCGGTTTGTGCTGGACAATATCAACAAGCGCCTGAAACTGCCCAAGCCCCTGACCGAGGACGATGTGATCGCCTACCGCTGCGGCGTGCGGCCTCTGGCCCTCAAAAAACAAGGGCAGGGCCAGCGGGATTTTCTCAAGCTCTCCCGCAAACACGCCATCGACGTCAACGCCTCGGACCACTACTTGACCATTTTCGGGGGCAAGCTCACCGACTGTATCAATGTGGGCGATGAGGTCACCGACATCGTCAAGTCCATGGGCGTGGCCCTCCCTAAAGAGGACTATAAATGGTATGGGGAGCCTGATGATGCCGTCAGGGACGAGTTCATGCACCAGGCCA
>CAZQXD010000102.1:0-10500 GCA_964597315.1 uncultured Candidatus Competibacteraceae bacterium
CGGCGGCCCGCCATGTGCAGGTGGCCGAGATGGTCATCGAGAAAGCCAAGCGTCTGGTGGAACACAAAATGGACGTGGTAATCCTGCTGGACTCCATCACCCGCCTGGCCCGTGCCTATAACACCGTGGTGCCATCCTCGGGCAAGGTGCTGACCGGCGGCGTTGACGCCAACGCCCTGCACCGCCCTAAACGCTTCTTTGGCGCGGCCCGTAATATCGAGGAGGGCGGCTCTCTGACCATTCTGGCCACCGCCCTGATCGACACCGGTTCGCGGATGGACGACGTGATCTATGAAGAGTTTAAGGGCACCGGCAATATGGAAATCCACCTGGACCGGAAAATCGCCGAGAAACGCATCTACCCCGCCATCAACATCAACCGCTCCGGCACCCGTCGCGAAGAACTCCTCACCAACGCCGAAGACCTCCAGAAAATGTGGATTCTTCGTAAGCTCTTGCATCCCATGGAAGACCTTCAGGCCATGGAATTTCTACTGGAGCGTCTGAAGAGCACCAAAACCAACGCCGATTTCTTTGATTCCATGAAGCGTTGAGCTCATGGCCCGCATCCGGGGGTCTAGGCATGTGGGCTTGTCCGAAAGCATCCTGTATCCCTAACCCAGCGCCCAACGGCAGGCATTGGGCAGCCGTGGAATTTAGGCTTGGCCCCGCTCCCGGGCGATCGCCCGGTGGCCGATGTCGCGTCGGTAATAGACCGCTTGCCAGTGAACCGTATCGGCCAGTTCGTAGGCCCGGGTCTGAGCCTCGCTCACTGTGGCGCCCAGAGCAGCGGCGCACAGCACCCGACCGCCGCTGGTAACGACCTGGTCATCTTTCAGAGCGGTGCCAGCGTGGAATAGCTTGGCGTCTTCCAGGGCATCGGCCTCTTCCAGCCCCTGGATGGGGTCGCCCTTGCGGTAGCTGCCCGGATAGCCCCCGGCGGCCATGACCACCCCTAGGGCCGCCCGGGGGTCCCAGTCGGCGCGGACCTGATCCAGACGCCCCTCCATGGCGGCCTCGCACAAGTCCACCAGGTCGGAGCGCAGCCGCAGCAGAATAGGCTGGGTTTCCGGGTCGCCGAAGCGGCAGTTGTACTCCAGCACTTGGGGGGCGCCGTCAGGGGCGATCATCAGCCCCGCGTAAAGAAATCCCGTGTAAGGGCGGCCCTCGGCGGCCATGCCCCGCACCGTGGGCAGAATCACCTCGTCCATGATCCGCTGGTGCAGGGCGTCGGTGACCACCGGCGCCGGAGAATACGCACCCATGCCCCCGGTATTGGGACCGATATCGCCCTCGTCCCGGGCCTTGTGGTCTTGACTAGAGGCCATGGGCAGAACGTGTTCTCCATCCACCATGACGATAAAGCTGGCTTCCTCGCCGATGAGGAAGTCCTCGATCACCACCCGGTGGCCGGCTTCTCCGAAAGCGTTGCCCCCCAGCATGTCCTCAATGGCGGCCACCGCCTCGGCCTTGGTTTGGGCCAGAATCACTCCCTTGCCGGCGGCCAGACCATCGGCCTTGATGACGATGGGGACTCGCCGGTCCTTGAGATAGGCCAGGGCCGGGGCCACGTCGGTGAACGTCCCGTAGGCCCCGGTGGGAATGCCGTGGCGGGCCAGAAAGTCCTTGGTAAAGGATTTGGAGCCTTCCAGTTGCGCCGCCTCTTGGGTGGGGCCGAAACAGGGCAAGCCCGCCTCCCGGAAGGCATCCACCACCCCCGCCACCAGGGGCGCTTCGGGGCCGACGATGGTGAGATTCACGTCCCGCTCCCTGGCCAGTTCCACCAACCCGGGCACATCGTCCGCCTGGATCGGAACGTTCTCCACCTTGGGTTCCCGGGCAGTGCCAGCATTACCCGGGGCCACCAGCACCTTGTCTACCCGGGGGGATTGGGCGGTTTTCCAGGCCAAGGCGTGTTCCCGGCCGCCGCCGCCGATGATCAGTACATTCATAAGGACTCCTCAGTGCCGAAAATGCCGCATGCCCGTGAACACCATGGCCATGCCGTGCTGGTCGGCGGCGGCGATCACTTCGTTATCCCGTAGGGAGCCGCCGGGCTGGATGACCGCAGTGATGCCCACCTCGGCGGCCGAGTCGATGCCGTCCCGGAACGGAAAAAAAGCGTCCGAAGCCATCACCGAACCCTGCACTTCCAGCCCCTCGTCGGCGGCTTTGATGGCAGCGATCCGGGCCGAGTACACTCGGCTCATCTGGCCGGCGCCCACGCCGATGGTCATTTGCCCCCGGGCATAGACGATGGCGTTGGACTTGACGAACTTGGCCACGTTCCAGGCAAACAGCAGGTCCTGGCGTTCCTGGTCGGTGGGCGGGCGGCGGCTGACCACCTGGAGGTCGGCGGCGCCAATGGCGCCCAGGTCCCGATCCTGGACCAACAGCCCGCCGTTGACCCGTTTATAGTCCCAGCCCGGAGTCGGCTCCGCCCAAGAGCCGCAGACCAGCACCCGGATGTTTTTCTTGGCGGCGGTCACCGCCAATGCCTCCGGGGCGATTGTCGGGGCGATAATGACTTCCACGAACTGCCGCTCCACCAGGGTTCGGGCGGTGTCGGCGTCCAGTTCCCGGTTGAAGGCGATGATGCCCCCGAAAGCCGAGGTGGGATCGGTTCGGTAGGCCCGTTCGTAAGCCTCCAACAGGTCGACGCCAATGGCCACCCCACAAGGGTTGGCGTGCTTGACGATGACACAGGCGGGGGCGGTGAAGGACTTGACGCACTCTAGAGCGGCGTCGGTATCGGCCACGTTGTTATAGGACAACGCTTTGCCCTGGAGCTGACGGGCGGTGGCCACAGCGGCTTCCCGTGGCCTGGCTTCCACGTAGAAGGCAGCCTGTTGGTGGGGGTTTTCCCCGTAGCGCATGGTCTGGGCTTTGCGAAACTGTAGGCTCAGGGTCTGGGGAAAGCCGCCGTCCGGCACGGCGCCCAGGTAATTGGCGATGGCGCCATCGTAGCGGGCGGTGTGTTCGAAGGTCTTGACCGCCAGTGCGAAGCGGGTGGCGTCGCTCACTCCCCCCTGTTCCCGCAGTTCGGCCAGGACCTGCGGATAATCGGCCCCGTCCACCACCACGGTCACGGCGGCGTGGTTCTTGGCAGCGGCCCGGAGCATGGCCGGACCGCCGATGTCGATATTCTCGATGGCTGTGGCCAGGTCGCAGTCGGGCTTGGCCACGGTGGATTCGAAGGGATAGAGATTGACGGCCAGCAGGTCGATGGGGGGGATACCGTGCCCGGACATGACCGCGTCGTCGATCCCGCGTCGGCCGAGCAGGCCGCCGTGAATCTTGGGGTGCAGGGTCTTGACCCGACCGTCCATCATTTCTGGAAAGCCGGTGTGGTCGGACACTTCCAGCACCGGCAGGCCCTGTTCCCGGAGTAGCCGGGCGGTGCCGCCGGTGGACAGAATCTCCACGTCCAGTTCATGGAGGGCCTGGGCGAAAGCGACGATGCCGGTTTTGTCGGAAACGCTGAGTAGGGCGCGGCGGACAGGTTGTGGCTGGCTCATGAAGGTCTCTTGGGTCGGGTGCTGGGAAAAGCGCCGATTATAACGGACTCCTCAGTCGAGTCCGTACTGCTTGAGTTTTTTGCGCAGGGTAGCGCGGTTGATGCCGAGGATTTCAGCGGCCCGGGTCTGGTTGCCGCCGGCGTGGTGCATCACGGTTTCCAGCAGGGGCGGCTCTACTTCCTGGAGCACTAGCTTGTAGAGATGGCTGGGCATATGGCCGTCCAGACGCTGGAAATACTCGCTCAAGGCGTCCTGTACCTGGTCGCGCAGGGGGGTGGCGGGGGATGGCTCGGGCTGTAGGGGTTTGGGAGCGGTCATGCGGCCATGGACTCCTGGTCGGCCAGGCGGTCGAAGTACTCGCGAGTCAGCGCCAGTTGCCGGCGCTGGCACTCCACGGAATTGACAATTGCGCGAAACGCGGCAGCTTGAGGGTGGTCCTTGCTGTACCAGCCTAAGTGCTTGCGAGCCACCCGTACCCCGGTGTATTCGCCGTAGAAGCGATACAGGTTTTCCAGGTGTTCCGAGAGGATATCCCGGACCCGGGCGGGCGGTGGTTCGGCCAGGCGCTCCCCGGTGGCTAGGTAATGGGCGATCTGCCCGGGCAGCCAGGGTCGGCCCTGGGCGGCGCGACCGATCATCACCGCGTCGGCGCCGGTGAAATCCAGCACCCGGCGGGCCTGCTCCGGGTTTTGGATGTCGCCGTTGGCGGTCACCGGGATGGCCACGGCGGCCTTGATGGCGCGGATGGTGTGGTACTCAGCCTGGCCGCCGTAGGCGCAAGCCCGGGTGCGGCCATGCACAGCCAGGGCCTGAATACCGGCGGTTTCGGCGATGCGGGCGATGGTCACGCCGTTGCGGTGTTCCGGGTCCCAGCCGGTGCGAATCTTGAGGGTCACCGGCACCTCCACGGCCGCCACTACCGCCTCCAGGATGCGCCCCACCAGGGACTCGTCTCGGAGCAGGGCGGAACCGGCCTGGACGTTACAGACTTTCTTGGCCGGGCAGCCCATGTTGATGTCGATGATCTGGGCGCCATTGTCCACGTTGACCTTGGCGGCCTTGGCCAGCATGGCGGGGTCGTAGCCAGCGATCTGCACCACCCGAGGTTCGGCCTCGCCCCTGTGATCCAGGCGGCGGCGGGTCTTGGGACTGTCCCAAAGCCGGGGGTCGGCGCTGACCATTTCCGAGACCGCTAACCCCGCCCCCAGGCGTCGGCACAACTGCCGGAACGGGCGGTCGGTGACGCCGGCCATGGGCGCCAGAATTACCGGCGGGGCTATCTCGTAGGGACCGATCTGCATGGTAAACGAGTATCCGGGGGGCGGCGGGACCGCCCATGATACCCCCATCGAAAAGGTGAATAAAGCCGACTTCCGAACCACCCCGAGCAAGGGGGGCGCCTCAGCGGCGTTCAGCCTGGAGTAGCACCCAACCCTCCCGCTGTTGGGAGGGGCCGAAGTGGCAGCGATCGGCAAACGCCGCCTTTACCAAGCTTTCTTGGTCAGCCAGAATGCCGGCCAGAGCCAACCTTCCCCCCGGGCGTAGCTGTTCGATTAGGGCATCGGCCAAGCCGATCAGGGTGCCGGCCAGGATATTGGCCACCACCACGTCGAAGGTCTGGGTGGGCAGGTCCGCCGGGTGACCGCTATGGATGCGCTCGCCAACCCCATTGGCGGCGGCGTTGTCGATGGTGGCCAGCAGGGCCTGGGGGTCAATGTCCACCGCCCAGACCGATGTGGCTCCCAACCGGGCGGCAGCGATAGCCAGGATGCCCGACCCGCAACCGTAATCCAGCAGGCTCTGGCCGTCCAGGTTTTGGCCGTCCAGCCAGTTTAGGCACAGGGCAGTGGTGGGGTGGGTGCCGGTGCCGAAGGCCAGGCCCGGGTCCAGAAACAGATTGACCGCCTCCGGGTGGGGGGGCGGCTGGTTCTTGGGGCAGACCCACAATCGGCGGCCAAAGCGCATGGCATGAAAATCATCTAGCCAGGCCCGTACCCAGTCCCGTTCTTCTAGGGACTCCAGTCGGCATTCGGGCAGCACGGCCTCAGATAGGGTGTGGCACAGGGCCTGCTTGACGACCGCCACATCGGTTTGGGCGTCGAACAGTCCGGTAACCCGGGTATGGGACCACAACGGGGTCTGATCGGGGGCAGGCTCCAGGATTGGCTGGTCGCCCGCGTCTTGGAGGGTGACTGCTACGGCGCCGGCCGCCAGTAGGGCGTCTTCCAGTTGTTCGGGGGTATGGCGCACCGCCTCCAGGGTCAGTTGCACCCAGGGGGCGTTATCGGCATCGCTCATGGCACGGCCCGTGTTGTTAGATCCTGAAAGTTAAGTGTAGCCTTATAGGCCCAGTTGGCGCTCCAGATAATGGATATCGGCGCCGCCCTTGACGAAATTGGCGTCGTGAAGAATCCGCTGGTGCAGGGCCGCATTGGTCTTGATACCCTCAATGACCAGCTCTCCCAGGGCGTTGCTTATGCGGGCGATGGCGGCGGTGCGGTTTTCGCCGTGGGCGATAAGCTTGCCGATCATGGAGTCATAGTTGGGCGGCACCCGGTAGCTGTTGTAGATATGGGTATCCACCCGAATTCCGGGCCCTCCGGGGGCATGGTACTGGGTGATGGTGCCCGGAGAGGGCATAAAGGTATTGGGGTCCTCGGCGTTGATCCGGCACTCGATGGCGTGGCCGGTGATGTGGATATCTTCCTGCCGATAGGGCAGTTTCTCGCCAGCGGCGATCAGCAGTTGCTGCTTGACGATATCCACCCCGGTGACCATCTCGGTGACCGGGTGCTCCACCTGGACCCGGGTGTTCATTTCGATGAAGAAAAATTCCCCGTCCTGGTAGAGAAACTCGAAGGTGCCGGCGCCCCGGTAGCCGATCCGTCGGCAGGCTTCGGCGCAGACCTCGCCGATGCGCTGCCGCTCTTTGGGGGTGATGCCCGGGGCTGGCGCTTCCTCGATCACTTTCTGGTGGCGGCGCTGCATGGAGCAGTCTCGCTCCCCTAAATAAATGGAGTTGCCATGACAGTCGGATAAGACTTGGATCTCCACGTGGCGTGGGTGGTCCAGGTACTTCTCCATGTAGACGGCGGGATTGCCGAAGGCGGCGCCGGCTTCACTACGGGTCAGGTCGATGGCGTTGAGCAAAGTGGCCTCGCCGTGCACCACCCGCATGCCCCGGCCGCCGCCGCCGCCAGCCGCTTTGATAATAATCGGGTAGCCGATTTTTTTGGCCATGGCCAGGTTCTGCTCCGGGTCGTCCCCCAAGGGACCGTCGGAGCCGGGCACGCAAGGCACCCCGGCGGCTTTCATGGCCCGGATGGCGGAGACTTTGTCGCCCATCAGCCGGATGGTTTCGGCCCGGGGGCCGATGAAGATAAAGCCGCTTTGTTCCACCCGCTCGGCGAAATCGGCGTTCTCGGACAGAAACCCATAACCTGGGTGAATAGCCACAGCGTCGGTGACTTCGGCGGCGCTGATCAGGGCCGGCATGTTCAGATAGCTCTCCACCGCCGGGGGCGGGCCGATGCAGACGGTTTCGTCGGCGAGCCGGACATGCTTGAGGTCCCGGTCCACTGTGGAGTGGGCGGCAACCGTCTTGATGCCTAACTCTCGGCAGGCCCTTAGGATGCGCAGGGCAATCTCGCCCCGATTGGCTATGACGACTTTTTCCAGCATGGCGGTAGGCGCTTGGTTGGGGATACGAGACCGGATTATTCGATAATCAACAGGGGTTGATCGTATTCCACCGGCTGGCCGTTTTCCACCAGGATGGATTTGATCACTCCCGACTGGTCGGCTTCGATCTGGTTGAACATCTTCATGGCCTCGATGATGCAGACGGTGTCTCCAGCTTTGACGTGCTGGCCCACCTCCACGAAGGATTTGGCCCCGGGCGAGGCGGATCGATAGAAGGTGCCCACCATTGGCGAGGGGAGAATATGTCCCGAGGGCTGGGACTCGGCAACCTCGGGGGTTTTGGTGGCTGTGGGTTCCGAGGGCGACGCCATCGGCGGGCCAGCCAAGGGGGCGGGGCCGTAACCAAGGCCGCTCCAGGCGGGCTGGGGTGGCATCATCAGGGCGGCGCCTTGGGGATGGCGGCTGATCCGCACCGATTCCTCGCCTTCTTGGATTTCGATCTCGGAGATGCCGGATTCCTCCAGCAATTCGATTAGTTTCTTGATCTTGCGAATATCCATGGGGCTGCCTGTGTCTCTGAAGGATGCGTGGGGATGCGCTCCGCCAATCGGGGTTTGGTGATGCCGGGACCATGGCGAACTGTGCGGCTCCGCCGCGAGACTTTGACTGGAGTGGCTGTGCCCCAGTGTCTCGATCCGCGAGTTTCGGGCCGGTATTCGAAGTCGTTCAGCAATGTGACCATGGCATGTATGGCGTCCGTGTGGGCTGGAGCGGTCGCAAGGCGGGGATTCTGCCTTAACAAGGCCGCCTTGTCCAGGCAGGTTCGCGGCAGATAGCAACCGGTTGGCCGCAAATTTCCTTTATTAAGCCCAAGGCCCAGTCCTGATTGAATCCCGGTTTCCGGTGACAAGAGAATTCAGATCGTCACGGGGCGGCGGCGGTGTGCGCGACCGGCAAGGTCATCGGGACCAACGTCTCGACGGGCGGATAGCAAACGCCAATTTCAGCACAGCCTTGATAGGTGATTTTGACCTGAATGTCCAGGGCATCGGCAGTCCGCCGCCACAGCCGCACCACAGCGGTGGCCTGCCGATAGTACACCTGTTGGAGGCCGAAGAATTCATCCTCCTTGAGCTTGCCGGGGGGTAACTCCAGCGCCATCACTGCGACCTTGTCGGCGTCCACCAAATCCACCGATAGACGGTCACGGTAGAGATAGGTTCCATCGGCAATGGTCCAGATGACTTTAAGGGTACTGGAATCAACCACCGTCACGGAGGGGATAAACGCCTGCTCGGGTTCCAGCAGCCCCGTCTCATAGACCGGCGCGGCGCCGGGCAGGGATAGCAGCGGCTCGGCGGCCCACGGAGTCGGGCAGATAAGCAGCAGGGATGCGGTGGCCAAGATAGGACGGTTCAAGATGTTGACTCCAGGCAAGGGTCGATCCGATTCAAGTAAGCGGGGGAACCCCATCGAGGCCGGGCGCTGATCTCCACCACCCCATAGGGGTGTAACCGCTGAATGCGCGCCTCCAGGGCCGGATAGGTTTGCCCGGTGGTTTTTATCACCAGCAGCGGTGCGGTGTTCGATTGGACAGGCTTGTTCCAGGGGTAAGCAGAAACGAGGCCGGGCAAAATGTCCACGCAGGCCGCCAGGCGCTCCGTTACCGAGGCTTCGGCGATGTGTTCCGCTACTGGGGCCGGGCGGGCGCGATAAACCAACAGGTGGTCCTTGTTCATGGGCGATTCGCCCCCATATCAATAAACCATCCCCGCAACTGTAGCATGCCCATCAGCCAAGGATATCCCGTGAGACTGTTGCCGTTTGTATTGTTTGTCTGCGTACCCATTGTCGAGATCTACATCCTGATCCAGGTTGGTGGGGCCATCGGCGCCCTGCCCACCGTGGGCCTGATCCTGCTCACCGCCGCCCTGGGCGCCTGGATGCTGCGCCAACAGGGCATGGCCACCCTACAACGGGCGCGGGTCGCCCTGGACAGTGGCCAGCCGCCGGCTCGGGAGCTGCTGGAGGGTGTGGTGCTGCTGATCGGCGGCGCCCTGTTGCTGACGCCCGGCTTCGTCACCGACACCCTGGGGTTTATCTGCCTGCTCCCCCAGACCCGCCACTGGCTGTTGGGCAAAGTACTCAAGAACGTCCGTATCGTTCAGCCCCGGCCTACCGGTCCCGGCTCCCGCCCATCGGAAACCCACACCATCGAGGGGGAGTGGCGCCGTGAGGATGACTAGGCCCGAACGGACTTGAATTTTCCGGCGCCGTCCCCATACCAGGTCTCAGCCCTTGACAGGGTAGTATTGCTGGCTATCATTGGCACTCGCCTAAGTTGAGTGCTAACAACTAGAGCCTATTCCGCAGGCAATTCGAGGAGACGATTCGATGAATATCCGCCCGTTGCATGATCGCGTGATCATCAAGCGCATGGAGGAAGAAACCACCACTGCTGGCGGTATCGTGCTGCCTGGTTCCGCCGCCGAGAAGCCGTCACGGGGTGAAGTCCTGGCCGTGGGCCGGGGAAAACTGCTGGAAAACGGCGAGGTGCGTCCCCTAGACGTCAAGGCTGGCGACCATGTGCTGTTCGGCAAGTATTCGGGTAGCGAGGTCAAGGTGGACGGCGAGGACGTGATCGTCATGCGTGAAGACGAGATCATGGCGGTCCTTGAGGGCTGAGTCCCGCTCCCGCAATCAACCGCAGAATTCAAGCTTTTCAGAGGTAAGTACACATGGCTGCTAAAGATGTACGATTCGGCGATGACGCCCGCGTCCGCATGGTGCGTGGTATCAATGTTCTGGCCAATGCCGTCAAGGTCACCCTCGGTCCCAAGGGCCGCAATGTGCTGCTGGACAAGTCCTTCGGCGCCCCTACCGTGACCAAGGACGGCGTGTCCGTGGCCAAGGAGATCGAACTGGAAGACAAGTTCGAGAACATGGGCGCTCAGATGGTCAAGGAAGTCTCCTCCCATACCTCCGATGTGGCTGGCGACGGCACCACCACCGCCACCGTGTTGGCCCAGGCCATCGTCCGGGAAGGCATGAAGGCCGTGGCTTCCGGCATGAACCCCATGGACCTGAAGCGTGGCATCGACAAGGCGGTGGTCGCCGCTGTGGAGCAGCTCAAGACCCTGTCCAAGCCCTGCACCGACGACAAGGCCATCGCCCAGGTGGGCACCATCTCCGCCAACTCCGACACTGACATTGGCCGGATCATCGCCGACGCCATGCAGAAAGTGGGCAAGGAAGGGGTCATCACCGTGGAGGAAGGCTCCGGTCTGGAGAACAGCCTGGACGTGGTGGAGGGCATGCAGTTCGACCGCGGCTATCTGTC
>CAZQXD010000103.1:0-10204 GCA_964597315.1 uncultured Candidatus Competibacteraceae bacterium
TGATGTCCCTGATCGAGCACCCCAAGAAGGTCTTAAAGTCACGCGCGGCATGAATAAGGTAGCCACGATCTCGACATGGCAGTTACGTAACCAATTGAAAAACAAAGAAACATCGAAAGCTCGAATCTCTCCCTATTCGCCAATATCGCAATAAAATCAATAGATTATACGATCATCTTGGCCATCGGCACGGTGTCGGCAAAATCGGACCATTTGATTAGAATAGGTCCGGCGGACCTCGGTGGGCGCCTGCTAGGCGGCCTCTAAAAGCGCCTCGCATCAGCCCTATTCTGAAATGGGTCTTCGCACGAAACGCCCGGCGTAAAACGGTGATGATCGGGTTTCGAGCGGCCATCCCGTATCAGCACGCCTAACGGACCCTCAGGGCATCGCGGCCACCAGTCCCCGATACCACGTGCGCGCGTGTGGGCAGCGAAATTTCACCTCCCGGAGTCACCTCGAAAACGCTAAGGCGTCTTTGACATTCGGTATGGATGGCACGGATCTCCTCTTCCGGCAGGTGTACGCCCATTATCGGCAACCAGCCACGAATCTCGACTTCGACGAACTCGTATAGGCTCGCGAAGCGGGCACTGCCGTCGATGGTCTTTAGCTCGACGTTTGCAAGCCCTGCATATTCGGCCATCTGCTTAAGTGATTCCCGGTCACCGAGGCAAAATGGCGCGCGTAGCGCATCGCCCGCCCGGCGCCCGCTCACGCGATCAAGGACATTCACCTTTTCCTGGAAGCCCGGGTTGTTTTCTAGGGAGTCCCACACAGCGAATGCGACGCGACCGGCCGGAGCCAGAACGCGACACATCTCCCGCAGCGCATTTTCCCGGTCCGGGAAGAACATCAGGCCGTACTGGCACAGCACTCGATCGAAGCTTGCATCCATAAATGGCAGGCTGTCCGCGTTCCCCCACCGCCAGTCGATCTCCGGATTCAACCGTTTCGCGACTGCGAGCATCCCGGGTGCGATGTCCAGACCCACCGGCGCCGGACGCGCCCCGACGACGCCCGGAAGCTCGCGGGTGAGCGCGCCGGTCCCGCATGCAATGTCGAGCGTGCGATGGCCCGGCCGGACATCGGCGGCCGCAATGACATGGGCCGACCACTCCGCGAACAGGGCCGGTACGAATGTTTGCTCGTAGGCGAGTGCCGCATCGATATCCGCCGCTGATGCCTCGGGTAGGTTCGAACTTGTTCCCATACCGTGAATCGTTTCTACTGTAGCCATGGGTTTCTCCGTTCAATGTGTCTAGAGACGACACGGCCACTGTAATACGATGAGGGATAGGTCACTGGACTCTACGTCCGAATTGCTTGATTCAGCGTCCGCGAAGACCGAGCCGTTGCTGGCGGGACGCTTGGATCCGGTATCGGACGTACTCGACACGGTTCGGCTGCGGGGGGCGGTCTTCTTCCTGTGGGAGCCAGGCTTGCCGTACGGTATCGGCGTCGCCGAAGGGCAGCGCCTGTGCCGCCACATCCAGCCGCGCTCCGACTGCATTATTTCTTACCATGTGGTGATCGACGGCCCGTGCTGGGCTGCCGTCAACGACGAGCCACCGATACGGCTTCAGACCGGCGATACGCTGGTACTCCCACGGGGCGACGCCTACAAGATTGCCAGCTCGCCACAGTACCCGACGCCAGAGGATGAACAGGCGTCCATCGCGTTCTTCAAGGCGATGTCAGAGGGCAAGATGCCCGCAGTGGTGACCGACGGCGGTCCCGGCCCGCAACGCAATAAGCTGATCTGCGGGTTCCTGGGCTGCGCGATGGGGCCTTACAATCCGCTGCTCTTGACCCTGCCCCGAATGATGCGGGTCCCGGCCCCGGAGTCGAGTTCGGACCCGCTGGCGTCGCTGATTTCGTTCGCCCTCACGGAATCGCGCCAGTCCTGTGGCGGTGAGCGCAGCCTGCTCAGTCGGCTCAGCGAGGTGATGTTTGTCGAGGTGCTACGGCGTTACCTGCGCTCAGGGCCGACGGATGACGCCGGCTGGCTGGCCGGGCTTCGGGACCCGCTAGTGGGGCGATCACTCGCGATCTTGCACCAGAACGTCGCGCGACCGTGGACGGTCCAGGCTCTGGCGCGCGCAACCGGCGTTTCCCGGTCGACGCTGTCGAAGCATTTCACCAAAACCGTCGGAGTGGCGCCGATGCAGTACCTGACGCAATGGCGCATGCAGGTCGCGGCGCACCGGTTGTCCGAGGGCGGGGCCAAATTGATTGCGGTTGCTCTTGACGTGGGTTACGACTCGGAGGCCGCCTTCAGCCGGGCGTTCAAGCGCGTAACAGGTTTGTCGCCGCGACAGTGGCGCAAGCGTTACTAAAGAGACCTCTCAATGACGCCATGCGCCGCAACAGAGGGACTAGCGAAGCCTCCCGGTTGGGAAACATTAGACACGCTCCGGACACGGTGGCTTCGCAACCGATGGAAATACATGGCAATACCGAACGTTAGAATCTCTCCCTACGACTGGCGGGGCGTTCACCCTCGAAGCGAGTTTAGGAGAGCGCACGTCTGAAGGTGGCGATCCGGGCCGCTCATGGCGGAACCCGGCACATACGGAACCTGTCGGTTGCAGCCGGAACTGGCCGCCATGGGCGTTGTGGCGGGGCGTGACCGTATTGCTCGCCTGCGCCGTGAGAGGGGCCTGGGTTGCCGCCAGAAGCGCCGCTTCAAGGCCACCACCGACTCGGCCCATAGGCTGGCGGTGGCGGACAATGTCCTGGGCCAGGTGTTCGCCCCTACTCGTCCCCATGAGGTCTGGACCGGCGACATCACGTACATTCCCACCGGCGAGGGCCGGCTGTAGTCGGCGGCCCTCAAGGCCGTGTTCACCTGCCAGATCGTGGGTGACGCGATGGGCGAACGGCTGACCACCGAGCGGGTCAGCCGGGTCCTGTGTCGGGCCGTCGGGCAGCATCGCCCCCCGTCAGGACTGCTCCACCACACGGACCGGGGTAGCCCGTATTGGGCGACTGCCTACCGCGACCTGCTCCTACGCAGTTCCATGTCACGTCAGGGCGACGGTTTCGATAACGCGCCCATCGAGCGCTTCTGGGGCACTCTGAAGAACGAGCGGGTGCATCATTATCCCTATGCCACACGCGCCCAGGCCGAGGCGTCGATCCGGGAGTACATCGAGATTTTCTACAACTACGTATTCATAATACCCCACTCCGCTATGTGCTTGAAAAGGTTATTTCTTGCTGCGAGTTTCCTGGTACCGCCAGACTGCCTTTGCGGCTTCGAACCCGCTGGACCAGTTCAATAGCCGCCTGGGAGGACAATGCCTGCTGGTGAAAGATCCAGGGACCATTGCCCAGAGGATGTTCGGCAGGTAGTTCGCCTCGCTCAACAGCCAACCGTAGGGTTTTGGAACTGACGCTCAGTAAAGCCGCTGCCTCGGTCAGATTCATCCAGCCTTGAGCGGCTCGTTGCTGCGGGCAATAACAGGGAATTTTGTGGGTGCTACGTAGCGAGGTCACGCGTTCGCGTGTCCACCAATTGCCCCGCCCGGTGCGCAGGCCGTTGCGATTGAGCATCCCGGCGATGGTTTGATCCGAGCACAGCCGTGCCAGTTGTCGTACCGCCTCGACCACCTCTTTCGAAGTCTGCGTAGACTGACCGCGCCGCCGACGCGGTAGGCGTAGCTGCGTATGTACACCCCCTTTCCAATGAAGGATGAGGCAGAGTTCATGGGCTTGGTCATCGATATCGACCCATACCTCCTCGATCAAGGCGCGCACGATCCGCTTCTTGAGCCGCGGGTCGGTTTGGGGGGCCAGCCAGAGCCCCTCCAGATCCTCAGCCAAAGTCTTAAAGACCTCGGTGGAGACTACTGAGGTCTGTGCCTGCTCCTGGGTCTGGGCTTCAAGCCGATTTTCCAAATCCTGGACTCGTTGCAGGGCTTGATTCCAACGCCGCTCCAGTTCGTCGGTCACCAGGCGGTTTTCAGGATCTGCCGCATCGTAGTGCTTGAACGCCCTTTGGGCGGCATAACGCGCCGCCTGCACATCCCGTCTCAGGATGTCCAGAATCTGCTCCCGCTGGCCAGCCTGGTGTGCTCCCGCCTGTATGGCCGCCTCCACGGCGGCCGGTTGCACCACCCTGAGAAGGGCCTGCCCGATAGCCCGATCTACCGCCTGTCCACTGAAGGCAATGCAGCGAGGCGCGGCGTTATCCAGCCAACCCCGCTCACAGCCATAGCGCAGCACATCACTGTTGGCGCCCGTATAGCGTACGACCAGCTTGCGGCCACACCGTCGACAGCGCAGCAAGCCGGCCAGTAAGGCCGGGCCATGCCGGGGGGCGCCACTCTGGCCTTTGCCAGTGACATTCTGTGTGATCATCTGCTGAATGAGCTCGAAACGCGCCCAGTCAATGTAGCCCTCATGCGCCCCAGGGATCAACGTCAGCCATTGGGCCTGCGGCTTGCGTCGAGTACGGGTTTGAGGGTGCGGGCCGGGCGGGCAGAAGACGGTTTCCGTCTTGCCATAGGCGTAGGCTCCCCCATAGGCCGGCTGGGTCAGCATCCGGTCGACCATGCCGTAGTTCGGGCGTCTCCAGATCAGTTCGCCTCTGGGTGTGCGAACCGGTAGCGAAAGATCGTGTTCCAGAAACCACAGCAACCTCTGTCGGGCCGTGCCGATGTTCAAGAACGTATCAAAGAGCAGACGGATGATCTCCTGAACCCGTTGGTCAGGATCTTTCTCCAGACGCTGATCCTCGGTCTTGAGGTAACCGACCGGTGCAGCCACCAGTCACTCCCCGCGCCGGGCCTTCTCGTAGCGGGCTTCCAGAGAACGCTGACGCAGCAATTCAAGCTCATACTCATTCAAACTGCCCTTCACCAGCAGAAGAAGGTCGTTGCCCTGGCGCGGGGCGTAGACCGACTCCTGGTCGACCAGCAGGGTATCGACCCTCCTGCATAATTCCACCAGATGTTGCCATTCACGGCTGTTACGGGCAAAGCGCGACATTTCCCGAGCAGCCACCGCGCCGAGCTGACCCAGACAGACCTGTGCGACCAGGGCCTCGAATCCTGATCGAATGACCGTCCCGGCCGCTGAGCAGCCCAGGTCCTCATCAATGAGCTCGATGTTCGACCAGCCCAGTTGCTCCAGACGTCCCTTCATGGCGTACTGGAGGCGCTGGCTTTCCTGATTGTGCTGCACCTGATAGGGAGAGGATTGACGAATGTACAGCAGCGCCTTACGGGCCAGATGGTGGGGTCGGACTTCTCACTGATCGTCCACCTCCTGAGCCGTCGTCTTTGGCCGGTGTGGGGCCTGATACTGGCCAAGCAGGTGCGCCAGCAGGGTGAGGGTACGCTGGCGCACCTCGGGCGGCAGGCTCCACCAGGTCGGCTGGCCGGGCTCCGGGAGTCGTAGGGACAACTGACGATCGGGACGAACTCGGCGTGGGCGTGGCATCGGTCTCTCCTTGCCCAAGGGCAACGATGCACAGCTTGCCCCACCGCCGCTTCCCTGCCAGCCGAAGGGCAAAGCAGTTCTCTTAACTGAAGCAACGCAGGGGCATCTACATAAGGCTGGTCAGCCAGAGGCCGTATACAGCAGGTCACGGGGTCCAACATCCATAGGGGAATCTCCAGCGCCCGCTCCAGATCGTCCGACTGCCTCACACACCGTGCAACCCGTTGACCTGCACGGATAACCGTCTCCCGAACTACCACGGCCTGTCGGTACCAGGGATGCCAGGGATAGCAAACTTCACGGGCGTCAGTAATATGGGTTTTGGGTTGTGGGTTGTGGGGTTGTATAACCGCCAACGCCGCCACTCGCGGCTTGGCGACTTGGCCCCCGCTGAATTCAGCAACAGGTACTGGGATTCAGCGAGGGCCGCTTGAAGGGGTACTGCCAGCTCTTGCGCAGCAGCGAGAGCAGTGCTTGAGAAAGCAGGGGCAGGCCAAGGAGTCCTGCCGGCAACTAGACTGGGTCTTTCCGAACTCTCCTCACCGATTTGCCGAGTTGGTCGGTGAGGCGCGACAGGAGCTTGAGCGCTGGGAGAGTGGCAGTAACGAGATCAGTGAAAAGCGGGATCTGCTGGTGATCCAGAAAAAGGAGACCGAGACGGCGTTTACGCAAACCGCCGGCGAGGTGAAGGCCCTGGAACGGCAGCTAAATATCCCCGCGCACATGCTGAATCTGCGTCAGGAGATTGCCGCTTCCATCGGCGTATCAGAGAGTGCGCTGCCCTTTATCGGTGAGCTGATCGAGGTGAAACCGGACGAGGCGGAGTGGCAAGGGGCCATCGAGCGGGTGCTGCATGGCTTTGCGCTCTCCCTGCTGGTCGATGAACGTCACTATTCCGCGCTTTCCAACCACATCAACAGTCGCCACCTGGGGCAGCGATTGGTTTATTACCGCACGGGGCAGGTAGATCGCCAGCAGGCCAAGCCGGTCGGCGCCGATTCGTTGGTGCTCAAGCTAAACATCGCTAAAGAGTGTAGCCAATCCGAATGGTTGAGGACCGAGCTGCGCCGCCGCTTCGACTACGCCTGTGTCAACTCCATTCAGTCCTTCCGGCGTGCTGACCGAGCCTTGACCCGTGAGGGTCAGGCCAAACACAGCAAGACCCGGCACGAGAAAGATGACCGTCGCCATGTCGGTGATCGCAGGTATTGGGTGTTGGGATTTGATAACCGTGAGAAGCTGGCGCTCTACCGTAAACAGGCCCAGGAACTTGCGGGGAAAATCTCTGATCTGGATGAACGAATCAAGGCGCTATCTGATCAGGAGGGTGTCCGGGCTAAACGCGCGATCCATTGCCAGACGTTGGTCAATCTGCAATGGCAAGAGGTGGATGTTGCTCCCCTGCTGACGGGTATCGACAAGCTGGCACGCCGGATTCGTGATGCCCTGGAGGGAAATAAGGCGCTTATGGATGTGGCCGATCAGATCGAACGGCAGAAGCAAGTCGCCCAGCATGCGGACGAAGCGCTTCGCAAGACAACCATTGAATATGAGAAAGCCGTCGTTGACATCCTCCCCGGCCTGAAGGCCGGAGATTCCTACGGCGTCCCGTTGGTTTTGCGGGATCGCTTCAGTGGGTTCCTGGGCCGAGTGCCTGACTGCGCTGCTCGTGTCTCCACAGGCGTTACTTCCCGCCTGCCCGGCGGTAGGTCCAGTGGACCCCTTCACTTTAGCGGCGCTAGAACAGCCCCGCAAGGGGGCTATCGCGCCGCGCGCTATCCTTCCCCGCCCTGAACGGCGGGGCTTGCCGCGCACCAGGTCAATGACAGCCTCGCCCAGGTGCCATTCAACCAGAACACCAACCAAACCACCTATTTGCAAATTGATCCCAGCGACCGCCAGCTAGCGGATGTGCGTGAGTTCAAGCAGGAAATCCAGCAGGCATTAAGCCATCTATCAAACGCAATGCCTTGGGACAAAATGTCCGTCTCGAACAGGAACGGATCGCTTGGGATGTCGCTTGGAATGCTTTGCGGAAGGCTATTTGACGGGGTGACGTATGAGCCGAGTAGGGAGGTTGCCTGGGCGGTGATCGAAAAAGGGCCTGAGGTGAAATGACGACCGCGGGTTAAGGTTGTAGCGATTGGGGACAAATAACGTGAAGGATCGAGTCACTCTAGGATTTCTCTTAGTGCCTGACGGATGTAACCCGTCTTTCGCGGCGGTGAGGTAGGTGGGAGAGTGGGTTCCCCTGCCCCTGAGACAGGAGCTTGGGTAAGATGAAGTTGCGAACCCCCATCCCCCGAGGCACCCACCGATGCTGATCGTCCGCCAAGCTCCGTCACAAGCTGGCGCCAATGAGCGCGAGGAGCTGGTTCTGTCGGACGAGATGGCGTTTATCCTTCCGCTGACTTCTGAACGGGGTAGCGCCACCACGACCAAGCTCGTGAGGCTGCGCCAGTAGCCCAATCGATAAG
Organism: uncultured Candidatus Competibacteraceae bacterium; assembly: GCA_964597315.1. Lineage (GTDB taxonomy): Bacteria > Pseudomonadota > Gammaproteobacteria > Competibacterales > Competibacteraceae > CAZQXD01. Next base: position 7,926 of record CAZQXD010000103.1, read on the forward strand.
CCTCTCGCCGCGTGTTTCATAATCCACCCGTGCCGTGCCGAGTGTCCGAAGACGCGGCGGCTCTCGCCAGCGCCACACACTTGCGGGCCAAGATATCGGTGGGATCGAGCAGCGCGACGCGCTTGTCGCCGACCGGAAAGCTATCGGTCTGCGCCAGCAGAAGCGGCAGTTCCGTGCAGCCGAGGATGACCACCTCGGCGCCCTTGGCGACAACGTTCCCGAGCGCGAGCAGAAGCTCTTCCATGCATTCGCCTTCGGTATAGCCCGCCTTCACGCCCCGCTCGCCATAGATCGCGTTCATGACGCGTTTTTGAAACTCCGGGTCCGGAACGACGAGCTGAAATCGTGTCGGAGCGATGATATCGGCATACACGCCGCTGGTGACGGTCCCGGAGGTGGCTAGCAAGCCAATACATTGGCGATCCGCGTAGTGGCGTTTGATGAATTCGACGGTCTCGTAAAGCATGTTCACCACGGGTATCGCCAGGTAGCGTTGAATGCGTTCCACGAATGCGTGCGCGGTGTTGCAAGGAATCGCAATAAGGTCGGCGTCCGCCTCTTCGAGTCGCTTGCAGGTCGAATAAAGTGCGATAGTGGGATCCTGCCCATCGCCGACGAGGTGCGCGGTGCGATCAGGAATTTGAGGATTGTGCTCAACGACCATCTTGATGTGGTCTTGATCCCGTGCGGCCTCCGTGCGGCTGATGATCTTATCCATGAAATCGACCGTGGCGGCCGGACCCACGCCGCCGACGATTCCCACCTTGAACGGTTTCGCGGCGCCGCGCTCTTCGTGGTCGATCGCGTAACTCGCATAGACCTGGTTCGAGTCTATGATGGGGGCGCTACTTTGCCCGCGCAGGTCGTCGATCACGATGGGAATTTCGGTCAACCCAGGCAGTATCAGTTCGGCGCCCTGATCGACGAGATCCTGGCATGCCTGGTCCATCAGCTCGATTGGTGCGCCGCGCAACTGACCTGCCTTGATTCCCCGTTCTCCGTAGATTGCTTCCATGACGCCTTCCTGCTGGGCCTCGGCCGAGGGGTACAGAAGCTCATGGCGGTCCGTGGTGAAATACCGTTCGAATAGGCATTTTCGCCGCACGTAGGTGGAGGTGAGAACGCCGATGCGTCTCACCGTCGGGTAGCGGCGCTCAACGTGATCCCGAAGCGCATCCATCATGTTCACGATCGGCGTTTCGAGTGCGGATCGCAGTTCGTCGATGAACGTGTGACTGATGAAACAGGTCAGGATCACGGCGTCGATTCGGCGCGCTTCGAGGCGCTTGATCGTATCGAATACGTAGAGTTTCCGAGCGTTGGGATCGAATCCGCCGTCCGCGACAGCGTGCCCGTCGTCGAACGGGTGCTGTTCGAATATCACATTGAAATGTTCGCGGTCGCTACGTGCCGGTGTCGACTTGACCAATTTGAAGAAGATGTCCGCTCCGGCCAGAGGACCCAGTCCCCCGACGATACCGAACCGTGTACGTCGTGATTCTCGCATTCTCGAACTCCCCACTTTTTCCGTGACATGCCCGCCAGGGATTTTCAGCTCAACCATGTTTGTGCCTCCAAGGGGCCCATGACTTGACGTTAAGTACCCGACGCCCCCATACTAGCCCACTAGTCGGCAACGGTTAAGATAATAAGTTGCTGATTTTATGAATTAAAAAGGCGAGTTTTGGGGGCTTCCCGCCGAAGCGCCGACCGTCCCCGGAACGGTCGCCTCAAACACCAGTCAATGGTGACCCTGCCGGTCCCCCCGCGACGATAAGCTGTGAACCCCGTCAGGCCCGGAAGGGAGCAGCGGCAGCAGTGGACTCGGGCGCCGGGGTGTGGCTGGCATGGGTCGCCACCATTCCAGGCCACTCCACCCGCAGGCCGCTTCTTCCGGAATATCGGCGCCGGGGATGATCGTACCCCCCCGCGCCGTCAAGCCGCTATCACGCCGCAGGAGCGTAATACACCTGCTCGTCCAGTTCCCCTTCGCTCTTGGCCACCAGTACCGCCACCATGGCGTCGCCGGTGACGTTGGTGGCGGTGCGGGCCATGTCCAGGATGCGGTCGATGCCGGCGATGATGGCCACGCCTTCCAGGGGCAGACCCACGGTGGTCAGCACCAAGGACAGCATGATCAGCCCGGCCCCCGGCACCCCGGCGGTGCCTATAGAGGCTAGGGTGGAGGTGAGGATAATGGTGAGATACTGAGTCATGCTCAAGTCCAGGGCGATCGCACGAAAAGTCACATATCTAACAGCAGCTTGGTCAGATACTGC
>CAZQXD010000104.1:0-10153 GCA_964597315.1 uncultured Candidatus Competibacteraceae bacterium
GGTCTCTCTCCGATGGACAAAACCGGGTTTAGTCCGGTCATCCTCTGTTTAATGCGGCCGGGTGGCTGAGAAATCAAGGCGACTCATTCCAGGTATTTGGTCTGCCAGGCCAGATACAGCCCGTGGACATGGTCGCAGTATTGGGCCTTGTCGGCGAACCCCTGGGGGTGGATCGCGTCATGGACATAGTAATTGACCCGGTTGTTGCGGGCGCCGAGGATTTGGAGAATTTTTGATGGCAAAGGCTGGCCTAGCCATTCGAAATCCGCCTGGGCCTCGTAGTGCAGGAACACCGGCACAATGGGCACCCCACTGCGCAGGGAGATATCGAAGATCCCTCTCCGAAAAGGTTGCACCCGCCGCCCTTTGCAGCCCCCCTCGGGATACACGCAGATGTTCTCGCCCTGGGCCAGTTCGTCCAATATTCGTTGGAACGCCGCCCGCCGAGATTCCCGTTGTTCGCGCTTGAGATACAACGTGCCCGCCGCCTGGCTGATCCGCCCCACGATCAACCAGTCCGCCACCTCGATCTTGGCCAGGCTGACCACCGGGAATAAGGCCGGCACGCCGATATCCTCGAAGGCCGAAGGGTGATTAGAGATGAGGATATACTGCCGGGGCAGGGGCTGGGCGTATTTCTGGTGCAGGCGCAGGTCCGCCCCCAAGGCCCGGACAAAGGCCCGACACCAGACATGGAACAGCCGGGGATACCAGTGCCGCCAGCCCACCGGCAAATAGCTCGCAGCGTACATAAAAGCGGTAAAAACCACCAGTTCCAACCAGTCCACTGCCCGCAATAGCAACCCACCCAGCCCTCTTATCATATCTTGCGCTCCTTAGACGATGCTGTTCACAGTCTAGCCGCGACGATCTGGGCCGCCGCGTTACCTTACTCCATCGGCCGTTGCCGAGGCGGCCGATAGGCGCTACCCTCAGGCACCCCCTGAACTATGGCGCCGCCTATGACGACGACTTCCTCAGCCTCTCTCGACCGCCCCGCCGCCTGCGCGACCAGCCTGAAGGCCGTGGCCGGTCAACGGGTGCATTGCATCAGCAACACCGTGGCTCAGCCCCTGACCGCCAATCTGCTGCTGGCGGCGGGGGTGGCGTCCAGCCAGACCTTATCGGCCCTGGAAATCGGCGATTTCCTAGCCCAGGCCGACGCCTTGCTGGTCAATTTGGGCGCCCTTGACCGCCAGCGCCGTCAGGCCATCCCCAAAGCCTTGGTGGCCGTCGCCCGCCGCGACCTGCCCTGGGTCCTGGACCCGGTGATGGTGGACATCTCCCCCCACCGCCGCAATTATGCCGAGGCCCTGTTCCAGAACCGGCCCACGGTGATTCGGGGCAATGCCGCTGAAATCGCCGCCCTGGCCGGCGCCACCTCGGAGGAGGCCACCTCGGAGGAGGCCGCTGCGGAGTTGGCCCGCAAGACCGGCGCCGTGGTGGCCCGCACTAGCGAGCAGGACTTCATCACCGACGGTCAACGCCAGGTCATCCTGGCCAACGGTCACCCCCTGCTGTCCCGGATCACCGCTCTGGGCTGCGCCGGCTCGGCGCTGATCGCGGCGTTTCTGACCGTGGAGTCTGACCCCCTGGAGGCCACCGTCCAGGCCCTGTTGGCCTTGGAAGTGGCCGGGGAACTCGCCGCCGAGGACAGCGTCGGCCCGGGTAGTCTGTACATCCGTCTGTTGGACAGCCTCTATGGCCTCACCGAGACGCAACTGTCCACGCGGGCGCGGATCAACTGATAATACCCGGCCCATGACACTGACCATGAAGCCCCTGCTCACCCTACTGTTGCTGCTTTCTGTCGCCTCCGTCCACGCCTTCGAGGATTCCGCCGTCGCCCTGCTGGCCGACCAGTACCGCCAGTCCATCCAAGAAACCCGCGCCCCGGCCCCGGATCAGGGAGAACTGGACCGGATGCTGGCTTTGGGCAAGGCAGAGCGCCACGCCCTCGACAAGGCGTGGGAGCAGGCCATCGCCGGCTACGAAACCCTGATTGCCACCGGGAACGCCATCGCCCCGGTCTGGCTACGGCTGGCGGCGGCCTGGCGTTCGCTTAGCGCCACGCCCCACGACCGCGCCGACGACCGGGCCTTGCAGGCCGCCTACATCGCGTATCTGACCGCCGATACTCCAGGACAACAGGCCCTGGCCCTGTTCCTGCTGGGGGATCTGTACGCCCAGCGGAATCAGCCCCGACAAGCCATCGCCGTCTTTGGCGAAGGTCTGGCCATCGACCCCAACCCGGATATTGCCCAGCGCCGCCAGGCCCTGGTGGCGGCCACGGCCTTTCAAGTGAAGGGCGTGAACGTGGAATCCGACAGCGCCCAACCCCGGATTTGCCTGAGATTCTCCCATGCACTAAGCCAACGGGGAGTACGCTACGAAGATTATCTGCTTATCCACCCCGCCACGGAGATTACGGTCAGCGCCCGGCAGCGGCGCCTGTGCATCAGCGGCGTGAATCACGGCCAGGACTATGCCATAACCCTAAGAGTCGGTCTGCCCGCCGTCTCCGGGGAAACCCTGAGCCAAAACCAGCGGTTCCAGGCCCGAGTAGAAGACCGCCCCCCCAACCTGGGCTTCCGGGGCAGTGGCTATATCTTGCCCAGGGAGGGGGCGCAGGGCCTGCCCCTCACCAGCGTCAATCTGAATTCAGCACGACTGAAAGTGCTGCGTATTGTGGACCGCAACCTGATTCAGGCGCTCCAGCAGGGTCGGCTGGACCGGGTGCTGGACGGCTATGCCATCAATTACCTTGAAAATACCGCCGGGGAATTGATCTGGGAGGGAGAGCTGGCCATTAACACGGTCAACAATCAAGAAGTCACCACCGCTATTCCCCTGGATGACGTCCTGACCAACACCCAGCCCGGCATCTACGCCGTTACCGCAGCCCCGGGGGGGAAGGCGCCGCCCGACCACCAGGACCTGGCCACCCAATGGCTGGTGGTCTCGGATCTGGGCCTGACGACCTGGCACGGGGAAGACGGCCTGCATGTTTTCGCTCGTTCCCTGGCCAGCGCCCGTCCACTGGCGAATGTCACCCTGCGTCTCTACGCTCGCAACAACAGTGAACTGGGGGAGGCCCAGACCGACCGGGACGGCTACGCCGTGGCGCCGCCGGGTTTGCTGCGGGGCGAGGGGGGCCGCGCCCCGGCCTTGTTGATGGCCTATACCGAGACTGGGGATTTCAATTTCATCGATCTGGCCCGCGCCCCCCTGGACCTGGGTGACCGGGGGGTGGACGGTCGGGAGCCCCCAGGACCGGTGGACGCCTTCATCTATACGGAGCGGGGGGTGTACCGTCCCGGCGAGACCGTCCAGGCCGTGGCGTTGGTCCGAGACCGCCAGGGCCGCGCCCTGGAAAACCTGCCCCTGACCGTGAAACTGTTCCGCCCGGATGGGGTGGAAGCCCGGGCCTGGGTTCTGGAGGACGATCGGCTGGGCGGCCAGCATCTGGCCGTGGACATCCCCGACAATGCCCGTGCCGGGGTCTGGACCCTGCGCGGCTACACCGACCCGGAAGCCGATCCGGTGGGCCAGCGGCGTTTCCAGGTGGAAGACTTCGTACCCCAGCAACTGGAACTGGCGCTGGAAAGCGATGCGCGGCGGCTAGGAACGACCGGCGACGTGGCCACGGTGCGCTTTGTCGGCCGGTTTCTGTATGGCGCCCCCGCCGCCGGTCTCAAGTCTGAAGCGGAACTGGTGTTGGAGGCCGACCCGAATCCCTACCCAGACTTTCCTGGTTTCCACTTTGGCCTGACCCAGGAAGACTGGATCCCCAAGCGCCAAACCCTGGCCTCCCCCGTCACCGACGACCAGGGCCACGGCGCTGTGGCCGTGGTTCTGGACCAGGTTCCTGACACCACCCGCCTGCTCCGGGCGCTAACCCGAGTCTCCCTATTCGAACCCGGCGGACGGCCAGTGACCCGCAGCCTGGCGCTGCCTCTCCGGTCTCGACCCCTGGCCATCGGCATTCGCTCGAATTTTGGGGAGGAACTGCCCATCGGCCAGGAGGCGACTTTTCAGATCCTTGCCCTGGACCCGGAAGGCCAACCCGTGGCGGCCCCTGGTCTACGTTTGGAATTGTTACGGGAGCAACATCGCTACTACTGGTATTTCGCCGACAATCGCTGGAATTACCGGCGAATCGTCGAGGAAGGCCAAACCCTTAGCTCTCGCGTACTGGACCTTGACGACGTCGGCCCCACGACCTTCAGCCAACCCGGTTTGGACTGGGGGGCCTACCGGCTAGACGTTTATGACCCAACCAGCGGGGCGGCCACCAGCGTCCGCTTCCATGTGGGTTGGTGGGCCGCTCCCGGGGACGCCGACACCCCGGATCACCTGCAATTAACCCTGGATCGGCCCGCCTACCGGCCCGGAGACAAGGCCCAGGTGTATATCAAAGCGCCTTTCGCTGGGCCGGCCCTGCTCACCGTGGCCGACCATGGACTGCGCCATTTCCGGCTACTGGAGCTGCCCGCCGAGGGCCTGACCGTGGACCTGCCGGTGAGCGATGGCTGGGACCCGGGAGTGTATGTCACCGCCACCGCCTTTCGTCCGGGCAGCGAGCCGGGCCGCGGCCCCGGGCGGGCGGTGGGCCTGGCCTGGTTGGCCCTGGACCGCGCTCCCCGGTCCCTGGACATCGCCATCGCGGCCCCCGACGAAACACGCCCCCGGCAAACCCTTAACCTGCCGATAACCGTGACCGGACTGGAGAACGAAACCGGATTTTTGACCCTGGCGGCGGTGGACGAGGGTATTCTCCAACTGACCGAGTTTCGTGCCCCTGACCCCCTGGACTGGTTCTCGGGCAAGCGCCGACTGGGGGTGGACTTGCGGGATGTGTACGGTCGCTTGATCGAGGCATCCGAGCGCCTGGGTCGGCTGCGTAGCGGCGGCGACGGCGCCAGTCGGCAATTAAATTCCTCCGGGGTGCATACTGTCCGAACCGTGGCCCTGTTCGCCGGTCCCCTCCCCCTGGGCGCCGATGGCCAGGTCCAGGCGCCCCTGGAACTGCCGGATTTCAACGGCCAGCTACGGCTGATGGCCGTGGCCTGGAGCCGCGAGCGGCTGGGCCGGGCCGAGGGAACGCTGCTGGTGCGGGACCCCCTTTTGGCTCGGGTGTATCTGCCCCGGTTTCTGGCCCCTGGGGATACGGCGAGCATCACCCTGGACCTGGATAACCTATCCGCCCCGCCGGGGGACTACCGGGTACGCCTGACCGCCAGTGGCGCCGTAAACCTGGGCGAGCCGGTGGACGTTGTCTACTCCGGCCAGGGCCGTCAAAGCTATCCTCTGCTGCTGGCCGGGGTCGCTGTGGGCGTCGGTGACGTGCGCCTGACCGTGGACGGCCCAGACGGCTTCACCCTGAGCCACGCCTGGGAGATTGGGGTGCGCGCCCCTCAGGCCGTCATCAGCCATCGGCAGGCTGGCCGCCTGGCCCCTGGGGAGTCCCTGAGTCTGTCCGGCGACCGGCTGAGGGCGTTTCTACCCGGCACTGGCCAACTGCGCCTGAGCGTGGCCAGCCGCCCACCCCTGGACGTACCGGGGCTACTGGCGCAACTAGACCGCTATCCCTACGGTTGCCTGGAGCAGACCACCAGCCGGGCGCTACCGCTGCTGTATTTCAACCGGGTAGCCGCAGACTGGATCGGCGAACAAGCCACCGAAAGCCAGTTGCGTAACCGGGTGCAGCAGGCGGTGGAACGGGTGTTGGCCCTGCAACAGGCAGGGGGCGGCTTTGGCCTGTGGAATCAGCACCAGCTCGATCCCTGGTTGTCCGCCTACGCCCTGGATTTCCTGACCCGGGCCAAGGAGTTGGAATACCTAGTGCCCGATGCCCCCTACCGGCGGGGCCTGGACTGGCTGCGGGACTCCCTAACCGACGGAGAACCGACTCCCCGGACCCTAGCGGCCCGGGCCTACGCCCTGTATGTGTTATCCCGGGCCGGGGAAGCGCCTTTGGGAGAGTTGCGTTATCTTCACGATACCTTCCTGAACACGCTGCCCACCCCCCTGGCCCGAGCGCAACTGGGCGCCGCCCTGGCCCGACAGGGGGACAGGCCACGGACCGAAACGGCTTTCAGCGCGGCCCTGGAGCTGACCGACCGCCCCAAGGAACTGGAGGATTATGGCACCTCCTTGCGGGATCAAGCCGCCCTGTTGGCGCTGCTGCTTGAGGCCGGTCACTCTCCCGAGCGCGTCCCCGAACTGGCCGCCGACCTGGCCACCGGCCTGAGCCAACGCCAGTACACCAGTACCCAGGAACAATCCTGGCTGCTCCTGGCCGCCCACGCCCTACTGGACGAACCGGCGGCCCTGGGTCTGATCGTGAATGGCCAACCCCTGCCCCCAGATCGGGACCCTTACCGGCGTCGCCTGGGCGACGCCGACCTGCAAACCGCCCTGGTCCTTCAAAACCAAGGCTCCCGAAACGCCTGGACCCTGTTGGAAACCAGCGGCGTACCCAAGGACAGCCAGCCTCCGGCCCGGAAAGGTTTCACTATCACCCGCCGTTTCTACACTCTGGATGGCCGGGACGTGGACCCCTCCCAGGTAGTCTCTAACGATCGGCTGGTGGCCCTGATTACCGGAGAGGCTCTGGACCGCGCCCATCACCAGGCCCTGATCGTCGACCTGTTGCCCGCCGGCCTGGAGATTGAAAACGCCCGCCTCGCCCATCAGCGGGATGCTTCCGATCTGGCCTGGCTGCCGGAGTTGAGTACTACCCTGCACAGCGAGTTCCGGGACGACCGCTTTGTGGCCGCCCTAGACCTGGAAACGGACCAGCGCCGCTTCGCCCTGGCCTATCTGCTGCGGGCGGTGACGCCAGGCAGCTTCATCCTGCCGGCGGTCTACGTGGAGGATATGTATCAACCCTGGGTATTCGGGCGAGGGGCGGTGGGGCGACTAAAAGTGGATTGAGAGTGTGGGCCCGCATCTAGACCGCTTCAGTCCCTAACCCCTAAGAAGGCGCGAGTATGATCATTTTGACCTCCGATTCGAATAGTTTCCGCTCAGGAAAAAATCCCAGAAGGCATACCCACTGGACCCCACAGCGAAGAGCAGCCAGAAACTATCGCCGGTCCATAATTCAAAACCAACCCAGCCCAGACAGGCGGCCAATGTGAGTACCCGGCGGTGTAATGGTTCAAACCAAGGATGGGCCATGGCCATGGCGCTAGTGGATCTCCGGTTCGAACACCGGCGCACCGGCGCTGGTTTCCAGAAAATCGAAGCCACAATTCTCATCGGCCTGGCTGATAGGTTTCTCGTATTTCTTGCGTGATTTCGCGTTGCTCATTGTCTGTATTCCGATTGAGTGTGACCTTAATAGCCCCCACCGGCCGAGGCCCCTTTGCCGCGCATCTTTGCCAAGGTCTGCTGAGCGCCAGCCGCCATCAGTCGGGCATCGGAGGCGATCGTTACGAACTGAAAACCCTTGTGGATCATCTTCAGGGCATACTCGGGGGTGCCATTGTGGATACCGGCGACCACGCCATGGGCTTTGGCGCGGGCCAGAATATGATCGATGGCCTCCACCACCGGCGCTTCATCCTGGTCGAATTTGGGCGTACAGCCCAGCGCCAGCGAAAGATCGGCCGGACCAATGTAGACCGCGTCCAGCCCCTCCACCGAGAGGATATCGTCGAGATTATCCAGCGCCTGGCGGGTCTCGATCATGGCGAAAGCCACCACGGTGTCGTTGGCGTGGGTGGGGTAGTCGCCACCTGCGTAAAGCAGCGCCCGAATAGGGCCGAAACTGCGGTTGCCACGGGGCGGATAATGGGTGGCGGCCACCAGTTTTTCAGCGTCTTCCCGGGTGTTAACCATGGGACAGATGATGGCGTAAGCGCCCGCGTCCAGGACTTTCATAATGATGCCCGGGTCCAGCCAGGGCACCCTCGCCATGGGCGCCGCTGCGGTGGTGGAGATGGCGGTGAACATATTCACCGCCGTCTGGTAGTCCACCACGCCATGCTGCATATCGATGGTCAGTGAATCCCAGCCCTGATGCGCCATGGTCTCGGCCGAGAAGGCGCTGGGAATGGCCAGCCAACCGTTGACCACCGCGCCGCCGTTTTTCCAGATCGTTCGAATTCGGTTTTCACGCATGATCCGCTCTCCGCGCTTTTAGTCCAAGGGTCGGCCGGGTATCGACCGGACGCCGTATTTCGAATCCCACTCATCCTGCACCGCCTGCAACACCCGCATCGCTGGCAGCACCGAGGGTCCTGAGGCTAACGGTGGGCGGTTGTTTTTTACCGCGTCGAGAAAGTCGAAAATCACCCGTGCGCAGTTCTCTTGTTCGTTTTCGATGGCTGTGGTGGCCTCGGCAGTACGTAGCGTACCGGAGAGAATATCGTAAAAATACGTGTCTTTATCGGTGACGATCAGTTTGTCATAAAAACGGTAAGCCGCGTGATAAGAACCGTGTACCAGCAGTGTTTGATCGGCCTCGGTTTCGACCAGTATGACGCACTCCATAGGGATGCCCACCTGCTCATGGACTTGCCCCATATAGCTCTGCACGCGCCGGATCGGCGCATCGTCGAATAAAAACATCCCGAGATCGGTAAAGTGGCAGAAATGGTGCCAGAGAATGTTATCGATCCAACTGCGTTGGTAACCGGTGGCGCCGATATTGACCAGACGTTTGATAAAAAACCGCCCGGCGATATGGCAGATTTTCTCTTCGCCCCCCTGGACCCGTTCACGCAGCGCTTCCCGCTCGCGGCGAAAGCGCATCGGGTGGCACAGTCCGTAGACCTTGCCGCTTTTCTCCCCGGCCGCCACCACGCGTTCGGCGCCTTTGAGGCTCATGGCGATGGGAATTTCAATCAGGGTGTGTTTGCCCGCCTCCAGGCATTGGATGGCCTGTTCCTCGTGCTGGTCGCTGGGAGTGCCGAGGATAACGATGTCGATTTCGGGATTGGCCAGGGCCTTGTCCAGCGATACGCTGGCGTGTTTGTAGCCGTATTGGTCGGCAAACGCTTGGGCGCCCTCGGCGCGCCGCCCAACCACGGTATGTAGCACGGCGTCGGTTTGTTTGAGTGCTTCGGTATGCCACACCCCCATCATGCCGTAGCCCACCATGCAAATATTCATATTCTTTACTCCGCGATTGCCGTGAAAAAAGGGCGCCCTATCAGCCCTTGAACTTCGCCACCGGTACGCCCAGCGTCTCCACCTCCAAAGCGAAGATGCCGCCGGACAAAGGCTTGGCCGCCAGTTTTTCCGTGGGTAAGTCGTGCGACAATGAGGTAATAAAAATCGTTTTCATATCCGGCCCGCCGAAACACGGGCAGGTGGGCGCCACGCAAGGCAATGAAATTTGCCGATCGAGCCGCCCGTCGGGCGCCCAACGGTTGAGTACGCCAGCGGAGATACCGGCGCTCCAGTAATAGCCCTCGACGTCGACCGCAGCGCCGTCGGGACGGCCAACGTCTTCGTTGGGCTGGGCGATCACCCGACGATTGGCGATTGCTCCACTAGTGGTGTCGTAGTCATAGGCGTAGATGACTTTACCTTTGGAGTCGGAGTGGTACATCGTCCGGCCATCAGCCGTCCAAGCCAGGCCGTTGGAGACGATCAAATCCTCCACCATTTTGTGGCAACTGCCGTCCGGGTCCAGCCGGTAGAGGGCGCCGGTGGGGCGCTTGAGCTGTTCCTCGTCCATGGTGCCAGCCCAGAACCGACCGTCCGGCGAGACTTTGCCGTCGTTGAAGCGGTTGCCCGGCTTATCGCTCTCGGGATCGCATATGAACGTCAGCTCACCGCTATCGAAATCGAAGTGGTGAAAACCGTTGCGCAGCGCCAGCACCGCGCCGCCTTTTTCACGCAAACCGAACGAACCGACCGATTGCGGCAACGGCCAACTGCGGGTCTCCCCGGTCGCCGGCTTCAACCAGTTGAGGGACGGCGCCAGGATATCGACCCAATATAGGGCCTGCTCCTCGGCCGACCACACCGGACCTTCGCCGAGTTCGGCTTTGGCGTCGAGCACGCATTTTATGTCGGTCATCGTTTGGTTTCTCTCCGGTTAAGTCAGGCGAAGCGGTGTGGAGGCTACAATTTAACCGGCTTGCCGATTCGATAGGACTCCAGGGCGGCATCGGCGAGAAGCAGGGCCTGACGG
>CAZQXD010000105.1:0-9357 GCA_964597315.1 uncultured Candidatus Competibacteraceae bacterium
CACCGCCGGATGGTAAGGGTGAGGGTTCACCCAACTCAGGATGGCCTGAATGATCACGCCCCAGAAGAACACATTGATCAGCAAGCCCAGCAACTCCGCCACCGCCATGATCAGCACCTGGCCGAAGGGGGCGCTGTAGCTCAGCATGGCCAGCACCAGCAAAAGCTCCCCCGTCTGCAAGGCCAGCATCAGCACCACGGCCGCCAGGTCTAGGCCCTTGTAGCTCGGTACGAAGCGGCGCAAAAACAATAAGGGCGGGTTGGTGACGGTGACCAGGAATTGTACTAGGGGATTGTAGAAATCCGCCCGCACCGCCTGAAACAAAAACCGCAGCATCACCGCCAGGATGTACAGCCCGAACAGGGTGCGGACCAAAAACACGCCCGCGTCGTTGACTGGATCGCCCATCACGCCTGCTCCCCCAGCAGCTTGCCCAGTTCTGCGGAGCGTCGCGCCGCCGCCGTCATGGCCTGTTGCACCAGGCGCTCCAGGCCACCGTCAATAAACGCCCCGATGGCCCGTTCCGTGGTGCCGCCAGGTGAGGTGACCCGCTGTCGAAGCAGGGCTGGATCATCCTCGCTCTCCAGAGCCATTTTGGCGGCCCCAAACGCGGTTTGCAGAGCCAGCAGCCGGGCGGTATCCGGGGCCAAGCCCAGTTCGGTCCCGGCCTTGGCCATGGCCTCCATGAATAGAAAGAAATAGGCCGGGCCACTGCCGGAGACGGCGGTAACGGCGTCCAGCAGAACTTCGTCGTCTACCCACACGGTCAGGCCCACGGCCCGCAGGATGGACTCGGCCCGCTGGCGCTGCTCGGCGCTCACCCGGGCATTGGCGTACAGACCAGTGGCGCCGCTGCCCACTAGGGACGGGGTGTTGGGCATGGCGCGCACCACCGCCACCTCACCCCCCAGCCAGCGAGCCAGATCTGGGGCGCGGATACCGGCGGCGATGGATACGATCAGGGGTTGCTGTTGTTGCACCGTGGCGGCCAGGTCGGTGGCGACGGTATTCATGACCTGGGGCTTGACAGCCAGCACCACTACCGAGGCTCCGGTCAGGGCCTTGGCATTGTCGGTTTCGGTCAGGACCCCGAACTGGTTCCGTAACTCGGCCAGTTTGGCCGGGTCGGGGTCGGTGACCCTGATGGTGGCGCCGTCGGCGCCGTCGGCCACCAGTCCGCCGATCAGGCTGCGGGTCATGTTGCCACCCCCGATGAAAACGATACTGTCGTTATCCATAGCAAGACTCGTGATGTGGGATTGTGGAAAGGACACTGCCAGAAAAACTACAGCCCGCTCGTGAATTTGGCAACCGTGCTGCTGGGGTTCAGGTCGACTTGGGTGGGCGCGGCCCGAAAATGGCGGTGCCAATGCGTACCAGGGTAGCTCCTTCGTGGACCGCCGCCTCTAGATCGTCGCTCATGCCCATGGACAGGGTGTCCAGGTCTAGCCCGTCCCGGATCAGGGCCTCTTGGAGCTGCCTTAGTCGGGCCAGGGGGCGGCGTTGGGCCTCGAAGTCTTGTGCAGGGGCTGGCACGGCCATCAACCCCCGTAGCCGCAGCCGGGACAATCCGGCCACCTGGGTGGCCATGGCGGGCAACTCATCGGGAGATAGACCGCTTTTGCTAGCTTCGCCGGAGATATTGACTTGTAGGCAGATATTCAGGGGTGGCAGGCCCAATGGGCGTTGTGCGGACAGTCTCTGGGCGATTTTCGGTCGTTCCACGGTGTGTACCCAGCTAAAGTTTTCGGCGATCAGCCGAGTTTTGTTGGACTGTATAGGACCGATGAAATGCCACTCCGGTGGGTTGTCGTCCAGGGCTTCCAGCTTGTCCAGTGCTTCCTGAAGGTAATTCTCCCCAAACCGGGTGAGGCCCAGGGTCATGGCTTCGCGGATGGTGGCTGCGGGCTGGGTTTTGCTTACCGCCAGCAAGGTTACGGAGCCTGGGGGGCGGCCACCGCGTTGTTCGGCGGCGCGGATACGCTCCCGGATAGCTTGAATGCGGCTGGCGAGGTTTGACATGACGCCCCTCCGGGCTTATGACTCACTGGATGCGGAGCCGCTCGCGGTCGGATTGCCCGGGCGATGCTGGACGCATGACCCGGCGGGCTGTGGCCCAACGCTAGACTCTACAGGAAGACCGCTATGAATATCGACGATCTGTTGGAATTTTCCGTCAAGCACGGCGCCTCCGACCTGCATCTCTCGGCGGGGTTGCCGCCGCTGATTCGGGTGGATGGGGACATCCGCCGCATCAATTTGCCGGCTCTGGAGCACAAGGAGGTACATGGACTGATCTACGATATTATGAACGATAAGCAGCGCAAGGACTTCGAGCAGTATCTGGAGTGCGATTTTTCTTTTGAGATTCCCAAGCTGGCCCGGTTCCGGGTCAACGCCTTCAACCAGAACCGTGGCGCTGGCGCGGTGTTCCGCACTATTCCCTCCGTTATCAAGACCCTGGATGAGTTGAACTGTCCGAAGGTGTTCCGGGATATCGTGGACGTTCCACGGGGCCTGGTGCTGGTCACCGGCCCCACCGGTTCGGGCAAGTCCACCACCTTGGCGGCCATGGTGGACTACAAGAACAAATCGGAATACGGTCATATCCTCACCATAGAGGACCCCATCGAGTTCGTCCACGAAAGCCAGAAATGCCTGATCAACCAGCGGGAGGTGCATCGGGACACCCTGGGTTTCGCCGAAGCCCTGCGTTCGGCCCTGCGCGAGGACCCTGACATTATCCTGGTGGGGGAGATGCGTGATTTGGAGACTATTCGTCTGGCCCTGACCGCCGCCGAGACCGGTCACCTGGTATTTGGCACCCTGCATACCAGTTCTGCGGCCAAGACCATCGACCGGATTATCGATGTGTTCCCTGCCGGCGAAAAACCCCTGGTGCGTTCCATGCTCTCCGAGTCCCTGCGCTCGGTGGTATCTCAAACCCTGCTCAAGAAAATCGGCGGTGGCCGGGTGGCGGCCCACGAGATCATGATCGGTGTGCCGGCCATCCGTAATTTAATCCGCGAGGACAAGGTGGCGCAGATGTACTCGGCCATTCAGACCGGGGGGGTACACGGTATGCAGACCCTGGACCAGTGCCTGGGCCATCTGGTCCGTCAAGGGCTGGTATCCCGCCAGGAGGCCATGTCCAAGGCCCAAAACAAAATGGATTTCAAATAATTCAAAGAGGGACCAATCCCACCCCCTCCCAGTCCGTGGCGGCCCCGCGAATGCAGCCACGAATGTTCGTTATGGGCGGTTTATGCCCCGGATCGGTTGCCAGCCGACTTGGCCCGTCGACGTCGGCCCTGGGGTCGAGGTCGGCGCTGGGGGTGGTCGTCGGCATTCCGGTTCGGGGCTGAAGCCGGTCCGGGTCGGGCCGGACGTCCCTGGGGTGGGGTCGGGGCTGTGGCTGCGGCGGTGGGCGCGAAGCCCGCCACCACCAGTGTCGGCAGCGTCTGCCCCAGCAGCCGCTGGATAGCCTTGAGGTGGGCCATCTCGTCCTCGCAGACCAGGGATACGGCCTGACCGTCCCGGCCGGCCCGGGCGGTGCGGCCGATGCGGTGGACGTAGTCTTCCGGCACGTTAGGCAGTTCGTAGTTGACCACATGGGGTAGCTCGGCGATATCCAGGCCCCGGGCGGCGATATCGGTGGCCACCAGCACCCGTACCTGGCCCTGCTTGAAATCCCCCAAGGCCCGGGTGCGGGCGCCCTGGCTTTTGTTGCCGTGAATGGCGGCAGCGCTGATGCCGTCCCGTTCCAGTTGCTGGGCCAGGCGGTTGGCGCCGTGCTTGGTGCGGGTGAAGACCAGGGTCTGGCCCCAGCCGCCAGTGGTTACCAGATGGGCAAGCAGGGCCTGCTTGCGGTTGCGGTCCACCGGATGCACTTGCTGGTTGACCCGCTCGGCGGTGGCGTTGCGGGGAGCCACTTCCACGGACTCTGGATTGTGCAACAGGCCGTCGGCTAATGTCCGTATCTCCGAAGAAAAAGTGGCCGAAAACAATAGATTTTGACGCTGCCGAGGGAGCAGGGCCAGAATCCGGCGGATATCCCGGATAAAGCCCATGTCCAACATCCGGTCGGCCTCGTCCAGCACCAGGACCTCCACGGTGGACAGGTCCACGGTGCCCTGGCCGGCGTGGTCCAGTAACCGCCCCGGTGTGGCCACCAGGATATCCACGCCCCGGCGCAGAGTATCGATCTGGGGATTGATGCCCACCCCGCCGAAGATCACCGCCGAGCGCAGGGGCAGGTGGCGGCCGTAGCCGCGCACGCTGTCCCCCACTTGGGCGGCCAGTTCTCGGGTGGGGGTGAGTACCAAGGCCCGCACCGGGCGGCGGCCCTTGCGGGCTGGGGGGTGCTGGTGGAGGCGCTGCAACAGGGGCAGGGTGAAGGCGGCGGTTTTGCCGGTGCCGGTCTGGGCGGCGGCCAGCAGGTCACGGCCGGCCAGCACCACGGGAATAGCTCGGGTCTGGATAGGGGTAGGGGTGGCATAGCCCTGGTCGGCGATGGCGCGCACCAGACCGTCCATAAGGCCCAGGGAAGTAAAAGGCATTGGGAAACTCCTGAAACACGCCTGCCCATGCCATGGGCACGGAACCGGTCTCGGGCGCTTGGATTAAAGGGGTTGTCGGGGCAACGGCCCCGCTAGGGTTTGTAGGAGGGATAATGCCTCGGGGCGCGGACCGGAAAGGGCGCCTCGACAAACTCAGGGCGGCAGTGTAACCCAGGCTTGATGCCGAGGGAATCGTTATCGCCCTGTCTAGGGTCGGCTAAATGGTCGTCGGCTCAGTCCAGCAGCGCCGGCATTTGTTTGGCCAGGGCCAGTTTCTTGGCCAGGGCCTGACCGGAGAGGGCAAAGCCCAGGGGCAGGCCGCCGGCCTCATGGAACAGGGCGGTGAGATCCCGGCCCTCGCCTTCCACGAACCAACCGCCCCGGGCGCCGGGTCTGGGGGGGCAGACCACCAGGGGCAGGCTGGTGGTCTTGACCTGCACCGGCATGGCTTTCATGGACAGGCTGACGTCCTGGCCCGCCAATATCTGGCCCAACACTTTGGCCTCGGCCATCAGGGGCAGGATATAGGGCATCACCCCGGCGGGGGTCTCGGCGCAGTCGCCCAGGGCGTGGATATAGGGATCGGAACTGCACAACCGCCGGTCCACCACGATGCCCTGTTCCACCAACAGGCCGGCGGCCTCGGCCAGGGTGGTTTCCGGCGCCAAACCCACCGCCGACAGCACCAGGTCGGCCCGCGCTTCGCCGCCGTCATTGAGGGTGGCGATAAAGCCACCGGCGTCCCGGGCCAGATGGGTCACGTAGCGGCCTAGGCGCAGCCGGGCGCCGTTGGTTTCCATGGCTGCGGCCAGAGCCTGCCCCATCGCTTCGGGCAGCAGCCGGGATAGGGGCCAGTGGGCCGGGTCCACCACTTCCACGGTGTGGCCTTTGCTCATCAGGTCGTCGGCGAACTCACAGCCGATCAGTCCGGCGCCGATCAGCAGGATTTTTTTAGGCCCCGTCAGCTTGCCATGCCAATCTCGATAGTCGTCCAGGCTGTTGACCGTGTCGATCCAGCCGGATTCGGCCCCCTCCGGGATAATCCGCCGCTGGTTGGCGCCGGTGGCTAGCACCAGCCTGTCATAGGCCAGTTTCCCTTGGTCCGTGTCCAGGGTCCGGGATTTAGGGTCGATGGCCCGTACCCGGCAGCGGGTCAGCAGGGTGATGTTCAGCTCCCCGGCCCTGGCGTCGGCGGATTTCTGTACCAGGGTGTCCGGGGTCTGGCCCTTGGCCAGGGCATTGGATAGCAGGGGTTTGGAATACACTTCGCCGCCGTCGGCGGTGATCATCACCACCGGCCGCTGTTTGTCCAACTCCCGCAGCCAGCGGGCCACGGTATAGCCGGCCAGGCCGCTGCCGACGATGACCACGGGTTTGTCGCTCGTACTCATGGGGGTAATGTTCCTTTGTGTCCAGCGTCTGCGACCGTGGCTAGGCGGCGCTGAAACTCACGGTTGTCTGCATGTGGAAACCTCCAATAAGTATACCCTTGATCGGATGCCTCTAGCGGGTCTGGCGGGGCAGAGACGCGAAACCCCGTGTCGCCAGACCGCAAACCCACGTCGCCCCGCCGATAACCGCCGGTTTTGCTTTTGGCTAGTCTGGACTTGCGGCAGCTCCCCGTGCCGGTGCTGTTGGGACCGCCTCGTTGGTTTGTTACACTTCCGTCCGCTGGGGGTTCTGGCGGACCCGCGCTCATTGGAGCAAGGAATATACAGCCATGATCCAGAGGTTACCTATCATGCATAAAGCCGCCAAGCGACTGGTGGAGCGTTATTATGAGGCGTTAAACAACCGGGATATCGATGCGCTGTTGGAAATGCTCAGCGAGGATGTGATATTCGACGTCAACTGCGGCCAGCGGGAGGTTGGAAAACAAGCTTTCGGCCGCTGCGTGCGCCAGCTCAGTGTCTCCTATCAAGAGCATATTTTTGATATTGAGATCATGACCAACGACAACGGCTGTCGGGTGGCGGCGGAATTCATGGTCTTGGGTATCTGTATGGACGAGACCGACCCTGGGGGCGAACCTCCAGACCTGGGACAGACCTATCGCCTGCCCGGAGGGGCGTTCTTCGAGGTGGAGAACGGCAAAATCATTCGGGTCAGCGCCAACTACAATCCCAACACCCTGCTGGCCGGTCAGCAGGACCACACTTCCCGGTCGCTATAGGTGGATTCTGAACCCCGCGTCCGTTGCCTGGTGGGCGCCCGAATCGGCAAGCGCCTGGCCGACCTGGCCGACTTGCGCATCCGGGTATTCCGGGAGTTTCCCTATCTTTACGAGGGCAGCCTGGACTACGAGCGCGACTATCTGCAAACCTACGTCAATTCTCCAGACAGCGTGATCGTCACCGTGGAGGACGCCGGTCGGGTGGTGGGCGCTTCTAGCGGCCTGCCACTGGAAGATGAAACCGAGGAGTTCCGGCGGCCTTTCGAGGCGCGGGGATTTGATCCCCGGAAGATCTTCTACTGCGGCGAGTCGGTGCTGCTGCCCGAGTATCGGGGGCGGGGTCTGGGGGTGCGGTTCTTTGACGAGCGGGAGGGCCACGCCCGGAACCTGGGCCGCTTTGACACCGTCTGCTTTTGCGCCGTGCGACGGCCCGCCGACCATCCCCGCCGACCGCCCGCTTACGTACCCCTGGATAGGTTTTGGGAGCGACGCGGCTACCGCAAGTATCCAGAACTGCATACCACTTATACCTGGCGGGATCTGGACGAGACCGCTCCGTCACCTAAGCCAATGGTGTTCTGGTTGAAATCCCTATGACTCCCCGCCCTAGGGATCGGTCGATTCGGCGTCGGGCAGGGAAGACAGCGGGGCGGAGTCAGCGACGGTCCCCAAGCTTTGCCGACGCCGCTCATCCCGTGGCGGGGTGCCGAAAAAGTCCCGATAGCACTTGCTGAAGTGGGGCGCCGAGACGAATCCGCAAGCCAAGGCCACATCGACGATGGACAGATTGGTCTGCAACAACAATTGTCGTGCCCGGGCCAGGCGTAGTTCCAGGTAGTAGCGGGTGGGGACGCAGCTCAGATACTTTTGAAACAAGCGCTCCAGTTGCCGCCGGGACAGCCCTACATGATGGGCCAGCTCATCGGGACTCATGGGTTCTTCGATGTTGGCCTCCATCAGCGATACGGCCTCGATCAGCTTGGGTTGGCTGGTGCCCAGGCGCAGCTTGAGGGGGATGCGCTGGCGATCGTTGCGGCCGCGGATGCGCTCACAGATGAACATTTCGGAGATGGCGGCGGCCAGGTGGCGGCCGTGTTGCTGACTAATCAAGTGCAGCATCATATCCAGGGGAGCGGTACCGCCAGAGCAGGTGTAGCGATCCCGGTCGATCTCAAACAGCTCCGTGGACACGATCAGACCGGCGAATTCCTCCCGCAGACTGGCCAGGTTTTCCCAGTGTATGGTGCAGCGATAGCCCTTGAGCAGGTCAGCCTTGGCCAGTAGATAACTGCCGGTGCATAACCCCCCCAGCGCCACTCCACGACGGGCCAGATTGCGCAACCAGGCGCCGATATCCTTGTGCCAGGCCCGGGAGACATCGATCCCCCCGCAGACAAATAACGCCGCCAAAAGTACGGGATCAAGCATGGCGTGGTCGGGAATTATTCGCAGGCCATTGCTGGCGGCCACCGGTTGTCCATCCCGGGTGATTACGGTCCAGCGATATAATTCCTTGTCGCTGAGCCGGTTAGCCATGCGTAATGATTCCACTGCCGAGGTAAAGGCGAGCATCGAAAACCCAGGGATTAACAGGAATCCCAGACGCAGAGGGCCGTTTGTCATGGAGATAGCGCCCATTGATTGTCGCTAGAAAGAGACATTTGATCTATACGCCAGTTGGCCCTTTAGTATTGATAACTTTAGCTTAATGTGCGTGACTTCGTTAATTTCGACTGATAAACTCGCAATCGAGTGTCGCAAAACTTTTACAGTTTAAGAATATCTAAACCATACTAAGAGATGGATGCTAGATTCGGTAGAGGCCCACAAAGGTCCGCAACATCCTTAACCCTCTACCAGAACACTGCGGACCGATAACGAGAATCCAACGTATTTGGCATTAGCAGGTGGACGATTTGTCGGGCTAGCCTGAGTTCGGATGGAACCCCTTTAATACATTAGGAGATGGCGGCGCCGAAATGCACCGGTTGTTTTCGCCGGGCATGTAGTTTTTGCTCCCGTGGCCGATGATGTTATCGACAAGCCGGGTGCGGAACTGGATTTCCGATGGAATACCGTACTGGTTTGAGGTGGAGAGTTGCCAGGGCAGTTTCGCCTGGAAGGTCCGAGACGCAGGTGACGCGGAGAGTGCCGTGAAGCAAAATTTGGCGTTGGTCATTGACGACGATCCCGAACGCGCTAGGGAGTTGCACAGGCTCCTGACGTTTTTGGGTACACAAGCGCCAATCCTGACAGATAGCGGAGATTGGCGGCGGCATTTCGACATGATCGGCGCGGTGCAGGCGGTTTTCATCAGCGCAAACCTGGATTCCCAATCCCTTGAGCACGCGATTCAGTTTATCCACGGCGGCGATAATCGACTACCCATCGTGCTGGTGGAAGATACCGGTCAGGCGCCGGAACTCTCTCGGGATCTTACCGAACTGATCCAGGCGCGACTGTCCCGGCCGTTTCATCGGGATCAGGTGCTTCAAGTGCTTCGGGATATTCCCTGGGCTGGCCAGGCGCCCAAGGAGGGTGGGCGGCGGCAGACGGAATTGTTCCGCAGCCTGGTGGGCCACAGCCCCGCCATTGCCCAGGTGCGCGGCTTGATCGAACGGGTGG
>CAZQXD010000106.1:0-9128 GCA_964597315.1 uncultured Candidatus Competibacteraceae bacterium
GACGAACAGCACATCGGCATCCCCTCGCTCGGCGATGGCGATGGCCTGCCCGGTGCCCACGGCCACCACCCGCGCCTCTATGCCAGTCTGGTCCTGAAACAGGGGTAGGATGACATCGAACAGGCCGGAATTGGCGGTGGAAGTTGTGGACGACACGGTGATAAATCGCTCTGCGGCCAGGCCCAGGTTTAGGGTCAGGCCCAGTAACAATCCCACGCCCAAGCGCGCTGGAAATTTCCCCATGGCGAACCGTTCTTGGATTGTTAGCTAGGCGAAATTATGTGTCTATTGATAAAATTGGGCAATAGAGAAAATAAAACATATATAAACACAAAAACAACGATGGTTAGTCCAGGTTTACCACCACCTCCTGAGTAATGTCGTCAAAGGCCAGCACCCGGGCCTGATAGGTGCTAGCAAAGTGTTCGGCTGCGGCCTGCTCCCGGAACGAAGCAATGGCGCCACCCATGGCTCCGCGCAAGGGGTGTCCCACCACATACCAAGCCGCGCGGCCGTCGGTGAAGCTTTCAAAGCGTGGTTGCTCCCAGTCGGTGGCGCCCATATCGTGGACGTAGACCGCTTCGGTCACGGCCTCGGACTCGGGCTGATTGAGCCAGGCGAACAAGTCCCGGGTGGAGCAGAATTTCAGGGGATGCTCATGCCCGTTGATAAAGGCTTCTCCCTTGGGACCGGGAAAGTGATTGATGGTCATACCGCAAACGGCGCATTCGTCACCGTCGGCAATGGGCGCGGGGGCGCGCATGACCTGTGCTGGACCGGGATCTTCGCAGCCCAGCAGGCCAGTGGTGGGCAAGGCGCTGAGTCCGATCAGCAATTGTCTGCGGGTGAGGGTTATCATCATGAGCTCCCGAAGTAGAGATGCTGCTTCGTCGCAGCGGGCTACCCCTTGGTTTTCAACGAACTCAAAGTTTCCAAAGGCTGGCTTTAGACACGCTCCACCTGTAACTGTAATGGGCTGGCCCGCTCCAGGGCTGCTCCTGGTCCCAGCACCGCCAGGCCGGCCCGCTCGGGCTTGAGCCAGGTTTCGGCCACCCGGCGCAAGTCATCCAGGGTCACCGCCAATACCCGGCTCCGCAGCGTCCGGCGCTGTTCCGGGGTGCGCCCGAACAGCTTACCGTAAAAGGCGGAGATGGCTTCTCCAGCGGGGGAGCCAGGCCGGTCGATGGCGCCGATCACCCCCAGAATGGCTTCTTCCAGGGCGCGGGGGGGATGGGCGGTGTCGTGCAGCCAATCCAGGGACCGCCGGAAGTCCGCCAGGGTTTCTTCCAGTCGTGGGTCGCGATAGGAGAAAAATCGGAACACCCCTGTATCCGGTTGATAACCGGCTCCACCTCCGTAAGCGCCGCCTTGCTCGCGGATGGCCCGGTGCAGATAGCCGTTGCGCAGAAAATCCCCCAAAACCAGAAAAGCCGGCGTATCCGGGTGATTGGGGGCTACGGTGGGGAAGGCCATGGCGCAGAAATTGACCTGGGCGTTGATGGCCCAGCCTTGCCGGGGCGGGGTGTCCGGGCGCGCAAAAACAAAGCCGGTCCCCGTCTGGCCGCCGGGGTATCCTTCCCAGGTCGCCTCCAAAGCCGTGAACAAGGGACCCTGGGACTCGGTTTCGGCCACGGCCAGCAGCCGTGGGGTTGTGTCCCGAAGACGTTGGCGCACGTTCTCCAAGCGGCTAATGAAATTCGCCAACTCGGCGGACGAGTCGAGCTGGCGATCCAGGGCCTGCAAGGACTTAAGGCCCTGTAGCCCGTCCCAGCGATGATTGAGGGCGGCCACCGGACCCAGATGGCTGGCGGCGGCGGCCATGGCCAGAAGATGGCCGTGGTCGGTGATGGATTCCTGGCGTTGGGCGCGGCTCTGGGCCACTAATTCCCGCAACCGCTCGGTTTCGTCGAAGCGGGCGCTGTCCAGGGTCTGACGTAACAGCTCGGCCAGGGCGGCGTGGTTACGGGTCAGGGCCTTGCCGGCCAGGGTCAGCACGCCCCGGGCGGCGTTTACATCGTCAACCCCCCCGCGCACCAAGGGCCGGGCGCTGAGGCCGCCGGTCACGGCCGCTTGAACCGCTTGGGTTGTCAGATAGTCTCGCCCGGCGCTGCCCACCTCGGTCAGGCACAGGCAGAACAAGGGCAGCAGGTCGGCTGCTTCGGAATCCAGTTCCGGTAGGTCTAGCACCGCCTGCTGGTAAACCATGCCGTTCGTGCCCTGGGCATACCAGGTGGTGGGCAGCCCGGCAAGGCGATGTTCTTCACCTTCGGGAATCGACAACTCCGTGGGGATGTCTTCCAGTCCCACCTTGGGCAGTTGTTCCGGGTCGTCTTCCCGGCGTTGGCGGGCTTCCAAGGCTGCGGCCTGATCCCGGATGGCCTGCTCGGCGGCGGCATCCAGCCCGGCGCGGAGGGCCGCCAGGCGCTGTTCCTCGGTCGCCTGGCGTTGCCGACCCAGTTTCGGGTCAGGAGGCATTACCAGCCGCACCCGGTGGGGGTTATCCAGCAGTAGGCGCTGGGCCAGGTCTTGGATAAAACCAGGCTGGGCGGCCTCTTGGCGTAGGGTGTCCAGCAAGGGGTCCAGGTCCAGGGCGGCGGTGGGGTCGCCACCATGGATGGCCGGGGTCAGGGCGCCCATCATCAGCCTCAATCCATAGGGAAAGCCATCGCCGGTGATCTCTCGTTGGGACAGTTCCAGTTGGTGCAACACCGAGTCCAGGGTTTCCTGGGGCACGCCCTGCTCGGCCACGTCCCGGATTACCCCCAGGATCAGTTCTTCCACCGCCGCCGCCTGCTCTGGATCGGACCCTTCCAGGCCGGCCACGAACGAGGTTTCCCGGGTAGCGTCATCGAACCCACACAAGGGCGAGGGGGCGCTGCCCAGGGGAGTGGTTTCCAAGGCCCGGCGCAGGGGCGAGCTGGAGTTATCCAACAGCACATCGCTCAGCATCTGGTAACGCAATACCTCCAGGGGATCGGTATTCCGCCCCCATAGCCAGCCCAGGGTGATATGGGTCTGATGGGCGGTCTCTTCTCCGCTATCCAGGGCATAGTGTTCCAGGACTTCCAGAGGACGGGGGTAGCGGCGTTCGTCGGGCACGGCGAAATCTATCGCCAAAGCCTGGAACTGATGTAGCGCCCGGTCCTGAAAACGACGCTGATGCTGATCGGCGGGGATGTTCCCGTAGGTCATGAAGAGGGCGTTTGAGGGATGGTAATGACGGGCGTGGAAAGCCCGCAATTGGGCATAGGTCAGGTCGGGAATGCAGGCCGGATCGCCGCCGCTGTTGTAGTGATAAGTGGTGGTGGGAAACAAGTGGGATTGCAAACACTGGGACAGGGCGCTCACCGGGGAACTCATGGCCCCCTTCATTTCGTTGTAGACCACTCCTTTAAAGACCAGCCGCTCATCCTCCAACTCCAGCCGGTGCCCCTCCTGGGCGAAGTCCAGTTCGTCCAGTAAGGGAAAAAATGCGGCATCCAGGTAAACATCCAGCAGGTTGTTGAAGTCTTTGATGTTTTGGCTGGCGAAGGGATAGGCTGTCCAATCGCTGGCGGTAAAAGCGTTCATAAAAGTGTTGAGGGAGCGCCGGATCATCATGAAAAACGGGTCTCGCACCGGGTAGCGGCGGCTGCCGCATAACGCGGTATGCTCCAGGATGTGGGCTACCCCGGTGGAGTCTTGAGGCACGGTGAGAAAAGCCACCAAAAAGGCATTGTGGTTGTCATCGGCGGCCAGATGCACATGGCGGGCGCCGGTGGCCTTATGGCGGTATTCCTGGACCTCGACATTCAGGGAAGCGATAGCACGGCGGGAGAGGGTCTCGAAGTCGGAATGGGGCATGAATGATCCTGAACCTGTGGGAGTTGATCTGGGTTCAGGATAACCCGAGCGGCGGGCCGGGTGAATGGTTGTGTGCTAACCCCGAGGCTCCAGCAGCACAATGATTACCATGGCGAGAAAGCCCAGCAGCACCCCGGCGGGGACCAGGCCCAACAACCATAAGGCGGTCTCATGGTCGCCGGCGAACAGGGTGGCAAAGCCGCTGACCAGGCCGACCAGCACCAGCACCAGAGCGAGGACCATCAACAGCCGACCGCAGCGTATCATTGAGAGTAGGAAAAAGTGGTGGAGCCAGGCGGGATCGAACCGCCGACCTCTTGCATGCCATGCAAGCGCTCTCCCAGCTGAGCTATGGCCCCGAATTAAGAATGACTGGGCTGTGCCCCGATAAGGCGCGAAATAGTAGGCCAGGGCTTGGGAGCTGTCAACAGCGCTAAAGGGGGCGGGTCGAACCAAGTAGACTCCCCGGTAGCTGATGCACTAAAAGGGTGACGCTCCTAAAGCGCGCATTATTTTGGCCGCCGCGTTGGCGGTGTCGGTTTGTGGAGAGAATTTTAGTCCTGTGTCTCTTTGAAGCATGGGCTATTCTCGGTGAATTAGAAAATTCCTGGTTGCGAGATTAGAAATCCTTTTCCGTTGGGGAGGGAAGGAGGTCAAGAGTATGCTCAGCACCCTTACGAGGGTTAGCAGCGGTATTTCCGGGCTGGACGAGATCCTGGGTGGCGGCTTTCCTCAAGATTATCTCTACATGCTAGAGGGCGCCACCGGGACCGGTAAAACCACCTTCGGACTGCAATTCGTCCTCGAGGGCGCGCGGCTTGGTGAAGCGGTGCTTTATGTCACCCTGGCGGAGACCGAAGCTGATCTGCGGCGGACGGCCGCCAGCCATGGCTGGACCCTGGACGGGGTGACGATCCTGGAACTACGCTTGCCCGACGAACGCCTGGACCCGGACCAGGAGTACAATCTGTTTCACCCAGCCGAGTTGGAACTGGGCGATCACACCAAGCTCATACAGGCTAAGGTGAAGGCGCTGGCGCCCCGGCGCATGGTGCTTGATGCCCTGTCCAGCCTGCGCCTGTTGGCCGATGATCCCCTACGCCACCGTCGCCAAATTGAAACCCTGCGCCTGTTTTTGGCCCGGCATCAATGCACGACGCTGTTTCTCGATGAACTGGTGTCGAACCAGGTTGGGGAGGCCCAGCCGCGTAGTCTGGTTCATGGTGTCATTACCCTGCGGGAGGTGCCTCGGGCCTACAGTGCGGCGCAGCAGGAGTTGCGCGTCACCAAGCTGAGGGGGGTGGGCTTTATGCGCACCTGGCACAATTATCGGATTCGCACCGGCGGTCTGGAAGTCTATCCGGCCCTGGTGATCGGGGACACGTCGCGCACCTCGCCAGCGCCTCCGGCAAAAAGTGACCTGCCAGCCCTGGATGCGCTGATCGCCGGTGGCTTGGCTCGGGGCCGCAGTATCTTGCTGGAAGGCCCGCCAGGCTGTGGCAAAAGCACCCTGGCGTTACAGTACGCAGTGGCCGCTGCCCGGCGCGGTGAGCGAAGTCTGGTCTATCTCTTTGACGAGGAGGTGGACAGCCTGCTTGGGCGCGGCGAGGCCCTGGGGATGGACCTGATCACCCATGTCGAGGCCGGGCGGCTCTGCTTGACCAGGGTCGACCCGGGCAACGTTTCCCCAGGCGAATTCGCCTACCGCGTGCGTCGGCAGGTTGAGGAGTACGCAACGCAACTGGTGATCATCGACAGTGTCAGCGGGTATCTCAACGCCATGCCTGAACAACGATTTCTGGCCCTGCACTTTCACGCTCTGCTGAGCTACCTCAATCGCCAGGGGGTGGTCACGCTGTTGATGATGGGCGAGCACATGCTGGTATCAAGCGACCTGGCCATGCCGGTGGATCTGTCTACCCTAGTCGATACGGTGATCCTACTGCGCTTTTTGGCCACGGACAAAGGTCCACAGCCGGTACTTTGTGTGCTCAAGCATCGGGCCGGAACTCATGACCGTACCCCCCAGGAACTGCATCTGACGGCGGGGGGGCTGCGGATCGGACCGCCCCGCCCGGGGCTTCAAAATTTGTTCCAGGGCCTGATCACGGCAGACCCCTCAGACAGAGGGGGCATGTCGCCTCCGGCGGTATGAGTCTCCCTCCCCATCTGGAGCAACGGGTTCTGATCCACACCCCGGGAGGCAGTAATGCCGCCCGGGCGGCTCAGGTCCTGAGCCAGGAGGGGCTGGTACCAGCGATTTGTACCACGATTGAGGCTCTAGACAAGGAGCTAGAGGCCGGTGCGGGGGCGGTGCTGCTGAGCGATGCGGCGCTCACGCCGGGCGCTGTAACCCGCCTGCAAGCGGCCCTGGCCGAGCAGCCGGCCTGGTCAGCGCTACCCCTGGTCGTGTTGGTGCCCGATCTGGCTCGCCTTCACCCGCCACCGCCATTTCTGCAGCCGTTCCTGGCCCTGCCCAAGGTCATGGTGCTGGAGCGACCGGTCACGATTCTGGCTTTGATCAGCACCCTGCGCATGGCTTTGGCGACCCGCCAGCGCCAATACCAGGTCCGTGACCTGCTGGCCCAATTAGAAGAGGGGGTAAATCGGCGGGATCAGTTCCTGGCCATGTTGGGCCATGAACTGCGTAACCCCCTGTCTCCAATTCGTAGCACCCTCGATCTTCTGGCGCTACGTGCGCCCCTGTCTCCCGAGCTAGCCCTGATCGACCGCCAGATTCGGCACCTGACCCATCTGGTCAACGACCTGCTGGATGTGACTCGGGTCATGACCGGATGCATCACCCTGCACCGGGAACCGGTGGCCCTGGATTCGGTGATCCAAGAGGCCCAAACTCAGGTCGCTCCCTTGATCCAGGAGCGTCGGCACCGCCTGCGGCTGGACCTACCTAGTACGGCTCCGGTAGTTGAGGGGGATGCCAAGCGGCTGATCCAGGTCATCACCAACCTGCTGGATAATGCCGCCAAGTACACGCCGCCCGGAGGCGCTATCGCCTTGGGTCTAGCCGTACAGCCGCCCTGGGCGGTGCTGACCGTCAGCGACACCGGCCAGGGTATCCCACCGGATTTGCAGGTAAGCGTGTTCGAGGTGTTCAGACAAGGCCCCCGCTCCCCGGCCCGCTCCGAGGGCGGTTTGGGGCTGGGTCTGACGCTGGTCAAGCACCTGGTGGAATTACATCAAGGTGACATTAGCGTCCACAGCCCCGGCTTCGGCCAGGGCAGCACTTTTACCGTCTATCTGCCCTTGGCGATGGCTGAGCCGCTGGCGGCCACCGAGGACGCCGCACCCACCCCCCACCTGGCGCGGCGGATATTGATTGTGGAGGACGATCCTACCGTATGCCGCTCCCTGACAAGTCTGCTCCAGAGTCGGGGACATACGGTGTCAATAGCGGCAGATGGCCAGACGGCGCTGGACCAGGTCCGATCGTTAGCTCCCCAGGTGGTGTTACTGGATTTAGGGCTACCGGATATGGATGGGTTCGAAGTGGCCCGGCGTTTGCGCGTGGAACATGGCCCGGCGCTACAATTGGTGGCCCTGAGTGGTTACGGCAGTCCCCAGGATCTAGCCAGGGGGAAGGCTGCCGGGATCGACCAGCACCTGCTCAAACCTGTGGATCTGGCGCGGTTGGAAGCTGTGCTCGATGGCTTGCCGCCTGCGTGAGTTCGCAACTGGCGTAAGCACTCCCCATCTGCGACGGTCCAGATGCCCCAGACCCATCGGTTTTCGCCGAGAGACCCCGTCCTTCAGGGCGGGGAGGGATAGTCGCGGCTGGCCATAACAGCCCCGGTCCCGGCGTCCTTAGGGTGCTCTGCACCAGCCCCACTACCCGGAGGCTTGAGATTGTCTGGAGATAGGGTGATTTTATGCTGCCGAGAGTTCGGCAAGTGCCTGAAAAGATTGGCGTCCCCTAGGGGATTCGAACCCCTGTCGCCGCCGTGAAAGGGCGGTGTCCTAGGCCTCTAGACGAAGGGGACAATATGCGATGTAAACCCGGCGCCGCCAGCGACGGCAGGGTTATAGTTGGTGGAGCCAGGCGGGATCGAACCGCCGACCTCTTGCATGCCATGCAAGCGCTCTCCCAGCTGAGCTATGGCCCCACACCGTAGAAGCGCGTACTTTAGGGGAGCGTTTCGCCCCTGTCAATACCCGCTCCCACTTTGGTTTCCCCAAGTCAGCCGAGGTAGTCCAGCGCCCGGCGGATACGGCTCAGGGTGCGCTCCCGGCCCAGCAGTTCCAGTGTGGTTTCGATCCCCGGCGAGGCGGCGCTACCGGTGACCGCCACCCGCAACGGCTGGGCCACCTTGCCCATCTTCAGTTCCAGCTCTCCGGTGACTTGTTCCACAGCCTGATGCAGGGGTGCGCCACGCCACTCGGGTAGCTCGGCCAGCACCTCCAGCAATCGGGCCAGAGGCGCTGCGGCTTGGGGCTTAAGGTGCTTGCGGGCCGATTTGTCGTCGTAAGCCTCGAACTCCCGATAATAGTATTGAACCATGTCAGCCATTTCCGCCAAGGTCTGGGCGCGCTCCCGGAAGGCCCTGACCACGGCCGCCGGGTCCGGCCCTGCACTGGGGTCAATGTCCAATCGGCCTAAGTGCCAGGCCAGTTGCCGGGCGATATGGTCGGGATTGGCGGTCTTCAGATACTGTTGGTTGAGCCATAAGAGCTTGCCGGGATTGATGGCCGAGGCTGCTTTGTTCACATCCCTCAGATCGAACAACCGCACCATGTCGTCTAGGCTAAAGATTTCCTGATCGCCATGGGACCAGCCCAGGCGCACCAGATAATTGAGTACCGCCTCGGGCAGAAAGCCGTCGTCCCGGTACTGCATCACGCTGGCCGCGCCATGGCGCTTGGACAGCTTCTGGCCGGACTCGTCCAGAATCATGGGCAGGTGGGCGTACTGGGGAATGGGCGCATCCAAGGCCGCCAGAATATTGATTTGCCGGGGGGTGTTGTTGATGTGATCATCGCCGCGGATGACATGGGTGATGCCCATGTCCATGTCGTCCACCACCACGCAGAAATTGTAGGTCGGCGAACCGTCGCCGCGAGCGATGATGAGATCGTCCAGTTCGTCGTTGCTGATGGTGATGCGCCCCTTCACGGCATCGTGCCAGCTCACCGCGCCCTCGAGCGGATTGCGGAACCGAACCACGGGTTCGACGCCCTCGCGCGGGACGGAGCGGTCGCGGCAACGGCGGCTGTAGCGCGGCTTCTCGCCGCGTGCGCGCTGCGCCTCGCGCTCCGCATCGAGTTCCTCG
>CAZQXD010000107.1:0-9072 GCA_964597315.1 uncultured Candidatus Competibacteraceae bacterium
CCGCCGACTAAATTTTCGGGAGTGTCCGCCGAAAACCGGGCGGGACGGACGCCTGCATCTGACCCAGGCCATGACCAACACCGGCGCCATGCTCGGCTG
The DNA here is from genome assembly GCA_964597315.1 of uncultured Candidatus Competibacteraceae bacterium. Lineage (GTDB taxonomy): Bacteria > Pseudomonadota > Gammaproteobacteria > Competibacterales > Competibacteraceae > CAZQXD01. The sequence continues at coordinate 100 of CAZQXD010000107.1, forward strand.
GACCGGCGGCGGTCCCCACGGCCCGGTGCTGGACAAGCACTCCACCGGCGGCGTGGGGGACAAGGTCAGCCTGATACTGGCCCCCCTGGTGGCGGCCCGGGGCGCTTATGTGCCCATGATTTCCGGGCGCGGTCTGGACCATACCGGCGGCACCCTGGACAAACTGGCTCGCCGCGCACCAGGTCAAAACCGGCTCCGGGGCCTTTATGGCTGACCCGGCGGCCGCCCGAGACCTGGCCCAAGATCTGGTGGCGGTGGCCGAGGCTGCGGGTCTGCCCACCCGGGCGCTGCTCACGGATATGGATCAAGTGCTGGGCCAGGCCGCCGGCAACGCCCTGGAAGTGCTGGAGACCGTGGATTTTCTGACCGGCGTCCGGCGAGACCCACGTCTTTCTGGAGCGCCCGGACGCTCATTTGCCCCATGCCCCGGTGGTGGAGGCTATCCCGGCGGAGCGGGAAGGGGTAGTGGCGGCCCTGGACGTGCGGGCTGTGGGGTTGATCGTGGTGGGCCTGGGAGGGGGCCGACGTGGCCCTGGGGAGCGCATCAATCCTGCTGTGGGCCTGTCCCAAGTGCGGGGCATCGGCGAGCCGGTAGGCCCGGACCGACCCCTAGCCCAGGTTCATGCCGTAAATGGGGAACATGCCCGCTGGGCGGGCGAAGCCTTGCGGCGGGCCGTCACAGTGGCGGACACGGCCCCGGAGCCGGGTCCGGTGGTCCGGGAGCGACTGCCGTGAGCCGGACGCTGGCGTGGGTTCACCCGAGGGTGGGCATGCTCCGGCTAAGCGTCCGCTTGTTCCTCGGTATAGACCCGGTAGGCGTCGATCTTGGCCAGTAGCCGCTTGGACAGATAGGGGCTGGCCTCCTGGAGGGCGGCATGGATAGACTGGGCCTCCTGGCGGTAGGCGATGGTCTTGGTCCGGGTCCAGTGGGGGGGCGGGGATTGCAGATTGGTGATCCGGTCGGCCAGTTTCACCATCCACACCTCCTCGGGCTGGCGGCGAATCCGGGTCAGGCTGTCGGCCATGCGCCGGGATTTGTCCAGGGCCGGGTCCTTGCTCAGGGCCAGCACCCCATCGGCTACGGCGACGCCGAACTCGGCGCTGATTTCCTCATAGCTTACCGAGGTATCCTCGATCACATCGTGGAGCAGGGCGCATTGCACGGCCAGGTCCCCGCGCCGACCCGGCTCGGCCCAGAGGGCGGCGATCACCTCCATGGTCACCAGATGAATATGGGTGACATAGGGCAAGCGGGTTCCCGACACCTGCTGACCTCGGTGGGCGCGGGCGGCGAAGGCGTGGGCTTTGATATAGCGTTCTTGGGACCAGGGGGAGGGCATGGGCATCTCGGAAGCTACGGACTCTATCTTTCATACTATAGCCCCAGTCCCCGCCCTTGGAGTCCCGATGCTCAGTGAATTTGTCTATATCCACCCCGAAGTCCGGGACGCCCTGGCCGCCGGTCGGCCGGTGGTGGCCCTGGAATCCACCGTCATCGCCCACGGTCTGCCCCGACCCCTGAATCTGGATTGCGCCCGGGAGTTGGAGGCCCTTGTCCGCGCCAACGACGCGACGCCCGCCACTGTGGCGGTGCTGGGGGGCAGGCTACGAATCGGGCTGACCGACGCCGAACTGACCCACCTGGCCACCACCGACGCCGTGGCCAAACTCAGCCGCCGGGACCTGGCCACGGTCATGGCCCAGGGCGGGGACGGGGCCACCACCGTGGCCGCCACCCTGATCTGCGCCCGCCTGGCCGGTATCGGGGTGTTCGCCACCGGCGGCATCGGCGGGGTGCATCGGGGGGCGGAGCATAGCTTCGATGTCTCCGCCGATCTCACCGAATTGGCCCGTAGTCCGGTGACCGTGGTCTGCGCCGGGGCCAAGAGCATTCTGGATCTGCCCAAGACCCTGGAGGTGCTGGAGACCTGGGGGGTGCCGGTGCTGGGCTACGGCTGCGACCGATTTCCGGGTTTTTATGTGCGGGATACGGGCTTGGGGGTGGATGCCCGGGTGGACGACCCCGAGGCGGTGGCCCGCATCGTTCAGGCCCGCCGGACCCTGGGTCTGGACGGGGGCGAGGTGGTGGCGGTACCGGCGCCGGAGAGCGCGGCCCTGGACCCGGAGCAAATGGAAGCCTGGATCGGCATCGCCTTGGCCGAGGCCCAGGCCGCCGCTGTCCACGGCAAGGCCCTGACCCCGTATCTGCTGGCCCGCCTCGCCGAACTCAGCGACGGCCAGAGCTTACAGGCCAACCTCGCCCTGCTGCGCCACAACGCCGCCGTCGCCTCCCAACTTGCAAAAGCGATTGCAAATTGCCGAACAACCGATAGTGAACCATCGGTCCAATCTTGACCGCTACCGGTTCGATCCTGACGGATGATCAGGATCGACATTTAGCCAACCCCTCCATAGTCGTTTACAAACAAAATATTACAGATAATAAAGCAGCTTTGGCATAGGTGTTGCTTTTCATATTGGCAAGCGATACCTGATTCACTCAATCGCCAAGGTGATAAAAAACTGGCGGGAGGTGCGAGATGACCACATGGGATAAGCGAATCTACCAGCTCTGGCAACAACGCCACCCCGAATTCGATGCCGAGGATTATGCCCGTTGGGTGCATCGGCGGGGCTATTACAGCAGCGCCCTGGACCCCTCCAAGCCGGCGTTTTACGAATACGCCACCCTGTACGTGAATCTGCGCGCCCACCGTCGGCTACATTGAGACCGGCAACCGCGAAACGGCGCGAAATGGCTCGGGCCAAGCGCCGGTCGGCCATCACTGGATGGTGTCTTTCTCGGACTCGGTCCGGCCCTGATTGTCGATCCAGGTGAGCCTGATCGTATCGCCCGGCTGGCCGCCCTTGAATCGGAACGACAGATAGGGATTCTTGGAGACCGCCGGCCCCCAGTTGGCCCGCATCACCACCTTGCCCTCATGCTCGACGATGACTTCTTGAATGTAATGGGCGGGGATCAGTTCCCCGGTCTTGCTGTCCTTGCGAGCGCCCGACTCCATCTCGTGCTTTATCAGGGCCTTGACCTCGGTCACGCCGTCTTTAACCTTGGCCCGTATCTTGATTCCGCTCGCCATCGGCTACTCTCTAGGCTAGGGGTTCGACCATCACGGCGAACCTCAGTCGCTTTTCGGGTCTTCACCACAACTTGTCGGGAGGCGGGATTGTTTGCTTGAAAGTTGACGAATATCAACGCCCCTTTCGCCCCCTCTCGATAAAGTATTACACCTGCCTTCAATCATGTACCTAAATCCGAACCCGAGAGGATTGGCCATGTTCGACCCAGACATTGACATCATGCGCGAATCCGTCCGCCGGGCCAGCGGCCTGATGAAGCTCCTGGGCAACGAAAACCGGCTGCTGATCCTCTGCCAGTTGTACCAGGGAGAAAGGTCGGTGGGGGAATTGCAAGCACTTATCGGCCTGGCCCAGTCGGCCCTGTCCCAACACCTGGCCCGGCTGCGCCACGACGATCTGGTACAAACCCGCCGCCAGTCCCAGACCATTTATTACTCCCTAAAAGGCGAGCAAGCCCGGCAGATGATCGCCATGCTTTATCGGATGTACCGCACGCCACTGCCGGACACGTCCACCCCCGTTGAGGCGGAGGACAGGGTAGCGCGTCGCGCGTAACCCGTCCTATCCCCACGCCTACCCCACTACTCTTGCGAACGCCGTATTCCATTCCGCCCCCACCATAGCTGGAACCGGCGGCGGTTATTCGTGGGCCGGGTGAACAATCTGGACTATACTCGGATGATACCGGCCTAGACTTTCCTGGGTATGCCAACAGCTCCCGGAAGGCATCCGCCTGGCGCATTCCTCCGCCGGAGGCGGTAGACGGGGATTGACCGGCATTGACGACCAACCAATTGGAGGACTGCAACAATGAACCATAAGGCGTTACCGGGCGGTGTCGCTTCCGGGGCGGTGCTAATGGCGGCCATGGGCTTGTCATGGTCCGCTTCGGCCTTCGAGGAAGGCCAACTGCTGGTCTGGTTTGGCAACCATCAAAGCCTGCAACAGGTCAACGTCCGGTTCGAGGAGGAAACCGGCGTACCGGTCACCGCCGAAGCGCCCGAGGACATTCCGGGCAAGTTCCAGCAGGCCGCGGCGGCCGGCTCGGGACCGGATATCGTGTTCTGGGCCCATGACCGGGCCGGGGAGTGGGTCAAAAGCGGCCTGGTCAGCGCCCTGGAACCCAGTTCGGAGGTCAAGGACGCCATCGCCGACATCGGCTGGGAAGCCTTTACCATCGACGGTCGGATTTGGGGCTACCCTTTGCGCCTGGAAGCCATCGGCCTGATCTATAACCAGGACCTGGTGGCCGAACCGCCCCAGACCTTCGAAGAGATTTTCGAACTCCATAAACAACTGGCCGACCAGGGCAAGGAAGCGATCCGCTGGGACATCAACAACGTCTACTTCACCTTCCCCCTGCTGGCGGCCAACGGCGGCTATGCCTTTGCCAAGAATGACCAAGGCGTTTACGACGTTGCCGACACCGGCGTGAACAACGCGGGCGCCATCAAGGGCGCCCAGATGCTGGTCCGGCTGATCGAGGAAGGGGTCATCCCCCAAGGCGCCGCCTACTCGGATATGGAGGCTGGCGTCAACAAGGGGGAGATTGCCATGATGATCAACGGTCCCTGGTCCTGGGAAAACCTGCAAAACGCCGGGATCAACTTCGCCGTCGCCCCCCTGCCCTCCATCGACGGCCAACCCGCCAAACCGTTCGTGGGGGTGGTGGGCGCCATGATCAACCGCGCCAGCCCCAACAAGGACCTGGCCGTCCATTACCTGGAAAACTACGTGCTCACCCTGGACGGGGTGAAGTCCATCGACGCCATCGAGGACATGGGCACACCGGCCCATAAGGCATTTTTCGCCGAACTGGCCGACGAGCCAGCTATTCAGGCCACCATGGCCAACGCCGAAAACGGCGTGCCCATGCCCAGCGTCCCGGAGATGGCCCGCTTCTGGTCGGCCATGGAGTCGGCCATGCAGAACATTACCCAGGGCCGACAAAGCCCCAAGGAAGCCCTGGACAGCGCCGCCACTCGCATTACGGGTCAATAAGGCTCGGCCGGCCCGTCGGCGAGCCGGTTGCTGGCCGGCTTGCCGCCCGCCGGGGGAAACGATCATGCCCAGATATAGCAACGTCGTGAAATGGGCGGCCCTATCCGCCTTCGCCTTACTGGTGCTGTATGTGGTCACGCTGATGTATCTGGCCGGTCAGGCGCTGCTGGGGGTGGCCGTGCTGTCCCTGGCCGGTCTGGCCGTGTACATCTATTCCTCGGAGCGGGCCTATACCTACCGCTATCTGTTTCCGGGGCTGCTGGGCATGGGGGTATTCGTGGTGCTGCCCCTGGCCTATACGGTCTGGGTGGGGTTTACCAATTACAGTTCCAATAATCTGCTCACCTACGAACGGGTCCGCCAGTACCTGCTGGAGGAAACCTTCCAGGGCGCGGGGTCCCGCTACCGGTTCACCCTGCACCCGGCGGACGGACAGTACCGGCTGGTATTGAAAAGCGGCGGCGAGGCGTATATCTCCCCGCCCCTGACCCTGGACGGTAACGATCCCGCCAAGGTGGCCGTGGCCCCCCTGGACAAGGCCGATCCGGGCCGGTCCCTGGCCATAAAAGACGTCATTCAGCGGCGCAAGCACCTAGGCGCCCTGACCCTGACCCTGCCCGATGGCGGCAGCTCCGTGATGGCGGGATTGACCGCCTTCGCGCCCCTGGAACCCCTGTATGCTCCCAATCCCGACGGCAGCCTGACCAATCGCCGCACCGGCGAGACCCTGACCCCTAATTTTGAAACCGGCTTTTTCGAAACACCCCAGGGCGCGCCGGTTCCCCCGGGCTTCAGGGTGACCATCGGCCTGGACAACTTCGCGCGGGTGTTCACCGAACCGGCCTTCCAGGGACCGTTTTTCCGTATCTTCGCCTGGAACGTGGCTTTCGCCGCCCTGACCGTGGTGTTCACCCTGGCGGTGGGCATGACCCTGGCGGTGCTGCTCAACTGGGAGGCGCTGCGGTTTCGCGCCGTGTACCGGGCCTTGCTGTTTTTGCCCTATGCCGTGCCGGCGTTTATCTCGATCCTGATCTTCAAGGGACTGTTCAATCCTAATTTCGGCGAGATTAATGAGATTCTGGATGCCCTGATCGGTATCAAACCGGCCTGGACCAGCGATCCCTGGCTGGCCAAGGCCATGATCCTGTTGGTCAATACCTGGCTGGGCTACCCGTATATGATGGTGCTGTGCCTGGGCTTGTTGAAATCGATTCCCGGCGATCTCTATGAAGCCTCGGCCTTGGATGGAGTCGGCCCCCTGAAGAACTTTTTCGGCATCACCGCGCCCCTACTCATGCGCCCGTTGATGCCCCTGCTAATCGCCTCTTTTGCCTTCAATTTCAATAATTTCGTGCTAATCGCCCTGCTCACCGGCGGACGGCCCGATTTTCTCGGCACCCTAGTGCCCGCCGGCACTACCGATATTCTGGTGTCTTATACCTACCGCATCGCCTTCGAAGATGCCGGCAAGAACTTCGGTCTCGGGGCGGCCATATCGACGCTGATCTTTATCCTGGTGGCGGTGCTGTCCCTGATCAATCTGCGTCTGACTCGGGCCAACGCCGCCGCCCGCTGAACTAACACCCTCGAAAGGGGGAATAGGGGGTATGTCCTATGATGGTCCACGGCAAATCCATGGGCTGGAAGCTTCTGGCCGCCCACATGGGGCTGATCGGGTTTCTGCTGCTGATTCTGTTCCCCTTCGCTATCGTCTTGTCCACCTCGTTCCAGGCTGGCAACTACGGGGGCGCCGGGCTGATTCCCGATGAGTTCAGCCTTGAACACTGGAAGCTGGCTTTCGGAATTTCCTATGTGGGCCCCACCGGCGAGGTGGTGGAGCCGCCCTATCCGGTGCTGTTGTGGCTATGGAACTCGGTCAAGGTCGCTTTTATCTCGGCAGCCATTATCCTGGTCATGGCCACCACCGCCGCCTACGCCTTCGCCCGAATGCGCTTTCGCTTCAAGAGCCAGATCCTCAACAGCTTGATGCTGTTACAGATGTTCCCGGCGGTGCTGGCCCTGGTGGCGATCTTCACCATTTTCAACACCATCGGCGACTATATTCCCTGGCTGGGCATCGACACCCACGGCGGCCTGATCCTGGCCTATGTGGGGGGCATCGCCATGCACATCTGGACCATCAAGGGCTATTTCGACACCCTGCCCAAGGACCTGGACGAGGCGGCCATCATCGACGGGGCGTCACCGTTCCAGGGCTTTCGCCATGTGGTGCTGCCCATGGCCACGCCGATCTTGGCGGTGGTGTTCGTGCTGGCCTTCATCGGCGGCATCATGGAGTATCCGGTGGCCTCGGTGCTGCTGAACAAAGAGGAAAACCTGACCCTAGCGGTAGGCTCCCAATTCTATCTCCAGGAGGCCAGCTACCGGTGGGGGGACTTCGCCGCCGCCGCCATATTGAGCGGCGTGCCGATCACGGCGGTGTTTCTGTATGCCCAACGCTGGATCGTCGAAGGGCTAACCTCCGGCGGGGTCAAGGGCTAGCCATGCAGACGACGATCATCGGCATTTTCGACGATTCCCTGGCCTTGGAAAAAGCCATCGATACATTAAACGCCACCGGCTTCCAGGAGCGGGTCTTCGAACCGGCCAACGTCGCCCGTGAGGTAGGCCATGGGATCGACCCGATAGTCATGCCGGGGGTCGGCCCCGCCCCCGGCGGCGCCGGTCTGGCCCATAGCTATCCAGAGGACAGCCACGCCGAGATGCTTCGGACCTTCCGCAACCATCTGGTGGGCCTGAACTTGCCCGAGGCCCAGATCGAGGACTACGTCACCAGCTTCGATCACCAGGCTAAGTTCGTGATCGTCACCACTACTCCCGAGCGCGCCTCCGAGGCCATGGGGATACTGAAGGCGGCCAAGGCGGCCCAGGCGCATCGGCACGATTGAGTGGGTGGAGGGGCCACGGAGGCGGCTACTCACCTACCTGGCGCACCGCATTCTGACCCCCGAAGCCGTCGTTAGCATAGCCATCGGCATCCCCATCGACTGGCGAGCCGTCCTGGCCCGCTTCCATGTTCTGGGGCCACTCGCCGTTGATGAAATACTTGTACGCATACTCTCCCGGCGTCAGTTCCAGGGTCACCACCCATGAACCGTCCGCCTGGCGCTCCATGGGCGTCTCGCCCCATTCGTTCATGGTTCCCCGCAGGGACACCCTATGGACGCTTTGGCCTAGGGAGGGCCGATAGCGGAACGTGACCGCCTCCCCGGCCGGCTTCAAGGCCCGGGGGCAACCTGCCGGGGGTTCAGTGTAGACGGCGGCATCGTCCTGCTTGAGCCAGACTTCCGGGGCGTCGGTTCGGGGATAGAAGCGGCGATCCTGATCGGTGCCGTCCTTGGTATTGCCTCGATGGACGATGAAGTGTACCGGCTGGGTGTCGTCCTGGAGTTCGATCACCGTGTACGGTCCACAGGCATCTCTGGACTCGAAGCGGCGCGGCTCGGTCCAGCTCGGCTCCTGGCCGGGGGCGAGGGACTCGCCCCAGATGTGCAGGCCCCAGTAGTCGTTGAAGTCCCCGCTCTCGGGGTTGCCGTAATCCCCGTCGGCGCGAAGATAGTGGATCACCGCCTGGGGATGGGGCAGTTCAGGCGTCGCGAAAGTGACGCCCACCGCCTCCACCAGGGCCGCGTTCAAATGCCCGGAAAGGTCATCCACCACGGCTTTGAAGGTGAATTTGGACTCCGCATCCTCGGCGGACAGCCGGTAAAACACCCGGTAAGGGGGGTTGTTATCGGTACCGATGATCCGATAGGGACCGTCATCGACCTTGACGGCGAAAGTGACCTCGGCGGGGATGGCCCGGTCCAGCTCGGCCCGTAACTCCAGGGGCTGGAGATAGGGGTGGCCGTC
>CAZQXD010000108.1:0-8588 GCA_964597315.1 uncultured Candidatus Competibacteraceae bacterium
TAGAGGCTTTTCAGCTTGCCTCGTTGGGTTAATTGCAGGCTTCGTGCCAGTTTTTCTGTAATCCATTCATTGCAAATAACCTGATTATTACCATGATCCTGAGTAGGCCATAATCCCTAATTTCAACCCACGAAATGGTTTTATGCACCAGTCGTGCCAACTTTATAATTTACATTAATAACAAATAGTTAAAAAAATATTAAAAAATCATACTCGTTGCCCATGTGCCGTTCAGTTCAGGCTGGACCATGAAAAACCACTTTGAACCGGTCAATGGAATAGAGGAGGGCGGTTCGCAATGAACCGTTGAAAAGGTCAACCCGGACTGATCCTGATATGTTGCTGGTGGTATGTAAAATACAGGAGCAAATTTAAAACTGTTGAAGTTAGGAAGAACGACGAAATCCTACACCGAAGACGATGCTCCGACACCTCCGATTATATTTTTTCGAATTGAACTGGCATCTCTGGTTAATACCTACCAGAATAATAAGAGAACGGGGATAACATGAGATCGGTCAATGATAATCATCGTGATGGGTGTGTGTGGAACCGGTAAAAGCACTGTCGCGACGCGGTTGGCCCAACGTTTGGGCGCCACTTTTATCGAAGGGGACAGCCTGCACAGCCCCGAGAACGTCTCGGCCATGGCTGCCGGGCAGCCGTTGACCGATGCCATGCGCGAACCCTGGCTGGAGACCATCGCGGGTGAAATTCATCGTCTGTCCGCCGCCGGACTCAAGGGTGTTATCACCTGTTCGGCGCTCAAAAAAGCGTATCGTGACAAACTCCGGGGCGGCGCCCAAGATGTGGTGTTCGTCTATCTTTCCGGTGACCGGGCGACGATTCTGCAACGGATGACTTCGCGATCCGACCATTTCATGCCGGCCAGCCTTCTGGACAGTCAACTGGCTATTCTCGAAGTCCCGACGGAAGCTGAGAGGGTGATCGAGGTGTCCATCGCCCAGCCCCTGGAGGCGATGGTGGAGGAAGCACTTAAATCTTTGACGGTGGCAGATAACAAGACGGTTCCCTAAGCCTGATCGCCGTCCCCTTGCTTCCAACTCTCAACAACCGAGGCGTTCTTAGCCGTCGGCTTTCGCTGTGGTCATGCGACTGTTTGCAGGGGGCAGGAATGATCATATTTCACAACCCGGTAGCATTCACACGCAGCCTCCTCAAGCCCCCGCCGGTCAAGCATCGTAATGTGGCCGCGGATGCATCGGATCAATCCGGCCGCCTGGAGCTGATGGGTCGCATCGGTGACCGTGGCTCGCCGTACCCCTAGCATATGGGCGACAAATTCCTGAGTTGTTGCGAACGCGTTGAAATGCAGCCGATCCCAGATCATCAAGAGCCGCCGGGAAAGCCGCTGCTCTATGGGGTGGAGACTGTTGCAAACAGCGATCTGGGAAATCTGGTTGATCAGCGTCTGCACGTAATGCAGATGCACATGCTGAAAGGAACCACCCTGCTGGAACTCCCTTTGAAAAATCCTCGCCTTGAGCCGAATCGCATCGCCGGCCACTTGGACCACGGCGCTGTTGCAGGTGGCCATATCGCTGCCCATGAGCTGACAGATACCCACAGCGCCGTCGTTACCCACCAAGCCCATTTCCGAACTCGCGCCGTTCTCCATGATACAGATCATGGAAATGACGCAGGTGGTCGGGAAATAGACATAGCCCAAATGATCGCCTGCACCGTAGATAGTCTCACCTTGTGCGAGGCGAACGTATTCCGAAGCCTGGAGAAGGGGCCGATACACCTCCTCGCAGAGAAGGCCGAGCAACCGGTTTTCAACTTGAGGGGGAAACATTGTTCAACTGACCTCCAGCGTCTTCTGGCTCGATAACGGAGTATTGCGACGAAACCAATCTAGCGTGCTGGCTATGGATTATCACGTTTTTTGATAATTATGGTAGCGCTACCAAAAGAAGCGCCGCAAATGCTAGCATACTTCAGGTAGCGCTACCATAAGATTTGCTATCCTAGCCGGATGAAACAAATCTTGTGACATCTCGCCAAGGTCCGCGAGGGGGAATAGTGACAAAGAATAGGATGGAAAACTCCCGAAAGAACAAGCAACCTGATGCCGTACCCCAGGACCGCCACAGGCGCAACATGGGCCGGGTGACCCTAAAGGACGTGGCGAAGCGTGCCGGTGTAGGCGCAATCACCGTGTCCAGAGCATTGCGCACGCCCGAAGCGGTGTCAGAGACCCTTCGAGCACGCATCGATGCCGCCGTGGATGAGTTGGGCTACGTGCCCAACCGGCTTGCTGGCAGCCTGGCCTCCGCGAACACCCAGATCATCCCGGTTATCGTGCCATCGCTGTCGAATGCGGTCTTTGCGGGGGTATTACGCGGTATCGAGAATATACTTGGAAATAAGGGCTTTCAGGTGCTTATCGCCAATACCGAGTACTCGCTGCCGACCGAGGAAGCCATGGTCCGCGCGCTGCTGGAATGGGCGCCCGCCGGAATCATCCTAGCCGGCGTCGATCACACCGACGCGACTCGGCGGCTGCTCTCGCGAGCCGGCATACCGGTTGTGGAGATGATGGAACTGGGCGCCGACCCTATCGACATGGTCGTGGGTTTCTCTCACTTTCAGGGCGGCTTCGACATAACAACGCATCTGCTCAATAGAGGCTACCGACGGATCGGCTTCGTCGGCACCCGGATGGACCGGGATCTCCGGGCCGCCAAGCGGCTCGCAGGTGGCAAGGAGGCGCTTGCTGGCGTCGGTCTCCAACCGGTCATCGTCCAAAACTACCCGGTTCGGTCCAGTTACGCCCTGGGCGGCCAGGCCCTACAGGAGATACTGAGTCATCATCCCGATGTGGATGCGGTGTTCTTTTCCAACGATGATCTGGCGGTCGGGGCGGTTATGGAATGCATTCGCCAGGGAATTCCCATACCTGACAGGGTGGCGATTGTAGGCTTCAACGGGTTAGAAATTGGCCAATACATCAGCCCCAGGCTCACCACCGTCTTGGCGCCGAGAGTCAAGATTGGCGAGACGACCGCCGAGAAAATCCTCAGCAGAATCCTCGGGGAGGACGAACCGGAACCGGTGACCGACGTGGGCTATGAAGTTCTCGAACGGGAAACCACTTGATAAACCGATAGATGTCAGGAAACGTGTCTACAATCAGACGGGACCTAGCTACCAATCAACCAAAGCCGGACGCCCTGACGGCGACCGGCCCTCTTCGCTGGCGTGATTGCCTCACTTAGGCGCGTTCGGCAGCCCCTTCAGGAACTCGGCCAGCGGCTCGGCATAATAGCTGGCGTTGTAGGTCGTGCCGTGGCCGCGCGTTTCGTCGCTTTCAGGCACGATATAGACTTGGCCGTTCTGGACTTTGCTCATCCCCTCCTTGAGCATCGGCAGCTCGACCGGATTGCGCTCGTCGTCCTCGCTGATGATCAGGAGGACCGGAGCCTTGATATTTCCAAGTTTCGGCGTCGGATCGAAGTTGCGCGAGGCATTTCACATATACATCACGTCGTTCGCATGGTGCCGACGCTGCCGTTAACATCGATATTGGAAGACCCATCCAGGGGATCGAACAGGCAGAGGTAACCCTCCATCAGAGCCGGTACGTCAACCAGCGCGGCATCGCGTTCGCGCTCGTTGAGAAGCAACTTCCGCAGGGAAAACCCTTGGTTGCTCAAAAGCTAGACTCGGTAGTACTGGGCCGCCTGTTCCTGGGCCTGGCGCATGGCCTCTCTCGGGATCAGCTCACCGCTGGCGGCCTTGGCGAACATGTTCACCACGATGTTATCGGCCAGCGCCCGCGCCGAGGCCGCCCCCAAGGGACCACCGTAGCCGTTCCAGAGCATGCGCGCCGTACAGTCCTGGTAGGGCCGCAGCTTGGGGTCCTGGCTCCAGACCGGGTTGGACTCGTAAGCTTTGAGGGGCTGCGTCACATAGCCGCTCGCCGCCGTCTGCCAGGGCTCATACTGTTCCCGTTCCCACATAAAGCGCAGATACTCCTTGGCCGCGTTCGGGTACGGCGTATGGTCGTAGATCATGGCTTGGGAAAACAGGAACAGCTCCGTTGGTCGGCCTACCGGCCCCACCGGCAAATTGGCATGGCGGATGTCCTCGGCGATCACTTGTAGGGCCGGGTCGTCGGATCGCCTGGCCGCATCGTAGATGGACACCCCGTTGATGGTCAGACTGATCTCTCCGGCCAGGAAAGCGCGGTTGTTGTCGGGATCAAGCCATTGCCCGGTGCCTGGCGGGAACAGTGCATGCAGTTCCCGGGCGTATTCCAGCGCCGCCTCGGTCTGGACGCTGTCGATGACCGCGAGTCCTCCGAGGTCCACCAACTTGCCGCCGAAAGCCCATAACAGCCAGTGAGTCCAGACCGTGGCATCGCCAACCGCCAGTCCCATGGCCAGACCCGGCGGCGTGTTGTTCTTGGCCAGCGCCCGGCACAATTCGAGAAAGCCGTCGGTATCGGCGGGAAACGTCTCGAAGCCGGCGGCTTTCACATGGCTGTCGCGGTAGACGACACAGGAACCCACCGCGCCCAACGGCAGGGCGATCCACTGGCCCTGATGGGTGCCGTAGCGTTTGCAGACGTCGTACCAGTCGCCGTATTGCTCGGCCAGATAGTCGGCCAGATCGGACAGCGGCACCAGGCGTTCCGGAAACTGATGAGGATCGTCGAACCAGCCCAGGAGGATATCCGGTCCTTCAGCCGTCGTTGCCATTTGTAACGCCTGTGGCCGTACTTCGGGCCACGGTATGCTGTCCACGCTCACGGGGACGCCGGTAGCCTCGGTGAAGCGGCGGGTGTTTTCGAGCCATTGTGCCTCATCGCCCTGGACGAAGGCTTTCCAGCGCAGCACCTTGAGTTCGGCGCCCGGTTCGGGCTCGAACCGCAAGCTCGCGGCGCTGGCCGTTCGGGGCCTCAGCAGGTTGCCGCCAAGCGCCAGCGCGGCGCCGGTAATCAGGAACTCGCGTCGGGTTTGTTTGAACATGTGAGCCTCCTCAACCAGAAATCAATCTGGGTAGCCACAACGCGATGTCGGGGAAGAACAGCACGATCATCAGCGCGATCACCTGTAAAAAGATAAATGGCACCAGCGCCTTGAAAATATGGGCGAGGCTGATCTCCGGTGGAGTGACCGATTTCAGATAGAAGGCGGCTGGCCCGAAGGGCGGGGAGATATAGGATACTTGCATGTTCATGGCGAACAGAATCCCGAACCACACCGGGTCCAGACCGAGCTTGACGATGATCGGCACGAAGATCGGCATGGTCAGTAGCGCAATGCCGATCCAGTCCATGAACAGGCCCAGCACCACCAGAATGGCCATCATCAACAGCACAATCACCGTTGGCGAGGCGCCCAGCCCCAGGATCGTCCCTTCGACGAAGCGGTTACCGCCCATGAGGTTGTAGACGCCCACCAGGGCGGCAGCCCCCAGGCCGATCCAGATGATCATGCCGCAGGTGTCCAGGGTCTGGCGCAGGCTGTCCCGGAGCAGTGGCCAGTTAAATTCCCGGCGAATGATCGCCGACACCGCCACGCCGATCACCCCCATGCAGGCTGCTTCGGTCACCGAGGCCACGCCGCCGTAAATCGAGCCGAGCACCAGAAAAGCCACCGCCAGGGGCAGAATCACGCCCTTGAGCTTGGCAAGCTTCTCGTTCAAGGGAATATTAACTTCGGATTCCGGCAGCGGCGGCCCCAGTTGCGGATTAAGGGTGCAGCGGGTGTAGATATAGGCGATGTAGAAACCCGCCAGCATCATGCCGGGCACCACGGTGGCCAGAAACAGATCGCCGATGGAGACGCTGGCCGTCAGGCCGTAGACGATCAGCACGATGGACGGTGGGATCATGGTGCCCAGGGAGCCGCCGGCGCAGACCACGCCGATGGCGATGGAGCGGTCGTAACCCAGGCGCAGCATCTGCGGCAATGCGATCAAGCCCAGCAGCACGATCTCGCCGCCGATGATGCCGGAAATCGCCGCCAGGAACAGGGCCGCTACCAGGGTCTGGATCGCCACGCCGCCCTTGATGCGTCCGGCCACCAGGCGCATGGCGTCGTACAGGTCCCGCGCCATGCCCGAGCGGTCCAGCAACGAGGCCATGAGTACAAACATCGGTACGGCGACCAGCACGTATTCGTTGATAAAGCTGTAGATGCGGCTCGAGACCAGCGGAACCCCTAGCGGGCCGAACCAAGCCATGGTGAACAGAATCGCGATCAACCCGGTCACGAAAGCCAGCGGCATCCCGGTCAGAATCATCAGCATGATGCCGCCGACCAGCATCAATGACCCGGTCTGGATGCCGAGGGATTTGCCGTTGGTGAACAGCACGAAGGCGCCGATCACCAGCAGCGCCAGAATCAACCCCACCCCAAGCCATACCAGGATACTCGGCGAGTCGGTCGCGTCCGCCGTGCGCTGTAAACCGCCTTTCAGGGTCTGCCAGAAATGCAGCACGGATTGCAGGGCGAGCACCACCACAGTGCCGAACAGCACCAGCTTCACCAGGGCCGGAATGGGCGGGTTCCATGCCGTGCCGGAGCGTTCCAGCCGCAACTCGCCGGCTGGGGTGAACCAACCCTTTTCGAACATGGTCCAGGCGGCATAGATCATCGCCACCGCGAACACCAGGGTCAGGGCGCTATTGACCAGATCAAGTACGCGGCGGGTGCTGCCGGTGGCCGAGAAATAGATCAACCCGATGCGGATATGGCGGTTCCGGGCTAGACAATACAGCCCCCCGAAGAGATAACACCCGGCCACCAGGCCGATGGTGGTTTCGTGTACCCAGACCGTAGGGGCGTTGAAGAAATAGCGGACGATGATCTCATAGAAGGAAATGACCACCGCCACCGCAAACAAGAGGCTCACCGGGTCACCCATGCGTTCGACGAACCGATCCAGGGCGGTGTGGGGTTGTGTGGACTTATCGACGCCCAGTTCGCCGACCTGCTCATCGATGATAGGTACGGTCTCGGGCTTTTCAGGGTGTATGGTTGCGGACACGGCTGCCTCCTGGGGATGAGTGTGCGATCAGTCGGATCGGCGGGAAGCCTGCCCGGGGGGAGGGTTCCCGCCGATGAAGCAGCCGATTACTTGAGAAGACCCTCTTTTTCCAGATACGCCGAGACCTGCTCGTAGACTTTGCTGGCCATTTCGCTACGGTCGGCGTACTTCTGCCACTGGCTTTGGGCGATTTTGCGGAACTTCGCCCGCTCTTCGTCGCTCCAGTCAATCACGGTGATCGAGGGGTCGGCCTTGGCCTCCGCCACGGCCGTCTCGTTTTCCGCCTCCAGTTGCGAAACCATATCGACGGCAAATTCCTTGACCGATTCTTCCAGAAGCTGCTTGAGGTCATCGGGCAGCCCGTCCCAGATTTCCTTATTCATGGATACCTCGATGATCGGCATGGAGTGAAAGCCCGGGTACACGGGGTATTTCGCGAACTTGTGCATGCCCTGGGCGTGATTGGTGGAGAACACGGTGTAGTCGGCCGCGTCGATGACGCCCTTTTCCAGGGAGGTGTAGACCTCGGAGCCGGGTAGATTGACCGGCGCCGCGCCAGCCGCCGCGAACACGTCTTGGACCATCCCCTCCGGCGCGCGCATCTTCAGCCCCTTGAGGTCGTCGACGCCGTTGAGCGGTTTGGTGGAAAGAAAAGCCTCCAGGCCAGTCGTCGAGGCGCCGATAAAATGCAGGCCATAGGGGTTTACCAACTCATTGAACAATTCCTTGCCGCCGCCCTCTTCCATAAACTTGAGCATCTGCTCCGGCGCGCTCCAGGCGCCCACCAGGTTGCCCAACATGCCGAAGGCCGCGTCCTTGCCCGCGAAATAGGATGGGTCGGTGATCTGACCCTGGAGAATACCGGCGCCCACCGCTTCCAGGGTTTCGTTGTACTGCACCACGGTATTGACCGGAACCACTTGTATCTGAATGCGTCCGTCCGACCTTTTGGCGACGTCTTCGGCCCAGGCCTCCTCGATGGGGAAGAAGTTGTCACCGGCCTGGGCCGAAGTCTGGAAGGTCCACTCGTAATCGGCTGCCCAGGTGGGTAAGGCAAATACCACGGCAGTGGTCAAAAACGTACCGAGAATAATACGTTGGTTCTTGATTTTCATAGTTCCTCCAGTGGGGTAGGGGGGCATCTGGTCTGCGGGTGCTACGGCTGGCGTTAGGAAGCAGCGCCTTCGCGCCAGAAGTCGGCGTTGTTATGAGTGCATTATCGTGTTCGCCACCGAGGCTGGTCGGTACGCTACCGTACTGACCAAATTCGATGATGAATTTAATCTATAGTTAGCACCAGCATCAATTACCAGTCCTACCCACAGGGGGCTCACCAAAATGCCGGACACCAAGCAGCAGCGCATCGGATTTATCGGTCTCGGCGCCATGGGCGCGGGCATGGCCGCCAATCTGCTCAAGGCGGGCTTTCGGGTGCGCGGTTTCGACATCAATCCGGCGGCCATGAAACGTCTGGGGGATCAAGGCGGAGACGGCGCCGCCAGCCCGGCCGAAACGGCGGACGGCGCCGAGCTGCTGATCGTTATGGTGGCCAACTCCGATCAGGC
>CAZQXD010000109.1:0-1085 GCA_964597315.1 uncultured Candidatus Competibacteraceae bacterium
CCCCCTTGGGTAAGGGGGAGGAGTGGAACCCCCTCCCGGCCTTGGGTGGGGCAGGAGCAGGGAAGGGATTCCCCCCCTTGAATAAGGGGGGGCTAGGGGGGGTATCCCCGCCTACTTGAGCTGGAGGGTCATATTGGCCCCGCCGACTGGGATGCTGGAGTCAAACCAGCGGGCGGTGATGGTCTTGGTCTCGGTGTAAAATCGCACCGCCTGCTTGCCGTAGGCGTGCAGATCGCCGTAGAAAGACCCTTTCCAGCCAGTGAAGGAGAAAAAGGGCAGGGGCACCGGGATCGGCATGTTGATGCCCACCTGGCCCACCTCGATGTGGTGCTGGAACTTGCGGGCCGCAGCGCCGCTGTTGGTGAAAATGGAGGTGCCGTTACCGTAGGGGTTTTTGTTAATCAGGGCGATGGCCTCATCCAGGGTATCGGCGCGCACCACTGACAGGGCCGGGCCGAAGATCTCCTGGTTATAGACATCCATCTCCGGGGTGACCTTATCGAACAGGGTTGGACCCATCCAGTTGCCGTCAGGATAGCCCTCCACCGTGCAATCGCGGCCGTCTAGCAGCACTTCGGCGCCCTGATCGTAGGCGCTCTGGATCAACTGGGCCACCCGCTCCTTGGCCTTAGGGTTGATCAGTGGGCCGTAGGCGGCATCGGGGTCATCGAAGGCGCCGGGGCGGATCTGGCCCAGGGCCTCCTTGACGTCGCCGATCCACGCCTGGGACTGGCCCACGAATACCGCCACCGACAAGGCCATGCAGCGCTGGCCGGCGGCTCCGCAGGAGGCCCCCACCAGGTTATTGATAACGTGCTGCTTGTCGGCATCGGGCATGATTATCACATGGTTCTTAGCCCCGGCGAAGCTCTGTACCCGCTTTAGGTGTTCGGTACCGGTGCGGTAGATGTACTGGCCCACGGGCACCGAACCCACGAAGGAAATGGCCTTGATATCTGGGTGCCCAAGCAGGAAATCCACCTGCGCCTTGCCGCCGTGAATGATTTGCAAAAGCCCCTTGGGGAAACCCGCCTGGACGAACAGCTCGGCCAGCTTCATGGGGGTCATGGGGTCCTGTTCGGAGG
>CAZQXD010000109.1:1095-8587 GCA_964597315.1 uncultured Candidatus Competibacteraceae bacterium
AGAACGAAAGTGTTGCCGCAGGCGATGGCCATGGGAAACATCCACAGGGGAATCATGGCCGGGAAGTTGAAGGGAGTGATACCGGCGCAGACGCCCAGGGGCTGGGTGTAGCTATAGCCGTCGATGCCCCAGGCCACGTTCTCCACGGTCTCGCCCATCAGCGCTGTGGAAATGCCGCAAGCCTGCTCCACCACTTCGATGCCGCGCCACACGTCGCCCATGGCGTCGGCCAGCACCTTGCCGGTCTCCTGGGCCAGTATCCGGGCAATGTCCTCTTGGTGGTCCTTGAGCAGGGCCTGGTACTTGAACAGATAACGCGCCCGTTCCGGGGGCGGCACTTCGCGCCAGGTCTGGAAGGCTGCCTTGGCGGCGGCCACCGCTTTTTCCATTTCGTCCTGGGTAGTGTAGGGGACCTTGGCCAGTACATCCTGGGTAGCGGGGTTGGTGACCTCCAGCCATTGGGCGGCGCGGCTTTCCACAAACTCGCCGTTAATGAACAGGGGAACCTTGCAGGAGGCGTCAATGCTCTCGCCGAATTGGCCTGCGGCGAGCTGTGGGGTGTTCTTGGCCATGGTCTGGTCACCGTTTGCTTGCTATGGAGAGGTGAAAAGCCGCCGGAAAAAACCCGCCACTCGGTTCAGCCGGAGGGCAGTGAGGATTTAGTATAATTACGTTAACGTAAACGTCAATACTGTATTGATGCCCCATGTGAACCGATTCAATCAATAAAACGCATCACTTATGGGGCAGGTGTCATACCGTAATAAACTGAATGGCTAAGGTTTTGGTTGCACTGTGCTGGCCCGTTCGAAAGGTGACGGTCAAATGTTAGCCATCATTGATGGTTTATATTACGTTTACGTAAACACAATCTTTGCGTGGTATTGATCGTCTCTTTCCCTTTCAGGGTTGGGAGAATGTCAACTATTCTTGATCTTTTTGGTGATGGCCGACAAATGGGGTCCGACTCATGTCCGATAAGCTCTGGCAACCCACCGAGAAACGCATCCATGACAGCAATCTGGTTGCCTTCATGGCCGCCGTGGAGCGGGATTGGGGTGTGACTACCGAGGATTATCCGTCTCTGTATCGCTGGTCGGTGGCCGAATCCGAGCAGTTCTGGCAAAGCCTGTGGCGGTTTGCCGGGGTGATCGGCGAGCCGGGGGAGACGGTGCTGGCCGCTGCCGACCAAATGCCCGGCGCCCGCTGGTTTCCCCAAGCCCGGCTGAACTTTGCCGAGAACCTGCTGCGCCGCCGCGACGAGGCCCAGGCCGTGGTGTTCTGGGGCGAGGATAAAACCCAGCGGTCCCTGAGCCATGGGCAACTCTATGACCAGGTTTCGCGTCTGGCCCAGGCGCTGCGGGATGCCGGGGTTCGGCCCGGCGACCGGGTGGCGGGCTTTTTGCCCAATATGCCGGAGGCGCTGATCGCCATGTTGGCGGCCGCCAGCCTGGGGGCGGTATGGTCGTCCTGCTCCCCGGACTTCGGGGTGCGGGGGGTGCTGGACCGCTTCGGGCAGATCGAACCCACAGTGCTGTTCGCCGTGGAGGGCTATTACTACAACGGCAAGGCCCATGACTGCCTGGCCAAGCTCAAGGAGATAAGCGCCGGGCTGCCCACGCTGCGGCGGCTGGTGGTGGTCTCCTACACCCGTACCGAGCCGCCACTGGACGGGATCGCCAATGCCCTGCACTGGGAGGATTTCGTCCGTCCCTATGAGCCGGGCAGCCTGAGTTTTGCGCCCCTGTCTTTCGATCATCCCCTGTATATCATGTTCTCCTCGGGCACCACGGGCGTGCCCAAGTGCATCGTCCACGGGGCCGGGGGCACGCTGCTCCAGCACCTCAAGGAACATCTGCTGCATGTGGACGTCAAGCCCGACGACCGGGTGTTTTATTTCACCACCTGTAGCTGGATGATGTGGAACTGGCTGGTCTCGGCCCTGGCGGCCCGGGCCACCTTGCTGCTCTATGACGGCTCGCCCTTCCATCCCGACGGCAATATCCTGTTCAGCTACGCCGCAGCCGAGGGGATGACCGTCTTCGGCACTTCCGCCAAGTATATCGACGCGGTGAACAAAGCCGGTCTGACGCCCAAGGACCAGCATGATCTGTCATCGGTGCGGGCGGTGCTGTCCACCGGCTCGCCCCTGGTCCCGGAGAGCTTCGATTTCGTCTACGCCGACATCAAGCCCGACGTGCAGTTGTCGAGCATTTCCGGGGGCACCGATATTCTGTCCTGTTTTGCCCTGGGCTGCCCGATCCTGCCGGTCTATCGGGGCGAGTTGCAATGTCGGGGGCTGGGCATGGCCGTGGAGGTCTGGGACGATGCCGGTCGGCCAGTGCAACAGGAAAAAGGGGAGCTGGTTTGCGTCAAGCCCTTTCCGTCCATGCCCATCGGTTTCTGGAACGACCCCGACGGGTCCAAGTACCGGGCCGCCTATTTCGAGACCTACCCCAATGTCTGGTGTCACGGGGACTACGTGGAACTGACCGAACACGAGGGCATCATCATCTACGGGCGTAGCGATGCGGTGCTAAACCCAGGCGGGGTGCGCATCGGCACCGCCGAGATTTACCGCCAGGTGGAGCAACTAGACGAGGTGGTGGAATCCCTGGTGATCGGTCAGGACTGGAAAAACGACGTGCGGGTGGTGCTGTTCACGCGGTTGCGGGAAGGGCGGGTTCTGGACGATGCTCTGATCAAGAACATCAAGGACCAGATCCGCCGGAACACCACCCCTCGCCACGTGCCGGCCAAGGTGGTGCAGGTGGCGGATATCCCCCGCACCAAGAGTGGCAAGATCGTGGAACTGGCGGTGCGCAACATCGTCCATGGCCGCCCCGTAAAAAACCGGGAGGCTCTGGCCAATCCCGAAGCCCTGGATTTATATCGGGATATTCCAGAGTTGGCGGACTGAGGGCCTATTGGAGAACAGGGGATGTACGCTTTTTCTTACAAAAGCGTCCAAAGTAGGCTGACCTTCAGCTCAGGCGATGATCTCTATACGGTCAAGGGAACAATGGCTAAAGTTAATCCCGTAAGGAACGCACAGGGAACATCAAGAAATAGGGACACAACCGATGGAGCGGTCGCTGCGGTGGGACTGCCGACCATGGATGTAGTCTGAAGAAACGTGCGGTTACGCCCCCCTGACTGGATATCGGGGGGGCGTATTTCGTTTGCTGTCCGCACTGCAAACCCTGCCCCAAAGGGTGGGGTCGAGAGGGGTGGCGCTGGCCTGCCTTGGCGGGTCGTTCCAGCGCCGCTATACTGCCCAGGTCTATCTCGGATCTACGGCCAGGCGGACCGAAAATAACGCCTGTCAGCGACGAGATTTTAAGTCCTGGGGAGCATGGGTTGGTTCTCCGCCGTGGAAATCCCCTTCGTTCATGAAGGGGAGGACGTCAAGTTGGTTGGGAACCAGATCATGCGGCCCATTAAGGATGTGCTTGTCGAACGCTGCCAAGAGTCGCTGTCCAGGGAGCTTGGACTTGAAAATCGGGTTCTCCTAGACGCGCTGGTCTGCCATAGCCTTGGCATGCGCACCAATAAGCCCCTGGCCGAGGTGTTCGATAGTCTGACAGCCGCTGGTTTTTCGTTTTTCCGCATTATGGCGGCTGTCAAACGCTGTGAAGTGCTGCATATAGAATCCCTGCTGTCCGAAATGGTGTCGCGTCCTTTGGGGCGGCAGACTGCGGAATTGCGGCAGATTCAGGCCCACTACGACGCCGTGCGGCAACGTTGGGTCGATGAGGCCGAGTCCCGGGTGTCAGAGGGAGATAACGAACAACAGTCCCACGCCTGCGAGGAAGAACCCATTGGCGAAGAGCTATTGCATACCGTGCGGAGCCTGGACGACGATCAGGAATCCGGCGACCGGGATGCACGGCTGATCGAGCGGACTTTGCAGCATTTCCAGCAGCACGGCGAGTTGCAGTTATTCAATTACTTTTATGAGTTGCAGGTAGGCGCTCGCTCCCATGTGGAGAGCGTGGAAAGTCCTTACCTTACCCTCGGGCTGACACCGAAGTTGGAGCGGGTGTTCGCCGCCGGCGAAAAAATGCGCTATGCCTATGCCCCCACCACCGACCCCGAGCGGGTATTGCGCATGGAACTCCATGGCGCCCGGGGTGATCAGGTGGTGCTGCGCGCCCAGGATGTGCTCTACCACCCCCAGGGGCGACGGTTACGGGTACGGGTGCGGATGGTCGATTATATTCCGGTGACCGTGAAACGGAACGGGCGTCGCTGGAAGGCGCGGATGCTGGACTTGTCGGAAAACGGCCTGGGTCTGCTTTTCGACCGGTCGGTGGATATTGGCCTGGGGGATGAGGTGCTGTGTACCTGCGCCCTGCGCACCGTCAAGCACACCATCGAATTACAAGCTAGGGGCGTGGTGCATTGGCAGGAGACCGAGGACCACCAGATTCGGCTGGGCGTAGGTTTGAACCTGACTTCCGGGGAGCAACTCAAGCTGCAAAACGCGCTGATGAGCTACGAGCAAACCATCATCCAGAAGCTACGATCCTTGGGTACGCCTGATCTGCTGCGCTGACGGGGGCGGTCTATACTTGTCTCATGGGTGATTCCGCCGACGCCAATGACCTACCGCCGCCACCCCCTCGCCCGGACCTAGAGGAGTGCTGTGGCGGCGGCTGTGTGCCTTGTATCCTTGATTACTACGAGGAGGCTCTGGAGCGTTGGCGACGCCAGGTGGCCGAGATCAAGGCGCGGCGGGGTATGGACCGGGCAGAACAAAGGTCCCAGAATCGGCCCGCCGACAAGGGTTGCTGATGGGGGGTGTAGCCCCCATGGCGCCACAGGTGAGGGGCTTACCATGAGAGCGTATATACGTCATCCATCCAGCGTACCTATCGAGCTGATCCGGGAGCGGACCCGGCGTAAGTATCCCTTATGCGACCTTGGACTTGGGGGTCTTTGCTGCGATACCGATCAGTGTCTGGAGCGGGATACCCTGGTGGAAGTCCGCCTACCCTCTATTCGCCCCATCTACGCGTCCCGGGGGCGGATCGCCTGGTGCCGACCCCATGGCGGCGGCTATCGGGTAGGCATCCAGTTTCTGGACCCCGAAGATGCTTTCCGGGGGCGCATGGTGGAACAAATCTGCCATATCGAACACTACCGCCAGGAGATGCTGGACAGGGAAGGCCGGGAGCTGAGCGACGAGGAGGCCGCCATGGAATGGATCGAAAAATACGCCGATCGGTTTCCAGACCTGGGGGCCGGTTGATTCCAACACCTGGTCTTCGCTAACAGCAGCGTTGTCTACCAGATTGATCCCTGCGGCTTTTACGAAAATACCTTCTTCGGGTTGGATAGGCGCTATCGGGGCTAGATCTCGCTCCCAACACTGGAACGCCACCGTGGGAGCCGGGGTTGCCCTCATCTGCGTTGAAACCACCTAAAACAGGAGGCAGTTCCATGCATGGCGGACCAATACAATCACTTTGGCTCTCTTGGCTGACAGCCCTATGCCTGGTCGGTATGCTCCAGCCTGCCCAGGCCCTGGACCCCCTCTATCCCGAGGCCGAATCCGGCGATCCCGCCGACCTGGCCCGCCCGGTCTTGAGCCATCCGGTGCAGGACGAGGTGTTGTATTTCCTGATCCCCGACCGCTTCCACAATAGCGATCCGGCCAACGATTGCGGCGCTTTCCAGGGTATTTGCCGGGCGGCGGACAGCCAGAGGAACGTCCTGACCCACGGCTATCTGCCCGCCGATCGGGGGTATTACCACGGCGGCGATCTCAAGGGTCTGCTGGCCAAGCTGGATTACCTCAAGGACATGGGCGTGACCGCCATCTGGGTGGGGCCGATTTTCAAAAATAAGCCCGTGCAGCGGGACGCCACCAACCGCTATGGCCATTCCTCCGCCTATCACGGTTACTGGATCACCGACTTTATGTCCGTGGACCCCCACCTGGGCAGCAACGAGGATTTCAAGCACCTGATCCAGGCCGCCCATGACCGGGGCATCCGGGTGTTCATGGACATCATCACCAACCACACCGCCGATGTGATCCAGTATGGGGAAAACCAATACAGCTACCGGAGCAAGGAGGCGTATCCCTACCGGAGTATCCACGGGGAGAGCTTCGATGACGCCGAGTACGCCTACCGGGACCAGGAGGGCTATGCCTTTCCAGAGATGGACCTGGGCGGCTTTCCCTATACCCCCACGGTGGCCGAGGCCGAGCGGGACATCAAAAATCCGGCCTGGCTGAACGACCCCCTGCTATACCACAACCGGGGCGACACCACGTTTACGGGGGAGAACTCCTTGTATGGGGATTTCTTCGGACTCGACGACCTGTTCACGGAGCGCAAGGACGTGGTGGAGGGGATGATCGAGATCTACACTTTCTGGATTCAGGAGTTCAAGCCCGACGGCTTCCGCATCGACACCACCAAGCACGTGAACCTGGCGTTCTGGCAGGTGTTCGGTCCGGCCATCGTGGCGGCGGCCCAACAGGCCGGTATCGAGCATTTCTTCGCCTTCGGAGAGGTCTACAACACCCAGCCCGAGGTGCTGAGCTTGTTTTCCACCGGGGGGCGCTTGCAGTCCACCATCGACTTCGGCTTCCAGGCGGCGGCCCGGGAGTTCGCTTCCCAAGGCCAGGCCAGCGACCGGCTGGGGGCGTTCTTCGAGCAGGATGACTATTACACCGACGCCGACAGCAACGCCTATGCTATGCCTGTTTTTCTGGGCAATCACGATATGGGCCGGATCGGCTATTTCCTAGAGCGGGAGGACCAGCGGGACGCCGACGGGGAGGAACTGCTGGCCCGTTCGATACTGGCCAACGGACTGATGTTTTTCAGCCGGGGCCAACCGGTGATCTACTACGGCGACGAGCAGGGTTTCGTAGGCGATGGTGGCGACAAGTTGGCCCGTCAGGACATGTTCCCGAGCCGGGTGCCTGAATACAACGACGACAGCTTGATCGGCACCGACGCCACCACCGCCGCCGACAACTTCGATCCCGGCCACCCCCTGTATCGGGCCATCAAGGAGCAGGCCGAGCTATACCACGCCCACCCGGCCCTGCGCTCCGGGGCGCAGATTCACCGCTACAGCACCAGTGAGGCGGGCATCTATGCCTTCTCCCGCATCCATCGGGACGAAAAGGTCGAATATGTGGTGGCCCTCAATAACAGCGAACACGCCCGCACCGTCACAGTGCCCACCTTCTATCCCCAGGACAGCACATTTAAGTTGCTGTTGGCAGAAAACGGCCAGGGGGAAGCGGAGCTGATCACCGCCGCCGACGGTAGCCTGAGTCTGGCGGCGCCGCCTCTGGGTCTGGTCGTGTACCGGGCCGCCGACCCGGCGCCGGTCAGCGCCGAGGCGCCGGGCATCGCTATCACCCAGCCCCAGACCGGGGCCACGGTGGCGCTGCTGGAGGGCGCTCGGGACGGCCACCCCTATCTCCAGCCCCTGGAGTTACGGGCCGAGCTGGACCGGGCCA
>CAZQXD010000110.1:0-8385 GCA_964597315.1 uncultured Candidatus Competibacteraceae bacterium
GTTGCCGCCTGAGAAGTTGGAAGCCTCGCCCGTCAGGGCGGGGAGCAGTCACAGACCGACCGCGAAGCCCAAGGTGTTGGCTTCGTGGGCGCAAGCCAGCCGGGCCTCCTCGGCGCTGCTCAGGAGGCGGCCATTGACCGTCACGGCTCTGAACCGTCCCAGGGTTTGGCGAACGATAGCGACGCAGCCGGGACCATTGACCTCCGCCAGTTCCACCGTCCGGTCAATCACCCGAATCGGCTCATGGCTCCAGGGGTTGCGCAGCTCACTAGCGGATAGGGTGCGCCCCTGACCCGCTTGAATGGCCGCGCCCACGGCCAGCACCCGTTCCACGCTGTCCGCCACCCGGGCTTGGATCAGTTGATGACTGCCCACCGCCAGCAAGCCGGCGAAACCCACAAAGCCCAAGAGGATGAGATAATTACGGCTGCCGGATAGGCGTCGCCTCAAGGGTTTGGAGCGCCACACTCGGCGTAGTCCCTGGAGCCGCCGACCGGTCCAGGCGGTTAAGCAGCCCCCGAAGCGGGTCCATAATCCGGCCTTGCGCCTGGGTCTCCGAGTCTTGGTCTTGCTCCGGGCCTTGCCGGTTTTAGGTTTGGTGGGCGCCTTGCCGGTTTTGGATTTGGCAGGTGGCGCGCCGGTTTTGGATTTGGCGGTCGACTTACCCCCATCCAATACATGCAGAAAATCGCGTTGGCGTAGGGAACCGGGTTTGGACATGGGTTTCGGCGGAGTCTCACGGGTGTAAATACTGTAAATATAACCAGTATCGGCGTAATGGCAAGCCCACTATAGCCGCCCCGAGTAGTCTATTCGCCAGTTCCCCCTGGCGTCGGGTCGGCCAAGAATGCCCAGGGCCTGGCGCAATTGCGGGTTGGCGCCATTGCGGGTGCCGACCTCCCCCTGAAAGTGATAATCTCCATCCGGGTTCAGGGTCACCGTGCCGGTCAGGGCCAGGGGGCCGCCCTCGTCTCCGACGGTGCCGAGGATGCCGGACTCCACGGTGGTCAACTCCACCCGGAAACTGCCCAGCTCCAGGGAGCGGCCCAAGGTAGTGCGGGCATTGAGCAGCCGGGCCGCGCCCCGGGCCGCGAGGGGGCGGCGCTGGGCATCCACCCGCAGTTGGGCCAGATCCAGTTCCAGTTCGCCGTCCAGTGGCAGGGGCGGCAGCCGAAACAGCGTGGTGGCCCGGGGCAGAGACAAGCGGCCTTGCAGATCGCCGACTTCTAAATCCCGGTTCAGCCCCACGCTCACCCCGGCGTTAAGGTCCAATTGCGGCTCCCGGGCGGTCAGCCGCAGGCCCAGCCGACCCTTGAGCAGGGCCTTGGGGTCGAAATGCCAGTCCAGGGACGCCAGGTTCAGGCCGTTCAATCGGACATCTTCCACCCGGCCATCCAGGGCCGACCCTTCCACGGCCCGGACTTGCAGGGCAGGCAGGCGTTGAGCGGCCAGGCCCAGCAGGGCCGGAGCCGGGAACAGTAGCACCATGAACACCACCCAGGCAGCCAGGATCAATACACCATAGCCGAGCGCCGCCTTCATGAAGAAGGCTCGCTCAGGATCAGCCGGGCGTCCACCTGACCGGCGGCGGATTTAGAGGAGATCGCGGCATTGTCGATGGTAACGCCGTGTTCCCGATCCAGCGCCCCCAGCCAACGGATCAGGGCGTCGAAGCCAGCGTCTTCCAATTGGATGCGGATTTTATCGGCCCCCTGTGGCTCCACCCGCTTCACAGCCCCCCCCAAACCGGCGGCCCGGGCGCTCTGATCCACCAGGATCAGCAGCGACGGCCGCGCTCCGGGGGCGGGGCGGGACGGCTGGCCTGGGTTGGCTTGCAGCCGTTGCAGTTCGGTGGCGGCCTGTTGCATCCAGGCCAGATCGGCCCGCAAGGCGACCACAGACTGGCGGCGGTTGGCCAGCCGGTCCTGGAAGGGCTCCCACATCAATAAATAGATCAGCAAGGCTGCGGTGGCTAGCGCCCCACCGCCCATGAGCCAGCGTTCCCGGTCGTTCAAACCACTCCACCAGGCGATCACGAAGCCCCCTTGCGCAGGGTTACCTGGCTTTCGATCCGGTCGTCACGCTTACTGGTGCGCATCTGGGTCTCCAGGCCGGGCTGTTCACTGAGCCGCTGCTTGAAGGTGTCCAGCACTTCTAGACTGCCCCCTTCCAGGTCCATATCCAGTTGGCTGTTTCGGTAGCGCAGGCCCTTGAGGGTGACCCCTTGGAAGGCGTTCAGGGTTTGGCCGCCCTGATAAAGCAGGTCCAGAAACGCCCCCTCCGGGGAGCTGCCGTCGCTGCGGCTTAGCTCCCGCAGCCGATTAGCCAGTTGAACCCGGGGGTTGACCACCCGTTGAGCGCCGGGCACGGCTTGTCGATAAAGTTCTACCATGGCTAGGCGCAGTCGCGCCTCCTCCTGGCCCAAATGCAGATATTCCAGCGCCAGCCAGCCCAGTTGCAGGGTCAGCCACAGCCCTCCCAGCAGCGCCGCAACCCGCCAAGGGCGCAGCCAGCGGCCCAGATGGGCGCGGCGGCTGTAATTGCCTTGCAGTAGGTTCAGGGATTCGACGGGCCGGTAACCGGCGGCCATGAGGGCCAGGGAGTCGATGGGCGGCTGGGGACGAATCTCCAGTTCCGGCGGCAGCCCCTCCGGTGGCGCTTCGCCCCAGGTCAAGAGGGCGCTGGGGCGGTTCTCATCGGCCGCTTCCAGGGCCAGGGATAGCAACAAGGGTAGGGTGTCTCGATCACTGGCGAAGCCAGCCTGGGGACCGGTGCGCACTAGCACCACGCCGTCCTCGGTCAGCAGGCTCCAGGCGCCGTCCTCCAGGGGTAGCAGCAAGGTGGCCGGGACCACCGCCGCCGGGGTCAGACCGGTCACCGTAGCGTGCTGTAGCCAGTCGTCCAGGTCCGCGCGGCGCAGAGTCGCCACCGGCATCTGGTCGCCGCTGGCCCGGCCCACGGCGAAATGCAGGTCTTCCACATCCTCGGCCAGATGGTCTTCCAGGGCGTAGGGTAGCGCCTTTAGCCAGGTGGAGCGGTTACGCCCCGGCGTCCGGGTCTGGGTCAGGGTAACGGCCTCGCCCGGAGCTACCAGCACCAGCCGCCGACCGGTGGCCAGGGCCGCCAGTTGTTCAGGTGGACCTTCACCCGCCGGGTCCACGGCCTGACCCCAGCCATCGGCGCCCTGCCAACGCAGGCGGTCGGTATCAAGAAAACGGAACAGCAGAATTTGGCTCATGGATCAGCGTTAGTTTTCGGGATTGCCATAGTCGCGGGCGATCACCCGTGTTTGTTGGGCGGTGCGCCGCAACAGGCTGGATAGGGTGGCCCGACCCTCGCCCACCAGGGCCTCCACCCGGACCTGGAACCATTCACTGGCCACCGCCACAGCTCCGGCATTGTACAAGGCTTCGTCCGTCAATTGGGCCTGCCCCAGGAAATCACTCCGGTCGGCCCACCCATCGGTGGGGCGGTCTTCGACCAAGGTTGCCGCCTGCTCGGGAGAAAGCTGGTCGCTAAGGGCGGCCAATACCGGGGCGGTGGCGGTGTTGACATTGATCGGGGTTGGCCCGAGGGGGTTGGATTGCCCCAAGGGCAGGGCGCTGACGTGGGGGGCCAGTTTGGCATAGACCTCCGCATCCACGCCCTTGATCAGCCGCAGCTCGGAGACCTGGATCAAGGGCTGGTTGGCGGTTTGATAGGGGGGTTCCCGGGCCACGTATTCGCCGTCCTCGGCGCCGTCGGGAAAACGGGGGTCCGGGTCGGCGTCGATCCAGTCCCGCACCGCCTGGGCAATCACCGGCTCCAACTCCAATGCCTCCAGCAGCCGGACTAAGGCCGCCTCATTGGGCCAGGTCTCCTGTTGGTCTTGATCCGACACCGGGTCGGCCAGCAGATTATTGAGATTAAAGCGGCCTTGCAGGTCAGTGATGGCGCCGGTGATGGCGCCGCCCTCCACGGGCAGGGCGGGGGGCAGGGCCGCCCAATTCTCGTCTAAATGATCGGTGTCGTTGTCCCGGCGGTCTCGGGCCAGGATCTGTACGGCCCAGGCTTCCGCACCCCGGGCATACAACATGGCCTGCTGACGGTGGAGCAGTAGCTCCCCGCGGCGGATGGCGAAGTGCTGAACCGTGGCCAGGCTGGCGGCGGCGATGGTGGCCAGAAACACCACCAACAGCACGGTGATCAGCGCCACCCCGCCCTGGGGGTGTCCGGCCCTTGCCCAGGACAAGCGACGGGTCATGGCCCGAAACCCGCCAGGGGCAGTAGCCGGGTGATCGGTCCCCAGTCCGCCAGTTCCACGGTCAGTTCCACGGCTCGGGGCAGGGAGGGGGTGTCGCCGGTGGCGTCACGGGGAGGCCACTCGGTCCGCCACTCTCCGGCGCTGTCCAGAAACCGCGACCGCAGCGCCTCCACCCCCTCCAGCAGCGCCGCCCGGCGGGGTTCGGCGATCCCGCTGCGATCCAGGGTGATCCAGTACTGCCGGATCAGGTGGTCGTCCTCCAGTTCCCAGGCTACCCGCTGCAAGCCGGCCCGTGGTTGGCGCAGGGGGTTGTCCCAGCCGGTGCGGGTCAGGGTCAGGGCCGGCCCGGTGACGCCGCCCCCTTTCAGGGCTGGTTGGGTCTGGCCGAATTCGTCGCGGATAGGCCGGTTGATAACCTGTTCCAGGTCTCGGGTGAGTATGGCGAATGTCAGTTGCACGCGGCCCAGGCGCTGGGCCTCTTGCTCCACGACTTGGCGGGTGAACAGCACGCTGCGTAAGCCCGCATAGGCGGCCACGGCGATCACCGCGAACACGGCGATGGCCACCAGCAGTTCCAGCAGGGTAAAGCCCCGTTGGGCGCTCATGGGGGTCGGCCCATAAAGGCGCTCAGCACCGCCAGGGGGGGTTGGTCGTCTTGATCCCGGACGCTGATGTCCAAACGCCGCAGGTCCTCATCGGCGGTGGCGCTGACGGTCAATTCCCAGGGCCATTCCCGGTTGGCCATTTCTGCTACCCCGTTGTCGCTGCCCTCGGCGGGCCAGTCCTCGCTCAGCAGGGTTTCGTTGAGGCGGTTGAGGGCTACCCAACTGGCCAGGGTCTGGTCCCGCAGCCGACCGATGTGGGTAGCCCCCTCGCCGGCGGCCTTGATGATGGCCCCCAGGGCGATGGCCAGTACCGCCAGAGCCACCAGCACTTCCATGAGGGTGAAACCGCGCTGGGTCCGGCTCATGGGGCGGGAGCCAGGTCAAGGCCGCCCAGCACATCCCCGGTCAGCCGCCAGGCGGCCCGATCCACCCCG
The DNA here is from genome assembly GCA_964597315.1 of uncultured Candidatus Competibacteraceae bacterium. Classification (GTDB taxonomy): domain Bacteria; phylum Pseudomonadota; class Gammaproteobacteria; order Competibacterales; family Competibacteraceae; genus CAZQXD01. The sequence continues at coordinate 5,283 of CAZQXD010000110.1, forward strand.
AATCCGTCGCCGCTCAGGGTTAGGGTGAATTCGGTGGTTTCGCCGCTGGAAAGCAACAGCACCTGGGGGGGGCTGTCGGCGGCGATGTCGGTCAGATTCACCGGCTGCCCTTCCACGCTCAGGGCGAGGGTCATGTCCTCGGGCAATGTCCGGGGGCGTAGCAGGCGGCCTTCGGCGGCAATCCAGGTCCCATCCCGGGTCTGGGTCAGGAACATATAGCCCCGATCATGGAACCGCGCCCCCCGCTGCTCGCCCCGCAAAATGGCTTCTTCCCGGCCCAGTTCCAAAAGCGCCCCTAGCCGCTGGGTCTCTTCTTCCAGGCGTTGGTCCAAGCCCCGGTCGGGGGCGGAGAGCACGGCGAAGGTGCTGAGAATGCCAATCAGCACCAGCACCACCATGATTTCCAACAGGGTGAACCCGGACTGGGCCAGGGACTGCCTAGCCGTCCAGATTCCAGTTGCCGATGTCGGCATTTTGACCCTCGCCTCCCAACTGGCCGTCGGCGCCCAGGGAGTACACGTCGATGGTTCCGTTCTGGCCAGGTTGCAGGTATTGGTAGTCCCGCTGCCAGGGGTCTTTGGGAATCCGGTCCACGTACTGGCGCCAGCGGGGCGCGTCGGGGGGACCGGCGGGCTGGCTGACCAGCGCCTCCAGACCCTGGTCGGTGGTGGGGTAGTTGTAATTATCCAGCTTGTAGAGATTGAGGGCGCTTTCCAGGGCGCGGATGTCCTGTTTGGCCTTGGTGATGCGGGCCTCGTCGGGACGGTCCATGATCCGTGGCACCACCACGGCGGCGAGAATGCCCAGGATCACCACCACGACCATGACCTCGATCAGGGTGAAGCCGGAGTGACGGTTGCGCGCAGCGTTGAGCATAAGCGATCTCTTCTGGAATAGACGGGCGCTTGATGATAGCAGACGGACGCCGCTCGTCTATTGTGGCGACGGGCGCGGGTTGCCGTGGAATAATAGACCGGCATCACGCCAAGGGTTCCCGGCACAGGGCCAGATGGGCCATGGCGCTCAGGGTGCTGAACAGCAGCTCCAGAACCCAGCCGATAAAGAGCGCCGTGAGCTTGCCCACCGTTTGCGCCGTCCGGCCCAGAAACTGGAGAATCCGCTGGATCAACACTTCCAGATGTCGGGCGATGCGCACCGAGGCCAGAGCGCCCTGGTGCAGCAGCGCGGCCAGGTGGTCCAGGGCGGTGAAGCTCAGGGTGAGACCGCCGCCCACTACGCACAGGGCGGACTCCTTGAGCAGCCATAACAGCGCCCTGGCGATCATCCGCAAGGTTTTGGCGCTGTACATCATCACCCCGTCCCCCCTATCGCTGTCCAGCCAGATTCTGATTTTGGCGTTCAGATCCGGCTGGACGGACAGGGCCTTGAGGGCATGCCAACCGCTGTCGCCCAGGGATTTGCCGTAGTGGGTCATGGTGTGGGCGGCCACCGCCACCCGGGCGCCGGTCCATTGCAGCTGGCAGGACTGGCCCGGTTCGGGTAGGTGGCGAAACGGAAAGATGGGCATCATGCTCACTGGATCGGCATCGTGATAGGCCCGGTGAATGTTCTCCGCCCCGATCGCCTGGGTCAGTTGGCGTCCGAAGCCCAACGCCCCCACCCGGGGACAGCCGAAGGTATACAGGGAAACCCCGGCCACGTCGTTCTGGCGCAGCCAGTCGGCGGTCAGGGTGGCCAACGCCCCGCCCAGGCTGTGACCCACGCAATGGACCCGGCTCGGATTCCAGCCAGTAAAGAAGTTCCGCAGGTCCTCCACGAATGATTTGAAGGTGGTGTTGAATCCGGCATGAACCGGCCAGCCGCCGCAACTGCGTTGCAGGCCGATGTTCATGTCCGTAACCCAATCATGGGGGATGTCGGTGCCGCGGATGGCCACCAGAGCCTCCCCCTGGCGGGGACCGATACCCTTGGCCAGGTACCCGAATCCCGTGGTCCTGCTGGCGATGCGCGATCCCGAAACGCCGCTGAAGCGGGCCATATTGTCCACCGCGAAGTGGTCCTCAAGGCCCAAGCCGTCGGCGGTTTTCAGGGCAACCCCCATATCCGCCTCGCTGCGCACGGCATAGGCATGAAGGGCGATAGAGGCGGACTGTTTCGGGCTGAGGGCTAGCATGGGCGTTTTCTCTATTCAAGGGTGCAGATGCCATACACCCTATCCCGGTGTTCGGGCGGAGAATCCAAGCGGCAAACCAGCCGCAAAGGGCGGCCATCCAGCTCGCTGTTAGGTTCGTAGTCGTGTTTGGTGAACAACCACGCCTCGTACTTTTTACCCTGGTGGTGGATATAGATCATCTGCACCACCACGGGTTCGTGGGGCAGCAGTGAACCCAGCCACGACGTCCCAGTGGCGGCGGCAAATCGGAACCGGCCCCGATCGTCGGTGCGGGTGATCTCGCTGCGAACCTTATCCTTCCAATGCCAATTATAGATGCGCTCCACCTCGGCCCCGGCCACTGGCTGGTTGTGTTGAAGCACCACGCCCTCGGTTTTGGAAAACAGGTACAGTTCCTTGGATAGCGCCATACGGCATCCCCCGAGCGAAGTGAATAGAAGAGCGTCAAGCAGGAGAGCGGCGGCGAGTCTCGGCATCTCTCGGTGTCCTCCCCGTGGTTGTCGACGGAGCTGAGTGGACGGGGCCTTGGGTAGGATGGATGTCACTTCGCGCATTGCCCTGGCCGACGTCGCGGCTCCCTAGAAATTGGCCATGCCACCGGCGGCTGGAATAGGCGCTAGCTCCCTGCGGTTGAGCTAAGCATAGCTATCTCAAGGGGGTTGGACGAGTCCGGCGCCTACCGCCCTAGTCGCCTCCGCTCGGCAGCCTCCCCGATGCATCCCGGCGGACTCGTTTCCCGCTGCGGGGGGTCGTGTAAACCTTACCGAGGTGCTGAACATTATTGCTCAGCTCTGCTCTGTAAAGTCCAAGCCGAACACAAAATTCCCCATGTAAACAGCCTATTGAAATTCAGGCATGAAAAATGCTGGTATTTCAGTTCTTTCTGGACAGTGATCCTTCACATCAGAGGCTGTTTGACATCCTCCCCTCCCTGAAGGAAAGGGGATTCCCGATCCAGAGACCGAGAGG
>CAZQXD010000111.1:0-8028 GCA_964597315.1 uncultured Candidatus Competibacteraceae bacterium
AGGCGGTGGTGGTGGCCCGGGAGGACCGGCCCGGGGATAAGCGGCTGGTGGCCTATGTGGCGGCCGACGACCACCCCGACGCCGGCAATCAGGCCGAACAAGTGGCCCTGTGGCAGTCTCTGTACGAGAACACCTACCAGGCCCCGGCTCCCTACGCTGATCCCACGTTCAATACCGTCGGCTGGGACAGCACCTACACCGGCCAACCCCTCCCGGAACCGGAAATGCGGGAATGGGTGGACGCCACCGTGGCCCGGATTCTGGAACTGCGGCCCCGGCGGGTGCTGGAAATCGGCTGCGGCACCGGGCTATTGCTGTGCCGGATCGCCCCCCACTGCGAGTATTACCTGGGCACGGACTTTTCAGCCGTGGCCCTGGAACGCTTGGGGGGGCTGGTCGGGCAGCGCCCGGAACTGGCCCGGGTGGAGCTGTCCCGGCGGCTGGCCGACGACTTCGCCGGGCTGGAGCCGGGGAGCGTCGATACCATGATCCTGAATTCGGTGGTCCAGTACTTTCCGGGGGTGGACTATCTGCTGCGGGTGCTGGATGGGGCCTTGGAGCTGCTGCGCCCCGGAGGCCATATCTTTTTGGGGGACCTGCGCAGCCTGCCCCTGCTGCGGGCCTACCATGCCTCAGTACAGCTCTATCAGTCCCCCCCAGGTCTGAGCCGGGAGAAACTAGGCCGCAAGGTCCGCCAGCACCAGGCCCAGGAACGGGAGCTATTGCTGGACCCGGCCCTATTCCCGGCCCTGGGTCGGCGGTTTCCGCAACTGGGGCAGGTCTGGGTACGGCCCAAGGCCGGTCGCCACCACAACGAACTGACCCGCTTCCGCTTCGAGGCCGTGCTGCGCCGCGCCCCCCGGACCCAAGCCCCGGCCCTGGACTGGCGGGACGGTCGGCTCATGGACCTGGCCACCCTCCGCCAATGGCTGGCCGCCGGTCCCGCCACCCTGGCTCTACGGGGCCTGCCCAATGCCCGCCTGGCCCAGGAAGCCCGAACCCTGGCCTGGCTGGATGGCCAGGTCGAGTCCGCCACCGTGGGAGAATTCCGGCGTGACCGGACCCCGGACAGTCGGAACCCCGACGGCCGGACCCCGGACGGTATCGACCCCCAGGACCTTTGGACGCTGGCGGCGGAGTTCCCCTATCGGGTGTATCTGGCCCAGACCGCCGACTCCACCGGGCGTTTCGACGCCCTGTTCCAGCGCCGGGATACACCGGAACCCGAGGGACTGCCGGACGGCTTCGCCACTGACGATCCCCCCCGGCCTTGGCCCCGCTATGGGAACAACCCCCTACGTGAGGCCCTGAACCGGGACCTGGCCCCCCGACTGCGGACTTTTCTCCGGGAACGGCTGCCCGAACACATGATCCCGGCCACTTTCGTGACCCTGGACAGCCTGCCCCTGACCCCCAACGGCAAGGTGGACCGCAAGGCCCTGCCGGTATTGGACCGGGAAGCCCTGGACTCGGGCTATGCCCCGCCCCGGGACCAGCGGGAACAAACCCTGGCAGCCATCTGGGCCCAGGTGCTGGGCCTGGAGCAGGTGGGTATCCACGACAATTTCTTCGAGCTGGGGGGGGATTCCATTCTCAGCATCCAGATTGTCGCCCGAGCCCGCCAGGTCGGTCTGGCCCTGACCCCCAAACTGCTGTTCGAGCATCAAAGCGTGGCCAAGCTGGCGGCGGCGGCGGGCCGGGCCGGTCTGTCCCGAGCCGAGCAGGGACCGATCACCGGACCTGTGCCCCTCACCCCCATTCAATGCTGGTTTCTGGAACGCCGCTGCCCCGAACCCTGGCATTACAACCAGGCGGTGTTGCTGGCAACCCCGGCGGATCTGGACCCGGCGGCCCTGGACCGGGCCTTGCAACACCTGCTGCAACACCATGACGCTCTGCGTTTGCGCATCGAGCCAGCCGGGGACGGCTGGCGGCAGCACTGCGCGGACCCGACCCCCGGAGCGGTCCTGGAACGGGTGGAAACGGACCCGGCCCACTGGGAGCGGCGTCTGGCCGAGGCCCAGGCCAGCTTGAATCCCGCCCATGGACCCCTGCTGCGGGCGTTGCTGCGCCAAACCCCCGGCCAGGCCGGGCGGCTGCTGCTGACCATTCACCATCTGGCGGTGGACGGGGTGTCCTGGCGGATACTCATGGAGGACCTGGGGACGGCCTATCAACAGTGTCGCCAGGGCTGCACCCCCCGGTTGCCGTCCAAGACCGACGGCTTCCGCCACTGGGCGCGTTGTCTGCTGGAGGAGTCCGGCTCCACCCGGGAACTGGACTACTGGCTGGAACAGACCGAGCCGGTCCCCCTGCCCCACGACTATTCCCAGGGACCGGGAACCGTAGGCGAGGCCCGGCGGCTGTGTCTGGAACTGGACCCGGAAGCCACCGCCGCCCTGTTGCAAGCGCCCCGGGCCGAGGCCCTATTGATCGCTGCCCTGGCCCGGACCCTGTGCCGCTGGAGCGGCGAGCCGGTCCTACGCCTGGACCTAGAATCCCATGGCCGGGACCCCTTGGACGCCGAGCTGGACCTGTCCCGGACCGTGGGCTGGTTCACCAGCCTCTATCCCCTGCGCCTAGCAGTCCCGGACGATGACCGGGCGCTACTGGCCGAGGTGACCCGACGCCTGGAGACCCTGCCCCGGCTGGGACTGGGCTATGGCCTGCTGCGCTGGCTGAACCCGGCCACCGCCCCCCGACTGGCGGAGCGGTCCCCTGGGGACTTGGTGTTCAACTACCTGGGTCGCTTCGATACGGTGCTGACAGATTCACCCTTCCAGCTCGCCCCGGAGCCTCCCGGCCCCCCGGTCAGCGCCCTGAATCCCCGTAGCCACTCCCTGGAGGTGAACGCCCAGGTGAACCGCCAGGGGCTAACCGTGGAATGGACTTACAACCCCACCCGCCACGCCCCGGCCACCGTGGAGCGGTTGGCCCGGGAGCATCTGGAGGCCCTGACCGCGCTTTTGGACCGGGATACCCGCCCGGCAACGGACCCAGGGACCTGGCCGGATCTGGACCTGTCCACGGCGGAACTGGATCACCTGGAAGCCCTGGCCAGTCAGGCCGGGAAGGGTTAAGCACACCATGTCAGACAGCCAAAGCAACATCGAAGCCGTCCTGCCCCTGTCCCCTATGCAACAGGGGATGCTGTTTCACTGCCTGGCCGCCCCCCCGGACTCGGGCATGTACCACCAGCAACTGGTCTGCACCCTGGAAGGGGCCTTGGACGTGGACGCTTTCCGGGCAGCCTGGGACCGGGTGCTGGAACGCCACCCGGCGTTGCGGGCTTTTTTCGTCTGGGAGGGCCGGGAACACCCCCTGCAAGTGATTTGCCGCCGGGCGCAACCGGCCTGGGAGATCCGGGACTGGGAGCCGGGGGAGGACTTCGGCCACTGGCTGGCTGCCGACCGGCGGCGGGGGTTTTCGGCCCAGCGGCCGCCGCTTGTGCGTTTCGCCCTGCTGAATCTGGGCCAAGACCGGCGGCGCTTCGTGTGGAGTTTTCATCATCTGCTCCTGGACGGCTGGTGCCTGCCCCTGGTGCTGGACGACCTGCTGGCCAGCTACCGGGCTTTGCGCTTGAAGCAGCCCCTGGACCGGCCCTCGCCCCGCCCCTACCGAGACTATTTGGCCTGGCTCCAGGCCCGGGACCCGGCGCCGGATCGGGCCTATTGGCGGGACTATCTGCGGGGTTTCGACAGCCCCACGCCCCTGGGGCTAGCCGGACCGGAACAGCCTGCTTCGGCCTGGGGGGAACGGGACCGGGTGCTGACCCTGGCCGAAACCGAAGCCCTCGTGGCCTTGGCCCGGCGTCGGCGGTTGACCCTGGGGGTGCTGGTCCAGACCGCCTGGGGCATTTTGCTAGGCCGCTATGCCGGGCGTCGAGACGTGCTGTTCGGGTCCACGGTCTCCGGTCGGCCCCCGGAACTGGCCGGGGTGGAATCCATGGTGGGGGTGTTTATCAACAGCCTGCCGGTGCGCCTGGACCTGGACCCGGCCTTGCCGGTGGCGGAATTGGCCGCCCGGCTGCTGGCCGACCAGGCCCGCCGGGAAGCCCATGCCCATGCCCCCCTGGTGGAAATCCAGCGGGCCGCCCCCCTGTCTCCTGGCGCGGCCCTGTTCCAAAGCCTGGTGGTGTTCGAGAACTACCCTCTGGGGGCGGCCCGGGAGCTGCCGGAACTGGGTCTGAAAGTGGCCCATATCCGGGGCTACGAGCGCACCAATTACCCCCTGACCCTGCTGGCCATGCCCGGACCGCCCCTGACCCTGCGCCTGGCCTACGACGGCGCCCGCCTGGACGGGCCGGGGGCGGAGCGCCTGCTGGAGCAGCTCCGGGGCCTGCTGACGGCCCTGGCCGCCGACCCGGACCAGCCCCTGGGGGCGCTGCCCCTGCTCACGGCCACCGAGACCCGGCGGTTGGCGGACTGGAACGCCACCACTGCCCCATTTCCCGCCCACCGCTGCCTCCATGAACTGGTGGAAGATCAGCTCCGGCGCAACCCCGAGGCCGTGGCCGTGGTGGCCGAAAACCGGACCCTGAGCCAGGGTCAACTGCTCGCCCGGGCCGAGTCCCTGGCCGCCGCCCTGCAAGCCCGAGGCAGCGGCCCGGAGGCGGTGGTGGGGGTGTGCCTGGAGCGGTCCCCGGAACTGGTGATCGCCCTGCTGGCCATCCTCAAGACCGGCGCCGCCTGGCTGCCCCTGGACCCGGAGCATCCCCGGGAGCGGCTGGCCAGGGTGGTGGAGGACGCTGGCGCGGTCCTGGCCCTGACCGATCCGAAGCTGGCCCACCGCCTGCCCCCGAACTTGGCCACCCTGGCCCCGGACGCGGAAGGCGCGGGCTTCACCCCGCCCTCGGTTCACCCGGACAATCTGGCCTATGTGATCTTCACCTCCGGCTCCACCGGCCGCCCCAAGGGGGCCATGAACAGCCACCGGGCCATCGTCAACCGGCTGTGGTGGATGCAGGAGGAATACCGGCTGGAGACCACCGATCGGGTGTTGCAGAAAACCCCCATGGGCTTCGACGTGTCGGTGTGGGAATTTTTCTGGCCGCTGCTGGTGGGCGCCCGGCTGGTGCTGGCCCGCCCCGGAGGCCACCGGGACCCGGCCTATCTGCGGGCGCTGATCCGCCGGGAGGGCATCACGACCCTGCATTTTGTGCCGCCCATGCTGGAGGTGTTTTTGCAACAGTCGGCGCTGGAGACGGATTGCGCCTCTCTGCGCCAGGTAATCTGTTCCGGGGAGGCCCTGCCCCAGCCCCTACAACAGCGGTTTTATGGCCGCTTGAAGGCCCAATTACATAATCTTTACGGACCCACCGAGGCCGCCGTGGACGTGACCGCCTGGGCCTGTCCTCGGGAGGGGGGGCCGCCCACCGTGCCCATCGGTCGGCCCATGGCCAACACCCGAATCGCCATTCTGGATCGGGATTATCGCCCGGCGCCGGTGGGGGTGGCCGGAGAACTGTACATCGGCGGGGTGCAACTAGCCCGGGGCTACCGCCACCGCCCCGGTCTCACCGCCGAACGCTTCGTGCCCGACCCCACCAGCGGCGAGCCGGGAGCGCGGCTGTATCGCAGCGGCGACCTGGCCCGCTGGCGGTCGGACGGGACCATCGACTACCTGGGCCGCTGCGACTTCCAGCTCAAGGTCCGGGGGCTGCGGGTGGAGCCAGGGGATATCGAGTCCGCCCTAGGCGCCCATCCCGGAGTGCGGGAGGCGGTGGTGGTGGCCCGGGGCGAAGGGGCCGCACGGGTGCTGGTGGGCTACTGGGTGGCGGCCGGGGAGGCCCCCCCCACCGCCGCCGAGCTGCGCCGGTTTCTGCTGGAGCGATTGCCGGAACCTCTGACGCCGGGGCAATTGATGCGCCTCCCGGCCCTGCCCCTGACCCCCAACGGCAAGCTGGACCGCCGCGCCCTGCCCGACCCCGCCGCCCCGGCCACGGCCTTGGACGCCACCCCCCGGAGCGAGCTGGAACAGGCTATCGCCGCCCTGTGGCGGGAGTCTTTGAAGCTGGAGCGGGTGGGTATGGATGATAATTTCTTCGAACTGGGGGGCAACTCCCTGCTACTGGCCCCCTTGCACCAGAAGCTCACCGCCACCCTAGCCCCGGACCTGGCCCTGACCGAGTTGTTCCGCTATCCCACCGTTCGCGCCCTGGCCGGACGGCTGGCCGGAACTCGCGCCCCGGAGCGGCCACCGGAACGGACACCAGAGCGGGACGCCGGGCGCCAGACCCTGGCCAAGCGCCGACAACTGCGACAAGAGGGACGCCGTTGAACACCGATACCGACATCGCCATCGTCGCCATGGCCTGCCGCTTCCCCGGCGCTGCGAACCCGGACGCTTTCTGGGCCAATCTGCGGGACGGGGTGGAATCCATCCACGTGTTCAGCGCCGACGAGCTACGGGCCGCCGGGGTGGACCCGACCACCTTGGACGATCCCCACTATGTGCGGGCCAATCCCCTATTGGAGGGGGTGGAGAACTTCGACGCCGGGCTGTTCGGCTTCAGCCCCGGAGAGGCGGAATTGCTGGACCCCCAGCAGCGGCTGTTTCTGGAGTGCGCCTGGGAGGCCCTGGAGAGCGCCGGCCATGATCCCCGGGCCTGTCCGGGAACGGTGGGGGTGTACGCCGGAGCCGGTTTCCCCAGCTATCTGCTCAATAATGTCTACCCCAACCGGGAGCGCATGGAGAGCCTAGCCGGGTTTCAGGCCATGCTGGCCAACGACAAGGATTTTCTGGCCACCCGGGTGGCCTATAAGCTGAACCTCACCGGCCCGGCCGTGACCGTGCAGACCGCCTGCTCCACCGCCCTGGTGGCGGTGCATTTGGCGGCCCAGGCCCTGCTGGGGGGGGAGTGCGACGCCGCCCTGGCCGGGGGCGCGGCGGTGCGCCTACCCCAGACTGTTGGCTATTGGCATCAGGACGGCATGATCGTCTCCCCGGACGGTCATTGTCGGCCCTTCGACGCCGCCGCCCAAGGCACGGTAGGGGGCAATGGGGTGGGGGTGGTGCTGCTCAAGCGCCTGGCCGAGGCCCTGGCCGACGGGGACCCGGTGCTGGCGGTGCTGAAGGGTACGGCTATCAATAACGACGGCGCCCGCAAGGCCGGTTATACCGCCCCCGCCGAGGACGGCCAGCGGGGGGTGATCGCCGAAGCCCTGGCGGTGGCCGGGGTGGCCCCGGAGTCCATCGGCTATGTGGAGGCCCACGGCACCGGCACGGCCCTAGGGGACCCTATCGAAGTGGCGGCTCTGAACCGGGCTTTCGGCTCTGCTGGCGGTCCCGGAAGCTGCCTGCTGGGATCGGTGAAGGGCAATATCGGCCATCTAGACGCCGCCGCTGGGGTGGCCGGGCTGATCAAGGCTGTTCTGGCCCTGGGCCAGGGCTGGATTCCGCCTACCCCTCATTTCCGCCAGCCCAATCCCGAGATTCCCTTCGCCGCCGGGCCGTTCCGGGTCAGCGCCCAAGGGGAAACCTTCCCCGGCCAGCCGCGGCGGGCGGGGGTCAGTTCCTTCGGCATGGGCGGCACCAATGCCCACGGGGTGCTGGAACAAGCCCCGGAACGGTCCCCCTCCGGCCCTGGCCGAGCCTGGCAACTGCTGCCCCTGACGGCCCGTGACCCGGCCGCCCTGGACGCCCTGGCCCAGCGCCTGGCCGGACATGTGCGCGCCCACCCGGACACGAATCTGGCGGATATGGCCTATACCCTGGCCTTAGGTCGGACCCCCTTCGGCCAACGCCGGGCGCTGGTTTGCCGGGATGGAGCCGAGGCCCTGGCCGCCCTGGAGTCCGGGGCCGGTCTTCGGGGAACCGCCGGGGATGGCGAACCCGCCGTGGCCTTTCTATTCTCCGGCCAGGGCAGCCAGCACCCGGGCATGGCCGCCGGGCTGTACCGGGACGAGCCGCGCTTTCGGGCCGAACTGGACCGCTGCGCCCAAGGGCTATTGCCCCATCTGGGCCAGGATTTGCGCCCCCTGCTGCTGGAGGGCCGGGAACTGACCCGCACCGACCTGGCCCAGCCGG
>CAZQXD010000112.1:0-2124 GCA_964597315.1 uncultured Candidatus Competibacteraceae bacterium
CCACCGCCAGAGTGACGATCAGTTCAATCAGGGTGAAGCCGGCTTGCTTGCGCATCAGTCTATCTCCATAAAGTCCATCGCTTGAGAAGAACCTATGCACACAGCATGCCAAACTAATTAATTGTTAAAAAACAATTAATTAGTTTCTTATGAGAACACCCTCAGGGCGTGCGAAATGGGAATTTGGGGGGACGGGTCACGGAGTGAAATGCAGTTTGCAAATGGCCAATCGCAAGTCCAGCAGCGCGTCGAAGGCGGCCTCAAAGCCGCCCCCCATCAGTCCTGGCGCTCTTCCCGTCGCCGGCTGTCCAGATCGGCGCTCAGCAGGGAAATGATCTCGGTAGCGGCGCTGAGAATATGGTCGGTGCCAAAATTAGCGTCGCGCATCTCCCGGAAAAAGGTTTTGGCCAGAATCTTGGCCATGTGTCCCCCGTTTTGGGTGATTTCGTTGAGCGCGCCCAGCGGCGTGTTCTGGGTTTCCTTGGCCAAGGCGAGTTGGATGAAATTGGAACGTAACAGGTGCTGCAATTGATTAACCTGAATGGACTTGCCCACCACCAAGGCGACGATGGTGGCCAGGGCAAGGTCCTGTTGTCCGAGGGTGCGGCCATCCTGGGGCTGGCTGATGTTGAGTACGCCGATCACATGGTCTCCCGCCGAGATGGGCGCGGATACGAAACCGCCCACGGGAACGTCGCGGCGAGCCTTAGTGGCGAAATCGGAGTGTCGGATATCCTCGATAAGCAAGGGCCTACCGCTGCTCGCCACCCGACCGGCGATGCCCTCGTCGAGACCCACCGACTCCCGATAGGCCGCCTCCGGTAAATGGCCATGGTGGGTGGCCACCCGCAGCCGGGGACCGGAGTGGTGTTCAGGATCATCCTTGAGCAACATGATGGAGCAGTTTTTGACCTGCAATAACTGAGCGGCCATGGCGGCCAAGTCCCGAAGGCTGTTCTCCAGATGGGTTTGGTGTTCCAGAAAACTGGACAGGCCGAACAACTCGGTGATGAACCCGGCATTCTCCAATTCCAGCCCCCTGGCTTGGTCGTTCCCCACCCCGACCGACGCTGGGTGATGCGTATTTTCCATTGCCTTATCCTATCGTTGCGCGGCTCGGAGCCGAACAACCCACAGCTTATACCAGAGAACTGGACGCCGGTAGTTCGCGCTCCGGGACTCAACTGCTATGATGTTGAGCGCCGCATCTAAAGCTGTACTGTTGCCGTTCGCCCCAGAATCAGCGTTAACCCGCGACTGTTATAATCTCCGTGACCCGTGAGCAAACGTAGACACCCACTCTCCGGGGCGGTGGCGACCCGGCATAGGCTCCAGCATGCCTTGCCGATGCGGGAATTGGCAAACTGGACACCCAATTCGCCCGGCGTCAAGCCCAGAGCCTCAACCCCGGCAGAAAAAAAACCCGATGAAACTAATAAGCGACTGGTTCAGACGTTTTACCGAGGACCCTCAAGCGATGGTCCTGGTGCTGATTCTGGTGATGGGCACTTTGGTGATCATGTACGCCGGCAATATGCTGGCCCCGGTGTTGGCCGGTATCGTGATCGCCTATTTGCTGGAAGGTCTGGTGCAATACCTCCAGTATCATGGCCTGCCCCGGCTAGCGGCGGTGGTGGTGGTGTTTCTGCTGTTCAGCGCCTTCGTGCTGTTTTTGTTGTTGGGCATGGCCCCCCTGCTCTATCGCCAGCTCACCCAACTGATACAGCAGTTCCCCAACATGCTGCTGCGGGGCCAAGAACTACTGCTTAGCCTGCCGGCCACCTACCCCCGGTTTATCAGCGAGGCCCAGGTGATGCAGGTGATCGCCGCCATCAAGACCGAGATCGCCAACATCGGCCAAAATATCCTGTCCTGGTCGGTGGCCTCGGTGGTGGGGTTCATCACCCTGGTGGTCTATGCGGTGCTGGTGCCGCTGTTGGTGTTCTTTTTTCTCAAGGACAAGGACCGCATCCTGGACTGGTTCCGGGACTTTCTACCCACCGACTATGCCCTGGCCAAGCGGGTCTGGCACGACGTGGACTTGCAGATCGGCAACTACGTGCGGGGCAAATTCTGGGAAATCGTCATCGTCTGGCTGGCGAGTTTTCTCACCTTCGCCTATAT
>CAZQXD010000112.1:2134-7309 GCA_964597315.1 uncultured Candidatus Competibacteraceae bacterium
GGCTGTCGGTGATCATTCCCTATGTGGGCGCCGCCATGGTGACCTTCCCGGTAGCCTTCGTGGCCTTTTTTCAGTGGGGTTGGAGTCCCGAATTCATGTGGTTGGTCGGCGCCTACGCGGTGATTCAGGCCCTAGACGGCAATGTGCTGGTGCCGCTGCTGTTCTCCGAAGTGGTGGACCTGCATCCCATAGCCATCATCGTCGCCATCCTGATTTTCGGGGGCATCTGGGGATTCTGGGGGGTGTTTTTCGCCATTCCCTTGGCAACGGTGGTGCGGGCGGTGCTTAAAGCCTGGCCCCGGCGGGCCATCGTCACGCCCGACGCTCAGGTATCTTCACCAACGGAACCGGCTTGAAAAATCCCGCCCTGACTACCGAGGTAGGGCAAAATACAAGGCCGCCGGAATCGCTACCAGCGCTCCCAGATTGCCCAGCATGACCAAGGATGCCACTTTGGCTGGCTCCTGATTGTACTGCTCGGCCACCATATAGTTGAGTACCGCCGGAGGCAGCGCCCCGTAGACCAGCAGCATGCCCCAGTGCAGGGGCGACAGTTCCAGAAACGGCGTTACCAGTAACACCATGGCCACGCCGGTGAGGGGACAGACCACCGCCCCCAACAAGCCGATGCCCCAGTCCCGCAAGTCGATGTCTAGCAGCCGCACCCCCAAGGAAAACAGCAGCAGGGGAATGGAAACCTGGCCCATGAGTTGGATGGTGTTGGACAGGGGCGTGGGCAGAGTCAAACCCAGCCCTCCCACCAGCAGCCCAGCCAGGGTGGCGAGGATCACCGGCATTTTTAATAGCCGGGTCAACCGAGTGCGGTGGTCAAGGATATATAGGCCGACGCTGAAGTGCAGCAGGTTCTCGATGATAAACAGCACCACGGCGGCCTGAAGCACCGGCTCTCCGAAAGCGAACACCGCCACCGGAATGCCCATATTGCCGGAATTGTTGAACATCATCGGTGGCACGAACGTGCGCAGCCGCAGCCGAAACAACAAGGCCACCGGCAGGGCCAGCATCCCTGAGCCTAACACCACCGCCAGAGCGCCCAGGGCCAGGTCCCGGAAAGCCACCAGGTCCAGGGGCTTGTCGGCCAAGGCCCAGAACACCAGGGCTGGCAAAAACACCTGCATATTCAATTGATTGACAGCGCCCATATCGGGCCGCTGGCGACGGGCGTAAAGATAGCCCACCGTCGACACCGCGAACACCGGGAAGATTACCCCCAGAATATGCAGCAGCAGCACGGTTCAGTCCGCCACCAGCCAGTCGCGAATGGTGGCGATCTGCTCGGCGGCCATCAGGGCCGGGGCATGGCCCACCCCGGCAAACTCCACTCCCCGAGTCTTGGGGCCGCGCTCTTGCATGGCCTGGAAGTCCTCCGCCGTCAATAGGTCGGACTCGGCCCCCCGCAGAGCCAGCACCGGGCAGCGTATCGCCTCCCAGACCGGCCACAGGTCCACATCGGTGAGTTCCACGCCCTTGAACGCCTCGGCGATGCCCGGATCGTAGGCCAGTGCATAGCCCCCCGCCTCCAAGGACCGGGCGCCATGCTCAGCCAGGTGCCGCCACTGGTCGTCGGTCAGGGGGCCGAAGGTGGCCGCCACCACCCGCAAATAGCCTTCCAGTTCATCCAGATCCCCGAAGCTGACCGGCAGGCCCACATAGGCGGCGATCCGCTCCAGGGCAACCTTGGGAATGAACGGTCCCACGTCGTTGACCACCAGCCGGCGGATGGGATTTTGGGGCTGAGCGGCCAGCATGATGCCGATCAGCCCGCCCATGGAGGTGCCCACCCAGTCCACGCTCTCGGCGCCACAGCGGGCGATCAGCGCCGCCATATCGGCGCAGTACTGGGGATAGCCGTAATCGTTTTTAACCGGCAGCCATTGGCTTTGCCCGCGTCCCACCACATCCGGGCACAGCACCCGGTAGCGGTCGGCCAGGGCAGCGGCCAGATAGTCGAAGTCCCGGCTGTTGCGGGTCAGGCCGTGGACGCAGAGCAGCACCCGGGGGTTGTCCGGGTCGCCCCATTGGGTGTAGTGGAGGCGGTGAAAGCCGTGGGGGCCAAGGCCCAGATAATGGTGGTGGCTGGGGTTCATGGGTCCGTGTCTCGATGGGGGCTAAAGGGTGGGCACCGCCGCCAACAGCTTGCGGGTGTAGTCGTGGCGGGGGTTACGGTAAATCTCCTCGGCCGGGGCCTGTTCCACGATCCGGCCGCCGGTCATCACCAGCACCCGGTCGCTCATATGCTCCACCACGGCCAAGTCGTGGGCGATAAACAGATAGGTTAGCCCCAGTTCCTCCTGGAGGTCCTGAAGCAGGTTGACGATCTGGGCCTGCACCGACACATCCAGGGCGGAGACCGGCTCATCGCAGATAATGAACTCCGGTTCCACCGCCAAGGCCCGGGCGATGCCGATACGCTGGCGCTGGCCACCGGAAAACTCATGGGGGTAGCGATCCAGGTGGCCGGGCTTGAGACCCACCCGGGTCAGTAGCTCCGCCGCCTTGGCCCGGCGCTCGGCGAGGCGGGTGTCCGCGAAGTGAATTTCCATAGGCTCCATGAGGATAGCCGCTATGGTCATGCGGGGATTCAGGGAGTTGAAGGGGTCTTGGAAAATCATCTGGATTTTTTTACGGTACGGGAAGAACCCCCGCCGGTCCCGGTGGGTGATATCCTCGCCCCGATAGCGGATCGCGCCGCCGGTGGGTTCCACGAGCCGGGCGATGGCCTTGCCGATGGTGGACTTGCCGGAACCGGACTCCCCCACTAGGCCCACGGTGCGGCCCTGCTCCACGGTGAAACTCACCCCGTCCACGGCCTTGACCTGATCCACCACTCGGCGCAACACTCCCCCATGGACCGGGAACCAGACCTTGAGATCGCTCACCTCCAGCAGCGGCGTCCCGCTCATGACCCCTCCAGCTCGGCGTAGTCGATGGTGGGCAACCGCCGACGCCGCGTCCCCAGCCGGGGAATGCAGGCGATCAGCGCCCGAGTATAGGGATGTTGAGGGTCGGCCAGCACATCCTCGGTGCGCCCCTGTTCCACGATCCGCCCCCGGAACATCACCGCCACCCGCTCGGCGAAACCCTTGACGATGCCGAAGTTATGGGTAATGAGAATAATGGACATGGCGGTGGATTGCTTGATCTCCTTGAGCAGGTTCATGATCTCCGCCTGGATGGTCACGTCCAGGGCAGTGGTGGGTTCGTCGGCCACCAGCAACTGCGGCCGACAAGCCAGGGCCATGGCGATCACTACCCGCTGATTCATGCCCCCGGAGAGTTGGTGGGGATAGTCCCGGTAGCGCCGCTCTGGGTCGCGAATGCCCACCTGGGCCAGGGCTTCCACCACCCGGGCGGTGACGTCGCCTGCGTCGGGAAAATGCAGTCGGATGGCCTCGGCGATCTGGTCGCCCACGGTGAATACCGGGTTCAGGGACGCCGATGGCTCCTGGAACACATAAGCGATCTGTCGGCCCCGCAGCGCCCGCAATTGGCGGCCATTCATGGCCAGCACCTCCTGGCCCCGATAACGGATGGAACCCTCGATCCGGCAAACCGGCGGCCTAGGCAGCAACC
Source organism: uncultured Candidatus Competibacteraceae bacterium (assembly GCA_964597315.1). Lineage (GTDB taxonomy): Bacteria > Pseudomonadota > Gammaproteobacteria > Competibacterales > Competibacteraceae > CAZQXD01. The sequence goes on from CAZQXD010000112.1 coordinate 5,729, forward strand.
GGGTCAGGGATAGGGCGGTAACGCTTTTGCCGGAACCCGACTCCCCTACCACCGCCAGGGTCTCCCCTTCGGCCAGGGCAAAGCCAATCCCCTCCACCGCCTGCTCCAGGCCGTGACGGCTGCGAAAAGCGATGTGTAGATCCTGGACTTCCAGCAGAGGAGCGGCAGTCATGGTCGGTTTCCGGTTAAGGGCGCCCGCCGGGACGCGTGGGCGCTTACCGGAAACAAGATAGCACGAAGCCAAGGACTGGCAGGATTATCGACAAGACTCAAAGGCCACAGACTTTACTTCGAGCGTTCCATTCTCAAGCGTTTTATTCGGCAATTCAGCTCACGCAGTTCCTTGCGAGCGAGGCGGGCTTCCTTGCGGTTCAGGGTATTCGCTTCCAGGGATTCGAGCCGAAGTTTGCGGCTTCGCTCCAGTCCCGGTAGATAGTTGGCGTTCACGCCATCAAAGAGCTGTCCACACAAGCGGGCCAGATTTCGGGCCGAAGCATAGCTTGATATGGGTTGCGAGGAGGGGCGTTTGGGACGATGTCCACCGTCACCCTTATCCCCGGAAAGAGCCTCAGCTTGCCGACGCATGGACTGAGACCGTATTCGAATGGTCTGGGCCGCTTCATAGGGACTCATGGTGTCATACCCTTGGGCCTCGATGCCGGTATCAACGCCATTTTCACAAGGCTCGTCCGTGTATATTGTTCTTCCGTTGGTATCCGTGCATCGGTAGATGCCAGCAACCGCTTCGGAGGCCGGAAACCCCATGAGGGCTAGCACGATGAGAAAATTCCCTGATCTCATTTCCACTGCCGAGTTCTCTTTGTAAGCCTAATGAACTAGCACCACTAGTTTATAGTGCCTGCGATGTGAAAGCAGGGTGCTATTTTCTTCTAGGATTTTTTCAAATTGACTCAGATGCTTTGGAGGGACTCGCCACATGGGAATAGACCAGTTCCGTTGATCTTGATTATTTGCACATTATTCAGAACTTAACTTGTGATTTGCATTTTGTCAAGGTGAATATTACCGAATATCGACAACTCGGAGGCGGCCAATTTTGCTTTGTGAATCAATCATCTATAGACCGCAGGTTATACCAGGGCAAATCCTTCTGGGCAGGGGTTGACGACAAGACACGGCAGGGTAAGGATAGATAGAACTTTATTGTCATTGGTTAGACGCCAATTAAAATCCACAATATGGTGAAGCCGCAGTCTATAAGATTCGACATCCTTGGCAATGCCAGGATTCGTTGAGACAGGCTGTCCAGTTCCCGACCGACGAAGATTGCGGGCGTAGCGTTGTCGGATCAAAACAAAGAAAGCATCAAATTATTATGAAAGACGAGGAATGCTATTGAGCACTTCGAATGGATCACGACCGAATCAGAAGCTCGGCTAATCGTGGGTAATGCTCTAAGCTTCGCATTTGACTTCGAAAGGCGCGAGCTGAGTATTGACCTATCCGAGGAGTTTGAGGAAGACGATACATGGCGAGTTCTGGTTGATGAGCTTTATGAGTTTGCTCGTGCCCATGGTGCGCGTATCGAGGCGTAACTCCAGAACGAAGGTAAGCATCCAG
>CAZQXD010000113.1:0-7221 GCA_964597315.1 uncultured Candidatus Competibacteraceae bacterium
GGCGTAGCTCAGTTGGTAGAGCCCCGGATTGTGATTCCGGTCGTCGTGGGTTCGAGTCCCATCGTCCACCCCACTATAGCTTGAACTCACAGCCAGGATGTGGTTCTATTATTTTTTCGGCGGGCCGTTAGCTCAATTGGTAGAGCAGTTGACTCTTAATCAATTGGTTGTAGGTTCGAGTCCTACACGGCCCACCACCTAATGCTGTGTTTCGATGCCTTTCGTCTTACGGCTACCGTCAAGAGCCTCCCCCCTTCAGATATATGCGGACCCGCCCCATGCCAGGATGCGGGGGAGTGGAGGCATCTTGTATAATGACACGAGGGTTTGCTGCCTGAGAGGTTGGTTTTCCGAAGCGAAAGTGGCGGAACTGGTAGACGCGCTGGATTTAGGTTCCAGTGGGGTAACCCGTGAGAGTTCGAGTCTCTCCTTTCGCACCATTCCTGCCAATCTCCCGGTCGCTTTGCCGGTAATGACTTAAGACGCCAACGGTCCGCCGTGGACTGTTGGCAATCATTGGACGCTTACTTGATGACAAGAGGTGTGTAGATGCAGGTTTCAGTCGAAGAGTTGGGCGGTCTCGCGCGGCGGATGACGGTCCAAGTGCCTGCGGAGCAGATTGATAAGGAAGTGCAGCAGCGCTTATTGTCCCTGTCGCGACGGGTTCGGCTTGATGGCTTTCGTCCTGGTAAGGTCCCCTTTAAGGTGGTGAAGCGGATGCATGGCGTCCAGGTTCGGCAGGAGGTACTGGGCGACGTATTGCAGAGCAGTCTTCAAGACGCCCTTGCACAGCAAGAACTGCGACCGGCCGGCAACCCCAGTATCGAACCCAAGAGCCTGGAAGAAGGCAAGGATCTAGAATATAGCGCCACCTTTGAAGTCTTTCCCGAGTTCGAGTTGCAGGGTATCGAGTCCATCCAGATCGAGCGGCCGGTGGCGGAAGTCACCGATGCGGATATTGACGCCATGATCGAAACGCTGCGTAAGCAGCGCACCCATTGGAATGACGTAGAGCGCCCCGCGCAGCAGGGGGACCGCGTGGTAGCCGATTTCGAGGGTAAGCTGGACGGTGCTGATTTTCCCGGCAATAAAGGTGAAGATGTGCCGGTGGTGCTGGGTTCGGGAGCCATGCTCAAGGATTTTGAAAAGGGCTTGATGGAGGTTAGGGGCGGGGACCAAACCGAATTTGATGTGGCTTTCCCGGGCGACTATCACAACGGGGAGTTGGCCGGAAAGACCGCGCGCTTTACCGCCAAAATCAAATCGGTCTCCGAGCCGACCCTGCCCGAGGTGGACGAAGATTTCGCCAAGTCCTTCGGTGTCGAGGATGATGGTGTGGAAGGGCTGCGCCGCTCGGTTCGGGAAAATATGGAGCGGGAATTATCCGAAGCGATCAAAGGGAATCTCAAACAGCAGGTGATGGATGGTTTGCTGGCCGCCAACGACATTCCGCTTCCAGAGGTCATGGTCAAGGAAGAGTCTGAGCGACTAGCGCGCCAGGCCGCCGGCGAGGAGTCGGCCGAGGCCGATATCCAGGGCAATATCGAGCAACATGGGGAACAGGCCCGGCGGCGGGTGGCTTTGGGGCTGTTGATCTCCAGAACCTTGGCCAGCAACGATATTCATTTGGATGAAGGTCGGGTTCAAGAGCGGTTGCGGTCTTTAGCCACGTCCTATATGGACCCTGAGCAGGTTGTACAGTGGTATAACCAAAATCCCAAGGCGCTGGAGGGCATCCGCGCCCTGGTCATGGAGGATCAGGTGGTAGACTGGCTGCTGGAGCGAGCGCAGGTATCGGATAAACCCAGTAGTTTCGATGCCATCATGAAACCGATCCAGGCCGATCAGCGGCTAGCCGCTGAAACCGAGGAGTAGCTGATATGAGCGGAAACGGTGCTTTTGGCGATATCAAGGCCAATCTCCTGGTACCTTATGTCGTCGAACAGACCTCCCGGGGAGAGCGGGCCTATGATATCTATTCCCGCCTTCTCAAGGAGCGGGTCGTGTTTCTGGTTGGTCCCGTTGAAGATTACATGGCCAATCTGGTGGTAGCCCAGTTGCTGTTCCTGGAGGCTGAAAACCCCGATAAGGATATACATCTATACATCAATTCGCCGGGTGGATCGGTAAGCGCGGGACTGGCTATCTACGACACCATGCAGTTCATCAAGCCAGCCGTGAGCACTATGTGCGTCGGGCAGGCCGCTAGTATGGGCGCTTTGCTGTTGGCGGGGGGCGAGAACGGCAAGCGTTATTGCCTGCCTCACTCGCGGGTGATGATCCATCAACCTCTTGGCGGGTTTCAAGGCCAGGCCAGCGACATTGATATCCATGCCCGGGAGATACTCCAGGTGCGTGATCGCCTCAACCGTATTTTGGCCAGGCATACCGGACAGCCCTTGGAAAAGATCGCCGTGGATACCGATCGGGATCGATTCATGGGAGGGGCGGAAGCGGTGGACTATGGGCTGATTGATTCAGTGATCACCGAACGCGGCGGTTCACTAAAGAGTTGATCGCCACGAACGATTCAATGCTTTGAAACTCTAAAACAACTGTCATAGGTAGGAGGTTGTTCTTGCCAAGCGTCATGGGACGTTGTTGAATAGGTCCAAGAGGCTAGGGTCGCGGCTCGTAAACACGACGCTTCAACCAATGATTATTATGCAAAACCAATTGTTTGTGTCGACGCCTGGGGGCGCGCCCTGTTTGCACAGGCAATGACGTCGCGAGAGGATGGCTATGAGCAGCAAAGATCGAAGTGACAAGGGTGACGACGGCAAACTCTTGTACTGCTCCTTCTGCGGCAAAAGCCAGCATGAGGTGCGTAAGCTTATCGCGGGTCCAAACGTTTTCATCTGCGATGAATGCGTGGAATTGTGCAACGACATCATCCGGGAGGAAATGGAGGAAAAGACGCCTGTCACTGGTAGCAAGCTGCCAAAACCTCACGAAATCAAGAATGTGCTCGACGAGTATGTTATTGGCCAGCACTACGCGAAAAAAGTTCTTGCGGTAGCTGTCTACAATCACTACAAGCGTCTGGACCTACGGCAGGGCAAGGCCGACGTGGAAGTGACCAAGAGCAATATACTGCTCATCGGCCCCACCGGCTCGGGCAAGACGCTATTGGCTGAAACTCTGGCCCGATTGCTGAATGTTCCCTTCACCATCGCCGATGCCACCACGCTGACCGAAGCCGGCTACGTAGGCGAGGATGTGGAAAACATCATTCAGAAGCTGCTTCAAAAGTGCGACTACGATGTGGAAAAGGCTCAGACGGGTATCGTCTACATCGACGAGATCGACAAAGTATCCCGCAAGTCCGATAACCCCTCCATCACTCGCGACGTATCTGGAGAGGGTGTGCAGCAGGCGCTGTTGAAGCTTATCGAAGGGACCGTAGCTTCGGTGCCGCCCCAGGGTGGCCGTAAGCATCCCCAGCAGGAGTTTCTTCAGGTAGACACGGCCAATATCCTGTTTATTTGTGGCGGCGCTTTCGCCGGACTTGAGAAAGTCATACGCAGCCGTTCCGAGAAGGGAGGCATCGGCTTCTCTGCGGAAGTAAAAAGCAAATCGAATCAAAAAGACATCGGAGAAGTGCTACAGGATGTGGAACCCGAGGATCTCATCAAGTACGGTTTGATTCCCGAGTTTGTCGGCAGGTTACCGGTGGTGGCGACCCTGGAGGAACTGGATGAGGAAGCCCTGATTCAGATTCTCACCGAACCCAAAAATGCCGTGACCAAGCAGTTTGCCAAGCTGTTTGACCTGGAGGGTTGTGAGCTGGAGTTTCGGGAGGAGGCGCTGCGGGCCGTGGCCCGAAAGGCCATGGAGCGAAAAACCGGGGCGCGGGGTCTGCGCACCATCTTGGAGCAGGTGTTGCTGGATACCATGTATGACCTGCCTGGCATGCAGAATGTCGCCAAGGTGGTCATCGACGATTCCACGATTCTCGGGGAGTCAAAGCCCTACTACATCTATGAGCAACAGGCCGAGCCTCGGCGTGCCGCATCATCCGATTGATCCCCGAACCGGAGCCGTTTAGCGGCTCCGTGCAGTCAAGCCCTTGAGACAACCTATGGCTCTCGGGATTGAAAATGCCTCGCGCGGCCCCCACGTTCTACTTCATGGCTGGGTGTCCGCGACGAGGCATGCATAATGCCCGCCGTTGTTGATCGTCTGCTTTCCCTATTCTGACTAATGAGGACCTGCAATGGAGCAGAACAAGCCCCCGTTTGATGTGCATCACGGCGAAGAACTGCCGACGCCGGTCCTGCCCTTGCGCGATGTTGTCGTGTATCCCCATATGGTGATACCTCTTTTCGTGGGTCGGGAGAAGTCCATCCGAGCGTTGGACGCCGCCATGCAGGGTAATAAACAAATACTGCTGGTGGCTCAAAAGAGCGCCGAGGTCGATGATCCTGGGGAAAACGATATCTATCGTATCGGGACTCTGTCCAACGTGCTGCAATTGCTGAAGTTACCCGACGGCACCGTGAAGGTGCTCGTGGAGGGCAGCCAGCGCGCCGCCATCAGCCGCTTTCTCGACACCGAATCCTATTTTCTCGCTGGTATCGGCCCGGTCCATGAGGAGACCGGTGATCCCGACCGGGAAACCGAGGTTTTGATGCGATCGGTCTTGGGGGTATTCGATCAGTACGTCAAACTCAATAAAAAAATTCCTGCCGAAGTACTAACCTCTCTCGCGGGTATCGACGATCCTGGGCGCTTGGCCGATACCATCGCGGCCCATATGGCTTTGCGACTGGATGAAAAGCAGAATGTCCTTGAAATTCAAGAAATCAGGGGACGATTAGAGCACCTCTTGCGGCTGATCGAAGGTGAGATTGATATTCTGCAAGTCGAGAAGCGGGTGCGTAACCGCGTCAAACAGCAGATGGAGAAAAGCCAGCGGGAGTATTATCTCAACGAGCAGATGAAGGCCATTCAGAAAGAACTTGGGGATCTCGAAGATACCCCCAATGAACTTGAGGAATTGGCGCAAAAGATTGAAAAAGCGGGCATGCCCAAGGATGCGAAAGACAAAGCCATCTCGGAACTGAATAAGTTAAAGATGATGTCGCCCATGTCGGCGGAAGCCACGGTGGTGCGTAATTATATCGATTGGCTGGTGGCGGTGCCCTGGAAAAAGCGCAGCAAGATTCGTCACGATTTGAAGGAGGCCGAGGCGATTCTGGAGCATGATCACTATGGTTTGGAAACCGTCAAGGAGCGGATACTTGAATATCTAGCCGTCCAGCAACGGGCTCGGAAGCTCAAGGGTCCTATCCTGTGCTTGGTGGGACCCCCTGGGGTTGGCAAAACGTCACTGGGCCGATCCGTCGCCCGGGCAACCAATCGTAAATTTGTGCGCATGTCCTTGGGTGGGGTGCGGGATGAGGCGGAGATACGTGGGCACCGGCGTACCTATATCGGTTCCCTGCCAGGGAAAATCGTTCAAAACATGTCTCGGGTTGGAACTCGCAATCCACTGTTTTTATTAGATGAAATTGACAAGATGTCCATGGACTTCCGGGGTGACCCTTCCTCAGCTATGCTGGAAGTTCTGGACCCTGAACAGAACAATACGTTTAGTGATCATTATCTGGAGGTGGATTTCGATTTGTCCGATGTCATGTTTGTGGCGACGGCCAATTCCATGAATATTCCGGCTCCACTACTGGACCGCATGGAAGTGATTCGACTGCCAGGCTACACAGAGGACGAAAAAGTCAATATCGCCATGCGATACCTGGTTCCCAAACAGATCACTAATAACGGCCTCAAGGCCCATGAAATCGAAATCAAGGAGTCCGCGATCCGGGATATTATTCGCTTTTATACCCGAGAGGCGGGGGTGCGAAATCTGGAGAGGGAAATTTCCAAGATATGCCGAAAGGTAGTTAAAAATATCACCCTTAAACCTCAGGACAATAAAGTTGTCGTGAACCCAAGGAAGATGGATAAGTATCTTGGTGTACGCCGGTATCGATATGGTCTGGCCGAGGAGCAAGATCAAATCGGTCAGGTCACCGGTCTGGCATGGACGGAAGTCGGTGGTGAATTACTCACTATCGAAGCGGCCCTGGTGCCCGGCACGGGAAAGCAGGTGTATACCGGGCAGTTGGGGGATGTCATGAAGGAATCTATCCATGCCGCCATGACCGTGGTCAGGAGCCGGGCGGAACGGTTGGGCATTGATATTGATTTTTACAAAAAATACGATCTACATATTCATGTGCCGGAAGGGGCTACCCCCAAAGACGGTCCCAGCGCCGGAATCGGTATGTGTACGGCCTTGGTCTCCGCCCTAACCCGGATTCCGGTTCACGCTAGCGTGGCCATGACTGGAGAAATCACCTTACGTGGCGAGGTACTGCCGATTGGAGGACTGAAGGAAAAGCTGTTGGCCGCTCATCGGGGGGGAATCGGCGTCGTGGTGATTCCTGAAGAAAATCGCAAAGATCTGGCCGAAATTCCCAAGAATATTCTCTCCAAGTTGGATATTCGTCCTGTAAAGTGGATAGATCAAGTATTGGAAATTGCCCTGCAGCATATGCCGACGCCAGCTAGTCCTGAAACCGGAGGTTTGGAGGATATTTCGAACAAGCCGGAAAATGAAGAGGCAGGCCAGCATAATCAGGGCGTCAGAGCCCACTGAAAATGCGGTTGACACTGATTTAAACCCCCTGTTATAAAATCGCCACCACAGGGGGGTAAAGCGGCTCAATGCCGTTAGCCTGATTCCGTTGCCTAATGAATCAATAGCCTAATTATAGGGTAGGACGAATGAATAAATCCGAGTTAGTCGATGCCGTTGCCGACACCACGAATCTATCGAAATCGGCGGCAAGTAAAGCGGTAGATAGCGTTCTGGATGCCATAACCCAGTCCCTACGGAAGGGTGAGCAGGTCACCTTGATAGGTTTCGGCAGCTTCGCCGTGCGTGAGCGAGCGGCTCGAACCGGGCGCGACCCGCGTTCCGGCAATACGATTAATATCGCGGCTTCAAAGAGTCCTGTCTTCAAGGCTGGTAAAGCACTCAAGGACGCTGTAAAATAGCCTGCTTTACCCGGGTGCTTAGCTCAGTTGGGAGAGCATCGCCCTTACAAGGCGGAGGTCGGGGGTTCGAGCCCCTCAGCACCCACCAAGCGCACACGTTTTGGAGCGGTAGTTCAGTTGGTTAGAATACCGGCCTGTCACGCCGGGGGTCGCGGG
>CAZQXD010000114.1:0-6971 GCA_964597315.1 uncultured Candidatus Competibacteraceae bacterium
CGAATTTCCAAGTTGTTAATTATAGTACATTTTTTTAGATAGTGGGAATTGCTGTCATTTGACAGAGGCGCAATTTCAGAAGATGCAGGGGCGGTTGCTGAAATTGCTGGATCAGTCTCAGGATCGGTTACGGTTTTATCGATTCTGCGGCAAGGATCAGAGGGCGGTGGAAGTGGATGGCCGGGGTTCCATTAGCCAGGATTGGGACTATCATATTGTTTGAAGTATCAATAATCTGCCCAAGGGGTGGGAAATGACGCTTGATGGGGGTGATTGATAAGAATAGTTTGGTTTTTTAAGAGGTTAGGTGATGGTTTTTTGCTATTGTGGGCAGGGCATTGAAAAATATGAATTTTTTTGATCATATGATGATTTGATGAGGGCTTTTTTATGATGAGAACGCGATGGGCAGATATTGGCTTGAATTTCTTTGGTGGTTCAGGGGGTTGTGAGGGTAGACTTGTTTTATTGACCGGGTTTTGAACGGGTTTGAAACCTTTGTCCTCCCTTATAAGTCTCACCCATTCGTAGGCCTTGTTTTATTGACCGGGTTTTGAACGGGTTTGAAACCTTTCCTGATGCTCGCCCATTCAAGGCTTGCCCCACCTTGTTTTATTGACCGGGTTTTGAACGGGTTTGAAACAGTTCTTCGCTTAGTTTGAAATTGTCTAAGTACATTGCCTTGTTTTATTGACCGGGTTTTGAACGGGTTTGAAACTTTCCTTCCATATTGAGTTGACCCCATCTTTTACTCCGCTTGTTTTATTGACCGGGTTTTGAACGGGTTTGAAACGCAATATCAAATGTCCCACTCTGAGTACCTAGGCTCTTGTTTTATTGACCGGGTTTTGAACGGGTTTGAAACATCTTTAGGGCGAATAGGATTCATCCAAGATAACCCTTCTTGTTTTATTGACCGGGTTTTGAACGGGTTTGAAACTGTATTCAATATCACTGATAGATTTAATATCTACCACGCCTTGTTTTATTGACCGGGTTTTGAACGGGTTTGAAACTCGTTGTAGGGGTCATGGACAGTAAAAGGATGGCTTGTTTTATTGACCGGGTTTTGAACGGGTTTGAAACAACTGGTGCCCGCCCTCGGTCAGCTTGGCCACGGCATAGCTTGTTTTATTGACCGGGTTTTGAACGGGTTTGAAACAGATATTCACACATTGTTTTGTACCTTGTATACAACCCTTGTTTTATTGACCGGGTTTTGAACGGGTTTGAAACATTTCATCGTCGGAAAATCCCCACCAGTCAGTGATTTCTTGTTTTATTGACCGGGTTTTGAACGGGTTTGAAACTCGTAGTTAAAGCCTTCGGTGTAAGTTATCGTAATATCCTTGTTTTATTGACCGGGTTTTGAACGGGTTTGAAACTTTGCTTCACAGAAAAAAATCATACATCTGACGCGGAGCTTGTTTTATTGACCGGGTTTTGAACGGGTTTGAAAAGATAAAAATTCAGAAAAATAAGTGTTGCGTTATGGGGTTTACGAAATCTTGCCGGTGGGCGGCTATGGATTGTTTTTGTTGGTGGGGTTGGGTGGTTCTCGATGGGTGCGGTTCGTTCCTCACCGCACCCTACGGGCTTGCTTACGCTGCTGCGCCTGGCTGAAACAACGTGATCTTCGTGCGTACGCCCTGCCGCACCCTACGGGCTGAGCAATGCCCGGGGGCGAGGAATTCACCCCAAAAAAAAGCCCGCCGAGGCGGGCCGATCAAGGAGGCGATTCCCACGCCTCAACTAGGACGGTCGCGGGTCGGGTCTACAACTCCCGGACCAGACGCAAGCCGATGCTGTAATTACGGGCCTCGGCCCTCAGCTTTTGGCGGGTCGCCGCGCGCAGATGGCGGGGCGGGTAGTCCCAGGAACCCCCCCTGATGACCCGATGGATACCGCTGAAACGGGGGTCGATGCACTCCGACTCCCACTCCTGATACTCCGGGTTATAGCCGGAACAGGTCCACTCCCAAACATTGCCGTGCATATCGTGCAGGCCCCAGGCATTGGCCGGGAACTGGCCCACTGCCACGGTGGCGCTACGGTACTCCCCAGGCTGGCCCTCGCCATAGGCTTCCTCGCCGTAATAATTGGCCTGGTCGGTGTCGAGAGTAGCGCCGAAATGAAACGGCGTGGTGCTGCCCGCCCGGGCCGCGTATTCCCACTCGGCTTCGGTGGGCAGGCGATAGGTCTCGCCGGTCTGCTCGGACAGCCATCGGGCATAGACCAGGGCGTCGTTCCAACTGACGCAGACCGCCGGATGTTCGTCATCCACCGGGAAACCGGGCTGTTGCCAGTGTTTATCCCGGGTCATCCCCCAGCGGTCGCCGTCCCAAAAACCGCAGCCGCCGCCCCGCTCACCCTCGGTGACATGGCCCGTGGCGTCCACGAAACGGCGAAACTGGCCAATGGTGACCTCGTGTCGGCCCATGGCGAAGGGCTTGGGAATGGTCACGGGATGGCCCGCTTCGTCCGCGCCCCGGTCGATTTCGTCCTCCGGGGAACCCATGGTGAATTCACCCGCCGGGATCACCACCAGCTCCGGGCCTGGAGAGCCGTCTTTTAGTGTGTCCTGGATCACCTCGCCGGGGGCGTGCTGGTCCGCCCCGGTAAGCAGGGGCCAGGCCAACAGGGCCGGCAGCAGGGGGAACCAACGGGGGGATGGGGCAGTCATGGCATTTTTCCAAGCAGAAAGGAAGAAAGAAAGCGGCGCTTGACGCCGGACGGGATCAGCGTTCCACGGGGGCTTGCATATCATTGCCCCACTCGGACCAAGCCCCCGGATAACCGGCCACCCGGGGGTAGCCCAGGTGCTTGAGTACCATATAAGTGTGGGCCGAGCGGTGGTGGGTCTGACAATAGACGATGACCTCTTTATCTGGCGTCACCCCCCGCGCCTCCAACAGGGCGCGGAGTTCCGCATCCGACCGGAAGCGCAAGCTGTTTTCCGGGTCCATGGCGTCGGTCCAGTTGAGGTTGACGGCGCCGGGGATATGGCCGCCGCGCCGGGCGCGTACATCCAAGCCCTGAAACTCACCGGGAGAACGGGTATCCAGCAAGGCCAGATCCGGCTGGCCCAGGCGCTCCAGGATATGGTCCTTGTCCGCCATGGCCCCCGGGTTGGCGATCCGCGCCTGATAGGTGCTGGGGACCGGGGCAACCGGCTGTTCTTCCAGGGGGGAGTCTTCGTCCTCCCAGGCCAGAAAGCCGCCGTCGAGCAGGGAAAACCGGCTATGGCCCAGCACGTCCAGAGTCCACAACAAGCGCCCGGCCCGGCCATTGCCCTCGTCGTCGTAGGCCACCACATGGCGCTCCGGGGTCAGGCCCACGGCGGACAGTACGGCGCTCAAGGGTTCCGGGTCCGGCAACAGGCCCATGGCCGGGGGCGCGGCCTTGATCAGTTGAGCATAGTTCAGATGCACGGCGCCGGGGATATGCCCCTCGGCGTAGTCGCCCAAGGTCCGCAAATCCAGGATCAATAGCCGCTCATCGCCCAGCAGGGCTTGCAGTTGCTCGGGCTGGACCAGCAGGGGCAGCAGCGGTTCGGACATGGGGCTTCCTCGTGGCTATGGCGGTGATGGTTTCCGTAAGTATAGGGGCGTCACCGGTGGATTTGGCAAACAGCGCCGACGCCGGGCGCTCTATAGGGTCTATCCTTACGGCATCTCAGACCCGCGCTTCGGCCCGGTTTCATGACCGCCAACCCTTCGAGCCTATGCCCGCATCCGAATTCGACGTGATCCACCGTTATTTCGCCCGCCCCGCCCCGGCCCGGAAAGATGTGATTCTGGGGGTGGGGGACGACTGCGCCCTGCTGGTCCCGCCCCCGGACCAGGGCCTGGCGGTGTCCATGGACTTGCTGGTGGGGGGGACGCATTTCCTGTTCGACGCCGAACCCGAGGCCCTGGGTCATAAAGCCCTGGCGGTGAACCTCAGCGATCTGGCCGCCATGGGCGCCGAACCGGCCTGGGCCACTCTGGGTCTGGTCTTGCCCCAGGTGGACGACGCCTGGCTGGCAGCCTTCCGCCGGGGATTTTTTACCCTGGCGGAGACCCACGGAGTGGCCCTGGTGGGGGGCGACACCACCCGTGGCCCCCTGACCATCGCCGTGCAAGTCCATGGCTTTGTGCCTGCGGCGCTGGCCTTGCGCCGGGACGGTGCGCGGCCTGGGGATCGGGTATTTGTCACCGGCACACCTGGGGATGCGGCCTTGGCCCTGGCCGCCCTGGAAAACCGCATCCAACTGTCCGAGGCGGACCTGGCGGCCTTGCGGGGACGCCTGGAACGGCCCCTGCCCCGGCTGCGGCAGGGACTGGCGCTACGGGGGCTGGCCACGGCGGCCATCGATGTCTCCGATGGCCTGGCTCAGGATTTGGGCCATATCCTGGAACGCAGCGGGGTGGGCGCTCGGCTCAGGGTGGACGCCCTGCCTCTATCCCCGGCCCTGGCGGCCCTGGAGCGGGAGCAGGCCCTGGCCCTGGCCCTGGGCGGGGGGGACGACTACGAACTGTGCTTTACCACCCCCCCCGAGCGGGTGGCGGCGCTGCGGGAGCGGGCCGCCAGTTGGGATTGTCCCTGCACCGAGATCGGCGAGATTGTGGCCACGCCGGGGCTGGACTGCCGCCGGGACGACCATCGGCCCTACCGGGCAGGGAGGCTGGGATATGACCACTTCGCCTAGGCGACCCCAACCCCGGCTGACCGACCCGGTGCATTTTCTGGCCTGTGGCTTCGGCTCGGGACTGGCGCCCAAGGCCCCCGGCACCTTCGGCACCCTGGCGGCCCTGCCTTTGTGGTGGCTGGTCCAGGACCTGCCCCTGGCGGCCTATCTGGGGCTGGTGGCGCTGTTGTTCGCCCTGGGGGTGTATCTGTGCGGGCGCACCGCCCAAGACCTGGGGGTTCACGACCACGGCGGCATCGTCTGGGACGAGATCGTCGGCTATCTGCTGACCATGGCCGCCGCCCCTCCGGGCTGGGGCTGGGTTCTGGTGGGATTTTTACTGTTCCGGCTGTTCGACATCGTCAAACCCTGGCCCATCCGCTGGGTGGATGCCCGGGTCACCGGCGGCCTGGGCATCATGGCCGATGATGTGCTGGCTGCGGGGTTCGCCTGGCTGCTCCTCCAAGGTCTGGCATGGCTGGTCTGAAGCGGGCGAACCCATTACGATGGAACGCCTTTGCTAATCGACCACCGGAGAACCGACCCCAACATGAAACTAGAAACCTTGGCCATCCACGGCGGTTATCAACCGGACCCCACCACCAAGGCGGTGGCGGTGCCCATTTACCAGACCACCTCGTATGCCTTCGACGACACCCAGCACGGGGCCGATCTGTTCGATCTGAAAGTAGAAGGCAATATCTACACCCGGATCATGAACCCCACCAACGCCGTGCTGGAGCAGCGGGTGGCGGCCATGGAAGGGGGCGTGGGGGCCTTGGCCCTGGCCTCGGGCATGGCGGCCATCACCTACGCCATCATGACCATCGCCGAGGCCGGGGATAACATCGTCTCGGTGAGTACCCTATACGGGGGCACCTATAACCTGTTCGCCCACACCTTGCCCCGTTACGGCATCGAAGTGCGCTTCGCCGACCCCCAGGACACGGAATCCATGGCGGGGTTGATCGACGAGCGCACCAAGGCGGTGTTCTGCGAGTCCATCGGCAACCCGGCGGTGAACGTGGCCGATCTGGAAAAACTGGCCACCATGGCCCATAGCCACGGGGTGCCGGTGATCGTGGATAACACCGTGCCGACCCCCTATCTGTGCCGACCCTTCGAATGGGGCTGCGATATTGTCGTTCACGCCCTGACCAAGTATATGGGCGGCCACGGCAACTCCATCGGCGGGGTGCTGGTGGACTCCGGCAAGTTCCCCTGGGACCAGCATAAGACCCGCTTCCCCCGCCTCAACGAGCCGGACCCCAGCTACCATGGGGTGGTCTATACCGAGGCCCTGGGACCGGCGGCCTATATTGGCCGGGCCAGGGTAGTGCCCCTGCGTAACACCGGCGCGGCCTTGTCTCCCTTCAACGCCTTTTTGATCCTCCAGGGCCTGGAGACCCTGCCGGTACGCATGGACCGCCATTGCGAAAACGCCGTCAAGGTGGCCCAGTATCTGCACGACCACCCCCAAGTGGAATGGGTCAAGTATCCGGGTCTGGCGGACAGCCCGGACAAGCCCCTGGTGGACAAGTATATGGACGGCATGGCAGCCAGCATCATGAGCTTCGGAATCCAGGGGGGCAAGGGGGCGGGCGCGACGTTCATCGACGCCCTGCAACTGATTACCCGGTTGGTGAACATCGGCGACGCCAAGTCCCTGGCCTGCCATCCGGCCACCACCACCCACCGCCAGCTCGGACCCGATGAACTGGTCAAGGCTGGGGTCAGCGAGGATTTGGTGCGGCTGTCCATCGGCATCGAGCATGTGGACGATATTCTGGCCGATATTGATCAGGCTCTGACGGCGGCCCGGGGATGACAGTCGACGCGGCGTCCCGGCTGTTCCGTCGGCACGGGACGCCGCGCTGGTGCAGGCAGGGAGTGCGACATGATGTGGAAATCGAATCGGCAATTACTGTCTCTGGTCCTACGGTTGCTCAAGGACCAACTGCGCCGCGCCCGGCGTCGCAAAAGCAGCGGCCCTATCCTGATCGCCGTGCTGACGGTGGCGGTGTTCGGTCTGGGGCGCTTTCTGGAAACCCCGGACGCCCCCCTGCCTGGCCGGGGAGAGCAACTGTCCTGCGCGGTGGACAACGCCTACGACGGGGATACCGTGACCCTGGACTGTCCGGCGGGTCGGCTGCGGGTCCGGGTCTGGGGCATCGACACCCCGGAGATGGGCCAGAAACCCTGGGGGGAGCGTTCCCGGGATGCCTTGCGGGCGCTGCTGCCCGGCCAGGTGCGGGTGGAGGTGGTGGACATCGACAGCTATCAGCGGGCCGTGTCCCGGATT
>CAZQXD010000115.1:0-6433 GCA_964597315.1 uncultured Candidatus Competibacteraceae bacterium
ATGTTCGTCTGCAAACGCCGGGGCAAGGTGGTTGAGCGTCGGCATCTGGACCGGCCGCAGGCGTTAGGGGCCCAGGGTTGCGGCGATTTTGAGACTGAACGGGTGGCGTTCAACGGGGAGCGGGATCATGTGCATCTCTTGGTCAGCCACCCACCTAACGTCTCCGTTGCTGCCCTGGTCAACAGTCTCAAAGGGGTTTCCAGTCGCCGGCTTAAGCAGCCGCTATGGTCTTCGGCCAAAAACCGAGCATGAAACTCCAGCAAGAGGGAAGTTGTAGGATGTGGTGAGCTTTGCGAACCGCATCGATGGGCAGCAGCAGGTCCCGGTGCGGTTCGTTCCTCACCGCACCCTACTTCTACTGCAAGAAAACAAAGAAAAATCGAAAAATCGGATGACCGAAAAAACAATCAGTTATAGATCGTCTATTGTTAGTTTCATACCAGGAATTCCCAGAGCTACAGCGCTTCTGGTCGATTCGCAAAAGCGCGGGGGCGCTGGGGCGCCCCGGCGACTTTGCCGCCAGCGTGGGGGAAGCGCCTATCTCTGTCCTTCGCCAGTACATCGAACAGCGGCAGAGTCCCGATGAGGCCGGGCGGGGGCTGCGCGCCCCGACCCGGCCTACGCTATCCATCCCTGCCGTGAACGGCAGGGTTTTTCGCGTAATTTTGATAAATAGTGAAGGTCGGCAAGCGCCGCGCGACGTCGCGCCAGAGCTTCTGGTCTGCCCCGAGGGAAGTTACCCGACCAAGAGAAGCTCGCCCCCCGGACACAGCTTGCTATGCTAAGAAATAGACGTCGGCAGCCTAGCAACGGAGACCCCTTGATGAGCGAGCAGCACAACCCCTGGTCAAAAGACCTGCCTCCCGTGAACATGCCCGACCCCACCAAGCTGGCCGAGAACTTCCCGGAGATTGCCGAGCGCAGCCAGCGCCTGCTCAAGGACTATCTGGAGCGCCAGGCTGCGGGGGATTTCTTTACCATTCCCGACCCGGTAGTGATCGGCAAGTCCTTCATGGAATACACCCAAAAGCTGATGACCGATCCTAGCCCCTTGCTACGGGCGCAGATGAGTTTTTGGCAAGATGCCATGAAACTCTGGCACGGCAGCACTCAACGGATGCTGGGCCAGGCGGCGGAGCCGGCCCTGAACCCGACTCCCGACGACAAGCGCTTCAAGGACGATGTCTGGGCCGAAAACGCCGTATTCGACTATATCAAACAGTCCTATCTGCTGGCCGCCCGCACTCTCCAGGAAGCCACCACCGACGTCAAGGATCTGGACCCGCGCACTGCCGATCGGGTGGCGTTTTACACCCGCCAGTTCGTGGATGCCATGGCCCCCACCAACTTCGTGGCCACCAACCCCAAAGTACTCAAGCACACCCTGGAGACCGGCGGTGAAAACCTGGTCAAGGGCTTGCGAAACCTGCTGGTAGACCTGGACCGGGGCAAGGGCCAGTTACGGATCAAAATGACCGATCTGGAGGCGTTCCGGTTGGGGGAGAACGTGGCCGTCACCCCCGGCAAGGTGGTGTTCCAGACCAAACTGATGCAGCTTCTCCAATACACCCCCACCACCGAGAAAGTCCACAAACGGCCGCTGATGATCGTGCCCCCCTGGATCAACAAGTTCTATATCCTGGATTTGCGGGCCAAGAACTCCTTTATCAAATGGGCAGTGGACCAGGGCTTCACGGTGTTCGTGCTGTCCTGGGTCAACCCCGACGAGCGGCTGGCGGACAAAGACTTCGAGGATTATCTCACCGAGGGCACCCTGGCGGCCCTGGACGCCATCGAGCAGGCCACCGGGGAGCGGGAGGTCAATGCCGCGGGCTATTGCCTAGGGGGCACGCTGCTCATGTGTACCCTGGCCTGGCTGGCGGCCCAGGGCGATGAGCGCATCAAAAGCGCCACCTGCTTCACCACCATGCTGGATTTCGAACATGTGGGGGAACTGGAAGTCTTTATCGACGAGGACCAGCTCAAGTCCATTGAAAAGCACATGGACGAGAAAGGCTATCTGGAAGGCTCCCAAATGGCCAATGTATTCAATATGCTGCGGGCCAACGACCTGATCTGGAACTTCGTCATCAACAATTATCTCATGGGCAAGGACCCCATGGCCTTCGATTTGCTGTACTGGAACTCCGACTCCACCCGCATGCCCCGGAATATGCACAGCTTTTATCTGCGCAATATGTACCAGCACAACCGGCTCCGGGAACCCGGCGGCATCACCCTGGCCGGGGTGCCCATCGACCTGGGCAAGATCACCTCGCCGGTGTATTTCCTCTCCACCCGTGAAGACCATATCGCCCCCTGGACCGCCACCTATGCCGGCGCCCGCCTCCCGGGCGGGCCGGTGCGCTTTGTGCTGGGAGGCTCCGGCCATATCGCCGGGGTCATCAATCCCGCCGAGTCTAAAAAATACGGCTATTGGATCAATGAAAACCTGCCCCCGGACCCGGAGCAGTGGCTGGCCGGGGCTACCCAGAACGAAGGCTCCTGGTGGAAAGACTGGCTGAAATGGGCCCGGCCCAAGTCCGGTCCCAAGGTGCCGGCCCGGACCCCGGGAGATGGCAAGCTGAGCGTGCTGGAGGATGCGCCCGGGTCTTATGTGAAGGTGCGGATCGACGAGTGAGCGGCTGGCCGGGTTCGCCCAGCGGGACTCAAGGACGGTTTCCCGCAGCTACCGGATAGGAGCGCCCTGGTTGTACCAGGTATCCAGCAGTACCCGCTCGGCCTCGGTCATGCCGGTGAGATTGCCCAGGGGCATGCTCTTGTTCACCACCGCCCGTGCGTGGATGCGGGCCGCCCAGGACCGGATTTGTTCCGGGGTGTCGAACATCACCCCGGCCGGGGCGGTGGTGAAGGTCTGTTCGCTGGGCTTTGCGGAATGGCACGTGTTGCAACGCTGCTGGATGACCGACCGCACCTGAGCGAAGCTGGCCACGGCGGCCTGCTCCGGGGCGATCTGGCGCGGCGCCGGGACCAGCGCAACGGCCAGCACCCCGATCAGCACCGCGCCGGCCACCGCCAGTAGGGGGTTAGCCCTGCCCTTGTGACGTTGCAGAAAAAACGCCCGCGCCAGCACCCCCGCCAACATGATGACCAGCAACACCGCCCAGCCGTAGGGGTGGTTATAGGTCATGGGATAGTGGCTGCTGATCATGATAAACAGCAGGGGCAGAGTGAAATAGGTGTTGTGCACCGAGCGTTGCTTACCCCGCTGGCCGTAGACCGGATCGGGGGCCTGGCCGGCGCGGATGGCATCCACCATTTTCATTTGGCCGGGGATGATGACGAAAAACACATTAGCCACCATCAGGGTGCCGATCATGGCCCCCACGTGGATATAAGCCCCCCGGCCGCTAAAAATCCTGAACAACAGGACATCCGCCACCACAATCAAGGCAAACACCGCCATCCCCAGGCGCATCGCGGTCTTGATGCGCTTGCAAAGCTGGTCGTAGGTCAGCCAACCGCCGACCAGAAAAACGCTGCTGATGGCAATGGCCCCGGCCGGGGTCAGGTCGGCCACTTGACGGTCGATCAGATAGGCGGCGGCCCCATGCCAGTAGACGATGCCCAACAGCAGCATGCCGCTGATCCAGGTGATATAGGCTTCCCATTTGAACCAGTGCAGCGCCTCGGTGAGCGGCTCGTGCTGGGGACCCAACAGGTATTTCTGGTTGTGATAAAAACCGCCCCCATGCACCGACCACAGTTCCCCGTACACCCCTCGCTCCGTATCCTTGGGGTCCCTGGGGGGGGTGAGGTGGTTGTCCAAGAACACAAAGTAGAACGACGCCCCGATCCAGGCCACGCCGGAGATGACATGCAGCCACCGGACCAGCAGGTTGGCCCAGTCCATAAGATACGCCTCCAAGGGGAACCTCCGAAGATGGTGTCGATGGGAGTTTCGGGCGGCGGTTCAACTGCCTCGGTAAGTGGCGAAACTCCAGGGGCTGGCCACCAGGGGCACATGATAGTTCTGGCTGGGGTCGCTCACCCCGAAACGCACCGGCACTTGGTCCAGAAACGGCGGCTCGCCCCTCTCCCCCCATCCGGCGAAATAGGCGCCCATATGAAACAACAATTCGTAGCGCCCGGCCCGCAACGCCTCGCCCAGCAACAAGGGCTGATCGGTGCGGCCATCGGCATTGGTATGCACGGTTTTGAGTAAGGTCCAGCAATCCGCGTCCAGTCGGCTCAGATCGACGCGAACACCGGCGGCCGGGCAGCCATGGGCGGTGTCTAGGATATGGGTGGATAGTTTCGCCATGGGACGCTCTCTCCGTTGGGGCTGTCAGGTACGGTCCAGCAACTTGTTCAGCCGCAACCGGGCGATGGTGTAGACCTGCTCCAGGCCCAGGTTCCGCTCGGTCTCGGGGTCGTTGGCCAGACGCCGTTCCAGTTCGGCCAGGATGCCGTGCTTGGTGTGGTGACCCACGGCGATGATGAAGGGAAAGCCAAACCTGTCCCGGTAGGCAGCGTTGAGGCGGGTGATGCGCTCCAGTTCCTCTCGGGTCAGGGCGTCGAGACCGGCGCCGACCTGTTCCCCTCTGGAGGATTCCGTCAGCTCCCCGGCCTGGGCCGCCTGGCCAGCCAGTTCTGGGTGCGCCCGCAGCAGGGCCAGTTGCTCACCTCGGCTGGCCTGCCGCGCAACGGCCACCATGGCGGCATGTAAGTGAGCCACATCGGCGAAAGGCCGCCCGTCCCAAGCCCGCTCGGCCACCCAGGGCGAGTGTTCGAAAATAGCCCCCAGCATCCCCACAAACCGGTCCCGGTCCAAGGTGTTGAGTGTGGGTATATCACAGCTTCGGGTCATGGAATCACGCTCCTGGAAAAAGTGGAGAAACAATGACGCCAGCGCAAGGTGTAGCCTACGAAAGCTGCGTCTTTAGTCGAGATTTTGCCGAGTGCAATAAGACCTTGGAATAAATCTTGTGAAACCCGAGTAAAGCTTTGAAGACCAGGCCCAAGGTCGGCTCGCCCCGGGTGTTTTTCACTAGGACAATGGCCGATCCAAAATATAAGCGTGTACCACCCTCTATCCCTGGAGACATAGACATAAGCCAGGACCGGGTACGATTATTGATGTCCGACAACAATAGCTGATTTTCAGCCCGCCGTTCCACATGCCATGCCGCAAACGTATCCAGGGAACCCTTTGCAAGCAATTTAGCTTGGGCATCGGTAGAGGGTCGCGAAATCGCCCATTTCAGGATTAACCGTTCCAGCTTAAAGACCCAAGTGGTGTAAAAGGCCGTCACATACTGAGCATGGGAAACTCGGGCCTGAATATCCACAAAAAAACAGTCTGTATAGGCTCCGGCTTCACGGTACTTTTCCAGGAACGCACTGTCGGGAATCTGACATGATTTAATAGCGAACATTATCGACGCTCCTTCCATCAGCACTCATCGGGCCGATAATCAGTGTCTGGCCATAATTCTTTTATTTCCTCTGCCTGGTTAAAAGCATTGAAATGCTCCCAGAGTATTCCGTTGACATCTGTGTCCTGAGTGAATGCAGAAACCTCCGAGTCCTCCCAGCCCAAATGCCTTAATTTTCCCGATTCATCTGGTGTACCATGACGAACAGAAAGATTCATACTCTCTGTTCTCCATAAGGCATACTCCCCTTTGACAACCAAACACGGCGCACACCCTAGCCTTTTTGAGTAATCCTTGACGGTTTCCTCAATATTCGCGGAGGCTATTGCAATATGAATTTTTTTCATTGCTTACCTTAATTGTTTCAATTAATTGATTGTATCAGGCTTTTACAATTAAATATCCACCCGCTCCAACCATGACCCCGCTCGCCGTTTTCCTGACTGCATTCTCAAGCTTGAGGCTGCTAAGCAAGGTAGTCATTTTTATCGCCATGAGGGCATAACATAGTTTGACGCCACCAACACCCACTACCGTGATGCACGAAATAACGAGTATATCCATCACTTGGAGTGTCGCCAAATCAATAAACATCGGAAACAGGCTAATGTAAAAAAAGATTGCTTTAATATCGCCCAGGGTAAGAAAAAATCCAGCAAAGAAGCTAATTATGAAACTGCCTTTTTCATTTGATTTTTTTATCGCGATTTTGGTTGTTCTTTTTTCAGTTAGCAATGAGAACCCCAGCCAAAACAGATAACAAGCTCCTAAGTATTTTATAATTGTGAATAGACCACCCATGGTTTCTGTCACCACGGATAGACCCAGTATGGCCAACATGATAAAAATCAAATCGCCTAGAACAATGCCAACCGCAACAGCCATGCCATTGCCTACGCCTAATGTGGCTGAGCGAGCCACCACCAGAGCTACGCTTGTACTGGGAATCGCCGCGAGTATGACCATGATACCAAAAAGCGAAATCGACTCTATGATGGTCATTCTTTCTACCTATTATCTGGCCCTGGGGACAG
>CAZQXD010000116.1:0-5841 GCA_964597315.1 uncultured Candidatus Competibacteraceae bacterium
CTCCAGATCGGCGGTATTGAATTCCACGATCCCCCAATCCGGGTCGAAGCGCCGAAACAGGGCGAACAAGCTATCGCCAGTCTCCGTGGTGGCGGTATTGACGGCGGCATCGCCGTAGACGATGGCGCCCAGTTGGCCTTGGGCTGGCACCGCTCCTTCGATGGACACCCCGGCGGTGTCGTAATTCTTGGCCGGACTGTCCAGCCGGACCGGCACCGTACTGCTGGGAGAACTCATAAATCCTTGCGAAGACCAGATGTCGGCAGCCGACAGCCCGGTTGCTGTCAACCATTGGGACAATTCGTCATAGTGTAGATCCACCAAGTGGCGGCGGAACTGCTCCCACAGCTCAAATAAGGGGTCTTCCCAGAACTGCCGCCGTCCACTGGGGTCCGGTGGCCGCACCGCGTCCCAGTTCGAGAACCGCCGCCCGCTCAGCTCCTGGAGTTCAGGCAGGGTCAGGGACGCGCGCCGATAGGCGCGGAGATCCACCATGCCCGACTCTCCAGCATAAGGGCCATCGCCCCGCAGCCAGTGGCGGAATTGGCGCAGGGTATCGGGATGATAGTCATACCACTGGTCACCCTGGAAAAAGGGATTGATGTATAGGTCCGGGTCCAGATTGACGCCCACGTACAGCTCGGGGTGGCGACGGGCGAAGTCCGTGAGATAGCGGCCGGCTTGTTGCAGATTGCGGCGTTTGTAGCGGCGCACGGTGTCGGCAAAGACATTGAGGGTCAAGGCTCGGGCCAGTTCCGGGCTGGCCTCGGAGCCTGGCAGATGACGCAGATAGTCGTCCGCCATTACCTCACCTTGGGCGTTCCACTGGCAGTTGGCCGGGTCCGCCTCCAGATGATCGTTCAAATCCCAGTCCGGTGCGGTATCCCGGGCATCGGCCCAGATACCGCCATTGAGGGTGAACAGCACCGGCAGCCGGTGTTCCTCGGCGTAACGAATGACCGGAGCCATGGCATCCTCGGCCACGACCTTGCCGTCTTGAACGGTGCTTGTGTCGAACGCCGGGTCGAAGGTCCAGTCCCCGGACCGGCCCTGGGTGGTGCGCATATACAGAATCGGCACCCGCATCCCTACCCCCAGGGTCTCGCTGGTATAGTCTCTATAGGTCTCCCCGATCTCCGCAGCGCCCCCGGCGGCCAGGTTGCTGGCGGCGAACAGCACCTGAAAGTGGTCGGAGCGCAAGCTGGGCCGCTCCTCCAGAAGAGACCGCCACAGGCGCTTGCGGACTTGGGGCACTACCCTGCGATCGGCAATCACGGTGCGCAAGCCTCGCCGGTCCACCACCTCCACTTCCAGGCGATGACGCTCACCATTGAACACCTCGGCGCCGATCACCAGCTCGAAACCGGCCCCCGCGCTATCGGGATAATCTGGATGGGCGGCGGCCACGTCGGGACGCGCCACTCCATAACGGGCCAGATAGCGGCGCCGACCGTCCAGCACTACCGCCACTTCCGCCACGCCATCCGGGTCTAGGGTCCAACCGGACAGGATTAGGTCACCGTCTAGGAGCGGCGAACCGCCCCCCCGGTCGTCTAGGTAGCCGATGGGAGGGGACGAATCGACATCGGCAAAGCAACCGGCGACCAGCAGGATCAGGGGCGACACCCAGGCGCAATAGACCCTCCCGGGCCATTGGCAAACTTGACGACTGGCGCATCGCCGACCCATACCCTCAGCGGTCCAAATACCAGTCCAAGGTCTTGCGGATACCGGTATCGAAGCTCTCCCGGGGCTGCCAGTCCAGTTCCCCGCTGATCTTGTGGGCGTCGATGGCATAGCGCCAGTCGTGGCCGGGACGGTCCTTGACGAAGCTGATCAGCCGCTCGTGGGGCGCGCTGGCGG
The DNA here is from genome assembly GCA_964597315.1 of uncultured Candidatus Competibacteraceae bacterium. Classification (GTDB taxonomy): domain Bacteria; phylum Pseudomonadota; class Gammaproteobacteria; order Competibacterales; family Competibacteraceae; genus CAZQXD01. Next base: position 1,864 of record CAZQXD010000116.1, read on the forward strand.
GCCGGGCTTCATCCATGAGGGCGCAGAGCAGGCGCACAATGTCGATATTGGCCCATTGGTTGTCGCCGCCGACATTATAGGTCTCCCCAAGTCGACCGCGGCGGATGACGGCATCTACGGCCCGGCAGTGGTCCTCCACGTACAACCAGTCCCGAATGTTGCGACCGTCTCCGTAGACCGGGATGGGCTGCCCTTCCAGGCAGGACCGGATCACCGTGGGGATGAATTTCTCCCCGTGCTGGTAGGGACCATAGTTATTGGAGCAGTTGCTGGTGGTCACCGGCAGCCCATAGGTGTGGTGATAGGCCCGGGCCAGATGATCGGAGCCCGCCTTGGAAGCGGAGTACGGGGAGTTAGGGGCGTAGGGAGTGGTCTCGGCGAAGGCGGGATCATCCGGCCCTAGGGTGCCGTAAACCTCGTCGGTGGAGATATGATGGAAACGGCAGTTGCTCTCATCCCGGCCCTGCTCGTCCAGCCACAACCGCCGACAGCTCTCCAGCAGGGTGAAAGTGCCTATCAAATTGCTGTGGATAAAAGCCGCCGGGCCGCTGATAGAGCGGTCCACGTGGCTTTCGGCGGCAAAGTGCGCCACGGTGTCGATAGCATGTTCCCGCAGCAGTCGGTCCACCAGGGCGGCATCGGCGATATCCCCCTGCACCAGAATATGGCGGTCGGAATCCGCAAGGTCCGCCAGATTGTCCGGGGAACCGGCGTAGGTGAGCAGGTCCAGGTTCACAATTCGCACCGATGGTTCGGACGCCAGCAACCAGCGAACGTAATTGCAGCCGATGAAACCGGCCCCGCCGGTCACCAGTATATTCCGGGGTGAATAGTCGCTCACGATTTTGAACTCCTGGATGATATGATCAGGCCCGGCCCACTTCCCGCAGCACGGTCTCCAGGCCCTCGGCCCAGGGACGCGGCCCCAGCCCCAATGCGGCGAGCCGGGTGCAATCCAGCACCGAATTGGCGGGGCGACGGGCCGGGGTGGGATACTCGGCGGTGGTGATGGCCTGGACCCGAGGCGCCCGGGACAGCAGGCCCAGCTCCACGGCTTTGGTGAAAACAGCGCAGGCGAAACCATGCCAGGTGGTGGCCGGAGCGCCACAATAGTGGTAAGTCCCCCAGGGGGTCTCTCCGGCGGCGATGCGTCCGGCCAAGGCCAACAGGGTGTCGGCGATGTCCCCGGCGTAGCTGGGGCAGCCCTGTTGATCGGCCACCACCCGCAGCTCGTCCCGCTCCCGCCCCAGGCGCAACATGGTCTTGACGAAATTATGGCCATGACCGCCGAACACCCAACTGGTGCGCAGAATCAGATGCCGGTCCAGGCGTTCCCGCACCGCTTCTTCACCGGCCCATTTACTCTGGCCGTAAACCCCCAGGGGGGCGGTGGGGTCGTCTTCCCGCCAGGCCCCGGGCCGCTGGCCATCGAACACGTAGTCGGTGGAAATATGTAGCAGCGGGATGCCTTGCCGTTCGCAGGCCCGGGCCAGGTAAGCAGGCCCGTCTCGGTTGATCCGCAAGGCCGCCTCCGGCTCTTGCTCGGCCCGGTCCACGGCGGTATAAGCGGCGGCGTTGATGACCAGGGCCGGGCGGGCCTCGGCCAGTACTCGGTCCACGGCTCCAGCGTCACCGATATCCAAACCGCTACGGTCCAAAGCCAGCACGTTTTGGGCGCGCCGGGCCAGTTCCCGGCCCACCTGGCCGTTGGTCCCGGTCACCAATAGGGTCATGGCCGATACTCCGGCAACGCCGACTGTTCGGCCAGGGGCGGATTGCGCCGGTCCTTATCCGACAGAGCGAAGTCCAGTTCGGGCCAGCGGATGCCAATGGCCGGATCGTCCCATGCCACCCCCTGTTCCGAGGCAGGGTGGTAATAGTCGGTGCATTTGTAGACGAAATCGGCCTCTTCGGACAGCACACAAAAGCCGTGGGCGAAGCCGGGAGGAATATAGAGTTGGCGGTGATTCTGATCGTCCAGGATCGCCCCCACCCAGCGGCCAAAATCGGGGGAGCCTAGGCGCACGTCCACCGCTACATCGAATACCGCTCCCCGGGTTACCCCCACCAACTTGCCCTGGGGCTGGATGAGTTGATAGTGCAGACCCCGCAACACCCCACGCCGGGAACGAGACTGGTTATCCTGGACAAAGGGACCGGGAATACCGGCTTCCCGGTAGCGGGCCTCACTGTAGGTCTCCAGAAAAAACCCCCGATGGTCGCCGAACACCCGAGGCTCGACGATCAACACATCTGGTAGTTCCGTGGCCAGCACCTTCATAGGCGAACCTCCCGTTCCAGAATGTCTTGGAGATAACGGCCATAACCGTTTTTGAGCAACGGCTCGGCCAGGCGCCGCACCTGTTCGGCGTCAATATAGCCCATGCGGTAGGCGATCTCCTCGGGGCAGGCCACTTTCAGGCCCTGGCGCTGCTCCACCACCTGGATGAAGTTGGCGGCGGCCAGCAGCGATTCATGGGTGCCCGTATCCAACCACGCGTAACCCCGTCCCAGCAGTTCCACATGCAGGGCCGCAGTATCCAGATAGGCGCGGTTGACATCGGTAATCTCCAGTTCACCCCGGGGCGAGGGGCGGATGGACTTGGCGATATCCACCACCTGGTTATCGTAGAAATACAGTCCGGTGACGGCGTAATGGGACTTGGGCCGGGCCGGTTTTTCCTCGATGTCCACCACCCGGCCCTGAGCGTCGAAGCTGACCACCCCGTAACGCTCCGGGTCACGCACATAGTAGCCGAACACCGTGGCCCCTTGGTCCCGGGCAGTGGCCCGCCGCAACACCTCCGGCAGGCCGTGACCGTGGTAGATGTTGTCCCCCAGAATCAAACTCACCGAATCGGCGCCGATGAACGACTCACCAATCAGAAATGCCTGGGCCAGCCCATCTGGACTGGGTTGGGGAGCATAACTCAGAGATAGACCCCACTTGGCTCCATCCCCCAGCAACCCCTGAAAAGCGTCCAGATCCCGGGGCGTGGAGATGATCAGAATATCCCGTATCCCCGCCAGCATCAGCACGGACAGGGGATAATAGATCATGGGCTTGTCATAGATCGGCATCAACTGCTTGCTGACGGAGATGGTCAGGGGATGCAGGCGAGTGCCGGAACCGCCGGCGAGTATGATTCCTTTGAGGGACACGTTATACCTCGACAACACCGGCTGTGCCGATGGTAAGGGGGCGACTAGCGCTAGTTTAACAAGTTCCACCGCGATCCACGAACCGCAGCGGACCGGCTGTTTCTCCGCCTTGGACCAGTACCTCTTGGCGCGGCGCTTCCCGGTCCACCGGCTGGGTCAAGTATTTCTGGTTGACGTTTCCATTCATCGGTTTTTGAGGACTGGCCTTAATTTCTCCAACCACTGAGCGGGTTGCATCCGAAGCGTCGGATAGCCTCACTCGGCACGCCGAGAGGCGGCCTTAGGTTAGAAGAATCGACGACTGGCCCTAAAACTTGATTCGAACAGCGCACCATCCCCGCTCGCCTGGCAAGCCCCTCGGTCGCTGGCTAATCTAATAGTACGCTGCCTGTCGCAGTGTTCAATCTGGAGACACCCACCATGAAAACCACGCTACTTGCCGCCACCCTGCTGACCGCCTTGGCCCTGCCCGCCTTCGCCTTGCACTGCCCGGCGGATATGAAAAAAATCGACGCGGCCCTGGCCGCTGGTCCTAGCCTTAGCGAGGAGCAACTGGCCACAGTGAAACAGCTCCGCGCTGAGGGTGAAGAACTGCATCAGGCGGGCAATCACCAGGCGTCTGTGGATACCCTGGGCAAGGCCATGGAGATTCTAGGCATCAACTGAGTCCCCCTTTATCCACCCTCCCGAGTCGGGTGGTCCGGCGGGTCCGATCCGGCCACGGACCACCACAGATCGGTGTTTCCGCCAGATACAAAGTCGTGACGATCAAAGGATCAACCGGCGGATATCGCTGATCAGGTTGCCCAGGGTGAC
>CAZQXD010000117.1:0-5791 GCA_964597315.1 uncultured Candidatus Competibacteraceae bacterium
ACGCGAGGGCGGCCGTACCGTGGGCGCCGGCGTCGTCGCTAAAATTATCGAGTAATACAGCATGTCCAATCAGAGAATTCGCATCCGCCTCAAGGCGTTCGATCATCGTCTGATCGATCAGTCGGCGCGTGAGATCGTGGAGACCGCCAAGCGTACCGGGGCTCAGGTGCGGGGACCGATTCCCCTGCCGACCAAAAACGAGCATTTCACGGTACTGATCTCGCCCCACGTCAACAAGGATGCCCGTGATCAGTATGAGATCCGTACCCATAAGCGGTTGATGGATATCGTGGACCCCACGGACAAGACGGTTGACGCCCTGATGAAGCTGGATCTGGCTGCTGGCGTGGATGTGCAGATCAAGCTGAACTAACTGGTCGGGGCGATGAGGGGGTGCCACCCCTCCTCTCGCCCGTTTTTATCGAGGTTATCGAAAAATGGCAATTGGATTGGTTGGTCGCAAGGCTGGCATGACGCGTGTTTTCACAGAAGAGGGCGTGTCAGTGCCGGTGACCGTGGTTGAGGTTGAGCCCAATCGCATTACCCAGATCAAGACCCTGCAAACCGATGGTTACCGGGCATTGCAGATCACTACCGGCAATCGCAAGGCCAGTCGTGTCACCAAGCCCATGGCGGGTCATTTCGCCAAGGCTAGCACCGAGGCTGGACGCAATCTCTGGGAGTTCCGCCTGACGGAAAACGAAGCCAATGACGCTGCCATCGGTGGCGAATTGAAAGTGGACTTGTTTCAGGTCGGTCAGAAAGTCGATGTGACCGGCACCACCATCGGCAAGGGCTTCGCAGGTACGATCAAGCGTCATCATTTCAGCGGCCAGCGTAAAACCCATGGTAATTCCCTGTCCCACCGGGTACCGGGGTCCATTGGCCAGAATCAGACTCCAGGACGGGTATTTAAAGGTAAACGCATGGCCGGCCATATGGGCGCGGTGCAACGCTGTATCCAAAACCTGGAGATAGTCCGGGTGGATATTGAACGCGGCCTGTTGCTCATCAAAGGGGCGGTTCCTGGCGCAAAGGGTGGCGATGTGATTGTCCGTCCCGCTGTGAAGCAGCGTGGCTGAGGAGGCGATTGTGGAACTTCAAGTGAAAAATGCTGACGGCCAAGCCTCTGGAGACGTGGTGGCGGTGTCGGATGAAACCTTCGGACGGGATTTTAACGAAACCCTCGTGCATCAGGTGACCGTGGCTTATCTGGCTGGCGCTCGTAGCGGCACCCGGGCTCAGAAAAACCGCTCTGCGGTCAGTGGCGGAGGCGCCAAGCCGTGGCGCCAGAAAGGCACCGGTCGGGCTCGCGCAGGCACCATTCGCAGTCCGTTGTGGCGTGGGGGCGGTGTGACTTTCGCGGCGAGTCCTCAGGATTATTCCCAAAAGGTCAACAAAAAGATGTACCGGGCCGCCATGCGTTCCATTTTCTCGGAACTGGTGCGTCAGGAGCGGTTGGTGGTGGTGAGTGATTTGGGTATCGACCAGCCCAAGACCAAACTGATGATGGCCAAGCTGGCCGAGCTGGCGGTGGATAACGCGCTGTTCGTTACCGAGGACGTAGATCACAATTTGTATCTGTCGTCTCGTAATATCCCCAGGGTCGATGTGCGGGATGTGACCGGACTAGACCCGGTCAGCCTGATCCGTTTCGATAAGGTAGTGATTACCGTGAATGCGCTCAAGCGTGTGGAGGAGTGGCTGGCATGAATCAGGAGCGGTTGTTGAAAGTGCTGCTGGCTCCCCATGTGTCTGAGAAGAGCACGACGGTAGCCGAGGCGGCCAACCAGGTGGTGTTCAAGGTTGCCAAGGACGCGACCAAGCCGGAAATCAAGGCGGCGGTCGAACTGTTGTTCGACGTCAAAGTGAAAAAAGTCACCGTAGCCAATATGAAAGGTAAGCGTAAACGTTTCGGTGCCATCCACGGCCGTCGCTCAGACTGGAAAAAAGCCTATGTGGGGCTTGAGGCCGGTAATGAGATCGATTTCCTCGGGGGCGAGTAGGAGCGCTCGCGGCGCCTCGAACACGACGTAAGGGTCAGACAATGCCAATCGTTAAACAAAAGCCCACTTCCCCTGGCCGCCGTTTTGTGGTCAAGGTGGTCACGCCCGACCTGCATAAGGGCGCACCGTACGCGCCGCTGCTGGAAAAGCAATCCAAGACTGGCGGCCGCAACAACATGGGGCGGATCACCACCCGACATAAGGGTGGCGGCCACAAGCAGCATTATCGGGTCATCGACTTTAAGCGTGACAAGGACAATATCCCGGCCAAGGTGGAACGCCTGGAGTACGATCCAAACCGTACCGCCCATATCGCACTGTTGCTTTATGCGGATGGAGAGCGACGTTACATCATCGCTCCAAAAGGGATTACCGAAGGCGCCGCCATTATGTCGGGCAGCGCCGCTCCCATTAAAGTGGGTAATGCACTGCCGCTGCGCGGCATTCCCGTGGGCAGTACCGTACATTGTGTGGAGATGCGCCCTGGTAAAGGCGCGCAAATCGCTCGCAGTGCTGGGGTCGCCGCCCAGTTTATTGCCCGGGATGGGAGTTACGCCACATTGCGCCTGCGCTCCGGGGAAATGCGCAAGGTGCATGTGGATTGCAAGGCGACCATCGGTGAGGTGGGCAACGATGAGCACAATCTGCGTTCATTGGGTAAAGCCGGTGCCAAGCGCTGGCGCGGCATTCGTCCCACGGTGCGCGGTGTGGCTATGAACCCTGTGGATCATCCCCACGGAGGTGGCGAAGGCCGAACCTCCGGTGGCCGACATCCGGTTAGTCCCTGGGGTGTGCCCACCAAGGGCTACAAAACCCGATCCAATAAGCGCACCGACAAATTCATCGTGCGCCGGCGTAAGGCTAAGTAAGACGCCGCCGGCACAGACAGAAACCTAGAGGACAATGACGTGCCACGTTCAGTAAAAAAAGGGCCGTTTGTCGATACCCATCTGATAAAAAAGGTGGAGAAGGCGGTTGCTACCAACAGTAAGAGACCGATCAAGACTTGGTCGCGGCGTTCCATGATCTTGCCGGATATGGTGGGTTTGACCATCGCTGTGCATAACGGCCGCCAGCACGTGCCCGTGCTGGTTACGGAAAACATGGTGGGTCATAAACTCGGTGAATTCGCCGCCACCCGGACCTTCCGGGGGCATGCGGCGGATAGAAAATCCAAGTGAGGGACGCCATTATGCAAGCTATTGCGCACATGAAATACGCTAGGATCTCAGCTCAGAAAGCGCGCTTGGTGGCTGATCAGGTCCGAGGCATGCCCGTGGGTTCGGCCTTGCAGTTGCTGACTTTCAGCAACAAGCGAGCCGCCTTACTGGTCAGAAAAGTCCTGGAGTCGGCTATCGCCAACGCGGAGCATAACGAAGGGGCGGATGTGGATGAACTGCGTGTCTCCGGCATTTATGTGGATGAGGGGCCAACCCTAAAGCGCATGCATGCTCGCGCTAAGGGTCGCGGTAATCGCATCATGAAACGTACCAGCCACATTACCGTGGCTGTGGCTGAGCAGTAAGAGAGGGCGTAATGGGTCAAAAAGTACACCCTGTTGGGATTCGTTTGGGTATTGCGTCCGACTGGACTTCAAAATGGTATGCGGATACCAGCCAGTTTGCCGATTTTCTGGAAATGGATCTGAAGGTTCGCGAGTTTATCAAGAAAAAACTCGCTCATGCTTCGGTCAGCCGAATTCAAATCGAGCGCCCCGCTCGCACGGCTCACATCACCATCCATACCGCTCGGCCAGGGGTGGTTATCGGCAAAAAGGGCGAGGATATCGAGGCGCTGCGTAAAAAAGTCTCGGCGATGATGGGCGTTCCAGTCCACATCAATATCGAAGAGGTGCGCAAGCCGGAGCTGGACGCTCAATTGGTCGCCGAAGGTGTGGCCCAGCAACTGGAACGGCGTATCATGTTTCGCCGCGCTATGAAGCGTTCGGTAACAAACGCTATGCGTTTGGGCGCACAAGGTATTAAAATACACGTTTCGGGTCGGCTCAATGGGGCCGAGATTGCCCGCAGTGAATGGTATCGGGAAGGTCGAGTTCCCCTGCACACCCTACGTGCCGATATCGATTACGGCTTCGCCGAGGCGAAGACCACCTACGGTGTCATCGGCATCAAGGTCTGGATTTTCAAGGGCGAAGTGTTCGGGCTCGAGAAGCAGGGCGATGCAAAGGCCGAGAAGGCCTCTGCCAACTGACGTCCTTGCGGCATAGGTTGTTACGGAGCTCCGCGCCTCTAGTCGCGGAGTTCCTTTTTTAGGTAACAGGGGACTAACGATGTTACAGCCGAAAAGAACGAAATTCCGCAAGCAGCGCAAGGGGCGCAACCGCGGCGTTGCGACCAGCGGCAATAAGGTGAGTTTCGGCGAATACGGCCTGAAGTGCGCCGGTCGCGGTCGGATCACCGCCCGCCAGATTGAGGCTGCGCGACGCGCCATCAACCGGCACGTCAAACGTGGTGGCAAGCTTTGGATCCGGATCTTTCCAGATGTGCCCATTACCCAAAAGCCTCTTGAAGTACGCCAGGGTAAGGGTAAGGGTAACGTGGAGTACTGGGTAGCTAAGGTGCAGCCCGGGCGTGTGCTCTATGAAATTGAAGGGGTGTCCGAGGATATTGCCCGTCAGGCTTTTCGCCTGGCCGCCGCCAAGCTCCCCGTTCAAACCGTATTTGTAACCCGAACGGTGATGTGATGAAGGCCAGCGAATTTCGCCAAAAAAACGTGGATGAGCTGAAGCAGGAACTACTTGGCCTGCTTCGGGAGCAATTTAACCTGCGTATGCAGAAAGCAACCGGGCAACTGGGTAAACCCCATCTGTTTCGCCAGGTTCGCCGCAATATCGCACGGCTGAAGACGGTGCTCAATGAAATGAAGGCAGGTAAAGCATGAGCGCGGAATCTAAAGTTGCGCGTACCGTCACAGGGCGCGTCAGCAGCAATAAAATGGATAAGACGGTCACTGTAATTGTGGAGCGCTTGGTTCGCCATCCGGTTTATGGCAAATACATACGCCGGTCCACCAAGCTGCATGCCCACGACGAGCAGAACGAGTGCCAGGAAGGTGACACCGTAGTCATTGAGCAGTGCCGCCCTCTGTCCAGGACCAAGGCTTGGCGGTTGGTCAAGGTGCTGGACCGAGCGCCTGAGTAGACAGGGCGGGCGGGGCCGGTGTATGACCCAGACCGGACGCTGCCCGGCATAAGACATGAACTAACGAGCAGCGGGAATCGGGTGTTGCCATGATTCAGATGCAAAGTGTATTGAATGTCGCCGATAACAGCGGCGCGCGTCGGCTGATGTGTATTAAGGTGCTAGGCGGTTCTCATCGCCGCTACGCCCATATCGGCGATATTATCAAAGTTAGCGTGAAAGAAGCGATTCCGCGCGGCAAGGTAAAAAAAGGCGAAGTTTACAACGCCGTGGTGGTGCGGACCCGCAAGGGAGTGCGCCGAGCCGATGGGTCCTTGATCCGTTTCGATGGCAATGCGGCGGTGCTGTTGAATAACAAGCTGGAACCCATTGGAACCCGTATTTTTGGGCCGGTGACCCGCGAGCTTCGCAGCGAACGCTTTATGAAGATCATTTCCTTGGCACCCGAGGTGCTGTAAGGCCGATGTTGGAGTAGCAGCGATGCGCAGAATCAAGAAGGGCGATGAAGTAATAGTCATCGCCGGCAAAGACAAGGGCCGCCAGGGTACCGTCATTCGGTTGGTAGACCTGGATCGGATACTTATCAAAAAAATCAATCTAATCAAACAACATACCAAACCCAAT
>CAZQXD010000118.1:0-5703 GCA_964597315.1 uncultured Candidatus Competibacteraceae bacterium
CGGCTCCGTGGGCAACGACCGCAACTGTCGCCGGTAAGCCCGCTGACAAAGACCTTGCTACTGGCCCCCTGAGCGCCTCTGCCCAGGGGGCTTTAGTGCGGGCATATCGGGTGGCCGATGCCACCGCCATCGCCCCTTTCGGTTATCTGATTTTCACCGAGGTCCCCAGCGGTTGGACCCTGGCGGGCGCCGCCATCATCGGTTTTTCGCCGACAGACCCCGTCCTTCAGGGCGGGGAGGGATAGGCGCGGCTGGCAAGGCAAGCCCCGATCCCGGCGTTCTTCTTCGGTGGGGCCTATCTTCAATAGTCGGGCAACGCCTTGCCAAGATTGTCTTTCAGGTACTGCTGTTTTAGGTCCACTTTAAGTTGAGCTACCGGGACGTGGCGGAGATGTTTCTTCGCGGGCCGAGGTCGTGGAACAGCCTTCGATCAGCCTGACCGGCGCGGGAGAAGTTATCATGGGCAATGGGTGGTAGGCCGATGGCCTTCGGGAAATGATCTATAGACAACCTAAGGCTCGGTTTTTGAACACCGAGCGGACCTGGGGCGGAGGGCGGCGATGGGCGGTAACGAGGCGTTGATCGGCATCGACTGGGGGACGTCCTCGTTCCGGGCCTATCTGCTCGGAGCCGACGGGGCGATCCACGACCGGATCACCGCCCTACTGGGGGTACTCAAGATCGCCGACAAAGATTTCGAACGAGTTTTCGAGGAGACCGTCGGGACCTGGCTTCGCCGGGCGGGGGCGATTCCGACCCTGCTGACCGGAACGATTGGCAGTCGCCAGGGCTGGCTGGAAGTCCCTTACCTGCCTTGCCCCGCCGACGTTCAGGGCTTGGCGGACGGTTTGCGGGAGCTACGCACCCGGTCGGGGTATACGGTTCACTTCGTCCCGGGCGTAAGCTGCATCGACGAGGACGGGGTTTTGGATGTCATGCGCGGCGAGGAAACCGAAGTCTTCGGGGCACTCGGCGCAAGGGACGCCATCCGGCAAGTATTCGTGCTGCCGGGCACCCACAGCAAATGGGTGTTGGTCGAGGATGGACGGATCGTACGGTTGGCCACCTTCATGACCGGCGAGGTCTTCGCCGTACTTTGCGAACACAGCATCCTGGGGCGGCTGATGGAGGGCGAGTCCGACGACCCAGGCGCTTTCGAACGGGGTCTGAGCTACGGCGCCGAAACCGGCTTGCGGTATGGCGGGCTGCTCAAACGTCTGTTCAGCGCCCGAACCCTGGGGCTGTCCGGCGAGTTGCCAGCGGGCGGTTTGCGGTCTTATCTTTCGGGCCTGCTGATCGCCACCGAGATCCGCGAGGCCAGGAGTTGCCTGGAACAATGGAGCCACGACCACCTGAGCAGCGTGGCCATCATCGGCGGCCCCGCATTGTCCTCGCGGTATGAGCGGGCGCTGTGGCGGGCGGGAATCGATGGCCGAATACATACCACAGACGCGGCGGCGCGGGGTCTGAGCCACATCGCCCGAGCGGCCGGTCTCATCGGAGGATAGCCATGTCGGTTGAATTGCGAACGCATCTAGCGCCCATGCCCTTGGTGGCGATTCTACGGGGGGTCGTGCCGGAACAGGTCCGGGATGTGGCGGCGGTGCTGGTCGATAGCGGCTTTCTTGCCATCGAGGTGCCCCTGAACTCGCCGCGACCTTTCGACAGCATCGCGGCCCTGGCGACGGCTTTTGGCGACCGGATACTTATCGGCGCCGGCACCGTGATCAGCCCCGCTGATGTGGCGTGTGTGGCGGATGCCGGCGGCCGACTCATCGTGATGCCTCACGGCGATGCGAATGTGATCGTCGCGGCCAAACGGCTGGGGCTTTTCTGCCTACCCGGCGCGGCCACGCCGACCGAGGGCTTCGCGGCCCTGGCCGCCGGTGCCGATGCCCTCAAGCTGTTTCCCGCCGAAGCCCTGCCGCCGCCGGTGATCAGGGCCTGGCGAGCGGTATTGCCAAAGGACACGGGGCTTTACTGCGTCGGCGGTATCACGCCAGAGAACCTGGCGGCGTATGCCGGGGCCGGCGCCAACGGTTTCGGTCTCGGCTCGGCTCTGTTCAAACCGGAGCTGTCATTAACCACCCTGGGCGAGAACGCCCGCCGCTTCGTCGCCGCTTACGAAATCGGGTCGCGGCGCCACAGTGAAGCGGAACCGATCAGCTCGGAAAAGCCTCGCGCAGAGCGCTGACCTGAGTATCGGTCAAAAACCGCGTCCCGTGTCCCTGTATCAGCAGGAACAGCTTCGCCGTTTCCTCCAGTTCCTCGGCGTTGTAGACGGCGGCGTCCAGGCTGTTGCCGGCCACCACCGGGCCGTGATTGGCGAGCAGCAGGGCGTGGTGGGTGCGGGCGGCGATACGCACCGCCTCGGCCAAGGCTCTGTCACCGGGGCGATAATAGGGAATGAGTACCAGTTCGCCCACGCGCATCACATAATAGGCGGTGATCGGCGGCAGCACGTTCTTGGGATCCACCTCGGCCAGGCAGGAGACGGCCACCGAGTGGGTCGAATGCAGATGCACGATGGCCTTGGCGCTTGGCCGCTCCTGGTACATGGCCAGATGCAGAAACGCCTCCTTGGAGGGCGGGTCGCCGCTCAGCACCTCGCCCTCCCAAGACAGCTTGGAGATGCGCTCGGGGTCCAATCGCCCTAGACAGGAGTTGGTCGGGGATACCAGTAAACCGTCGTCGAGCCGGACGCTGATGTTGCCGGAGCTACCCGGCGTGATCCCGCGCGCGAACAGGGACTCGCCATGTAAGGCGATGCGGTCCCGCAGTTGGGTTTCGTTCATGGCAGCACCTTGAAAGCCTTGGTGAAAAAGTCCCGACTGCCAAAGTTACCGGATTTGAGGGCCAGATGGATCGGCGTTTCGCTCAGGCTCAGGGTCCAGGGCACACCCGGGTCGATCTGCGCCCCGATTTGCAACCCCGGAACGCTCAGACCATTGACCACGGCGCCCGAGGTCTCGCCGCCGGCCACCACCAGCCGCCGCACCCCGGCCTCGACCAGGCCGCGGGCGATGGCGGCCATGGCCTGCTCGACCAACTCGCCACCCTGGGCGCGGCCCAGTTTTTCCTGGATGCGAACAACCACGTCGGGTGGCGCGCTGGCATAGATCAGCACCGGGGCGTCACCCAGTTTGGGCTTGGCCCAGTCCAGCGCTTCGGCGACCACATCGACGCCCTCGGCCAGACGTAGCGGGTCGATGGCAAAGGCGGGATGGCCCTTAGCCTTCAGGTCCTCGATCTGACCCAGAGTGGCCACCGAGCAGCTTCCCGACAGTACGGCGGCCAGGCCGGCGCCCGGGGGCAGCGCGGCGGCTTCGCTGCCCTCGTCGAGCAGGCCCCGGGCTCGAAAACTGGCCGGCAGCCCCATGGCCACGCCGGAGCCGCCGGTGATCAGCTTGAGCCCGTCGCAGGCGGCGCCGATGGCCATCAGATGGCGGTCGCCGAGGGCATCGACGATGGCGTACCGGATACCTTCCTTGCGCAGGGCCGCGAAGCGCTCGCGGATAGCCTCGGCGCCCTGCTCCACCGTTTCGAAAGGGACCAGACCCACCTTGCCCTCGGTCTGGCGTCCCAGCACCCGCACCAGGCTGGGGTCGGTCATGGGCGTCAGGGGATGATGACGCATGCCGGACTCCGACAACAACACGTCGCCCACGAACAGGTGGCCCTTATAGACGGTGCGGGCGTTGGTGGGAAAGGCCGGGCAGGCGATGCTGAAATCATCCCCCAAGCGCTCCAGCAGGGCGTCGGCCACCGGTCCGATGTTGCCCTCGTCGGTGGAATCGAAGGTGGAGCAATATTTGAAGAAAAACTGCCGGGTGCCGGCCGCGCGCAGCCATTCCAGCGCCGCGCGGGACTGGGCGATGGCCTCGGCGGGCGGATTGGTGCGGGATTTCAGAGCAATGACCACGGCGTCGGCATCGGGCACCTGCAAATCCGATCCGGGGACACCGATCAGTTGGACGGTGCGCATGCCCTGGGCCACCAGGGTATTGGCGAGATCGGTGCCGCCGGTGAAATCGTCGGCGATACAACCAAGCAGTGGGGTCATGGCGAGAGTCCTCCCGGATCAGGTGCCGATACCCTAGGCGCGGGCCCAGCCGAGCCCGTCCGTCGTCGTTGTTTTGGGGCGATATTCGCAGCCGATCCAGCCGTCGTAGCCCTTGTCGTCAAGGAGATCGAACAAAAACGGATAGTGGATCTCCCCGACGTTCGGCTCGTGGCGGCCGGGCACGCCGGCCAGTTGGAAATGGCCGATCTTGTCGAGATTGGCGGTGATGGTGGCGGCCAGATTCCCTTCCATGATCTGCATGTGATAGATGTCGTACTGAAAAAAAAGATTATCGCTGCCCACCGCCTCGATCACCTGAAAAGCCTGCCGGGAGTGGGTGAGGAAATAGCCCGGCATGTCCCTGGTATTGATCGCTTCGATCAGCAGGCGGACGCCCTGCTCGGCGCAGGCCCGGGCGGCGAACTTGAGATTGTCTATATAAGTCTGCTCCATCCGTTCCCGATCCGCGCCTTCGGGCGCCAGGCCGGCCATGGCGTGGACCTGGCGGCAGCCCAGCGCTTGGGCATAGGCAAGCCCGGTAGCGACGCTGTCCTGGAACTCGCCCTCACGGCCGGGCTGGGCGGCGATGCCCCGGTCGCCGGCCTCCCAGTTTCCCGGGGGCAGGTTGAACAGCGCCTGGGTAAGACCGTGGCGGGTCAGCCGGTCGCCGATCTCCTCAGCCGGCCAGGCGTAAGGGAACAGATACTCCACCCCTTTAAAACCGGCCCGGGCTGCGGCCTCGAAGCGGTTGAGAAAATCCACCTCGTTGAACAGAAAGCTCAGGTTGGCGGCGAACTTAGGCATCGGACTTGCCCTTGGCTGCGGCCGCCACGTCGATCCCGGCCAGTTTTTCATAGACCTTGACCACCGCCGCGTCGTCCTCGCGGCCCAGCCCCGCGCTGGCGGCCATCAGAAACATCTGTAGCGCCGTGGAGGCGATGGGCAGGGGGAATTTCATACTTTTGCCGGACTCCAGCACGATGCCCAGATCCTTGACGAAGATGTCCACGGCGCTGAGCGGCGTGTAATCGCCCTCCAGCATGTGCGGCACCCGGTTGCTGAACATCCAGGAGTTACCGGCGCTGTTGGATATCACCTCGAACAGAACCCGCGGGTCGGCCCCGGCGCGGGTGCCCAGCGCCATGGCCTCGGCGGCGCTGGCGATATGCACTCCCGCCAACAACTGGTTGACCATTTTCACCGACGAGCCGGCGCCGGCCGCCTCGCCCAGCCGGTAGACCTTCTTGGAGACGGCCGCCAAAGCAGCCTCGGTGGCGGCGAAGGCATCTGGTGAGCCGGAAGCCATGATGGTCAGAGCGCCACCCTCGGCGCCCACCGCGCCGCCGCTAACCGGGGCATCCAGCAGCCGATGGCCGGTGGTTTCGAGCCGGGCTTCCAGATCCCGCACATACTGGGGCGCCACGGTGCTGCACAGGACCACGGTGGCCCCAGTCGACAGCTTCGCCACCGCGCCGTTGTCGCCAAACAGGACGCTGTCCGCCTGATCGGAGTTGGCAGGGCCTCTCGCGGACCGGATCAGGTCGACCGCCCGCACCGCAATGGCACGCTGCGAGTAGCGGAAAGGGTGACGATCCTCGTACGGGTCGACGTAGTCGAAGTCGTAGCGGCTGGCGCCGATG
>CAZQXD010000119.1:0-5691 GCA_964597315.1 uncultured Candidatus Competibacteraceae bacterium
GAATACCGGCCTGTCACGCCGGGGGTCGCGGGTTCGAGTCCCGTCCGCTCCGCCAAATCGTAAAATCAGTGCATACTCAGATACTGGGAAGCATTCGCCAAAATCTGGAGCGGTAGTTCAGTTGGTTAGAATACCGGCCTGTCACGCCGGGGGTCGCGGGTTCGAGTCCCGTCCGCTCCGCCATATCAGTGGGCAAGGGTGTCATTAGACACCCTTTTTTATGCCCCCTCATCCCAGGTGAGTTCTCAGAGCCAAGCCGGACGGGTTAAAATCCGTTCTATTCGAGCAGTCATCCACGAGCACACCCAAGGTTCGGACGTCCCATGCTACAGACTATCAGAGATCGAGCAACCGGCTGGATTGCATACATTATCATCGGCTTGTTGGTTATCCCCTTTGCACTCTGGGGTGTGAACGAGTATGTGACCGATGGGGCGCAGCTCGATGTGGCGCAGGTAGGGGACAACCCTGTTTCGATACAAGACTTCCAACGGGCCTATCAGCAGCAACGGCTACGGCTTCAGAATATGCTGGGTAACAGCTATGACCCCGCCCAAATTGACGAGCAGGCCTTGAAACAAGACGTTCTGAGTCAGCTTGTGGATCAGGCCGTTCTGGAGCAGACTGCCAGCCAAGAAGGCTTGCGGGTGGGTGATCGACAACTCAATGGGGCGATCACCACTAATTCCGCATTTCAACGCGATGGCGCGTTCGACCCCGAGTTGTATGAACAGATGCTCCGTTTCCAGGGTTTTAGCAAGCCTGGATACGAAGAACGATTGCGTCTATCCCTTTCAGTGTCCCAACTGCGTGATGGAATCATCAATTCGGCGCTGGTCACCCAGCCGGATTTGGAAGACATCATCAGTCTTATTGGCCAGCAACGGGCCTTGAACTATCTCGTGATTCCCATGGAAAACTATCGACGGCAAGTGGTGGTGAATGACTCGGAAGTCACGGCGTATTTCGAGGCTAATCAACGGGATTTTATGAGTCCTGAGCGGGTCAGGCTACGTTACCTGGAACTGAAGATTGACCAGATCATGACCGATATAGAAGTGGATGAGCAGGATCTGCGGCAAGCCTACCAGGAGCAACTGGGGCGTTTCACAAAAGAAGAATTACGCAGCGCATCCCATATTCTGGTGACGGTACCCAACGCTGCCGATCAGGCGGCGGTGGATCAGGCTCGGGCGCGGACCGAGGAACTGCACCGCAAGATCAGCGAC
The DNA here is from genome assembly GCA_964597315.1 of uncultured Candidatus Competibacteraceae bacterium. GTDB lineage: Bacteria > Pseudomonadota > Gammaproteobacteria > Competibacterales > Competibacteraceae > CAZQXD01. The sequence goes on from CAZQXD010000119.1 coordinate 1,230, forward strand.
GGCGAGGAGACCTTCCAGGAAGTGATGCAAACCGCCGAAAGTGGTGATTTAGATGATGTGACAGGCGGTGATCTTGGCGCCATCGAAAAAGGCGTCCTAGACCCGGCATTTGATCGGGCCTTGTTTGCCCTGAACGAGGTAGGTGACATCAGCGAGCCTGTACGCACCTCGTTTGGATTTCATTTGATTCGACTCGACGCGGTGGAGAAGGGCCAAGTGAAGCCCTTCGATGACGTTCGGGATGAATTGGCCCGTGAACTGAAACGGCGCAGAGCGGAAAGCCGATTTTATGATATGGCCGAGACGCTGGCCAACCTCAGCTATGAGAACCCTGATAATTTGGAGGCCGCCGCCCAGTCTCTGGGGCTGGATATCCAGGAGAGTGAATGGTTGACCCGGGACGGTGGAGAAGGGGTTGGCCAGTACGCCAAGCTCATAGCGGCCGCATTCAGCGAGGATGTACTCAAGCGGGGTCTGAATAGCGAACCCATAGAGATCGAGCCGGACCATGTGATGGTGGTTCGGGTAGCCGAGCATAAGGAATCCAGCCCTCGCACCCTGGATGAGGCCCGTGACGATATTATCGTCGAGCTGACCCATCAGCGGGCGGAGGTCGCCTTGAAAGAGGCCGCAGCGGCCATAGTCAAGCGGGCTGCCAGCGGTGAATCACTCACCGAACTGGCAGAGGAGTTCGGGCTGGAAGTCACGTCCTTGGGCCTGGTGGGCCGTGACAACCCCACCGTACCCGAGCCACTATTGGCGGAGGCGTTCCGAGTGACCGCGCCCGTTGATGGACAAGTGTCGGCGGGGCAGGTAGAACTGCCTGACGGTGATTGGGCTGTATTCGTCATCGACGAGCTGGAACCCGGCAAATTAACCGATCTGCCGGAAGCCCAACGCGCCGCCCTCGCCCAGCGTCTGGCCAGCCAACAGGGTCTCGAACAGTTTCAGTCCTTGCTGGACAGTCTTCGTGGCAAGACCACTGTGGTGACCTATCCCGACAGGCTCTGATTCAGATGGTGGCCACGTTGTTGAAGCCGGCATCCACGTAGCAAATCTCTCCGGTGATACCCGAAGCCAGATCGGAGCACAGAAAGGCCGCTGTGTTGCCTACTTCGTCAATGCTCACCAATTTGCGCAATGGCGCCGCTTGTTCGAAGGCTTCCTGCATTTTGCGAAAACCGCTGATGCCGGAAGCCGCCAGAGTCCGAATCGGCCCGGCGGAAATAGCGTTGACGCGGATACCCTGAGGCCCCAGAGATTGGGCCAGATAACGAACATTCGCCTCCAGGCTGGCTTTGGCCACGCCCATGACGTTGTAATTGGGTACGGTTCGCACCGCTCCCAGATAGGTCATGGTGATCAAAGACCCCTGTCGGCCTTGCATCATGGGGCGGGCGGCCTTGGCCAGGGCGGTGAAGCTGTAGGAACTGATGTCGTGGCTGACCTGGAAACTCTCCCGGGTGATACTGTCCAAGTAGTCGCCTTCGAGGGCTTCCCGGGGCGCATAGGCTACCGAGTGAACCAGAATATCCAGGCCCTCCCAGTGTTGACCGAGGGCCTGGAAAACAGCATCAATCTCGGTATCGTTGGCCACGTCACAGGGTAGGCTGATGGAGCTGTCCAGCTCTGCGGCCATTTTTTCCACCCGGGGGCGCAGTTTGTCATTCTGGAAGGTGAAGGCCAGTTCCGCGCCTTCCCGGCGCATGGCCTGGGCCACCCCCCAGGCGATGGAGCGGTTGCTGGCCAGACCCACGATCAGGGCGCGTTTTCCAGCGAGAAAACCCATGATGACAGACTCCTGTTGTTAGAGATGGTGAGCACTCTGCATTCTAGTTTCGCAGCGGCCGGGAGGGTAGCAGACCCACCGGCTTGCTACCACATAGGATAGGTTAATGGTTCGTATTCTGATTCCTTTTGACGCCGCGCCAGTGGTGGCGGCCCTGTCCATGCTGCTGATGACCCTTGTCGCCGGAGCGGCCGAACCACACCACGGTATCGCCATGTATGGCGAACCCAAGTACGGTCCCGGGTTCGAACATTTTGAGTATGTCAATCCAAACGCCCCCAAGGGGGGGGAGGCCCGGCTGGACGCACTGGGTAGCTTTGATACCTTGAACCCCTTTACGATCAAGGGCCGCCCGGCGACCGGGCTGGGCTTTGTATTCGAGACCCTGGCCACCGGCAGCGACGATGAACCCTTTAGCTATTATGGCTTGATCGCCGAGACCATCGAAGTACCCCAAGACCGCTCCTACGTACTCTTTACCCTGCGTCCCGAAGCCCGTTTTCATGACGGCAGCCCCATCACCGCCGAGGATGTAATATTTTCTTTTCATCTATTGATAGAAAAAGGCGCCCCCCTGTACCGTTTCTACTACGCCAATGTGGCCAAGGCCGAAGCATTGGATGAACGACGGGTGAAGTTCACCTTCAGTTCTGGAAGCAATCGGGAACTGCCCCTGATCATGGGGCAATTACCGGTGTTGTCCAAAGACTACTGGCAGGATCGGGACTTCGAGGCCACCACCCTGGATGTGCCGGTAGGCAGCGGTCCCTACCGTATCGAACGCTTCGAGACTGGGCGTCATATCGTTTATCAAAGGGACCCTGAGTATTGGGGCAAGGATCTGCCGCTAAACCGGGGGTTCTATAACTTCGACCGAATCCGTTATGACTACTTCCGGGATGCCACGGTCGCCTTGGAAGCGTTCAAGGCCGGCGCCTACGATATTCGTCGAGAGAATTCCGCCAAGCAGTGGGCCACCGGCTACGCATCCCCGGCCCTGGAGCAGGGGCTGATCAAGAAACTGGAAATACCCCATCAACGCCCGGCGCCCATGCAGGGCTTTGTCTATAATCTGCGCCGGTCTATGTTCCAGGATGCCCGAGTGCGTGAGGCCCTGGCCTACGCCTTTGATTTCCAATGGAGCAATCGCAATCTTTTCTACAATCAGTACACCCGCACCCGCAGTTACTTCGGCAACTCGGAACTGGAAGCCGAAGGTCTACCCGACGCCCAGGAATTGCACGTTCTGGAGTCGCTGCGCGAGCAACTCCCGGAACGAGTGTTTACACAAGCCTATCAGCCCCCGTCCAGCGACGGGTCCGGGGGCTTGCGGAACAATCTGCGTCAGGCCTTGGGCTTATTGCAAGAGGCCGGCTGGCGTTTCCAGGACCGTAAATTGGTGGATGGACAAGGCCGACCTTTCGAATTTGAGATTATTCTGGCGCAGCCTACCATGGAGCGGGTGGCCCTGCCCTTTGTACAGAATCTGGAGCGCTTGGGCATCACCGCCACGGTGCGGGTGGTGGACACCGCCCAATACCAGAACCGGCTCAATGACTACGACTTCGATATGATCGTGGACAGGTGGCTGCAATCTGATTCTCCAGGCAACGAACAGCGGGAGTTCTGGGGCAGCGCCGCCGCCGACACCCCGGGAGGGCGCAATACCCCAGGTATCAAAAACCCGGCGGTGGATCAATTGATCGAGTCCCTGATCGCCGCGCCCACCCGTGAGGACTTGGTAGCCCGGGTGCGCGCCCTGGACCGGGTGTTGCAATGGAATTTCTACGTCATTCCCCATTTCTATTTGCCCTATGACCGGGTCGCCGTGTGGGACAAGTTCGGTCGACCGGCAGTCACCCCCAAGGATGGCGCTCAGCTCACTGCCTGGTGGGTGGAGCCGGACAAGGCAGCGGCCTTGGATAGCCGGGCGGACCGCTGAGGGCGAGAGGTGTTCGTCTATATCCTGCGCCGCTTGGCGCTAATACCCCTGACCCTGCTGGGCATCATCGCTATCAATTTCGTCTTCGCCCAGATCGCCCCCGGCGGGCCGGTGGAGCAGTTGCTGGCCCAGGTTCGGGATACGGCGGTGGACGCCACGGCGCGGTTTACAGGGGGCGGAAGCGAGACCGTAAGCACCGCTCGGGCCGTCGGTCAGGCCGGTGGCGCCTATCGGGGCGCCCAAGGACTGGACCCGGAGTTCATCGCCCAGATTGAACAACAGTTCGGCTTTGACAAGCCCCCCCTGGAGCGGTTTTTGGGCATGGTGCGGGATTACCTGGTGTTCGATCTGGGTGAGAGCTATTACCGAAGCGAAGCGGTGCTGGACCTGGTTATGGAGAAATTGCCGGTGTCCATCTCCCTGGGGGTCTGGAGTACCCTGATCATCTATGTAATTTCCATTCCCCTAGGCGTGGCCAAGGCGGTGCGGGACGGCTCCCGCTTCGATGTGGTCACTAGCTCCCTGGTAATCGTGGGCTATGCGGTGCCGGCTTTTCTGTTTGCCGTGTTGCTGATCGTGGTGTTCGCCGGGGGCAGTTACCTGGACTGGTTCCCGCTGCGGGGCCTAGTGTCCGACAACTGGGACCAATTGTCCTGGCCGGCCCGGATCGTTGATTACTTCTGGCATTTGACGCTGCCGGTCACCGCCATGGTGATCGGTGGATTCGCCGC
>CAZQXD010000120.1:0-5075 GCA_964597315.1 uncultured Candidatus Competibacteraceae bacterium
GGCGGGGGCGGGGGCGGCGGGGGTGGCGGCTCTATGGGTTCGGGGGGCGGCGCCGTGGAGTCGAACAGGGACGAAAGGCCCATGGCGGCGGCGATGCCGGGGGCGGTCTTGCCGTCCCAGGAACGGGGTTCGGTGGCGGCGCCACGGGCTAGTAGTTCCCGGGCCATGGCCGCCTGCCCTGCCTCGATGGCCAGCATCAGAGCCGTCCAACCGTATTTGTTCTGGGCGTTGAGGTCGGCGCCTCGGGCCAGCAGCAGCCGCGCCACGTCCAGATGGCCCCGGGCGGCGGCGGTCATCAGGGGGGTGGCCTGGTAGGGGTCCCGGTCATCCACTGGAGCGCCCGCGTCCAACAGTTGGCGCAGAATCTCCAGGTCCCCATGAAAGGCCGCGGTCTTGATGGTTGACCATTCCACCTGTGCAAAGACGGGTGGGAGAAGCAGCGTCAAGCTTAGCAGCGCCATTAAGGCCGCACGGACCAAGGCTGTCAGCGTGGGCTTCAAGGCGGAGCGTTGGAGAAAAGAGTTCCGCAACCGCGTAAAAATACCTTACCCTCAGTAGAGTGAGCCGTGCCGGCGGCGGCGGCGATGCGCCGGACATTCAGCGCCCGCGCGGATGCCGCAACGCCCAAGGGCATTATACTGGCAATTCCGGCGCCCGAGGCCCGCCACCCAGCGCCCGGCCTCGGGCAAACCACCATCGGCAGGACTGTAGCGGATTCCCCCGGCACCTCCATGAATGTACCCGGCTATCGAATCCAGGGCGAGATCGGCCACGGCGCCATGGCCACGGTCTATCTGGCCGTCCAAGAGCGGCTGGACCGGGAAGTGGCCCTGAAGGTAATGTCTCCCAACCTAGACAGCGACGCCACGTTTCGCAAGCGGTTCCTAAAGGAAGGCCGGATCATCGCCCACCTGTCTCATCCTAATATCGTCACTGTCCACGATATTGGGGCTTTCGACAACTACCATTACATGGCCCTGGAGTACGCCGGGGCCGGCAACCTCACCCAACGGATCCAACAGGGCCTAAGCGTGGAGCAGACCCTGGCCATCGTTCGCAAGATCGCCAGCGCCCTGGGCTATGCCCACGCCCGAGGTTTCATACACCGGGATGTGAAGCCCGAGAATATCCTGTTCCGAGACTCCGAAACCCCCGTGCTGTCGGACTTTGGCATCGCCAAGGCCATGGATTCCTCCACCCAGATGACCAATGTGGGCCTGGCGGTGGGCACCCCCCGCTATATGAGCCCGGAACAGGCCATGGGCAAGGAAGTGGGCGCCCAATCCGATCTCTACAGCCTGGGGGTGGTGCTGTATGAGATGCTGACCGGCCACCGGCCCTACGATGCCCAAACCTCTTTCGCCATTGCCCTGATGCATATCAATGAGCCGGTGCCGAAGCTGCCAGAACCTTACATCCGCTTCCAACCCCTGATCGACCGCTGCATGGCCAAGCGGGCAACAGATCGCTTCGCCGACGCCGCCCAACTGATCCGCACTTTGGACGAGTTGCAAGGGGTGGAACCTACCGGTCCCCAAGCCATCGTCGAGGCGGCGGCGGGAACCCTGAGCTATCAGCAACTGGCGGCGGCCTTAAGCCCCACCGGCGGCGACACCACCGGCGGTCGGCACAGCGCCCCCGGGATAACCCCCGTCTCGGCGGCTGGACCTACCCTGTCCATTCCCTTGACCACCCCCACCCGGCGCTGGCTGCCGCCGGTCGGGGCCGTCGCCCTGTTGGCCGCCATGCTCGTTGGCCTGTTCCTGGCCGACCTGCCGCCTTTCGGGGACGGCGGCCTTGATCAGCCCCAGTCGGTGCGCCCTACCCAAGAGTTCGTGGCCCTGCGTCTAGAACGACTGCAAGACGTGTTGACGGCCTATCAGCGGGTGCTGCGGCTAACCCCAGACAATCCAGAAGCGCGCCAAGGACTGGCTGAACTGGTCCGGCAATACCACGACCTGGCGCGCTGGGCCTGGGCCAACGGTGACCAGGCATCGGCCCTGAAAGTGCTGGAACAGGGCCTGGCCGCCGCCCCTGACGACTCGGCGCTGACGACGCTGCGCCAGCGCATCCTACAGGACCGCACCGACACCACCTTGAACCTGGCCCAGCGCCGCCAAGTGGAGCGCTGGCTGATCGAGGCCGAGGGCCAGCTCGCGGCCGACAAATTCGTGCTGCCCGTGGACGACAACGCCGTGGCCACCTACCGCCAGGTACTGGAACTGGACCCCACCAACGAGATCGCCCAGCGCCGACTCAATGACATGGCGGCTTTTTTCGAGACCCAGGCCCGGGCCGACCTGGCGGACGGTCAACCGCAACGGGCGCTGGTCAAAGTCCGTCAGGGCCTGTTGATCGCCCCCGGGCATCCGGGCCTGTTGCGCTTGCAAGAACAGATCAGGCAGTGAAGCCCCGTCACCACCGGTCGATACCCCTTACGACAACCACGACGATAGCCACCGCCATGGACCTTTCAAACCCTTCCCCTCGCCGCCGCCGCACCCACGAGATCCTGGAAAAAGCCCATCCCGGCGACCGGGTCAGCTTGATTGTGGATATTCTGCTGATTGGGTTGATCGTCGCCAATGTCATCGCGGTGATCCTGGAATCGGTGTCCAGCCTGGCCGCCGCCCACGGTCCCTGGTTTCGGGCCTTCGAGACGGTTTCAATCGCCGTGTTCACAGTGGAATACCTACTGCGGCTATGGAGCTGCGTGGAGTTCCGGGAGCTGGACCCGGCCCGGCCCTGGTGGAGCCGGTTGCGGTATATGCTCAGGCCCCTGGCCCTAGCCGATCTGCTGGCCATCTTGCCGTTCTGGCTGACCCTGATAGCCGGTCCCATGGATTTGCGCTTTTTGCGCACCCTGCGGCTGCTGCGGGTGTTCAAGCTCACCCGCTACTCGGCGGCCATGAGCCTGCTGGCGGCAGTGTTCCGGGAGGAGGCCGGTTCCTTCGGCGCTGCTCTGTTTGTGCTACTGGTGATGATGATCCTGGCCTCCAGCGGCATTTATCTGGTGGAACACCAGGCCCAGCCCGAGGATTTCGGCAGCATCCCGGCGGCCATGTGGTGGGCCATGGCCACCCTAACCACCGTGGGCTATGGGGATGTCACCCCCATCACCCCTTGGGGCAAGTTCTTCGGGGCCTGTATCACCATCATCGGCATCGGCATGGTGGCCCTGCCTTCGGGGCTGCTGGCTTCGGGCTTCTCCGAGCAGTTACGGCGCCGCCGGGAGCAGTTCCAGCACGAGGTGCAGGAGGTCCTGGAGCATGGCCATATCAGCCCCGGTGAGCAGCGGATGCTGGAGGAACTGCGGGAGGAACTGGGCTTCAGCCAGAAGCAGGCAGCCGAAATTCTCCAGACCGCAGCCTACCAGGCGACGGAGGGGTCATCGGCGTTCTGCCCCCATTGCGGTAAACCACTGGAGAACCGCGCCCCGGTCCAGGATAGACCGTCCGGCGGTGGCGAGGGCGACTGGCCAGGGCTAAGCTGAAACCATTATCTCCCCCGGCGGGCGTCCTTCATTCCCACGGTTTTGCAGTCAGCCCATGGCCCTATTGTTCATCAGTTCATCCGACAGCGCCCGTGACTGGACCCGGGCTTTGCACCGCGTTCTGCCAGACCTGGAGGTTCGGACCTGGCCCGAGGCTGGGGACCCGGCCGACGTCGACCTGGCCCTGGTCTGGAAACCACCCCAGGGGGTGCTGAAGCATTTCCCGAACCTCAAGCTCATCGCCTCCCTGGGCATGGGGGTGGATCATATCTTCAGGGACCCGGAATTGCCCGACGTACCGGTGGTGCGGCTGGTGGATGAATCCATTAAGACCCAAATGGCCGAATACGTGGCCCTGGAGTGCCTGCGCATCCACCGCCAGGCCGACGCCTACGACGCCTTTCAGCGGGAGGGCCGCTGGCAGCCTCTGCCGGCCCGGGATATGGCCTCCTGCCCCGTGGGTATCATGGGCTTGGGAGAGATCGGCGCCACCGTGGCCCGTACCCTGACCCGACTGGGCTTTCCGGTGCGGGGCTGGAGCCGCAGCCCCAAGACCCTGGCCGGGGTAGAGAGCTTCGCTGGCGCCACCGGCCTGGCGCCGTTTCTGGGGGCCTGCCGGGTGCTGGTCTGCGTCCTGCCCTTGACCCCGGAGACCGAGAACCTCATGGACGCCGAGCTGCTGGCCAGGCTGCCCTGGGGGGCCTGGTTTATCAATATTGCCCGGGGCGACCACGTGGTGGATGAGGATCTGCTGGCCGCCCTCGCCGCCGGCCATTTGGCTGGGGCCACCCTGGATGTGTTCCGCCAGGAGCCCCTACCCGTGGCGCATCCGTTCTGGACCCATCCCAAGGTGCGCATCACGCCCCATGTGGCGGGGCTGACGGTGGTCCAATCCGCCGCTCCTCAGGTAGCGGAGAATCTGCGCCGGGCCTTGGCGGGAGAGGCACTGCTGAACCAGGTGGAGCGGGAGCGGGGTTATTGACAAACTCGCTGAGCCAACCTTGCCTATACTCAATCTGTAAGACCACGAACGGAGGATTACCATGACCACTCGCAACGCGCAGGCGCACTGGGAAGGGGACCTTAAGAGCGGCAAAGGCAGCATGAAACTGGGCAGCGGCGCCTACGAGGGACCGTTTAGCTTCAAGTCCCGTTTCGAATCAGGCGCCGGCACCAATCCCGAGGAACTGATCGGCGCCGCCCACGCCGGTTGTTTCTCCATGGCCTTCAGCAATATGCTGTCCGAAGCCGGCCACGTACCCAAGCGGATAGCCACCCAGGCCAAAGTGCATTTGGAACTGCTAGACGAGGGACCCCGGATCACCCGCATTGAGTTGGACTGCGAGGGTGATGTACCCGGCATCCAAGCCGACACCTTCCAGGACGTCGCCGCCAAGGCCAAGACCGGCTGCCCGGTGTCCAAGGCCCTAGCGGGTGTGGAGATCAGCCTCAAGGCCAAACTGATCAGCGCCTGATCGTAGCGGGGGGTGTCACCGGCCCCACACTTTGCCGCCCCGACTCAGTCCATCAACGGCGCGAAGTCAATCAGCTTTACCCCCCGCTGCTCCAGAGTCTTTCGCAG
>CAZQXD010000121.1:0-4653 GCA_964597315.1 uncultured Candidatus Competibacteraceae bacterium
AGTTGTCGTGGGCGCCCCCCTCGTAATAACCGATCCGCCATTTGACACCGTTTTTACTGCTCGGCACAGCGCTGAATTCAGGATCGACCGACCAGCAGAATTCAGATACAAATCCGAGCATTACGAAAATAAACGGTGCGGACATCCGGCGCCAGATAGTCATGGATACGACGTCTCTCTAGATCAAAGTGGTAAACGGATGATGGGATACATTGCTGCCACGCTCGGTCTCTACTCGGGCACGGCGATATTCCGGAATATTTCGTCGGCAGCGCCTAGCAGCAGCAGCGGGGGATCGAAACCGATCAGTTCCGCCGTCTTCAGGTTGATGGCAATTTTTGGTGGCTCTTCAAACAACTGATCCAACTGGTTGGGCCGGGCGCCATTCAATACCTTGGCCAGGGTAGCGGCGTGGAACTCCCCAACGTACTTGAAGCCGGCCTGTGACAGGCTCGCCAGAAAGCCGTATTTCACTTCCTCGGAACCGGATTGGGAGAAGGTAGGAATATGTTGATCGTGGGCGATTTCGACCATCAGCGGGATAGTCCGTCGGGTCACGCCCCCTTGCTGAGTGATATAGATAGCATCGGCTTTCTTGGAAAGTTGGTCGAAACAGGCCAGCATGCTGTCTTCGGCGGACTGCACATCGGCAATATCGCTCTTGGTGTGACAGCGTACGATCTCGAAACCCCGTTCCGTGGTGAGTTTATCTATCACATCGATGGCGGCGTAGCTGCGCCCGTTAACCGTGTTTTCATAGGCCACGCCCAATTTTTTGAAGCCTATGATGTCGTGGAACACCCGGATTTGCCGTTCGAAGCGGGTGGGGTCCACGGTGGCGTGGATGTGGGGATAACCGGAATCCTCGACGCTCTTGATGATGCCCGCCGACAGGGGGTCCGAGGCCGACATCACCAGAGTGGGGGTTTGGTGTCGGTCATTGGCCAGATCCTTGCCAGCCCAGGTGCCCATGGCGATCATCGCGTCCAGATCCTGTTTGTCCTTGAGCCGCTCGACGATGGTATCCACGGTAGCCTGGCGCTGGGCGTCGTCCCAGTCCGCAGAATAATGGGCATCGGCCACGAATTCCAGATAGGGGCTTCGGGCCGTGGTGGCCAGCCAGTCCCATAGGGCCTTGGTTTGCTCCCCTCGCTGAGACGGTATCTCCATGGTCTCGATCCAGCCCAGTTTCATTAACCCGCGCACGGTTTCCGTGAGCACCTTCTGGTAGTCGATATACTCTCCCCCTTCGTAATAGCCGATGCGCCAACGCTGACCGTCGTTGGTGGTGGGGCTGGTGGGAAATTCGCCCTTGTCCGCGCTGCTGGTTCCGGGAAGAACCAGCAGCGCGGACAGAATCAGGGTCAGCAGAATGCTCGGACGGCTCATCGGTTACTTCCTCTTGGCCATGGCATGGGGTGGTGTCGGGAATCGATGTACTCCCCCTTATCGGCCGACCGCGCTGGTTCTAAAGTCAAAAACCCAAGGGCATCAACCGAGCAACGCCGGATCTCGCAGCCCCTGACCGCAAGCCACCGCCAGGCGGGCGGCCCAGTCCGGTTCCGCCGCTGCCTCCGGCGCCGCGTCGGGGATGGTTTCCGACAGGGATGCCAGGTGGGCCTCGGCCACGGTTATGGTCAGCATCCGCTCCAGGTGTCCGGCATTCAGACCACCGGCGGCGATGATCTCCAAAGGCCCCACGGGGACCAGCCCCCCTCCGGACGTGGGGCGCAGGACCGCCTGCATGCCCGACAGATAGGCGTCCATAGGCGCCGCCGCTACCGCCGCCGCCGCGCCCGCCAGGCTTTCGTCCGCAGATAGGGCGGCCACCACCCCCTGCCCCATAACTGGCAGATACTGGGCCTGATAATAGCCCCCCGCGCAGTTCACACCCCGGGCCAGGGCCGTGACCAGATAGCAGAGAAACAACGACGGCAGCAGCCGCCCCCCACGCAGGCCCTCGATGAGGTCCGAGGGCGTCAGGGGCACGGTCCAGGGAGCGCCGGCCTCGTCCCGGCCCTTGAGTACCCCCTCATCGCCGTCCCCATCGGGCGCCAGGGGCAGTCGCCGCCCCGCCTCGTCCAGGCCCCAGAACAGCACCGTCCCACCGCCCCGGGCTTCGGCGCCATCGCCACCGGCAGCCCGCCGTTGCAGGGCCGCCAGTTGCCAGCAGGCCCGCGCCCCATCCAGCGCCCGCAGCAGCCGCTGGCGTGGCTCGGGCCGGCAGATCAGCCTATGGGCCAGACTGTGGCGATCCTCCAAATCCACCTCCAGCAGCAGACTGACGACTTTTTCCAATTCCAGATAGGCCAGCTCCGGCGCTCCGACCGGGTCCGCGAACAGCCGCCGCCACAGTCGCTGGTTGAGCAGCACGGCCTGCTCGGAATAGCTGTTCAGGTGCTGCACTTCCGCCGTCCCATAGTCCTCCGTCAACAAGGTCTCCAGGGCCCTTGCCGCCGGCGCTTCCACCCGGCCCTCGGCGGCCAGGCGGGCCAGGCGCTGCCCGGCCCGCCCCACCATGGCCTGGTCCAGGGCCGGCGCCCGGCAGACCAGTTGCCGCTTGTAGCGATCCGGGAACAGGGGCAGGCGCAATGGCGGCCGGTCCGGAGCGGCGGCGTAAAGCAGCGCCCCCCGAGGGTAGGTGACATTGTTCAGGGGAATGCCAGCGCAGGCCAGCACCGGGACCACACCGGTCTCGGCGCCCAGGGCGAACAGCAGGGTGCCTTGCAGCGACTGGGCGAAGTAGTCCACCCCGTGATGATTAGCGGTCAGGGCCACCGGATAGTCCACCAACGCCGTCCCCGCCCGCTGGGCCAGCGCCGCGCCCAGCAGCGGCGCGGCGTAACCGCTCACCACCGCCCGCAGATCGGCCCTGGGTTGATAGCTGTGGGCGGTGGTTCTCAGGGTATGGCGCAGATAGTCCCGCAGAGGCAGACTCCCCCAGCGTCGCAGGGTCCCCTCCACCACCGGCACGCGCTGGCGTACGGCGTTCAACAGAGTCTGTCCATAATCGGAGTGGCCCGGGGAGACCGTGGTCGAGCGGCGATTCGGGTCCATTCAGTTACCCCTTTCTGTGGCCAGCGCCGGTTGCCGGGACGTTGGGTGGGTGAGCAGTAGAAACAGCAGGACTGCGGCCAGATACGCCAGTCCGAACCAGGTGATACCGGCGGCCACATCGGTCGCTAGCAGCACCCAGGCGAAGATCATGGGGCCGAGCATCTGGCCGATTCGGCTGGTGGCCCGGAAAATGGCCAGCGCCTTGCCGTCTCCCAGGGCATGGGTAGCCTCCAGGCGCAGCAGATAGGCGCTCTGGGAGGACAGCACCAGAGCATTGGAAAGCCCCAGCAACACCACCGCCACGGCGGTGGCCTCCACCCCTTGCAGCCCATTGAAAATCAAGAAGGCCAGCCCCCCCAGCAGGCTGCCGGCCACCACTGGCAGGCGCTTGCTGGCGCAGGTATCGGCCCAACGCCCCAACGCCGGCCCCAGCAGTGACAGGCACAGGCCGAACAGCATCAGCACCCGGCCGATGGTGGCTTCGGACACGCCCAGGCCACTCAGATAGACCGGACTGAAGTAATTGAGGAATCCTACCGCCGCCACCGAAGCCGGCATGCTGCTGAACAGCACCACCGCCAGCACCCGCCGGTCTAGTAAAAAGCCCCGCAACGCTCCCCAGCCCACGCGCCCCCCAGCCCGGCTCGGGACCACCACCGGGGCCGGGTCCGACGCCCGCCATAAGGTGGCCCAAGCATAAGCCACCACCGTCAGCACCAGCAGCGCCCCGATGAGAAACACCATCCGGTAACCGAACCGCTCCGCCAACATGGCCCCAGCGGCGGCGCCGCAGATGCTGCCGGCATAGAGTCCGGCAAATAGGTGGGCCAGGCCCCGGGCCTTGTTGTGAACGTCGGTGCCGCGGATCACATAGCTTTGGGCGGCCAGCAGGGTCAGGCCATAGCCCAGTCCCACCACGCCCCTTGAGGCGATGAACTGGATGGCGTCGGCGGCCAGCCATGACCACACCCCCCCGAAGGCGGCCAACAGCAGCCCCCACCGGAAAGGCTGCCGCCAGCCGGCCCGATCCACCCAGGCCCCGGACCAGAGAATGGCCAGACCCACGCAGAAAAACTCCACAGAAATGGGCAGCCCCATCACCGCCTCCCGGGACAGGCCGAAGAGGGGTTCATAGAGCCGACCCATATGCTGGGGCAAAAATGCCATACTGCTGTCGAGACCGAACAGAAACAGGAAGATCGCCGGACGCATCAGCCGGTAATCGGCGGGTGGAGCCGGCCGGCCCGGGGGCGCCGGGCGCAGGTTGAGCAACAGCACCGCCAACTCCACGCACAACAGCAAAGCGATACCGGCCAAGGTGGCCGCCTCCGCCGCCAGGGACAGCCAGGGGCTAGGCGCGGTCCATACCAGCCGGTCGGTGCCGATCCGCGCCTCCGGCACGGCCTGGTCGTAGGCCGCCGCGACGGTCTCGGCATCCGCGCCCCGCATATCCGCGGCCAGTTGGGCGGCCACCAATTCCCGGCCCTCCTGCAGTTCCGCCAGATGATCCTGGGTCACGGCGACACCGTTGCCCACCAAGGCGGCGGCCTGGGCCGCGCAAAACACCAGGATCAGGATCCAGGTGGCGCCGTCCCC
>CAZQXD010000122.1:0-4060 GCA_964597315.1 uncultured Candidatus Competibacteraceae bacterium
ACGGTCGTACTGACCGAGGCAGGTCCGATCATCGTGGCGTCTCGATATCCCGGTAGATTTCATCGGCCGCCGCCAGCACATCGGCGTACAGATACAGCCCGATGAGTTCGGCGGTCTTGAGGTTCAGGGCGATATAGGGGGCCTCTTCGAACAACTGATTGAGCCGACGGGGCGTGGCGCCGTTCATCACCTTGGCCATGATGGCGGCCAGGAACAGCCCCACGGGCCGGAAACTCGGTCGGGACAGGCTCATCAGAAAGCCGTATCGCACCTCCTCGGAACCCAGTTGGGAAAAGGTGGGAATCCGGTACTTATTGGTGATGCGCACCAGTTCCGGAATGGTGGCGGAGTTCACGCCCCCCTGCTGGGTGATGTAGATGGCGTCCACCCGCTTGACCAGGTTTTCAAAACAGTGGATGACACTCTCCCCGGCCAGCCGCCGGTCGGCGATATCGCTGCGAGTGAAACAGCGGACAATCTCGAAACCCCGTTCCTCGGCTACTTTTTCCACCCCATCAATGGCCGCGTAGGCGCGGCCGTCGGGCGTGTCCTCGTAAGCCACCCCCAGGCGCTTGAAACCGATCACGTCGTGGAACACCCGCAACTGGCGTTCGTAGCGACGCGGGTCCACCCGAGCGTAGATGTGATCGTGGCCGGAGTCCTCGACGCTGTCGATGATCCCCGATTTGATCGGGTCTGAGGTGGACATGACAATGGTGGGCGTGGCGTGCTCGTCGGTGGCCAGATCCTTGCCTGCCCAGGTGCCCATGGCAATCATCAGGTCCGTATCTCCACGGCTGTGGAGGCGGTCGATAATCGCCTGGCGCAACCGCTCCCGTTCCTGATGGCTCCAGAAGGCCGAGTAATAGCCGTCCGCCATAAACTCCAGGTAGTCGCCTTGGGCCTCGGTGGCCAGCCACCCCCATAGCGCCTGGGTATCCTTGTTAGGGATATCCGGCAACGGCTTGGACTCAATCCAGCCCAGGGTCATCAACCCGGCGGCGGTGGCCCGAAGATAATCATAGTAGTTGTCGTGGGCGCCCCCCTCGTAATAACCGATCCGCCAGCGCTGGCCGTCGTTAGTGGCTGGGGTGGTGGGGAATTCGCCCTTGTCGACACCGAAGCCGACCCCTGGGAGGCCCAGTAACGCCGACAGGATCAGGAAAATTTTTAGACCGTTCAATAGTCGCTGCCTCTCAGCCTGTTTTGGAGCGTGGAGCCTGCGCGCACCCCGTTGCCTTTCTTATCGGCCAGCGTTGTCGATACTGAAGCCTCGCGCTTGGCGCCGTCCAATCTGTCAGGGCTGACTACGCAACATGAGGCCGATCATCGAAATTGAGGGTATCCTTCCCACAATAGTTTGGTGGTGTCTCAAACATGGAGACTCGCCTATGCCACCATCCTGCGGAATTCATATTGGCAAATGAAAAGCCCGATGACGGTATCGTGCATCGTGATGGATTTTGAGAAGCAGATTTTGAGTTCGCTCAACACCGTATTGGGACTGATGCCCAGGACCCGCGCCGTATCCCGTACCCCGCTCCCATTTACCGCCATGCCGGCGATCTGCCGCTTCACCTGCGGGCGGTAGCCTTGGTAGTGGTAGTCCAAGAGAAATATGACATTACTTTGAGTACGGTTAGTAACCAATACGGGGGGGTATACTGCCTTTTTCAACTGGCAGTAAATTTATAGTACTGAATAGTTACCTATCAGTTAATTCTTGATGCCTTGCTTCAAGCTTAATAATATCTTCCGCATTAATTTTCGTATTCATTAATCCCGTTGCACTAGATACGACAGCGATGGCAGTGTAAACGACCAGATGCAATCTTATTGATTTTTGCTTTTCTACTGTTGCATCAGCGGGCAGCCTCAAGAGAAGCCATCCGGCCCAAAAAATGGCAAAAATACAAACCCCGCTTACCCCTAGAGTCACTAAATTGATTAAGGACATGATAGGAAGTTCCCTGGTAATTTGTTGTCATTAAGTCATTTGAAAAATAATGCTTAAACTGTAATGACATAATTTTAATCCCATGAGAAATAAATATTATTGTGGCTGAACAGGGTCAAACAATAGCATCCATGCTGCGTCGCAACAAAAGATTTTTTCTTACCACACCGGCAAGCAAAACTAACGGTAGAATAGTTATGGTTAAACCTTTACCTTTCAATGCACTGAGGGTGGATGAGGCGGCTGCGCGGCGCCAAAGCTTCCGCCGGGCGGCCGAGGAACTCCACGTTACCCCCTCGGCGGTAAGCCAACAAATCAGGGGCCTGGAAGATTTGCTTGACCCGGTGCGCGGCAAGCCCCGTCCTTCAGGGCGGGGAAGGATAGCGCGGACGCCGCAGGCGTCCTTGTTTTTCGGTTTCAGTGTGGTGTCTGCTGCTCGATGGATTGGCGCACAATGGACATCGGCGCACAGCCGCTGGAGGGCGTCGCCATCGAACACGTTAGCCACAGCCTGAATTAGGAGCCATGTCAATGTACAAAGGCGAGCGCTTCAACAGCATCAGCCATCTGTTCGGTGCCGTAGGCGCCGTCGTTGGCCTGACCGTATTGGTGGTGCTGGCTTCCCGTCAGGGCGATCCCTGGAAGGTGGTCAGCTTCAGCATCTACGGAGCCACGTTGTTGCTGCTCTACACCGTCTCCGTGCTCTATCACAGCACCCGAGGGCGACTGAAGGCCATCTTTCGCAAGCTGGACCACTGCGCCATCTATCTGCTGATTGCCGGCACCTATACGCCCTTTACGCTGGTTACCCTTCGAGGTGGCTGGGGATGGACCCTGTTTGGGTTGGTGTGGGGCCTGGCGACTGTGGGGATCGTACTGGACTTGCTGCCACGAAAAGGCCCCAGGATTCTGCCGGTGGTGATTTACCTGCTGATGGGCTGGCTGGTCGTGATCGCCCTCAATCCCCTGCTGCGGGCATTACCGGGAATGGCCTTCGGTTGGCTCGTGGCAGGTGGACTGTGTTACACCGTTGGGATCGTGTTCTTCGCATTGGATGACAAACTGGCTCATGCCCACGGCATCTGGCATCTGTTCGTGCTGGCGGGCAGCCTCTGCCATTTCTTTACCATCCTGTTTTATGTGGCCTGAAGGCGATTAGGGCCGCTGCCTGGGCTAGTGATTCACTTCAACTCGCTGACCCAGACGCCCACATCAAGATTCGCTCCCGGAGGTCCGATAAACGAGCCAGCAACAGGGGGTACCGATTCGGGCAGTCTGGCCACCGCCGTGGCGAAATGATGAGTCCCTGCGATGTCCCCGATAGTGGGATCGAACCCCTTCCAGCCGCCCCCCGGCAGATAGACCTCGGCCCAGGCATGGGTCGAGCCGAAATTGACCGCTGAAGGGGGTGTGTGCAGATAGCCACTGACAAACCGTGCGGCGAGGCCCAGGTAGCGGACGGCCTCCATAAACAAAGCTGCAAAATCTCGGCAGGAACCGGTGGTGCAGGACAAGGTCTCGACCGCAGTTTGTACGCCGGCTTCCTCACGCAGTTTATAAGTCATGGTTTGATGGATGTGGATAGTGAGACGCTGCAACAGGGCGTAGGTCTGCACCGGATCACCCGGCTGCCATAACGCCCCCACCCATTGAGCCAGCGGGTTCCCGATTGTGGGTGCGGTTGAGGTCAGATAGGGCAACAGTATGATCCGGTCCTCGGGGGTGTAGGCAAAGGGATAGTGGATTGCATAGTCGGCTACCAGGAAATCCAGGGGTGTGCGGTTGTATTGCTGGAGAATGACTTCGCTTTCGATGGCAAGCTGGCGGGCGGGGGAGTCGAAGGTGGCAATCGCCACCGAGTTGTCTTCCACGTCACGGTGCCAACGCAGGGTAGCCGGAGGATTGATCTTCAGGGACGAGGATTCGATGTGCAGTTCATGGCTTTCCCTGGGGCGAAGGCGCAGGGTATGGGGCTCAAGCTGCACTTGAGCCGCGAAGTTATAGTAGGTGCGATGCAGGATTTTATAGCGTTGCATGGTTTCCTATCTGCATTGACATCCTCCCCGGCCTGAAGGCCGGAGATTCCTACGGCGTCCCGTTGGT
>CAZQXD010000123.1:0-4012 GCA_964597315.1 uncultured Candidatus Competibacteraceae bacterium
GCGCCGACAATGACTAACTCAATGATCGCTTCCATGTCTGACCCTGATACCTAACTATTGATTATAAAGTTCTGTCTATCCTTACCCTGTCGTGCCATGTCGTCAACCCCTCCCCAGACAGTCCTGTCTTGGAACAACCTCGAACCTTATAGCACCTAGAGAATTTTGATATAAGTTATTGATTATTAGTAATAAATTTAGTCATCTTTGGGTTGGTGATGTTCGGTGATATTCACCTTGACAAAATGAAAAAAATCAGATAATTTCTGGATAACACGCAAATAATCAAGATCAACGGAACCGGTCTATTCCAATGTTGCGAGTCCCTTCAAAGCTTCTCAGTCGATATGAAAATATCCTAGAAATAAATAGCATCCCGCTTTCACATCGCAGGCACTATAAAAGATGGCTTTGTCTCTATCTGGACTTCTGTTATAGATATAATTTCCCTCCGACAGAGACCTCCGGCATTTCTTCTTTTGATCAGAAACTAGCTGATAAAAATCAAGCGCCCTGGCAGCGTCAACAAGCCCAGATGGCTATTGCTCTTTATCATTCGTTGATCGCTCAGCCTCGTCCAGCGCACTTACAAGGCATTACAAATCAAAGATGTAATCATGATGGCAATATTATTAGACCAAATTCACCAGTAGCCCATAATACTTCGCAATCTCCTCGTGGAGAACCAGCAGACAGACAATCGTTTCGGAAGTATTTATCCGTAAGTACAACCACTGAAGAATCCAATTACCGGTCCAAAAATTTACCATTACATTCCCAACCATTTAGATCAATAGACACTGGCCTGGATCGGCAGAATTTCAGTTGGTAATGGGTTTGCGATGGCCTGGAAACATCGATCCGGGTTCGTCATTACTCGGACAAGACTCTCGTTTCCTACCGCACCTGGGTACGCAAAATCCAGGCTTTTACCAGGAGCAATGACCCCAATTTGCTGTCCATGGAGGACGTAAAGAACTTTCTCGAATTTTTGGCGGTTGAAAAGCGGGTGTCGGCTTCCACTCAAAATCAGGCTTACAACGCCCTTCTGTTTCTGTTTAAGCATGTGCTGAAGAAAGAGTTCGGTCAACTTCAAGGGGTAGTTCGAGCCAAGAAAAAGCCTTATATCCCGGTGGTGCTTTCCCGCAACGAAGTCGATACGGTCGTTGAATACCTGGAATGCCCTTACGATTTGCTCGTCCGGCTACTGTACGGGTGCGGGCTACGGCTTTTCGAAGGGCTTAAATTACGACTCCAGGACATGAACTTCGAGATGCAACGACTGACGGTGCATGATGGCAAGGGCCAGAAGAATCGTACCGTCCCGCTTCCCGCAGTATTAATCCCGGAGCTGAAACGGCAGTTGGATAAGGTCAGGGAAGTACACCGCTCCGATCTGGCCACGGGTTATGCAGGCGCGTTCATGCCCCATGGGCTCGACACCAAAGACCTCAACGCCTCCCGCCAACTGGCGTGGCAATGGCTGTTTCCAGCAAAGGCAATGACCCACATCCCCAGGACCGGCGAATGGCGGCGCTATCATCTGCATGAAACCCACGTCCAGCGAGCGATCAAGGCCGCAGTAGCGGCAGCACAGATTCAGAAACGGGTGACGGCCCACACATTCCGACACAGCTTTGCCAGCCATCTACTGCAAGCCAACTACGACATTCGCACCATTCAACAAATGCTAGGGCATAGCGATCCGCGAACCACCCTGATCTACACCCATACCGTGCCGAGCACAACCAATAAAGAGGCTCGCAGTCCGCTGGATTTCTAGTTTTCTCCACAAAAAAGGGCGGCCCAAGGCCGCCCTTTAAAAATCCCCTTTGCTAGGGTTTTACTTCTTCTTTTTGACCGCTTTTGGATTGGGCAGGTCGGTGATGGTCCCTTCGTACATCTCCGCAGCCATGGCCACCGTCTCCGAGAGGGTCGGATGGGGATGGATGGTCAGGCCGATGTCGGCAGGGTCGCAGCCCATCTCGATAGCCAGGGCGGCCTCGGCGATCAGGTCCCCGGCGTTGGGTCCGACGATGCCGCAACCGATGAGGTGGTGGGTGGTCTCGTCGAAGATGACCTTGGTGATGCCCTCATCCCGGCCCAAGGACAGGGAACGGCCGCTGGCGGCCCAGGGGAACACCCCCTTGCCGTACTTGATGCCCTGGGCCTTGGCCTGTTCTTCGGTCACGCCCACCCAGGCCACTTCCGGGTCGGTATAGGCGACGCTGGGGATGACCTTGGCATCGAAGAAGGCTTTTTGCCCGGCGCAGACCTCGGCGGCCACCTTGCCTTCGTGTACCGCCTTGTGGGCCAGCATGGGCTGGCCCACAACATCGCCGATGGCGAAGATATGGGGCACGTTGGTGCGCTGCTGCTTGTCCACCTCGATAAAGCCCCGTTCGGTGACGCTCACCCCGGCCTTATCGGCATCAATGAGCTTGCCGTTGGGGGTGCGGCCCACCGAAGACAGGATCATGTCGTAGATCTGCGGCTCCTTGGGGGCCTGATCGCCCTCGAAGTGGACTTTCAGACCTTCCTCCAGGGCTTCCACTTTGGTCACCCGGGTTTTGAGCATGATGGCGTCATAGCGTTTCGCCATACGGGTCTGGAAGGGCTTGACGATGTCCCGGTCGGCCCCGGCCATCAGCCCGTCGAGCATCTCCACCACCTCGATCTTGGAGCCTAAGGCGTGGTATACCGTGGCCATCTCCAGGCCGATGATGCCGCCGCCCAGCACCAACATACGCTTGGGGATAAAGCGCAGTTCCAGAGCGCCGGTGGAGTCCACAACCCGGGGATCGTCGGGGATGAAAGGTAGCTTCACCGGCTCGGAGCCGGCGGCGATGATGCAGTTGTCAAAGCCCACCACGGTCTTCTTGCCGTCATTGGCGGTGACTTCAATGTGGTTGGCGCCGACGAATTTGCCCACCCCGCTCACCACATCCACCTTGCGTCCCTTGGCCATGCCCGCCAGGCCGCCGGTGAGCTTCTTGACCACGCCATCCTTCCAGGCCCGCAGCTTGTCCACGTCCACCTCGGGCTTTTGATAGACCACGCCATGGGCGGCCATGTCCTGGGCCTCGTCCATGACCTTGGCCGCGTGAAGCAGCGCCTTGGAGGGAATGCAGCCCACGTTCAGACACACCCCGCCCAAGGTAGCGTTGCGCTCAATGAGTACGGTCTTGAGGCCCAGATCGGCGGCCCGGAAGGCGGCGCTGTAGCCCCCGGGGCCAGAGCCTAGCACCACCACCTGGGCGCTGACGTCGGCGCTGCCCCCGAAGCTGGCCGCCTGGGGGGCGGGGGCCGCGGGCTTGGCCGGGGCGCTGGGGGCGGGGGCCGGGGCAGCGGCCTTGCCGGCCACTTCCATGGTGCAGATCAAGCTGCCCTGGGAGACCTTGTCCCCCACGTTGATCTTCACATCCTTGACCACCCCGGCGCTGGGGGAGGGGATCTCCATGGAGGCTTTATCGGACTCCAGGGTCAGCAGTGGGTCTTCCACGTTCACGCTGTCGCCGGGCTTGACCAGCACCTCGATCACGTCCACTTCGCTGAAGTCGCCGATGTCCGGGACCTTGATGTCTTCCAGGCTGCCGCCCCCGTAGCCGCCGCCCCCGTCGCCCGGGGCCGCCGTGGCGGCGGCGGTTTCGTGTACCGCCGGCTGGGGGTCGCGGTCGGCCACCTGGGCGCCGGTTTCGGCCACTTCCATGCTCAGGATCAGGTCGCCTTCGGAAACCGTATCCCCCACATTGACCTTGATCTCCTTGACCGTGCCCGAAATGGGGGACGGAATGTCCATGGAGGCTTTGTCGGATTCCAGGGTCAGCAGGGAATCTTCGATGTTAACGGCATCCCCGGGCTTGACCAATACCTCAATGATGGCCACGTCCTTGAAGTCGCCGATGTCTGGAACCTTAATGTCTTGAATCTTGCTCATGTTATCTATTATCCCCTTGGGTGACGATCAAAGGATCAACCGGCGGATATCGCTGATCAGGTTGCCCAGGGTGAC
>CAZQXD010000124.1:0-3763 GCA_964597315.1 uncultured Candidatus Competibacteraceae bacterium
ACTCGCGACCCCAACCTTGGCAAGGTTGTGCTCTACCAACTGAGCTATTCCCGCCTAACCGATGGCTGGGCATTATAAGTGGAAAAAATCCGCCGTCAAGAGCGCCGCGCTCCGTTAGCGGCTAAGCACCGGCCAGGCCGCATACAAGTACTTAAACATGGACCATAGGGTCAGGGCGGCAGCCACGAATAATAGCCCCAGCCCCAACTCTAGCACCGGCACCCCGAACAGGGGGTCCCGATACAGCAGCAGCAGCAGGGCCACCATCTGGGCCGTGGTCTTGATCTTGCCGATATGGGAAACCGAGACCGTGGAGCGGCTGCCGATCAAGGCCATCCACTCCCGCAGGGCGGAGATGGTGATCTCCCGGCCGATGATAATCACCGCCGCCAGGGCCACCCAGGGCGAGGGCAAGGACTGCACCAGCAGCACCAGCGCCGCCGCCACCATGAGTTTATCGGCTACCGGGTCCAGAAAGGCGCCGAACGCCGACGCCTGATTCCAGCGCCGGGCCAGCCAGCCGTCCAGCCAGTCGGTAATGGCCGCGATTCCGAACAGGGCGGTGCATAGCACATTGGACCAGGATACCGGCAGATAGAATGCCCCCACGAACACCGGAACCAGCAGAATCCGTGACAGGGTGAGCAGGGTAGGCAGGTTGAGTTGCATGGACTCGCCGTGTCAGCCTTCGTGGAAAGCATCGTAGATGCGTTGGGCCAGTTCCTTGTTGACGC
The DNA here is from genome assembly GCA_964597315.1 of uncultured Candidatus Competibacteraceae bacterium. Lineage (GTDB taxonomy): Bacteria > Pseudomonadota > Gammaproteobacteria > Competibacterales > Competibacteraceae > CAZQXD01. Next base: position 735 of record CAZQXD010000124.1, read on the forward strand.
CCTCCACCCGGGCGATGTCCTCGACGCCGGCCCGGGACAGTTGCCGCAAACCGCCGAATTGCTTGAGCAGAGACTGGCGGCGCTTGGGACCAATTCCGGGAATGCCCTCCAACACCGAAGTCCGGCGGGCTTTGGCGCGCCGCTGGCGGTGGCCGGTGATGGCGAAGCGGTGGGCCTCGTCGCGAATTTGCTGCACCAGGTGCAGTGCCGCAGAACCTGTCGGCAGTATAATGGGCCGGTCCCGGCCGGACAAGTAAAGTACTTCCAGCCCCACCCGGCGGTCGGCGCCCTTGGCCACGCCCACCAGGGCCACCTCATGGACCTGTAATTCCTCCAATACCTGCCGGGCCTGGGTCAACTGGCCCTTGCCACCATCGATGAACAGCACATCCGGCAGCCGGGCCTCCTCTTCCTTGAGTCGGGTGTAGCGCCGGGTCAGGGCCTGGTGTAGGGCGGCGTAATCATCCCCGGGGGTAATATCACTGATGTTGTAACGCCGATAGTCCGATTTCAGGGGTCCTTCGCCGTTGAACACCACGCAGGAGGCCACGGTGGCCTCGCCCTGGCTGTGGCTGATATCGAAGCACTCCAGCCGGGCCGGTTCCTCGTCCAGTTCCAGGGCCTCCCGCAAGGCTTGAAAACGGCGGCGCAGACCGGCCCGGCTGGAGAGATGGGCGCGCAAGGCATGCTCGGCGTTGCGCTCGGCCATGACCACCCAGCGCGCTCGCTCCCCCCGCAGCCGGACGCCGAGGGACACTTTGCGCCCGGCCCGTTCACCCAGGGCTTGGGCCAGCAGCTCCCTCTGCTCCGGCTCCCGGTTGAGGAGAATCTCCCCCGGAATCTCCTTGTTAGCGTAGAACTGGGTCAGGAAAGCCCCCAATACCTCGGCGGGATCGGATTCGGCGGGCACCCGGGGGAAAAACGCTTTATTACCCAGAATACGCCCATCCCGGAAGAAAAATACCTGCACGCAGGCTACCCCCCCCTCGGTCACGCTGGCCACCACGTCCAAATTACCCCCCTGGCCGCTGACGTACTGCCGCTCCTGGATCTGGCGCAGTTGCACCACCTGATCGCGCAGAGCCGCCGCCTCCTCGAAGCGCAGCGCGGCGGCGGCGGCCTCCATGCGCCGCACCAGTTCGTCGATCACCTCGCCGCTCTTGCCTTCCAGAAATAGCACCGTGTGGCGCACATCCCGCTGATAACCCTCCCGGTCGATAAACCCGGTGCAGGGAGCGGTGCAGCGCTTGATCTGGTATTGCAAACAGGGGCGCGCCCGGTTGCTGAAGAAGCTATCCTCGCACTGGCGCACCTTGAACACCTTTTGCAGCAGGTGCAGGGTGTCGCGCACGGCGCCGGCGTTGGGATAAGGCCCGAAATAGCGCCCCGCCGCCCGCCGCGCCCCCCGATGCAGGGTCAGTCGCGGGTAGTCGTGCCCAGACAGATAGATAAACGGGTAGCCCTTGTCGTCGCGCAACAGTACATTATAGCGGGGCTGATGCTGTTTGATGAGATTGCTCTCTAGGATCAGCGCCTCCCCCTCGGTGTGGGTGACGGTGACCTCAATGTCCCGGATCTGCGCCACCAGACTGCGGGTTTTGGCGGACGGCTGGTGTTTGCGGAAATAGCTGGCCACCCGCTTTTTCAGATTGCGGGCCTTGCCCACATACAGCACCTCCCCCCGACCGTCCAGCATCCGGTAGACTCCCGGTAGCTGGGTCAAGGTTTTGAGAAAGCCTCTGTGGTCGAAGCAAAGGGTCTGGTCTGACATACAGCGGCCGCCGTGAATCATGATTGCAGGGTTACGGTTATACTTGTCCCTTGGTTTCTGAACAACGACCTTGCCCACACCCCCCCGGACAACCCCAATGCTTTATGACCTGGCCCGCCCCCTGCTATTTCGCTTAGACCCGGAGACCGCCCACAGTCTGGCCCTCGGCTCCCTGGACGCAGTAGCCCGGCTAGGCTGGCGACAGCGGGTCCCGGCCGCGCCCCGCCAGGTGATGGGCATTAGCTTTCCCAACCCGGTGGGGCTGGCGGCGGGATTGGACAAGAACGCCGACCATCTGGACGGTCTGGCGGCTCTGGGCTTCGGCTTTATTGAAGTGGGCACCGTCACCCCCCGGCCCCAGCCGGGCAACCCCGGCCCCCGGCTGTTCCGGCTGCCGACGGCCCGGGCCTTGATCAACCGCATGGGTTTCAACAACCACGGCTTGGACCATCTGCTGGAACGGGTGGAACACAGCCGCTACCGGGGGGTGCTGGGCATCAATATCGGCAAGAACGCCGACACTCCCCTGGAGCGGGCGGCGGACGATTACCTGGCCGGGCTGCGCCGGGTCTACACCCGGGCCAGCTACGTTACGGTGAACATCTCCTCCCCCAACACCCCGGGCCTTAGGGACTTGCAATACGGTGAAACCCTGGACCGGCTGCTGGAAGCCCTCAAGTCCGAACAACAGCGCCTGGCCCAAGCCTATGGCCGCTATGTGCCCTTGGCCGTGAAGCTGGCTCCGGATCTGGCCGATGGGGATATTCCGCTGGTGGCCCAAGCCCTGTCCAAGCACGGCATCGACGCCGTCATCGCCACCAATACCACAGCTTCCCGGGACGGGGTATCCGGTCTGCCCCACGCCGCTGAGACCGGGGGCTTGAGTGGCGCCCCCCTGACCGCCCGCGCCACCGAGGTGGTGGAACGGCTGGCCAAAGCCCTGGAGGGGCGTTTGCCCATCATCGCCGCCGGGGGCATTCTCCACGCCGATGACGCCCGGGCCAAGCTGGCCGCCGGGGCCAGCCTGGTGCAGCTCTACACGGGGCTGATCTACCAGGGGCCGGGCCTGGTGCGGGAGGTGGCTGCGGCCCTGGCCTCCCCTTGATGGTCGAACCCCCATGGATCGGTTTGCCCGAGGAAACCCCATGCCCACCCTGGACTGGTATTTCGATTTCATCGTATTTCTCCGCTACCCCTCCCCACCCAGGGCAATCGCATGAAACTCTAGTGCGGTAGACTTCACAGGGTTCATCAGCTG
>CAZQXD010000125.1:0-3687 GCA_964597315.1 uncultured Candidatus Competibacteraceae bacterium
TACCGGGATATCGAGACGCCACGATGATCGGACCTGCCTCGGTCAGTACGACCGTTCACGCTCCAAACAGGGAGGCGGGTATGGACGGCTACCGGTCCAAGCCGTTCATCAAGTCCGAACCGGAACCAGTTCCGGCCGCTCCCCAGCAGCCGGCCCTGGAGTACCATTTAGCACTATTTTTGTTTTATCAGAATTTATGACAGGAGATTAATGTGAACTGGCGCTGTTTGTTATGGCTTTTTTCCCTGTTTTGTCTAAGCCTCTACGGCTGTGCTGATAATAATAGCAACACCGATAATCAAGAAGTTTCAGTCGGTAATTACGATAGATTTAACAATTTTCTGATAAATCTCGATAAATGGGGGGATTTTGAACTCACCCGTAGTGCGAGTGGAGGCAATAGCCTGCGTTTTGTGCTGCGGCGGATGGGTTCCAAAGGTTCTAATACCCTCGAGTTCGTCGATACGCTTGACATCAATTCGATACAAGCCACAGTGACGGTGGAGGATATCCTTCTAGAGGATGACGATACTGGAGAACAGCATGCTCGCGCCTTAGCGAGTCTGGCAGGGTATTGGTATGATGCTGGCATACCTGGTGACGGCGCCAAGGGGAATGTCTTGGCGGAAATCTACCTTGCATACTCGGGATCGGGTGAACTCGAGGCCCAGTATGCGGTGTGGCGCTGTAACAACGCTGACTGCGAAGATCGAACCCTCGGAGTCCAGAAAACCCTGGCCAGGGTACAATTCCGCGAAGCTCACAGTCTGTCGATTGCTTGGGATGGTAGTTCAAACTTCACATTCGGCTTAAACGGCGCTACCGAAGTATTTGCTGCCGGCGCTGTCTTTCCAATGATCGGTCCGATCCAGGATGCCCCATTCAAGGGCCTGGAGACCGAGATCGACCGTCTCGATGGAGACGATGAGAGTGGCTATATCGTCGCCCGTTTCGACGAAATCATGGTTAATGGCCTGCTCTACGATGATTTCGAAGGAGAGGTTTTAAGCCCCGATCGCTGGCAGCAGCTTGACTTCAAGCGGGAGATCGTCGGTGGCATGCTCGACCTTGAATTGGCCAGCCTAAACAAGGGTGGTGTCAGGAACAATATGCGTTTTGTCGATCCTAACGACATTGTCGCGATCAGTGCTGATGTGACGGTGTTGAGGATGGATAATCGAGGGGCGAATCCGCTGGCCTCCATTGCGGGGTTCTGGTACGACTCCGGGCTACCCGGCGAGGGCGATATCGGCGAACTTTGGGCTGAGTTCCAGCTACGCGATAACGGCGCCGGTCTTGAACCTCGGGTCGAGGTTTTCCAGTGCACCAACCCGAACTGTCTAGAAGGCAACCTGCTGTATGAGGACACCACCAGTTTCGGTTCAGTAGAAATGGGTCAAACATACCGACTGTCCATCATTTGGGACGGTAAGATTTTTACTTTCGGGTTAGACGAAAATACAGTCACCTTTGATCCCACGGGCCAAGCCCCTGTGGTCGGTATGCCACAAACCCCGTTCAAGGCAATGCGGCTGCGTATATTCGACGACGAGATCGGTTTTGCCCATATCCAGGCCCACTTCGATAACGTGGACGTGGACCGTTCTCCATAAGAGGCTCTCCCGGAATTGCCACGGTGGACCCCAGGATGTTGTGTCGCCCAGGGATGGCGGCCGTGGGAGGTGTCGATGGCGAATTATTAATTATTGAGCGAAAAAGGATCACGGTGAATCGCGGTTAGCCAGTATCAGCGATTCGGACCGGGCGTGGCTGAGAAAGAAGCGCAGCATCTCGGCACTGGCGTCCGGCCCCCGGGGATCGGTATAGGAGCCGTTCGGGCTGCCGCCCGCCCAAGCGTGACCGGCGCCATGAATCTGCCACTGTTCCAGGACCGCGCGGCCACCGGCATCGGCATAGCGGGTGCGGGTATGGTCATGACCTCCGGGGGTGCTGCCCCTGTCCACCTCGGTCTGCCAATCGAAACCGGCGTCGGTCATGGCCGTCCGCCACTGCTCGACGATCCGGTTGCTGTTGTCGGCGTGTACCGTGGCGTCCCGGTCACCGTGGAATACGATGGTCGGGACCGGAGGGTGAGCCTGCCCCGTCACCCCGCCGACCCCGGGCGCCGCGCCCCTCTGGCCCATGGCCGCAAAGGCCGAGGGCAGATCGTGGGCCGAGCCTTGGACCAGTCCCGAATGGATGCCCACAGCGGCGTAGAGATCCCCATAAGTCGCCCCCATGATGGCCGACATCGCCCCTCCGGCGGACAGACCAGCCACATAGACCCGGTCCGGGTCCACGGCATAATCCTTCATCACCTGTCGGGTGATACCGGCGATCAGCGACGGTTCGCCTTGGTCACGACACTGATCGGCAGCGTTAAACCAGTTCCAGCAGCGGGCTAGGTTGGCGCTGCTGGCCTGAGCGGGATAGAGCACCAGGCAAGTATGGCGCTCGGCCAGCTCGTTCATTCGAGTGCCGACGGCAAAGTCATCGGGGTTCTGGGTGCAGCCGTGAAGCATGACCAGCAGGGGCAGGGTCTCGCCCCGGTAGCCGCTGGGTATATAGAGCTTGTAACCACGACTGCCAGCCTCGTTGGTGTAGCAGCCCTGGATGAACCGGGCGCCCTGGGGCACTGAGGCCGGGATCGATGGACCCGGCGTTATAGAGCCGTTTCGATCCTGCCTCAAATTTCCCAGCCTACCCCGTTCCCCTTGGGCCAATCCTTGGGAGTTCCGCAACCTGTCCATCAAGGTGATCAATACCCCCGGCGATGACGGTCGGGTCGTGGCCCTGTCTGGAATCGGTTGCGAACCGGATGAGGTTTCTGCCCTGGGTTCCGCCGAGTGCGCGGCATTGCCGCTTGCCACCCGTTCAGCCACGCCCTCCAGGATGAGCGGGGTCCCCCGGGTTCGGGTGCGGGCGCCCTCGGCGGGACCGGTCGGGGCCGATGGGCCGCTCTCGCCGTGCAAGGCCCCTTGTATGACGGCGGTGGCTTCCTGTAGCCGACCTGCTCGGGTTAGGCGGGTGGCTTCGAACATTTTGGACTGAAAACTTGAAATCATGAGCGGTTTTTCCACAGTGAAATGAGAGGAATCAACGAATCCGGTCGGCCAACACGGCCTTGACTGCCGAACTGGCATGCAGGGCGCCCATCACCACGATGGACTCGATAGTGGCCAGCGCCAGCTCCGGGGTCACGTCATCGGCAATGCTGGCCAGGCCCAGGACCTGGATACTCAGCTTCTCGCCGGTCGCTCGGACCGCCTCCAGGTCCTCCCGGCTGTAATGGCGCAGACCCAGCTCCAGGGTGCGGCGAATCAAAGACTTGTTGACCACCTCGGCATGGGTACTCAATTGATTGCGGATGGCGGTACGGATGAAGTCAGTGCGGTTGGAATAAAAGCTTTCCTGCACCAGCAGATCGATCTGACCTAGATCGACGAAGCCCAGGTTGATGGTGACCTTTTCGGTTTCACCGGCTTTGGAACGAATCGGGTGTATGCTCATAACCATCCCCAAAGTAGATTTTTAGAATCCATATACCATCCATGTGGATGGTAGATTACCTCATGTTCCGCTTCTGTCAAGCCAAAGTCGTGTCGTTCTGACCTGGTGCGCGGCAAGCCCCACCGTTCAGGGCGGGGAAGGATAGCGCGCGGCGCGATAGCCCCCTTGCGGGGCTGT
>CAZQXD010000126.1:0-3585 GCA_964597315.1 uncultured Candidatus Competibacteraceae bacterium
GCCGGTAGGGCCACCGATAGGGAAATGACGGTGTTCAGGCTCACATAGGCGATGGAGTTTAGATAACCCCAGTACCAGGCCGGATCGCTGAAGATCTTCCCGTAATTGGAGAACGTCAGGTCCTGGGGCCACAGGGCGAAAGTACTCAGAATCTCCTGATTGGTCTTCAGGGACATGTTCAGCAGCCAGTAGATGGGCACCAGCAGGAACAGAATGTAGAGAATCAGGCCGATATGTTTGGGTTTGAAGCCCATGATGGTTCCCCCTGCTCAGGCGCCTTTGCCAAGATTATTGAGTACCGTGTAAAACAACCAACTGAACAACAGGATGATCAGAAAATAGATGACCGAGAAGGCGGCCATGGGACCGAAATTCTGGGCCGAGTACAGATTGGCTAGATGGATACTCAGGAAGGTGGTGGCGTTGCCGGGACCGCCGCCGGTCAGTACGAAGGGTTCGGCGTAGATCATGAAACTGTCCATAAAGCGCAGCAGAATGCCGATCATCAGCACGCCCTGCATCTTGGGCAATTGGATAAAGCGGAAAATGGCCCACTTGGAGGCGCCGTCGATCTTGGCCGCCTGATAATAGGCGTCGGGAATGGACACCAGGCCCGCGTAGCACAGCAGCACCAGCAGGGAGGTCCAGTGCCAGACGTCCATGATCACCACCGTGAACCAGGCGTCGAGGGTATTGGCCGTGTAGTTGTAGTCGATGCCCATGGCGTTCACATAGCGGCCCAGCAGGCCGATGTCCTCGCGGCCAAGTATCTGCCAGATGGTGCCCACCACGTTGAAGGGGATCAGCATGGGCAGGGCCAGCAGCACCAGGCACAGGGACACGAAGGGGCCGCGGGTGGGCATGGTCAGGGCGATGGCGATGCCCAGGGGCACCTCGATCAGCAGGATGCAAACGGTGAATATGATCTGCCGGAAAAAAGCGTCGTGCAGGCGCGAGTCGGTGAGAATCTCCCGGTACCATTCGGTGCCCACGAAAAACCCCGGCGAGGTCATATCGAAAATGTCCTGCAAGGAGTAGTTCACCACCGCCATCAACGGGATGATGGCGCTAAAGGCCACCAGGGCGAATACCGGGATGACCAGGAACCAGGCTTTTTGATTGATCGGTTTATCGGTCATTGGGTGTCCCCTTCAGGTTTTGACCAGCCAGTCGTCGGCGTAGAGCCGGGTCCACTGGGTCGGCGTTGTCATCCAGGCCGTCTCCCTGGGGGCCGTTTGGTCCTCGTGGAGTTTGACCAGCAGTTTGTGCTCGCCCAGTCGCACGGTGGCGATCTCGTAGTTGCCCAGATCCTGGATATCCACCAGCGTCACCTGGACGGCCCCGTCCGTGGGGGTTGCAGACAGTTCCAGAAACTCGGGTCTGATTCCCAACTCCAGCTTGCCGCCTATGGAGCGGGCCTTGGCGGGGATACCGTCGGGCAGGGGTACGCGCAGCGGGCCGACCACAGCGTTATTGCCGTCCAGTTCGCAGGGCAAGACGTTCATGCCTGGGCTGCCGATGAAATAGCCCACGAAAGTATGTTCCGGGGACTCGAACAGCTCATGAGGCTCGCCCAGTTGCACCACATAGCCGTTATAAAAGACCACCACCTTGTCGGCGAAGGTCAGGGCCTCCACCTGGTCGTGGGTCACGTAGACCATGGTGTGGCTGAAGCGCTCATGGACCTGCTTGAGCTTGCGCCGGATCAGAAACTTGAGATGGGGGTCGATGACCGTCAGCGGCTCGTCGAACAAAATCGCCGCCACGTCGTCCCGCACCAGGCCCCGGCCCATGGAGATTTTCTGTTTCTGGTCGGCGCTCAGACCGACGCCGCGCCGGCCCAGCAGGTCGTCCAGTTCCAACATGGCCGACACTTCGGTGACCCGGGTTTTGATTTTGTGCTCATCGACGCCGCGGTTGCGCAGGGGAAAGGCCAGATTGTCATAGACGGTCATGGTGTCGTAGATGACCGGGAACTGGAACACCTGGGCGATGTTGCGCTGCTCGGGACGGAGTTGGGTAACGTCCTTGCCATCGAACAACACCCGGCCCTCGGACGGGGCGAGCAAGCCGGAGATGATGTTCAGCATGGTGGATTTGCCGCAGCCCGACGGACCTAGCAGGGCATAGGCCTTGCCGTCCTCCCAGACGTGGTCCAGGCGCTTGAGGGCATACTGATCCAGACTGGTGGGCTTGGGATGATAGGAATGGGCCAATTCCCGAAGTTCGATTCGTGCCATGGGTTCACACCTTGTTCAGCGGTTTCTGGCGATCCGGCGCGGCCACCAGCACGCCCAGCTGATCGAAAACGAACAAATGGCGGGGGTCCACGTAGACCTTGATACGGTCGCCTAGGTGAAATTCGTGGGCGCCCTCCTGCTGAACCGTGACCTCCACATCCTCGTGCTTGGCGTGGATGAAGGTCTCAGAGCCGCCGATCTCAGCCAGTTCCACCTCGCAGTCCAATTCCACATCATGGTCGGTGTGGCGGTTGACGAACAAATGATTGCAGCGCACCCCAATCTGGTAGCCCGCGTGGGGGAGATTGGCCAGATGACCGATCAGGGGGACGTGGATATCCCGCCCCAGATGCAGGCCCGTGGTATCCAGCATGCCGGGAAACAGATTGATGGGCGGATCGGAAAAGACCTTGCCCACATCCACGGTGGCGGGATGGTGGTAAACGCTGACCGTCTTGCCGAACTGGACCAGCCGGCCCTGGTGCATGATCGCGGTATTGCCCCCTAGGGCCAGGGCCTCTGCAGGCTCGGTGCTGGCGTAGACGGCGATGGTGTCGCTGTGCTTGAAGATTTCCCGCATCTCGAAGCGCAATTCCTCGCGCAGTTTATAGTCCAGGTTAACCAGGGGTTCGTCGAACAACAGCAAATCGGCGCCCTTGACCAGCGCCCGGGCCATGGCGCAGCGTTGTTGCTGTCCCCCGGACAATTCCCCGGGGAGACGTTCCAGAAACATCTCGATATGCACCATTTCCGCCGCTTCCCGAACCTTGCGGTCGATCTGGGCCTTATCCAAGCCGACGACTTTCAGGGGCGAGGCGATGTTGTCGTAGACGCTGAGATTGGGATAGTTGATGAACTGCTGGTAGACCATGGCGACGTTGCGCCGCTGCACCGGCAGGTCGGTCACGTCCCTGCCGTTCATATACACCCTGCCGGAGGTGGGCTTGTCGAGCCCCGCCATCAACCGCATCAGCGAAGTTTTACCCGCCAGGGTAGGGCCTAGGAGTACATTGAAGCCTCCCGGCTCCAGTTCCAGATCCATGGGATACAAATGGGTGCTGGTCCCCACTTTCTTGGCAACGCCTTCGAGCTTGAGTGTCATCTTGTCTCCCCGTGGTGTGCCGCGCCGCGCATTTATCCTCGTTTGATTGCCCCAGGCGCGCCTTGAGTAGTCACCGGGGCGCACATCGATGGGTATGGGGTCCGAACGTCAGGCCCTTTCCCGGGAATCCCCGCCGATTTTCCAGTCCAGGGTTTCGGAGTGGGCCGGATTATCGGCGTGAGAATCCTGGCTCAGAGGCTCCGGGGCATCCCCGGCGTCCTGGGCGTCGCCCGCCTGCCGGTC
>CAZQXD010000127.1:0-3577 GCA_964597315.1 uncultured Candidatus Competibacteraceae bacterium
GGGGCCGCCTAGGCCGAAGCGATCCCGCAAAACCAACGGGACGCCGTAGGAATCTTCGGCCTTCAGGCCGGGGAGGATGTCAAAGCCCGTACAAGCTGATTTAAAAAACTTTGGGTTCATCAAGTCCGCTAGACTCGATCAGCGGTCACGCAACTGTTTAAGTGTAATCCAAGGATTGGTCATCACCGCTGGTTTATGGCACGCGGAGCAGCGGCAACGTATCGTCTGAGTTTCGAGATTAAATGCAGCTCTCAGTTGTCTTGAAAGTTGCCACAAATGACCCATGAACGCAGAGTGATTGCATGAGCGAAATAATCGGCGGATTCAAAAAGAATTTTGAAAATTAGTGGAATTTTTAAATTGATTAATTTTCAGTGCGTTATGAGATTTCATGCGATTGCCCTGCCCATGAACGTTTATTCTCAAAATAAATAATTTTTCTAATAATTCTAGAGTTTAGAGTTTCGGCGCCCTGTCCACTGTCCTGATCTGTACGACGCCCCTGTTGGCATCGACCCTGTCACGACCGTCCACCGTGCTCAACGCCCCATCTGCCCACGCAGTCGCGGGAGGCGTTAAAGTTGCGCCCTCCCACAGATGACACATCTTAAGGAGGGCGCGTGGAACCGACGGGATACGGGTCTATCCCGCCGATCCTCTGTTATTGGATCAGCTTCTTGGCCCGCGCGCGACCTCTGCGCTCGGTGCCGCCGTTTCTGGAACTCCTGATCGGGGCGATGATCACCCGCCGGGGCGTAGTCACCGAAGCCTGGCTGGCGGTTGCCGCCCAGCGCCATTAGACGAGTGATTACAAGTGGTTGGAACGTGGGCGCTGGTCGTGGCTGCGCCTGGGGCAGTTCCTGGGGGTGCTGCTACGCTGTAGCTTTCGGCGCCGGGTCTGGTACTGGGTCATTGACGATACCGTCATCTGCCGCGCCTCGGCCAAGGCACCGGAGAGTCGCTTTCATCCACTGCGCCAACCCTTAGGGGTCACCGCCGGGATTACGCCGTTTAATTTCCCCGTCATGGCGCCCATGTGGATGTTCCCAGTGGCCATCGCCTGCGGTAACACCTTTATCCTCAAGATTTCGGAAAAAGTGCCCTTGGCCTCGCTGCTGCTGGCCGAACTGCTCAAAAAAGCCGGGCTACCCGATGGCGTCTTTAACGTCGTGCATGGGGACAAAGAAGCCGTGGATGTGTTGCTCAGCCATCCCGATGTGAAAGCCATCAGCTTTGTAGGCTCTACCCCGATCGCCAAATACATCTACGCCACGGGCGCGGCCCATGGCAAACGGGTGCAGGCGCTGGGTGGGGCTAAAAATCATATGGTGATCATGCCCGATGCCGATCTTGATAAAGCGGTGGATGCGCTGATGGGCGCGGCCTACGGTTCGCCAGGAGAACGCTGCATGGCGATCTCGGTGGCCGTGCCGGTGACCGATAAAATCGCTGACGAACTGATCAAACGCCTGGAGCCTAAGGTGCGCGCGCTCAAGATCGGTCCCGGCACCGACAAAGACGCCGAAATGGGTCCGCTGATCAGTCAAGCCCACCTGGAGAAGGTGCGCGGCTATGTGGATCTGGGTATCGAGGAAGGCGCTAAATTGGTTGTCGACGGGCGTGATTTCAAAATCAATCGCCCCGGACACGAGAACGGCTTTTTTATCGGCGGCAGCTTGTTAGATAACGTCTCTCCCGAGATGCGCGTATATAAAGAAGAAATCTTCGGTCCGGTGCTCGGAGTATTGCGCGCCCCGGACTACGACACCGCTGTAAAACTCATCAACGACCATGAGTTTGGTAATGGCACCGCGATTTTTACCCGCGATGGCGATACTGCCCGCGCCTTCGCCCATGCCATCCAGGTCGGTATGGTCGGCGTCAATGTGCCGATCCCAGTGCCGATGGTCTTCCACAGCTTCGGCGGCTGGAAGAACTCGCTGTTTGGGGATCATCACATGCATGGACCTGAGGGGGTGCGTTTCTATACTAAACTGAAAACCATTACCACCCGCTGGCCCACTGGCATCCGAGCCGGGGCTGACTTTGTTATGCCAACCATGCAATAGAGGATATTATGACAACACCAACGGCTCTTCACCATATCGTAATTGTCGGCGCCGGCGCCGGCGGGCTGGTGCTGGCCACCAAGCTCGGTGACAGTTTGGGCAAACGCCGCCGGGCGCGCATCACCCTGATTGACGCCGCGCTGACCCATATCTGGAAACCACTATTGCATGAAGTAGCCGTTGGTACGCTGGACTCCCACAATGATGACGTGGTTTATCTCGGCCACTGCAAAGCCCATCATGTGGAATTTCAACAGGGCCGTATGGTAGGGCTGGACCGGGCCAAACGAGAAGTACACCTGGCGCAGGTAGTGGACAGTGAAGGGGAGGAGATTGTCCCGGAGCGCACCATGGGTTATGACACCCTGGTGATCGCCATCGGCGGCATCTGCAACGACTTCGGCACCCCAGGGGTCAAGGAAAACTGCCTGTTTTTGGATAATCACCTCCAGGCCGAAAAAGTGCAGCGACGGCTGCTTAATAACTGTATGCGTGCGCAACTGCAAACCGAGCCGCTGCGTGAAGAACAGCTCAAAGTGGCGATCATTGGCGCCGGCGCCACCGGCGTGGAGCTGTCCGCAGAGCTGCACAAAGCCATCCGCCAATTGGTCGCTTACGGGTTGGACCGCATTGATCCCGAGAACGACATCAAGATCCACCTGATCGAGGCCGCGCCACGGGTGTTACCGGTGCTGCCCGAACGGGTGTCGCAAATGACCGAAAATGAACTGCGACGGCTAAACGTCCAGCTCCACACCAACGAGCAAGTCACCCAGGTGACAGACAAGGCGGTGTATACCAAAAGCGGCAAAGTCATTCCGGCGGAACTGCGGATATGGTCGGCGGGGGTGAAAGCGCCGGATTTTCTCAAAGACCTGGACGGGCTGGAAACCAGCCGCAGCAATCAGCTGGTGGTCGATCAAACGCTCCAGGTCACCCGCGACGACCACATCTTCGCGCTCGGCGACTGCGCAAGCTGTACCCTGCCTGGGGCCGAGCGGCCGGTGCCGCCGCGCGCCCAGACAGCCTACCAGCAGGCGATCTTACTTTCCAAGTCCCTTAAAGACCGGCTCGAAGGCAAGCCGCTGCGTCCCTTTGTCTATAAAGATTACGGTTCGCTGGTGTCGCTGAGCTACTCCAGTGTCGGCAACCTCATGGGAAATCTGCTCGGTAACGTCATGGTAGAGGGGTTCGTTGCGCGCATGGCTTATTTGTCACTGTATAAAAAACATCAATTAGCCTTGCACGGCTTGTACTGGGTGGTACTCACTAGCCTGATCAATTTATTTCGGCTGCGCACCGAAGCCCGCCTGAAACTCCACTAAAGTGAAACCGCGACGCCTACCGTAAGGAGGATAAGCCAAGGTAAAGCGACGCTAGCGTAGAGCGTCGCTTCTAAGGTGCATGCTGAAAAATTCATTCTCATATGAGTGAAGGCAATCGAGAGAAATATTCATCGTGTTTCTCTGCGAGAGACCCCGTCCTTCAGGGCGGGGAGGGATAGCGGG
>CAZQXD010000128.1:0-2647 GCA_964597315.1 uncultured Candidatus Competibacteraceae bacterium
GACTGCCCTGCCGCCGCTTCGCGGCACCAGGGCAGCGGGAGAACTGCGGCGTTAGCGGTGAAACCACATCCATACAAAGAGGTTATTTCTTGCAATCAGCACAAATGACATTGGGTTTAACCACTCCAGCCTATACATCGCAGGAGGTGCAGGCAGCGATTGAGCAATTGGCATTGAACGCGGAGGTGGATTCTCGCGGTGCGGTGTTCACTCGTCGGGAGGTGGTTGATTTCATTCTTGATTTGTCTGGTTATACAGCGGATCAACCGCTCTATGAAAAGCGCCTTTTAGAGCCTTCTTTCGGTGCTGGTGATTTCCTGCTGCCAATAATCGAGCGTCTTTTGAGTGCATGGCGGGCGGCAAGGTCGAAGACTACCGCATTCGAGGAACTAAACGATGCGATCCGAGCAATTGAACTCCATCATGATACGTTCCGCAACACCTACTCTGCCGTTGTAGCGCTTCTCAAGCGCGAGGGCATGTCACCGAAGACTGCGCAGGCTTTAACTGACTGCTGGCTTTCGCAGGGGGATTTCCTCTTAGCACCACTGGAAGGGGAATTTGATTTCATAGTGGGTAATCCGCCTTATGTCCGTCAAGAACTGATACCTGCCACGCTACTGGCCGAGTATCGCATCCGTTTCGAGACAATATATGACCGGGCTGATATTTACATTCCCTTTATCGAGCGGTCATTGAAAGTCTTATCTGACGGTGGAATGTTGGGGTTCATCTGCGCGGATCGCTGGATGAAGAACCGCTATGGTGGGCCGTTGCGTAGCCTTGTGGCTGAGCGGTTCCATCTGAAAGTCTATGTCGATATGGTGGATACACCGGCTTTTTATTCAGATGTAATTGCCTATCCTGCAATTACCATCATCAGCCGCGAAACTCCGGCGGCAACTCGTATTGCCCACCGTCCGGCCATTGACCGAGGGACTTTGGCCGCATTAGCGGACTTGCTTCGCTCTCCGATCCTGCCAAAAGAAACTAGCACTGTGCGCGAACTCGCCCAAGTCACGAATGGCGCGGAGCCGTGGTTGCTGGAGTCATCTGACCAGATGGCGCTTATTCGCCGCTTGGAAAGTAGTTTCCCTGCGCTGGAAGAAGTGGGTTGCAAGGTTGGGATTGGGGTCGCGACCGGTGCGGACAAGGCATTCATTGGTGAGTTCGAGGCGCTCGACGTAGAGCCAGATCGAAAGCTACCGCTGGTGACAACCAAGGACATTATGTCCGGTGAAGTGAAGTGGCGTGGTCAGGGTGTCATCAATCCCTTTGCCGAGCTGGGCGGGCTAGTCGATCTTGCTGATTATCCGCGCTTACGACGCTACCTTGAGGATCGACGAGAAGTCATTGCCGGGCGACACTGCGCAAAGAAGACTCCCGCTAATTGGTATCGCACGATTGACCGCATTACTCCAGCTATCGCAGCTAGACCAAAGCTCCTGATTCCCGACATCAAGGGGGAGGCGCATATCGTCTTTGAACGTGGCGATTTATATCCTCATCACAACCTCTATTACGTCATCTCAGATGACTGGGATTTGCGTGCTCTACAGGCAGTGCTGCTGTCTTCGATCACCCGCCTGTTCGTGGCGACCTATTCAACAAAAATGCGGGGCGGGTTTATGCGCTTTCAAGCACAATATCTGCGCCGTATTCGCGTGCCACGCTGGGCAGATGTGTCTGAGCCACTGCGCTGCGAGTTAGTCGAGGCTGCCATCAAGAGGGATGTGCAAGCATGTAATCTAGCCGCGTTCAAGCTATATGGCCTGAGTCACGAAGAACGAACCTCCCTTGGGGGCAATGGAGAATAAATGGCACTTGATCTTGTAAATTACGAACAAAAAGCCCTCGAAGCCGTTAAGGCGTTTTAGGGCAACAGAGAAGCAGCGAGACAGAAGCAGATTGAGTCGGGCAAGGCCGACCAAGGGGAGCGAGCAGGCGTAACCGGCGGCAAGAATATGGATGGTTTCTTGTCCTTAGTGCTCGACATCATCAAGGCTAATGGCTTGGCTCACGCCGAGATACATCAGAACCGAGCAATGTTGACCTTGCCCGGATACTTTCGCCCTACGAAGCTGTGGGATCTTTTGGTGATGCACAAGGGAGAGCTGATTGCTGCCATTGAATTGAAAAGCCAAGTTGGCCCGTCATTTGGAAACAACTTCAACAACCGAACTGAGGAAGCAATTGGAACGGCGCATGACCTATGGACAGCTTATCGTGAAGGGGCCTTCGGGAAACAGCCCCGCCCGTTCGTAGGTTGGTTAATAATGGTCGAAGATGCCCCGAAATCACGAAGCCCTGTGCGGGATTCGTCGCCACACTTTTCAGTTTTCGAAGAGTTCAAAGGGGCTTCGTACTGACCGTACCCCCGTAATCCGAGCCATGCGGGATGTGGGATTTCCTTGTATTTTGACCCCAAGGAGGTCCCAAGATGAAGCGCAAGCGCTACACAGAAGAACAGATCATTTCGATCCTCAAGGAGCACCAGGCTGGCGCCTCGGTGCCCGACCTGGCCCGGCGACACGGTATCGTCGAGAACACGATCTACCGCTGGAAATCGAAGTACGGCGGCATGGAGGTCTCATACCAATTCGCGATCAATCAAGTATTAACCTAGATCATTTTAGAATTTGCATTA
>CAZQXD010000129.1:0-2271 GCA_964597315.1 uncultured Candidatus Competibacteraceae bacterium
GCCGCCTCCCCGCAGGGAGACTTTCGACGACATCTTCCAGCCCAACAGCAACCGCTGAAAGTGGGGCTGATCTGCTACACTGCCGCCCATGTTAACCCTGCGCGATCTAAGCCTGAGCCGTGGCGGCAAGCCGCTGTTCGAACACGTCTCCCTCACCATCCACGGCGGCTGGAAAGTGGGCCTCACCGGGGCCAACGGCAGCGGTAAGTCGTCCCTGTTCGCCCTGCTGCGGGGAGAACTCCATGCCGATGCGGGAGGGTTGGAACTGCCGCCCCGACTGGTGGTGGCCCATGTGGCCCAGGAAACCCCGGCCGTGGAGCAGCCAGCCCTGGACTACGTGTTGGACGGGGACGCCGAACTGCGCCAGGTGGAGGGGCAACTGGCCGCCGCCGAGACCGCTGGGGATGGTCACCGGGCAGCGGAGCTGCATGCCCGCTACGACGCCATCGACGCTTATGCCGCTCCTAGCCGGGCTGCCCGGCTGCTGGCGGGACTGGGTTTCGCCGAGGAGCAGATGCGCCGACCGGTGGCCACCTTTTCCGGCGGTTGGCGGATGCGCCTTAACCTGGCCCGGGCGCTGATGTGCCGTTCGGACCTGCTGCTTTTGGACGAGCCGACCAACCACCTGGACTTGGACGCCGTGCTGTGGCTGGAGCAATGGCTGAAAAGCTACCCCGGCACCCTGCTGCTGATCTCCCACGATCGGGATTTCCTGGACAACGTGGTGACGCGTATCGCCCATATTGAGCAGCGTCAGATGCGTTTGTATACGGGCAACTACGCCGCTTTCGAGGAACAGCGGGCCGCCCGCCTGGCCCTGCAACAGGCCGCCTACGAGAAACAGCAACGGCGGATCGTCCACCTCACCCGGTTTATCGACCGGTTCCGGGCCAAAGCCACCAAGGCCCGTCAGGCCCAAAGTCGTCTCAAGGCCCTGGGCCGGATGGAAATGATCAGCGCCGCCCATGTGGACTCCCCTTTCGAGTTCGGCTTCCGAGAGCCGGAGCGCTTGCCCCATCCGCTGCTGACCCTGGAGCGGGTGGCGGCGGGCTATGACGATGCGCCGGTGCTGGCGGGGGTGGGCCTGAGCTTGGAACCGGGCACCCGGTGGGGCCTGCTCGGGCGCAATGGCGCTGGCAAGTCCACCCTCATCAAGCTGCTGGCCGGACGGCTGCCCCCCCTGGAGGGCCGACGCCTGGAGGGAGAGGGTCTGAAAGTGGGCTATTTCGCCCAGCACCAGATGGAGCAGTTGCATCCCGAGCGCAGTCCAGTGCGGCATTTGTTGGACCTAGACCCCACGGTTAGCGAGCAGTCCGCCCGGGATTTTCTGGGCGGTTTCGATTTTAGGGGTGATCGGGCCACGGGACCGGTGGCCCCGTTCTCCGGGGGCGAGAAGGCCCGGCTGGCCTTGGCCCTGCTGGTCTGGTCGCGGCCCAATCTGTTATTGCTGGACGAGCCTACCAACCATCTGGACCTGGACATGCGCCACGCCCTGACCCTGGCCTTGCAGGACTATCAGGGGGCGCTGGTGGTGGTGTCTCACGACCGCCACCTGCTACGCACCACCACCGATGCCTTTCTATTGGTGGCCGACGGTCGGGTGCGGCCTTTCGATGGGGACCTGGACGATTACCGGGCCTGGCTGAACCAGCAGGCTCGAGAGCGGCAGTCGGATGCCGAGCCGGGCGAACCGGTCGCCCACGGCGCCGCCGCTCGCAAGGACCGTAAACGTCAGGAGGCCGAACGGCGCAACCAACTGGCCGCTCGCCGTCGCCCCCTGGAGCAGCGGGTCAAGGCCCTGGAAAAGACCCTGGACCGGCTGCATCGGGAGCAGACCGAGTTGGAGGCCCGGCTGGCGGACCCCAGACTCTACGAAGACGCCCACAAGGACCAGCTCAAGGACTTGCTGCTAGGCCAGTCTCGGACCAAGCGTGAACTGGAAGAGACGGAAACCGCCTGGCTGGAGCTGCACGAGCAATTGGAATCCATGGGCTAGGCGCAAGCCCTGTCCGCGACCTGCATATCCCTCCGTATTGGTTCTTTGAAAATGGCCATTCGCAAACCGCGAAAGCCTTTTCGCATCCCCTTGTCTTTTCGCGAATTGCAATGAGATATGGGGGATTATGAAATTGCAACTTTTTGAAAAATATAAAAATTATAAATTGGCATAAAATGTGCTTATATCACTCTCAATAGCTAACTTCGGGAGTGTCATCATGCGCAAGCAAGCCGGCTTCACCCTGATTGAACTGATCGTCACTCTGGCGGTGG
>CAZQXD010000130.1:0-1892 GCA_964597315.1 uncultured Candidatus Competibacteraceae bacterium
CTTGCAGGAGATCACCTTCATTGGCTCCTATACCTTCACCGCGCAGGATTTCCGCGACACCGCGCAGGCCATCTATGACGGGCGGTTGGGTGCGCTCGACTGGACCGAAATCCGCCCGCTCAACGCCGGTCAGTCGGCATTCGATGACATCCGGGCGGGCAGGGTGGCGGCCCCCAAGATCCTGTTGCAGCCATAGACGGTCTAGCCCGGAAATTTCATGAAGGCGATCAGTCTGGGCGAATTGAGCGATGCTGCTGGTGGACCGGGCGCCCCGTGAACGCGATGGGAACTGTTTGGCTGTCGATTGAGATGCTGGCGGTGTGGTTGGCGGTCTTTCGGCGGGCTTTTCCGGCGACAGGCGAGAGGGCGATGTGCCGGACGCGATGACGTTCGGAGATGTGGAGATGGGTTCTGTAGTGGAATGCCGGCTATCCCGGATCGAGACGGGCGGCGGCATGCCGGAACAGTTGCTCGTCGGGGCAGGCCGAGGACAGCATGAAGCGCACCCGCCGGGTGTTGCGGAGGATCACCGCGCCGACCTTGAGCAGTCGCAGGCGGATGGTCGCGCAGCGGGCGCGGGCCATCTCGGTGCCGCCGAGCGCCAGACGGCGGATCGCCGCGAGCAGCGTATAGGCGACTGAGGCCAGGAGAAGCCGGAACTGGTTTGGCCACCAGCGGTGGCAGGAGGTGCGGTCGGCGAAGAGATCGAGTTGCTGCTCTTTGATCCGGTTCTCCATCTCGCCGCGGGCGCAGTAGACCCG
The DNA here is from genome assembly GCA_964597315.1 of uncultured Candidatus Competibacteraceae bacterium. Lineage (GTDB taxonomy): Bacteria > Pseudomonadota > Gammaproteobacteria > Competibacterales > Competibacteraceae > CAZQXD01. The sequence continues at coordinate 762 of CAZQXD010000130.1, forward strand.
CTCGTAGAGCTGCTGGCCCCCGCCATCGAGGTTGGTGACCACGAAGCGCGGGTTGGCGCCCTTTTCGGCGTGCTCGATACGAGCGATCACCCGGCGCTCCCGGCCCCAGCTTCGAGCGCCATAGCGGAGTTCGGCGAAGCGGCGTTGCTTCGTTCCGGCGCTCCGGAACCCGGCCTCGGCCGCCGCCATCGCCGGTTCGGCCAACGCCGCCAGCCGCGCATTGCGGGCCAGGCCGAGGATGTAGCCGATGCCATGCAGATCGCACCAGTTCATGAGCCGCCAGCGGCAGAACCCGGAATCGGCGCGCAGCACGATCCGCACCGCAGGCCAGGCCTGGCGCAACCGTGCCACCAGGAGCTTGAGGATCGCGCCCGTATGCCGCGCCGGATCAATATTGGCCGGGCGCAGATAGGCGGCCAGCAAGTGGTCACCGGCGAACACGTAGAGCGGCAGGAAGCAGTACCGGTCGTAATAGCCGTGAAAGAACCGGCCTTCCTGGCCCCCATGCACCGCATCGTCGGTGGCGTCGAAATCAAGCACGATCTCTTCGGGAGGCGTCTCGAAGGCCGCGATGAAGCTGGCGAACAGGGCCGCGTGCGCGGCCCAGGCCCAAGCCCGGTCTGCGGTATTCTCGAACCGGCTCAGCGTCGGCGCGCTGGCCAGCGGCGCGTCCCGGTCCACGGCGGTCTGCAGCGCCAGGTCGCGGCGCAATGCTGCGTGATCGTTGACGTCTTCATATCCCAGCGCGATCCCGAACACCCGCTGACGCAGCATGTCCAGCACCCGATGCTGAACCTTGCCGCGCTGGCGCCCGTCCGGCAAAGCCCGCGCCACCGCCGCCGTCAGACCCAAAGCCCGGTCCGCCTGCCGCAACAGCAGCACGCCGCCGTTCGAACTCACATCGCCACCGTCAAAACCCGCCTCGACCCGCCGTTTGCGGCAGGCTGGAAATGCGATCCTGTCAAAGCTACAATGCGTCACCGCCGATCTCCTGTTATTGATCAACTTAAGCAATTGAATCATAACATGAAAAGGAGATCGGCGGTGCCTTTTCGTGAATCTTTCGGGCTAGGCAGGGTGCGTGCCGCTTTTCGCGCCTTTGGTCTGTCGAGGGGCATCGGGCGGAATGAT
>CAZQXD010000131.1:0-1538 GCA_964597315.1 uncultured Candidatus Competibacteraceae bacterium
CCCGCTTGTATCCCCGCCCGATTGGGCGAGGGTTTACGCGGAGTTTTGCTAAGCTGCACTGCCTGGTTCGGGACGTCAGTTCTGGATGGCTACCGTCACCAAAATCCCGTGCAGCACCCGCTGGACGTCCCGAGGGTCCAGGCCCAACAGATAGCCGCGCTTACCCCCGTTCACATAGACCCTGGGTAGTTCCTGGATGCTCGCCTCCATGTACACGGGCATGGGCCGACGAGTGCCGAACGGGGACGTTCCCCCCACCCGATAACCGCTGTGCCGGTCGGCCGTGGCCGGATCGCAGGGGTGGATTGTCTTGACGTTGAGCCATCGGGCCAATGCCTTGGTGGATACTTCCCGATCCCCATGCATCAGCACGATCAGGGGGTCAATACGGTCGGTTTCCATAACCAGCGTCTTAATGACGCAATGGAGATCAAGCCCCAGCTCTCGAGCGCCCTGTTGAGCGCCACCTTTATCTTGATAATCATATAGATGATTGCTAAAGGCCACCCCGTGGCGGCGCAGCGCCCGAACCGCAGCGGTAACAGGTGATTTTTGCCGTTTGGCCATAAGATGCTATATTTATCCACTAATTCGCAGGATGCGATGCATAATAAAATTATAGCGGTTCCGGTCCTTGCCGACCGAACCGATTTTTTTTGACTTTTTCAACGAGATATAAACGTACTGGCGGGGAGATTCCATCATATGCCGTTGAAAGGCCGCATCCTACTTTTGGGCGATTCCGTTCATCATCGTGGCGACTTGGAGCAAGAAGAAATACCTTGTCCCCAGCGCCGGAGTTTGCTGAAACTGGCGGCCGTCACGGCTGGTGGTCTCATCGCCGGCCCCGCATTGGCTAAACTGGCCCCGCCGTCTCAAAAAGAACGGGCGGTATCTCTCTACAATACCCACACCGGCGAGTCCATGCGCTTGGTGTACTGGGCGCCGGAGGACGGCTATCTCAAGCTGTCCATTAAAGAGTACAGTTGGTTGATGCGCGACCGCCACACCAACGAAGTGGAGTCGGTGGACCCCAAGCTGTTGGACGCGCTCTACGAGCTACAAATCAAGCTAGGCGCCGGGAAACCACTGCATGTGCTGTCCGGTTATCGCTCCCCGGAGACCAATGCCGCCCTGCGCCAGAAAAGCCGCAAGGTCGCCAAGCACAGCTATCATATGCTGGGCAAGGCCGTGGATGTCTGGATTCCGGGCGTCAGTGTCAGGGAGTTGCGCCGCGCTGCCGTGAACCTGAAGGCCGGCGGGGTGGGCTATTACCCCCGATCCGGGTTTATCCACCTGGATACGGGGCCGGTGCGCTACTGGAGCTGATTCCCTGTATATCGCCCCGACAGCCATCCCCCATCCCTCATCCCCCATCCCCCATCCCCCAAAGCGCCGCCCGGACCATCGGTCCGGGCGGCGTCGTTTTACCTGACGATTTCCGGCCCGAAGAACAGATTGGGCAAGAATGTGGACACAAACGGCACGTAGGTGATGATCATCAAGAACAGCAATAGGATCATCAGCCAGGGCAGGGC